>JAQEDL010000099.1:0-891 GCA_027669365.1 Coriobacteriaceae bacterium AM49-12 | reverse complement strand
GGCGATGTCGCATCCGCCCGCCGCGCGGCGGCGCAACCTGTCCTCGATTGCCACGCCGCGCGGCGGCGCAACCTGTCCTCGATTGCCACAGCGAGCGAGGCGCGCGCAGCGTCCCCCACACCGGCGGCCTCGATTACCTCGAGCGCCGCCGTGGTCGTGACCGACGACATGATATCGCGCACGGTCTTCGTGCCCGCGCCGGCCAAGCCGCGTGAGCGGCCAGAATCTCCGCGCGGCAGTCGGCGGTACGCGAATGGGTGTCCATGATGCCGCCCGCGACCTTCACCAGCTTGCCGATGTGTCCCACAAGAAGGACATTGATAAATCCCTCGCGAACGCAGCAATCAATCGCATCGCCCACGAAGTTGGAGATGAAGACCACCGGCGCACCGTTTAGGTGGAAATGCCCCGAGATGAACTGCGCGCCGTAGTTGCCGGGCGTGAGCACGACTCCGCGCCGCCCCATAGCCGCATGCTGCCGGATCTCGAGCTCGATGCTGTCGCGCAAGGCAGTGAGGCTGCGCGGCTCGACGATGCCCGTCGTGCCCAGGATGGAGATGCCGTCCTCTATCCCCAGGTGCGGGTTGAAGGTCTTTTCGGCAAGGGCAACACCCTCGGGTACCGAAATCGTCACAGCGATATTTCCAGAAAAGCCGTGCGCGGCGCACACCTCGCGCACCGCCGAAGTGATCATCGCGCGCGGCGTCGCGTTGACGCGGCGCACACCTCGCGCACCGCCGAAGTGATCATCGCGCGCGGCGTCGCGTTGATGGCGGCCGCCCCACCGGCTGCTCACCGGGCAACGTCACGCGCCCACTGATCATCGCGCGCGGCGTCGCGTTGATGGCGGCCGCCCCACCGGCTGCTCACCGGGCAACGTCACGCGCCCAC
>JAQEDL010000098.1:0-911 GCA_027669365.1 Coriobacteriaceae bacterium AM49-12 | reverse complement strand
GTTCATCACCGTTAAAGAACTCGCCCCCGAGCTCCACGGCAACGTTGTGATCGTTCGCAGCTATGTGAACAAGAAGAAGATCCGCGAAGACGCCCTCGAGGCAATCAAGGCGGCCGCCGCTAACGCCTAAAGCGGCACAAAAAAAGGGCGGTTCCCTGTGGAAGAGGGAAACGCGCCCACGTTAGAGAGAAAGGAAGCGCAGATGCAAGCCATCCTTCCCATACTTGAGTTTATCCAATCGATTCTGACCAAGCCAGCGTGGATTATGGGTCTATTTGCCTTTGTGGGCCTTGTCGCGCTTAAGCGTCCTGCCCACAAGGTGATGACGGGCACCCTGAAGCCCATTCTTGGTTACATCATGCTGTCCGCCGGCGCCGCTGTTGTTCAGGAGAACCTTGCTCCGCTGGGTACCTTCATCGAGACCGGTTTCCACATCACCGGCGTCGTGCCCAACAACGAGGTCGTTGTTTCGATGGCTCAGAGCGTCCTCGGCGTTCAGACCATGATGATCCTGATTCTCGGCTATGTCGTGAACATTATCATTGCCCGCTTTACCAAGTTTAAGTACATCTTCCTGACGGGCCATCACAGCATGTTTATGGCCTGCCTGCTGTCTGCCGTTCTGCAGGCATCTGGCTTCCAGGATGTCCAGCTTGTCATCGTGGGCGGCATGTTCCTGGGCCTCGTGAGCGCTATGCTTCCCGCCGTTGGTCAGCGTTTCACCGAGAAGGTTACCGATGGCGATGAAATCGCCATGGGCCACTTCGGTTCACTCGCCTATTACATCTCCGCTGCAGTCGGTACGCTTTTTGCTAAGGACGCCGAGGAGAACAGCACCGAGAAGATCGAGGTTCCCGAGAAGTTCGCCTTCCTGCGCGACACTACCATCTCCACGGCTCTTACCATGGCCT
>JAQEDL010000097.1:0-966 GCA_027669365.1 Coriobacteriaceae bacterium AM49-12 | reverse complement strand
CCTCGTCGGCGACCTTGTCGGCGAGCGCGGTCATCTTCTTGCCGGTCTCGTAGAGCGCCTTGCCGTCCTCGAGGTAGCCTCCTGGTCGAAATGCATGATCTCAATCTTCTCGGTTTCCTTCATTTGTCTCTCCTTTCTGGGGTTGTCTCCACATCCCCCATGCCAACGGGCATCAAAACCCGCTTACATTCCGTAACACTCAGCCGCTTTGGCCTTAAGCGCATTGACTGACTCTTCGTAGCCCTCTGCCTTGACCTCCATTTGCTTGGAGACGGCATCGAGATACGGGTGCACGTCCCATGACTTCAGACGCTCGGCGATTATGGCCGCAATCGTCTGGAAGAACACAAGATTGGGAATTGCGCTGAGCAGCGGAGCCACCTGAGGCACCGCAACCTCATGAGCCTTACCCCTGGGATGGGCCGTGAGCAGCACCGTTTTTGCCGTAACGTTCGATAGCGCATCGGCGATATTCGCAAGACGCTCCGACCCTTGTGGATCGTCGACGATAAACACCAGATAACCCGGAACGATCTGCATCTCGGGACCGTGGACGAACTCCTCGCCCTCGTGATGCATGGCAGGAATCTTGATGGTCTCACTCAGCTTGAGGGCCGCCTCTTCGGCAACGCCATAGTTGGGGCCGTTGCCGACGACCATGGCGGGCATGTGCTCAGAAAGCTCGAGCATGCGGTCTTGGACATATGCCTCGGCGGTCTTGCACATCACGGCATTGGCATGGATAGCCTCGCGCAGGTCGTCTAAACGCTGGGCAACGCCCTTGGCGTCAATCGTTCCGCGCGCCTGACCGCCGTAAATACCAAAGAGCACCAGGTACTCAACGAGGACCTCGACGCCCAGAGTCACAAAGTCCACCGACTCGACGCCCACACCGTAGTCAAGAACGATATCAGTGTGCTCCTTGATGGGCGCCTCGACGTTTGCCGTGAGCGCAACTGCTGCCAT
>JAQEDL010000096.1:0-978 GCA_027669365.1 Coriobacteriaceae bacterium AM49-12 | reverse complement strand
CCATGGGCACGTCGAATGCCGCCTGAAGCTTGGTCCCCGGCGTTATCTGTTGCTCTGCCATGTTGTCTCCCCCAGTCGCGGGCGCCGATATCATCGTCGTGCGCGATGCACATTGGGCTATTGTACCTGCTTTGCTGGAGGTTTCGATGTGCAGCGCGTGAAATGGCGGGATGCAGGGCGCGGGTGAACGTGCAGCTGCTCCGCGCGCGGCATCAATCTGACAGCGATGCATGTTCCCGACAGACCGTCTGTCTGTCTATCTCTCAGCTATCTCTCGTAATTATCTCTCGTCTCTCATTTATCTCTCAGCTTAGAGATGAGTGAGAGATGAGAG
This sequence comes from Coriobacteriaceae bacterium AM49-12, assembly GCA_027669365.1. Taxonomy (GTDB): domain Bacteria; phylum Actinomycetota; class Coriobacteriia; order Coriobacteriales; family Coriobacteriaceae; genus Collinsella. The sequence continues at coordinate 644 of JAQEDL010000096.1, read as the reverse complement.
ACAAAATGCCGTTATCGGTTCAATCAAATCACGTTCGCACAGGTAAACACATGTATACGGGAACTTTGCCTCGATCCCTCAGCCATCTTGCAGCATTGCCATCTCTCATATTTATCTCTCATCTTTCAGCTATCTCTCGTGTTAGTGACAAATGAGAGACGAGAGATGCGTGAGTGATGGACGAGTGTGATTTTTTGGACGGTCGGAAAATCCCTCAAATAAAAAACGGGGCCGGCCTTACGCCGAGCCCCGTTTTCAAACGGTCAGTTAGTTATCCAACGCGCGAACATAGCAGTCAACATTACGCCGCCGCGAACACTCCCAAGCCCGTTCCGATGATGCAGATTGCGAAGATGCCCAAGATGATCCAAATGGTCTTGACGCCCTTTTTATAGAGGGCAACGCAAGCGAACGTTGCCAGCAAGGGCAGCAGACCGGGGAAGATCGAATCGAACAGATCCTGCAGGACAATCTCCGAACCACCCACGTCAAAGGTCAAAGCCGTGGACAGCGAGACCTGTGCCGCAATCATGGCGCCGATAACGGTCATTCCGAGAACACCGGCAGCATGCGTCATGCGAGACATAAGGTTGCTCTCTTCGGACTGCTGCAAAAACTTGGTTCCCAAGTCGTAACCCAGATGG
>JAQEDL010000095.1:0-1013 GCA_027669365.1 Coriobacteriaceae bacterium AM49-12 | reverse complement strand
GGCACGCGCCGCCGACCTGTTCGAGGCCGGCCTCGGCTTCGAACTCGCGGCCAAGATGCTCGACGTCCCCGCCCCGGCGGTGAGAAAATGGCTCTACGCGTACCGGGCAACCGGGAGGAAGGGGCTGATCGGGATGGGCGAGAGCCGCAGGACCTACGGCATGGAGACCAAGCTCGCCGTCGCGAGGGCCGTCGTGGACGAGGGGATGCCGCGGTCGGAGGCGATGGCCCGCTTCGGTATCGCCGCCGCCACATCGCTCGACCGCTGGTGCAGGCTGTACCGCGAGGGCGGGCCGGAGGCGCTCGAGCCGGGACGCCGCGGCAGGCCGGAGGGCCCCGGGGGGCGGACGCGCGAGCGGGAGCTCGAGGAGCGCGTGCGCAAACTCGAGGCCCAGGTGGCGTATCTAAAAAAATCGATAGCTGAAAGCGGAGAAGAGCTCTCAAACTGGGAGAAAGCCCAGGTCGTAGCCTCCCTTTCAGGGCATCACCGCCTATGCGACCTGCTCGCGGCCGCGCGGCTCGCGCCGTCGAGCTACCACTATGCCGTAGCGCACCCGCCGAGAGCGACCCGGCCAGAGCTCCGGGAGGCCGTGCGCGAGATCTTCTCGAGGACGGCGAACGGGTGCGGCCACCGCCAGATAGCGATGTGCCTGAGGGCCGAGCTGGGCGCGAGGATAGCGGACAAGACGGTCCTCAAGATGATGCGGGAGCTCGGCATCCGCTGCGGCATCCGCCGGGAGACCGACTACCATCGCTACAACTCCTACCGCGGTCCGGTCGGCGAGAGGTTCGACAACCTGATAGCGCGTGACTTTCGCGCGGGCGCCCCGTGGGAGAAGCTCGGGACCGACGTCACGGAATTCAGGCAGCCTGGGGCAAGGCGTACTTCGCCCCGGTCTACGACTTCTGCACGAAGGAGATCGTCTCCTGGTCGGTGTCGACGAGCCCGGACATGGCCCAGCAGGAGGAGGTGCTCAGGCGCCTGTTCGCGAGAATGCCGGCCGGGGCCTCGCC
>JAQEDL010000094.1:0-1089 GCA_027669365.1 Coriobacteriaceae bacterium AM49-12 | reverse complement strand
CTACCGCGAGGGCGGCGCCGAGGCGCTGCGGCCCGGACCGAAGGGCAGGCCGAGGGGGTCGAGGTCGAAACCCCGGGCCCGCACCCGCGAGCAGGAGCTCGAGGAGCGCTGCCGCAGGCTCGAGGCCGAGGTCGCCTACCTAAAAATTGCGCGCCTGGTCGAGCGGGACGGGCTCTGACCAGGGCGGCGGCCGAGGCGGTGAGGGCGCTGAGAGCGGAGGGGCACTCCCTGCGCCACCTGCTGGAGTGCTCGGGGCTCAGGAGGTCGACCTACTACTACGCGCTGGCGCACCCGCGGAGGCCGACCCGGCCCGAGCTGCGCGACGCCGCGGCCGAGATATTCTCGCGCACCGCCAACGGCTGCGGGCACCGGCAGATAGCCATGTGCCTGCGCGCCGAGCTGGGCGCGGTCGTGGCCGACAAGACCGTGCTCAAGATGATGCGCGAGATGGGCATCCGGTGCGGGATACGCCGCCGGGGCTCCCGCCGCCGGTACAGCTCCTACAGGGGGCTCGTGGGGAGCACGTTCGAGAACGTCATCGCGAGGGACTTCGGCGCCGAGGGGCCGTGGCAGAAGCTCGGCACCGACGTCACCGAGTTCAAGGTCGCCGGCGCCAAGGCCTACTGGGCCCCGGTGCTCGACTTCTGCACGAAGGAGATCGTGGCGAGCGACATATCGACCTCGCCGGACCTCGCCCAGCAGCACAGGATGCTCGACCGGCTCCTCGAGGCCCTGCCCGACGGGGCGGCACCGACCATGCACTCGGACATGGGCTGGCAGTACCAGCACGAGTCCTACACCTCCAGGCTGGAGGGGGCGGGCATCACCCAGAGCATGTCGCGCAAGGGGAACTGCATCGACAACGCCGCCACCGAGCAGCTCTTCGGCCACGTGAAGGACGAGTTCTACCGCGGCAGGGAGTGGGGCAGCTTCGAGGACTTCAAGCGCGACCTGGAAGGGTACATAGTCCATTGGAACACGCGGCGCAGGCAGGTAAGATTGAAGGGCCTGACGCCGGAGGAGTTCCGGAGCCGGGCCCTTGCGGCGTAGTCGCTATTTATTCAGTCCAAGTTTCGGGGCGCAGTTCAC
>JAQEDL010000093.1:0-1091 GCA_027669365.1 Coriobacteriaceae bacterium AM49-12 | reverse complement strand
ACTCGAGGAGCTGGGCTCGAGGGCATGGCGTCGTCGGTGCCCGAGTACGTCAGGCTCGTCGCCGACGGGAGGAAGGGCCTGGTCGACGCCATGCTCGAGCTCACCGACGCCAGATAGCCCTCAAGCGGCGCGCGACGACGAGCGCCGCACGAGGATGGCCAACTTCCCCTACATAAAGACGCTGGCCGACTTCGACTGGGGCTTCCAGCCGAGCGTGCCGCGCGGGCTGGTCGAGCAGCTGGCCACGCTCGAGTTCATCGACCGCGGCGACAACGTCGTGCTCGTCGGCAGCCCGGGCGTCGGCAAGACCCACCTGTCGATAGCCATAGGCCACGAGGCGGTGATGGCCCGCAAGCAGGTGTACTTCGCCGACTGCTCGAGGCTGGTCGAGGACCTCAAGCACGCCTCGGCGAAGGAGGCGCTGGCGCGCAGGATGCGGTTCTACGAGCACTGCAGCCTGCTGATAATAGACGAGCTCGGCTACCTCGATATCGGCAAGGAGGGTGCCGACCTGCTGTTCCAGCTGGTCAACAGGCGCTACGCGCTAAAGCGGTCGACCATCGTCACGACCAACGTGCCGGTGGGTAGGTGGGGCGACGTGTTCGGCAGCAACGTCACGGCCTCGGCGGTGGCCGACAGGCTTTGCCACCATTGCGCGATGATCAAGATAACGGGACGGTCGTACCGCCTGAAGGACGTATCCATCGGCGGTGAGGACGGGAAGGAGGAGGGAGCCTAGACGCCGAAAGCGGCGCATCCGCGTAAGCGAATCCGGCGCATCCGCGTTGGCGCGATTGGCGAAAATACGTTGGTGAAAATGGTGAAAAATATATTGACGCTAACACACGTGGTTCTTCTCGCACGCGCCCTTCTGCTGGCTCTGCCGGGGGTCGCAGTAGAAGAGCCTGGTCTCGCCGTCCCGCTCGCCGATCAGCGCCGCGATGGCGCCCTCGTCGGCGAACTCGCTCCCGTTGTCGGTGAGCACGGCGCCGAGGCGCGCCTCGCGCCGAACTCGCTCCCGTTGTCGGTGAGCACGGCGCCGAGGCGCGCCTCGCGCCGTCCTCCGCCGAGGACCCCGCGCAGGAGGAGAG
>JAQEDL010000092.1:0-1100 GCA_027669365.1 Coriobacteriaceae bacterium AM49-12 | reverse complement strand
ATGGACGAACTCGTCGAACTTCTCGAACTCCTGCTCGTCGTCAACTTCCTCGGCATGGGCAGAAACGGTGCCCAAGCGATTCATGATGTCGTCCTCCACAAACATAGGGCATTGCTGCGCACGGCAAGGGCAATGGCATCACTGGGACGGGCATCGATCTTACGCTCGTTACCATCGGCCAGTACGACGATCGTCGCGTAGAACACCGGCGGCTCGGCGCGAACGATCTCGATGCGCTCGAGCTTGGCGCCCAGGGCGCCAACAGTATCGAGCAACAGGTCGTGGGTAATCGGGCGCTCGGTGCGGCCACTATCGATGCCACGGCTAATGGCAGCAGCCTCAAACGAACCAGTCTGAATGGAAAGGGAACGCAACGGCGCGGGCGAGTCCGATTTGCTGCAGCGCTCGCGAAGCACGATAAGCGATGGCACGGGACCGGCGGCCATGACGATGGTCTCTATGTCGACACGAACCATGGAACACCTCCGGTACGTAGCGGTTAACACACGGCAGGGTCGCCGCATTGAATAGCTATACTACCCAATCTTTCGCACAGCACACAAAACCAAAATGAGATTTATCGCAGACAAGAAAAAAGCCCCGAGGCAACGCCCCAGGACTCTTCACAGTTTTGATGGTGGACCTGACAAGATTCGAACTTGTGACCTCCCGGTTATCAGCCGGACGCTCTAACCAACTGAGCTACAGGTCCATCATGGTGGAGGTTAGGGGGATCGAACCCCTGACCTCAGGCTTGCAAAGCCCGCGCTCTCCCAGCTGAGCTAAACCCCCACGGAGACAGTAATAAACACCCCAGCGGCGACTCGGCTCTCGCTGGGGTGTTTATTGCGAAAGAAAGTGGTGGACCTGACAAGATTCGAACTTGTGACCTCCCGGTTATCAGCCGGACGCTCTAACCAACTGAGCTACAGGTCCATCGCGCAAGGGATATATTAGACGAGTCGTTACGCGCGCGTCAACAACTTTTTTGAAAATCTTTGGAGGGTGCCCGCCCCGGTCGCGCGGCGGCAGGCGAAGCGCCTGGCTCGACAGCCGTGCTCGCACGGAGAGCACATTAAGTGCTCTCCGGCTCGTGCGGA
>JAQEDL010000091.1:0-1129 GCA_027669365.1 Coriobacteriaceae bacterium AM49-12 | reverse complement strand
AAAAAGTGACGGCGCGATACAGCCGCCCTCGTCATATCCGTCATGTCCATCACCGCGCCTAGTGCAGAATCTTGGACAGGAACTCGCGGCAGCGCGGGTTCTCGGGGTTATCGAAGAAGTGCTCGGGCGTGCCCTCCTCCAGGATGCGGCCGTCCTCCATAAAGATGACGCGGTCGGCCACCTGGCGCGCAAAGCCCATCTCGTGCGTCACGCAGATCATGGTGATGTCCTCCTGCGCGAGCTCGATCATAACGTCGAGCACCTCCTGCACCATCTCGGGGTCGAGCGCCGAGGTCGGTTCATCAAACAGGATGATGGGCTGCTTGGTGCACAGGGCGCGGGCGATGGCGATGCGCTGCTGCTGACCACCCGAGAGATTCTGCGGATACTCGCCGGCCTTATGCGCCATGCCGACGCGCTTGAGCGCGGCGATGGCGATCTCGGTCGCCTCCTCCTTGCTCTTCTTTTGCAGCTTGATGGGCGCGAGCGTCAGGTTACCGAGCACCGTCATGTTGGGATACAGGTTGAACTGCTGAAACACCATGGAGCTATACTTGCGGGCCATCTCCAGGTGATTCTTTTTGGTGAGCGGCGTACCGTCGATGATGACCTCGCCCGACGTGGGCTCCTCAAGATAATCGACGCAGCGGATGAGCGTCGACTTGCCCGAGCCGGAAGGCCCGATCATTACGAGCTTCTCGCCGCGCTTGACGGTGAGGTTGATATCTTTGAGCACATGCAGGTCGCCAAAGTACTTGTTGAGATGCTTGATCTCGATCATGTCTGCCATGGATGTCCCTTCCCTGCGTTTACACGAGTTGAACTATTGTACGGAAAGAACCACGTTTCCGCAGCCCACACTACATCCCCGTAAAGAACCCGCAACCTTCCACCCACTCATTGGGGACAGACTTAAATTGAACTGCATCCCATTTCTTGGACTTTGAAATTAAGGTTCGAGAAAAGGGAGGCATCGGAAATGCCCCGCAGGAAGAAGGCAAGATACGGTCGCGAGATGAGGGCACGCGCCGCCGACCTGTTCGAGGCCGGCCTCGGCTTCGAACTCGCGGCCAAGATGCTCGACGTCCCCGCCCCGGCGGTGAGAAAATGGCTCTACGCGTACCGGGCA
>JAQEDL010000090.1:0-1249 GCA_027669365.1 Coriobacteriaceae bacterium AM49-12 | reverse complement strand
GGTACCGTCAAGATTCTTTCGCAAATTGATCGAGGCGGCCTCGGCCCCGCCTTGCTCTAGCCCTCCGCCTTCTTGCTCAGCTCGTCCATCTCCTCCAGCTTCGACATGTCAGGTACCTCCTCTTGCCCCATTCGTGCTCCACGATGTACTTCAGCCTCGCCGTCACCAGCATCAGGCCGAGTTGCCGTCCGGGAAGGTCCCTACGACTCTCGTCCTCCGCCTGATCTCGCGGTTGATGCGCTCGATACCGTTATTGGTCCGGATTCTGCGCCAGTGCTCCGGCGGGAAGTCCGTGTAGGCGAGAGTCTCGGAGAAGCCGTCGCGCACCGTCCTCGCGGCCGCGCCGAGCCTCATCCCGTCCAGCTCGTCCGCCACCTCCGCCGCCTTCCTCGAGCACGCCTCGCGCGATTCCTGCGCGTGAATCGCCTTCAGCATGCGCGCCACGGCCTTCCTCCTGGTCACGGGCACCCTTCCCAACACGTTTCGGTAGAAGCGGACCGTGCAGCGCTGGTAGCGTGCCCCGGGGAACACCTCCTCGAGCGCACCGAGCATCCCCGCGCACTTGTCGCCGGTGACGAGCCGCACGCCGGAGAGCCCGCGCCCCCTGAGCCACGAGAGGAACTCGCGCCACGAGTCCGCCGACTCGGTGTAGCCCTCCGCGCAGCCGATGACCTCCCGGTCGCCGGTGGAGTTGACGCCGATGGCCACCAGAACGGCCACGTTCTCGTAGGACCCTCCCCAGCTGCGCTTGAGGTAGATGCCGTCGACGAAAACGTAAGGGTAATCGCCCTCGAGCGGCCTCTGGCGCCAGGCCTCGATGGACGCGAACGCCTTCTCGTTGAGGTTGGAGACGGTGCCGGAGGACACGGGCGCTCCCCAGAGGAGTTCGGAGACGTCCTCGATTCTCCTGGTCGAGACGCCCGCGAGGTACATCTCGACGATGGCCTCCTCGACCGAAGTCTCGCGCCTGCGGTAGCGCTCGATAACGGCCGTCTGGAAGGTCGCGCCGCGCAGCTTCGGCACGTTGAGCTCGACCTCTCCTGCCCCGGTGACGAGCTTTCTCGCGTAGTGGCCGCTGCGGTATGCCTCCCGGCCTGCCGTCCTCTCGTAGCGCCCGGCCCCTACGAGCTCGGACGCCTCCTCGTCGAGCAGCGCGTTGAGCGTCTCCTCGACGGTCTTCCTCACCAGATTCTTTATGTCCTTGCGCAGCGACTCCTCGTCGACTGTTACGATGTTCGCAGACACGGCC
>JAQEDL010000009.1:0-60585 GCA_027669365.1 Coriobacteriaceae bacterium AM49-12 | reverse complement strand
ATTAGGTACACAATGATTTTTTTAATCCCCGTCCCAGAAAAATCACTGGGTGGGCGTGGGGGCCGGAGTTGGCCCCCGGAGATTTTTAGAGCTGGTCTGCGTCCTCGAGGAGAGCGTCCCAAATCGCGAGGGCGGCGGCTGCTTCGGCTACGGGGACGGCTCGGGGGACGATGCAGGGATCGTGGCGGCCGTGGACCGAGAGCTCGGCATTTTCCATAGCGTCCATGTCCACCGTCTGCTGCTCACGACCAATGGAGGGCGTCGGCTTTACGGCCATGCGCCACATGACGGGCGCGCCGGTCGAAATACCGCCCAGGATGCCGCCGGCGTTGTTGGACTCGACCTCGATCTCGCCGGTCTCGGCATCGATGCGATACGGATCATTGTTCTCGCTGCCGCGCATGGCGGCCACGGCAAAGCCCATGCCAAACTCCACGCCCTTTACGGCGGGAATGCCAAACGCGATCTGCGCGATGCGGTTCTCGATGCCGTCGAACATGGGGTCGCCGATGCCGCGGGAAGCCCGTAAATGCCGCACTCCACGATGCCGCCGATGCTGTCGAGTTCGTCGCGCGCGGCTAGGATTTCCTCGCGCATGCGGCCGGCTGCGGCGGCGTCAATGCAAGGAAGATCGTTCGTCAGGATCGCCTTGCGGTCGGCCTCGCGATAGACCATATCGTCCATCGGCAGGTCGGAGATGCCGCCGATCTGCGCCACATGCGCCATCACGTTAATGCCGCGGGCCTCGAGTGCCTGCAGCGCAATGCCGCCGGCGATACACAGGGGTGCCGTCAGGCGGCCGGAGAAATGCCCGCCACCAGCGACATCGTGCATGTTGTGATACTTCACGCGCGCCGGAAAATCCGCGTGTCCGGGGCGGGGCTTGCGGCGCAGCTCGGAATAGTCCTTTGAGCGCGTGTTGGTGTTCTCGATAATCGCGGCGATGGGTGCTCCCGTGGTATGTCCATCGACCACACCGGCGATGATGTGGGCGGCGTCGGCCTCGCGGCGTTTGGTCGCGGTCTCGTCGCGACCGGGGGCGCGACGGTTCAAAAAGGCCTGCAGCGCTTCTTGGTCAACGGCGATGCCGGCGGGGACGCATCGAGCGAGCAGCCGATGGCGGGGGAGTGCGACTGGCCGAAGATGCTTACGTGCAAGACGTTGCCAAAGGTCGAGGACATGCTATTCCTCCTCGAGTGTGACCTTGCCGCCCAGCAGGCGGTAGTGGTCGAAGAAATCGGGATAGGACTTGTTGACGGCCTCGGCGCCGTGGATCACGACCTCGCCGGCGGCGCGGCTCGCGGCGATAGCGGCCATCATGGCGATGCGGTGGTCGTTGTGCGAATCGACCTCGCCGCCGGTGAAGGCATCGACACCCTTGATGATGAGGTCATCGCCGGCAATGCGCACCTGCGCGCCCAGCGCGGTGAGCTCGCGGGTGGTGGTGACCAGGCGGTCGGATTCCTTGATGCGCAGACGGGCGCAATCGCGGATAAAGGTGCGGCCCTGTGCCAGTGAGGCCACGGCCGAGATGACGGGCACCAGGTCCGGAATGTCGTGGGCACTCATCTCAAAGCCGGCGAGCTTGTCGGACTGCACGGTGGCGGCGTTGGTGGAGCGCACGATGCGGGCGCCAAAGCGCGAAAGCGCGGCAAGCACGTTACGGTCGCCCTGTGCGGAGCTCAGCGACACGCCCTCGACGGTGATGGGGTCGTTGCCGATGGCACCGGCGCACAGCCAAAAGGCGGCGTTGGACCAGTCGCCCTCGACGGCTACGCTGCCGGGCGTGCGGTACGAGCCGCTGCTCACGCGGAAGTTCGTGACCTCGGGCTGGCCGTCCTTGGCCGGAATACGCTCGACGTTGACCTCGACGCCAAAGGCCTTCATGGCCTGGATCGTCAGGTTGATGTAGGGACGGCTCTCAATGAGGCCGGTTACCTGCACGCAGGAGGGCTGGGCCAGCAGCGGGGCTGCCAGCAGAAGGCCGGAGATATACTGCGAGCTCACGTTGCCCGGAAGCACAAAGGTGCCCGGCGCATGCGGCCGCTCGTCTTGAGCGGAAAACCGCCCAGACCCTGTAGGTCGCAGCCGGCGGCGATGATCTCGTCCGAGAGCGGGGAGAGCGGGCGGGCGCCCAAGCGCCCTGACCCACAAAAGTTGCTTCTGCACCCAGCGCGCAGGCGACAGGCAGCATAAAGCGGAGCGTGGAGCCGCTTTCACCGCAGTCAAGCGTGCCGCCGGCAAGGGCCTTGAGCAGGCCAAACTCAACACTCTTCATGGTGGGGTGGACCTGGAAGCCGTCCTCGACGGTCTCGATGCGAGCACCCAGTGCCGTAAGGCAGCGCACCGTGGCCTCGATGTCGGCGCAGGTGGTGTTGCAGGTGACGTGCGTCTCGCCGTTGGCAAGCGCAGCGCAGATGATCAGGCGATGCGCCATCGACTTGGACGCGATGGCGGGAACGGTGCCTTGAGCGGGGACGGGGTGATGCGGGCTAGCATGCGGATGCGTCTCCCTTCTGCGAGGCCCTCGGCAATGAGTTCGTGGAAAGTGGAAAGCGGTGTGCGGTCGATGCTGCAGCGGCCAATGCCGTGCGGAATCACCAGGTCGATGGTGTCGCCCGCGCGCTTCTTGTCGTGGAGCGCCTCGGCAAAGACGGTATCGGCATCTAGGTCACAGCGGGTCGTGAGGCCATGACGGGCGCAGAGTTCCTCAATACGACCGGGCAGTGCGGCATCGCAGACGCCGTGCAGGGCCGCGGCGCGCGTGATGATACCCATGCCGATCGACACGCAGTTGCCGTGTCCCAGCTCAAAGTGCTCGCAGGCCTCGACGGCATGTCCGGCACTGTGTCCAAAGTTGAGGAGCTTGCGCTGGTTGGTTTCGCGCTCGTCGGCGACGACCACGGCGCGCTTGATGTCGATGTTGCGGGCGATGATGAGCGCTACGCGAGCTACGTCCTGGTTGAGCAGCTCCAGCGTGAGCGGGGTCTTCTCCAGCTCGGCGAAAAGCTCCGGGTCGGCGATTACGGCGTGCTTGACGACCTCGCCGCAGCCGTCGGCGAACTGCTCGGGCGTGAGGGTGGCCAGGCACCCCACGTCGGCGATAACCACGCTCGGCTGCCAAAAGGCGCCGGCCAAGTTCTTGCCGGCAGCCAGGTCTATGGCGGTCTTGCCTCCCACCGACGAATCCACCATGGCGAGCAGGCTCGTGGGGATCTGCACAAACTTGCAGCCGCGCATGTAGGTGGCGGCCACAAAGCCCGCCACGTCGCCCACGCGCCGCCGCCGAGTGCCACGATCACGTCGGAGCGCGAAAGCTCGTGCTCGGCCACAAACTCCAAAATGGCAACGTAGGTCTCGGCGCGCTTATGGGCCTCGCCGGCCTCGAAGGTGCAGATGCTCACCTCGTAGCCTGACGCCTCCAGGCTCTGCTTAACGGGCATCTGGTAGAGCGGGCCCACGTTGGTGTCTGTCACGATGACGGCGCGGGTGCCGCCGGCGGTGGCGCGCACGAGCGGCCCCGCCTGCTCCAGCAAAAACGTGCCCACATGCACCTGGTAGGGGCGTGCGGTGTCGATATCGATAGTAATCGCCATAAGCTTCGGTCCTTTCGACCTGGCGTGATGGGTGGTCTAGTGGGAGGCCTCGTCGTCGAGCGCGCGCTTAATGCGGTCGCCCTCGGCAAGGAGATTCTCCAGATAGCGCTGGTCGCGGTCCTTAAGGGCGTGGCTGTAGGCGCCAAGCGATTCGATCAGATGGTCGATCTCGAAGGCGAGCGCATCGGCGTCGTCGATCATGAGCTCGGACCACATCTGAGGATTGAGGTGTGCCACGCGGGTGAGGTCGCGGTAGCTACCGGCCGAAAAGCCGTGGTGGACCTGAGCGGTCGGGCTCTTAACATAGGCGTTGGAGACGACGTGCGCGAGCTGGCTCGTAAAGGCGATGACGCGGTCGTGCTCGGCGGCGCTCGTTACGCTGAACTTGCCAAAGCCCAGGGGACGTACCATCTCGCGCACCTGGCCCAAAAGCTCCAGCTTGAGTGCGTCGTCCACTGCGGGCGGTACAAGCACGAGCGGTGCGTCCTGGAACAGGTCGGCGCGGGAATGCGCGTAGCCCGAGAACTGCGTGCCCGCCATGGGGTGCGCGCCCACAAAGTAAAAACCGTGCTCGCGGGCAAGCTCAAAGGCGCGCTCGCACACGATGCCCTTGACGCCTACGGTGTCGATCACCACGGGGCCCATGATGGCCTCGGTGTCAGTGGCGTCGGCGAGTGCCTGGGCGTGCGCCTCGAGCCACTCGATGCAGGCCTCGGGGTAGCATGCCAGGACGATGATGTCGCACTCGCCGAGCGTCTTGTCGTTGAGCTCGCCGGCAACGGTGCCCATGCTGGCGGCCGTCATGACGTCGTCATCGGGGTCCCAGGCCAGCACACGGACGCCCGCCTGCGCATAGCCGCGGGCAAAACTGCCGCCGATGAGGCCCAGGCCCACGATGCCGGCGCACTTGGGGCCACCCTGGTTAACGCGTGCGTTTCTCACCGTGCCCATGGGCTACTCCTGAACGGTCTCTTGGCAGACGACCTCGCGGATGGCGCGGATGCGGCGCATGGTGTCGTCGAACTGGTCGGGGGTGAGGGCCTGAGCGCCGTCGGACCAAGCATGGCTCGGGTCGTCGTGGACCTCGATCTCCAGACCGTTGGCGCCGCAGGCGGTCGCCGCGAGCGCCATAGGCTCAACGTAGCGGGTGTAGCCGGTGGCGTGGCTGGGGTCGGCAACGACGGGCAGGTGCGACAGGTGGTGGAGCACCGGCACGGCGTTGAGGTCGAAGGTGTTGCGGGTGCGGGTCTCGAAGGTGCGGATACCGCGCTCACACAGGATGACGTTGTCGTTGCCCTCGCTCATGATGTACTCGGCAGCCATGAGCAGCTCGTCGACGGTGCCGGACATGCCGCGCTTGAGCAGAACCGGGGTCTGCGTCTTGCCGACCTCCTTGAGCAGGGGGAAATTCTGGGCGTTGCGAGCGCCAATCTGCATGACGTCAATCTTCTTGTCGAGGAAGACCTGCACGTCGCGCGGGTCCATGATCTCGGTGACGATCGGCATGTCGAGCTCGGCGGATGCCTCGCACAGCAGGTCCAGACCGGCGGGGCCCATGCCCTGGTAGGCGTACGGGGAAGTGCGGGGCTTGTAGGCGCGCCGCGCAGCATCGTGGCGCCGGCTGCCTTCACGCGGCGGGCGATGCGGATGAGGTTCTCGCCCTCGACGGAGCACGGGCCGGCGATGACCTGGAACTGGTCGCCGCCGATCTTGACGCCGTGGCCGCAGTCGATGACGGAGTCCTCGGGGTGGAACTTGCGGTTGGCGCGCTTGAACGGCTCGGAGACGCGCTGCACGCGCTCGACGACGTCCATGGACTCGAGCAGGAATGGGTCGATCTTGGTCGTATCGCCCACCAGGCCGATGATCGTCTCGTTCTCGCCGCGCGAGACGTCGGTCTTCAGGCCCTTTTTCTCAATCCAGCTGACGATATGGCTGACGGCCTCGTCGCTGGCGCTCTGCTTTAAAATTGCAATCATGGTGTGCCTCTCACATCGATGGATAACCCTTGCAAAAACGGCCCGCATCGCGAGCCGTGTATATATGGTGCATGAGAGTTTATACTATCTGATTCGCTTTTGCCTTCTAAAGTGAGCCGTTGCGCCGCGTCTTCCCCGGAATTGCAAAGCTTTTTCTTTTATTTTGATAGCCCGTGGTGCACTTGGGTATAATGCCAAACGTTGGCCCTATTAGCTCAGGGGATTAGAGCGTCTGCCTCCGGAGCAGAAGGCCGTTGGTTCGAATCCAACATGGGGCACCATCGAACGTGAGACCGTCCGAACCTCGCATGGTCCGGGCGGTTTTTCTTATACCGACGCGACGTGATGGGACGTGGTATGGCAGCAACGGATATCGAGCGCGGACTCTCGACCGCCGAGGTCGAGGAGCGCATCGCCGCCGGTAAGATCAACCGCAACATGGAGCTCAAGACCAAGTCGGTCAAAGAGCTCATCATCGAGAACCTCTGCACGCTGTTCAATTTGATCAACGTGATCTTGGCGCTCCTGGTCATTGTGACCGGGTCGTTTAAGAACCTGACGTTTTTGTTCGTGGTGTTTCTCAATACCGCCATCGGTGTCATCCAGTCCATGCGCTCTAAGAAGATGGTCGATAAACTCACGCTGCTGACCTCCAAGAAGGCCATCGCGGTGCGCGACGGCGCCGAGGTGGAGCTCGACCTGGACCAGATCGTGCTCGATGACATCATCCGCTTGGGGCGCGGCGACCAGATCCCCGCTGACGCCGTGGTGGTTTCGGGCGAGGCGCTCGTGAATGAGAGCCTGCTGACGGGCGAGAGCGATCTTATTAAGAAACAGCCTGGTTCTGAGCTCATGAGCGGCAGCTTTATCGACTCGGGCCTGCTGCGCGCCCGCGTGATCCATGTCGGCGCCGACAACTACGTAGCCAAAATTAATAACGAGGCCAAGTACGTCAAAAAGGTCAATTCTGAGATCATGAACGCGCTTAACGCCATCGTGCGGTTTGCGAGCATCATCATGATCCCGCTCGGTTTGGCGTTGTTTTCCTCGAGTGTGAGCGAGCTGTGGGATGCCGCGGGAACCCCGGGCGATAGCGCGCTTTCGTGGTGCTTCTCCGAGCTGTTGGCTGGTCATGTGCCCTCGTCGGCGCTGCTGTCCACGGTGGGCGCCCTGCTGGGCATGATCCCGCAAGGCTTGGTGCTGCTGACCTCGTCGGTGCTCGCCATCGCCACGGTGCGCCTGGCCCGCCGCAAGGTGCTGGCGCAGCAGCTCTACTGCATCGAGACGCTCGCGCGCGTCGACGTGCTGTGCCTGGACAAGACAGGCACCATCACGTCGGGTCGCATGGAGGTCGAGGGCACGTATCCGCTGCCGATCGAGGGTATGGGCGCGGGGGAGGGCGAAGCCGCCGTTCCCGTCGATACCACGGTGCTCGATTTTGCGCTGGCTAACGTGGCGCGTGCGACTTCGGCCGATGCCAACGAGACCTGCCAGGCGCTGCTCAACTATTACGCAGATCGCCCGGTCGAGGTGTCTGAGCCGCTGTCGGTCATTCCGTTCTCGTCTTCCAAAAAGTGGAGCGGCGCGTCGTTTGCACAGGGCTCATATGTGATGGGTGCGGCGCAGTTTGTGCTCTCTGATCGTGCGTTTGCCCAGGTCGAGAACCGTGTCGCCGAGCTTGCCGATACCTGCCGCGTGCTCGTGGTGGCGCGCGTTGACGGCTTTACGCCCGATGGCGATATGGTGGGCGAGGCCGAGCCCGTGGGCTTTGTGACCATACGCGACGAGATCCGTACCTCGGCGGCCGAGACCATCGGCTACTTTAACGAGCAGGGCGTGACTCTCAACGTGATCAGTGGCGACGACCCGCGTACGGTGTCGTCGATCGCGCGCGTGGTGGGCGTGCCGGGGGCGGACGCTTATGTGGACGCCACGACGCTCGATACGCCGGCCAAGCTCGATGCCGCAGTGGACCGCTACCATGTCTTTGGTCGTGTGACCCCGCAGCAGAAGCGCGAGCTCGTGCAGGCGCTCAAGCGCCGCGAGCACACCGTGGTCATGACAGGCGACGGCGTCAACGACGTGCTGGCGCTCAAGGAGGCCGACTGCTCCGTGGCCATGGCGGCCGGCTCCGATGCCGCGCGTAACGTGGCCGAGATCGTGCTCGTCGACAACGACTTTGCCTCGATGCCCGCCGTGGTGGCCGAGGGCCGTCGCTCCATCAACAACCTGCAGCGTTCGGCTTCGCTGTTCCTGACTAAGACGCTGTTCTCGATGGGCCTGGCGGCGCTGTGCATCGCACTGCCGCCGTACCCTTTCGAGCCGATTCAGATGACGCTCATCAACTTCTTCTGCATTGGCACGCCGGGCTTTGTGTTGGGCCTGGAGCCCAACAATGCTCGCGTGAAGGGGTCGTTCCTGACGAACGTGCTCAAGCGGGCACTGCCGGCGTCGCTTGCGGTCATTTTGGCCGCGGCGCTCGATATCTTTGTGGCGCGCGTGTTCGGCTTTAACCAGCTCACGCTGTCTACGATGTGCTACTTACGTCGTGCGCGGCGAGTGTCAGCCTGATCTGGCGTATCTCGCAGCCCCTCACGCCCTTACGTGTGGCGCTCTTTGTGTTTGTAGTTGCCGGCATCCTGACGGGCGTTATCGGATTCCCGAAGCTGCTGTCTATTGCCAACCTGTCGATGGGCCAGATGGTTATCTTGGCTGTCATCGTGGTCATCACCTGCTCGGTGTTCTTTAAGCTCGCCACGATGATGGATTCGCTCAAGCCGCGTCGTCGTCATGCCGCAACTGGTTTTGGCCGCGGTGTGCGCGTCCGCTTGGGTCGCGGTGGCGGCAAGGTGAGCTCGACGGGTTCGACGGCCGAGCGTTTTGCCAAGCGCGTCGCCGCCGACATGGCGCAGCGCCGCGAAGCTCGCACCGTTCGTGAGGCCGAGGCCCGCGCACTCGAGGGCGTGGCCCAGGCCCAGCCCAAGAAAAAGAAGAGTACCGGAGTCAAGCGCTCCCGCGTGACCAAGTCCGCCCAAGGCATCAAAGTCTCGATGCCAAGCAAAAAGAAGAAATAACTACGCGCCCTGGCGATGTTGAATTGGTGCCTTGCTCCTGTGGGGCCGTGGCGATGTTATGCTCTAACCTCGATCGTTTGAATTGTTTCGAAAAGAGGATGCCGTGATCTGCCCGCATTGCCTTAAGACTATCGAGGACGGCGCCTCGTTCTGCCCCTACTGCAACGCCTATGTGGGTCCGGGCGATGGTCCGGAGCACACCGAGTTCGTGTTCTGTGAGGGCTGCGGTGCCCGTCTTTCTCCGCATGATCGCACGTGCCCCAAATGCGGACGCCCCGCTCCGGGTATCCTCTCCGAGGACGCGGCCGCATCCGACCTGGCAGCGGGCCGCACGGCGGGCTTTCCGCGCCTAACGCAAGAGCAGATCGATACCGAGGTGCCGCATGCGCCGGCCTCTGCCGCTGCGGTGCTTTCGGACGCCGCCGACCCCAATGAGACCTGCGTGCTGCCAGCTTTCGATAAGGATTTCGGTATCCCCAAGGTCGATATTCCCACGCCCGTTTCCCTGCATGACGATGCTCAAAAACCCAAGCGCAAGGTGCATCCCGACGAGGACGCCTATCACAAGCACAAGCGTCATATCCCCAAGCCGCTCATTATCATCGCGGTCCTTGCCGTCGTGTGCGGTGGTGCCTATTGGTTCGTGACGACCGACCCCATGGGTGTTATGCCTGGCTTCTACGACCAGTTTGGCCAAGCTGCACAAACCACCTTCCCCACGCGTCAAAAGGGCGAGGCGACTGAGGACGATACCAAGCAGGGCGATTCTGCCGAGGTGGTCCAGGAAGAAACCGTGCTCACCGATGATCAGCTCTATACCAGGCTCGACGGTCTGTATCAGACCATCGTGTCCTACGCTGACGAGGACCAGATCGGCGAGGTCATCGATTCCTTTAACAACGGTTATCTCCGAACGCCGCTGTCCACCCGTCAGGAGCTGTCGCAGAGTGCCTACGCCCTGCGCGACCAGATCAAAAAGACGCAAGATGAGCTCAACAATCTTAAGTATCAGGACGATACGGTCTATGCGGACGACATCGCCCACTTAAAGCAGCTTGCCGAGTGGATGTATGAGCGCGTCGACGTGATCTGCCAGAGCTGGGATATCTCGCTGGCCATTCCCGATGGCGAGTCGATGAGTTCCCACCAAAGCGAGATCCTGGCGCCCATCGCGCAGGGCGGCAACAGCGCGCTGAACCAGTACGATGCCAATGTGGGTTCCTGGAAGCCGCAGCAGCGTTCCTAAAATTAGTTCGCCATAGTCGGCATAACCTACGTGCGCAATTGATGTAAACCCGTGCTTATTGCTACAATTCGTACAAATATGCTTTAAACGCACGAGGAAGGAACCACATGTTTGGTTTTAAGAAAGAGCTCTACACGCCCGAGTATCAGCTCGTCGGCGACGAGTGCGCCGTAATCGAGACGTCGAAGGGTACCATCAAGGTCAAGTTTGACGGCGAGGGCGCTCCCATTCATGTCGCGAACTTCTGCGAGCTTTCCACGATGGGCTTCTATGATGGCCTTAAGTTCCATCGCTATGTGCCCGGTTTTGTTATCCAGGGCGGCGACCCCAATACCCGCGACATGTCCGCGCCGACGTCGCTGCCGGTCTTGAGGGCCCCGACGGTATGCCCGGTACCGGTGGCCCCGGCTACTGCATCAAGGGCGAGTTTGCCACCAATCCGCGCAACAGCCATGTCGATGGCGCCCTTGCCATGGCACGCTCCATGGACCCCGATTCCGCGGGTTCGCAGTTCTACTTCTGCCTGGGTGCCCAGCATAACCTCGATTCCGGTTACACCGTCTTTGGTACCACGGTCGAGGGTCTCGATGTGATTTCGCAGCTGCGTGCCGGCGACGAGATCGTCCATGTCGAGATCGTTCACGAGTAAAGGGGACTTCCTTGAATAGCCAGCTGATCCAACAGGGCCGCGCCGCTTACCGCGCGGGTGATTTTTCTGCTGCAGCCCAGATGCTTGGGGCGGCAAAGACTCCCGATGAGATTATGGGCGAGGCCGATCACCTTCGTGGCAACGCCTTGATGCACCTGGCATGTATGCCGAGGCCGCCGAGGCCTATGCCGCCGCCCTCAACGACGGTACCTACGGCAAGCGCGGCGCGCTGCTCACCAACCGCGGCAAGGCGCTCGCCGCCGTGGGCGACTACACGACGGCCGCTCAGGCGTTTTCTGCCGCTACGCAGGATGCTTCCTATGCCACGCCGTTCAAGGCTATCTGGGCCTAGGCAATGCGCTGTTCCAGTCGGGCGACTATGCCAACGCGGGAACCGCCTTCCGTCAGGCTGCCATCGACGGCGCCAATCCGGCTCCTGCCGCCGCACTCGGCGAGCTCGGTCGTTGCTTCATTAAGCTCGGCCGTCCGGCGGATGCCGTGGAGACCTACCGCACGGCTATCGACTTTGCCGGCCCCCGCGACGACACGCGTGCACTCAACGCCGGCATGGGTCAGGCGCTTTCTGCCGCCGGCCGTCCCTCCGACGCACTCGACGCCTTTAACGCCGCTACTGCCGATGGCATCTACCAGCTCACCTCCGAGCAGGCCGATGAGCTTGCCCGCGTGCAGGATTCGCTTGCTGCGCTGTCTGCCCAGACGGCTATGGCCACGGCTCCGGCGCCCGCGATGGACGCTCCTGCCGTCGATCCGCTCGATCCTACGGGCGCGACCGGTCAGTTTATGCCCGATCCCTCGGACACCGGCTTCTTTACGCTGTCCGAGTCCGAGATGGTCCAGCAGGACCGTCAGGATCGTAAGCAGGCCAAGGTCCGTCGCCGCCATCGCCACACGGGCCTCAAAGTCTTCATCGTGCTGCTTCTGCTCATTTTGATCGCCGCGGGCGGTCTGGGCTTTGCCTACACGCGCGGCTTTGGCTTCCCGTCTCAGGAGTCTGTCGTTACCGATCTGTTCCAGGCTGCCGGTGACGGTGACACCGCAAAGGCCGAGTCTTGCCTGGCCTCGAGCCTGTCCGAGGACGCTAAGTCGATGATCATCTCCTCGATTCCGCAGGGTGCCACCGTGTCCGTCGAGGGCATGGATCAGTCCATGACCGAGACGACCGCTAAGGTGAAGGCATCGCTGTCCAAGGGCGGCGAGCAGGAGTACACCGTCAAATTCGTGCGCTCCGACAATCATATCGGCTGGGCCGTTTCTTCGCTCGATATGGATTTCTCGGCTGCTGACAACCAGTAGTGACCTTATGGGATTTAGCTTTGCCCGGCGCTTCACCGCAAGTGAGGTGCCGGGCTTGCGCTAGTATGATGAGCTAGTAGTTTTCCAGCAATCATCCAACACATCAGGAGTTGCGTTGTTTTCTTTGATGGATATGTTCTTCGGTAGCTATGCGGGCGATCTTGCCATCGACCTCGGCACCGCCAATACGCTTGTCTCCGTGCGCGGCAAGGGCATCGTCATTCGCGAGCCTCTGTTGTCGCCATCGACAAGAACGACGAGCGCATCTTGGCGGTCGGTATCGAGGCAAAGCGCATGCTCGGCCGTACGCCCGGCAACATCGTGGCCGTTCGTCCCTTGAAGGACGGCGTCATCGCCGACTTCGATGTTACCGAGGCCATGCTTCGCTACTTTATCGACAAGGCGTCCGAGAAGCGCTATCCGTGGACTCCGCGTCCGCGTGTTGTCGTCTGCGTTCCCTCCGGTGTCACGTCGGTCGAGAAGCGCGCTGTTTTTGAGGCCACGATCCAGGCCGGTGCCCGCCAGGCCTATCTGATCGAAGAGCCCATGGCGGCTGCCATCGGCGCCGACCTGCCCGTCGAGGAACCCACCGGCTCCATGGTCATCGACATCGGTGGCGGTACCACCGAGGTTGCCGTTATCGCTATGGGCGGCATCGTCGTCTCGCAGTCCATCCGTATTGCCGGCGACGAGTTCGATCAGGCCATTCTCACGCACGTTCGCGATGCCTACAACCTGGCCATCGGCGAGCGTACGGCAGAGGACATCAAGATCAAGGTCGGCTCCGCCGTGCCGCTCAAGGATGAGCTCGACGTCGAGGTCAACGGCCGCGACGTGATCACCGGTCTGCCCAAGACCGTGCGCATCGAGAGCGAGGAGATTCGTCGCGCGCTCAACAAGCCGCTCGACGAGATGGCCAAGGCCGTCAAGGACGCACTCGACGCTACGCCTCCCGATCTTGCCTCGGACCTTATGTACTACGGCATTTTGCTGACCGGTGGCGGCGCGCTGCTGCGCGGTCTCGACGTGCGCCTGCGCGATGAGACCGGCGTTTCGGTCAACGTCAGCCCCACGGCGCTCGATAACGTCGTTAACGGCTGTGCCCGCGTGCTCGAGGCCAATGCGTTTGATGGCGGCTTCGTCCAGACCAATGCTTAATTTCCAAAAGGTGGATTCCATTTGGCACGATCTTCGGGTTTCTCCACAAATCTGAATACCAAGCGACAATCAACGGGTATGCGCCCGTTGATTGTTTTCAGCCTGATTTCGGTGTTGCTGCTCACGTTTTACATCCGCGAGGGCGAGGCAGGACCGATTCATGCCGTGCGCTCGGGCGTGACGACGATTACCTCGCCGGTGCGCTTTGTGGGCTCGGCTGTGGCGGCTCCCTTCAATGCGATCGGTAACGTGTTCTCTAACCTTACGGCGTCGCAGGACACGCTTGACGAGCTTAAGAAGCAAAACGAGGAACTGACCTCTAAGGTTGCCGAGCTCTCCGAGGCTCAAAAGACCGCCGAGCGACTGGAGGGGCTGGTCGGCCTGCAGTCGACCTACAACCTCAAATCAACCGCAGCTCGTATCGTCGGCGCTTCGGGCGATGCCTGGACCTCGACCGTCACCATCGATAAGGGTTCTGCCGACGGTCTTACCATCAACATGCCTGTGACGAGTTCTGCCGGTGTCATAGGCCAGATTATCGAGGTCTCGGCCAAGACGTCCACCGTGCGCCTGATTGGCGACGAGAACTCGGGCGTGTCCGCTATGGTGCAGGACACGCGCGCCCAGGGCATGCTGCAGGGTCAGGCTGACGGCACGCTGCGTCTTGAGTACGTGAGCGTCGACTCCGACGTTAAGGTTGGCGACATCATCGTGACCTCGGGCATTGGCGGTGTGTTCCCCAAGGGTCTACCGCTCGGCACCGTCTCGTCGGTTGAGAAATCGGCAAACGACGTGTACTACACCATTGTGGTGCGCGCCCAGACGACGGCCGAGAACAACGAGGAAGTGCTGGTCATTACCTCGCTGACCGACGAACAGTCGGCCTCGGATGAGGACGTGAACACGGCCAACAGCACGCCGCAGGGAACGTCGCGCGATGCTGCGACCAAGACGAAGGACGAGAGCCCGGATGACAGTTCCGACACGTCCGAGACGACCGATTCCGGCTCGAGCGAATAGGGGGCATGTCCATGGATCTACATGAGCAGGGGATGAGCTCCCGCACGTTTGTAATCGCCGCCATCGTGTGCGTGCTGTTGCAGGCAGGCCTGGCACCGCAGATCTCCATTGCGGGCGGTCGCGTCAACTTTATGATTATCCTGGTGTGCCTAAGCGTGTTCTCGGGCGACCCGACCCGTGCCGTCGTGTGCGGTTTTTGCAGCGGCTTGTTCTATGACCTTTCCGCTGCCGTGCCGGTGGGCGTTATGTCGCTCCTGCTGACCGTGGGTTCTTTTGCCCTGGTGCATAGCGCTGCCGGTCAGACGGGCGGTACCCCGAGTGCGCGCGGCATCACTGTGGGCGCCTTCGCGTTCGTCATTAATGTGATCTACAGCATCATCTTGCTGTTTATGGGTTTGGAGACGAGCTTTGTCGTGGCGATCTTCGGCCATGCGCTGCCGTCTTCGATCCTGACGGGTCTGGTTGCCATTCCGTTTTTGATGTCCGGCGTCGTGCCGCAGTCCGGTTATGGATTCTCCGCACGTGGCGGACGCCAGACGGGCATGCGCTTTAAGCCCAAGACCCGTAAGCTCAAATAGGGGAGGCCTGTAGATGTCTTCCCAGATGACGGTTATTATCGCCGGTATCGTGCTGGTAGTGGCCATCGTGGTCGCGCTGGTCATCATGCGTCGCGGCGATTCTCGTTTTACCTACGATACGCAGCATGGAACGGCCCCGCGCGCCACCGAGGGCGAGGGCAATACCGCGGCGACCGCCTTTAAGGGCCGCTTCTCCATCCTCACCACGGGTGTGGGCGCGATGTTCGCGGCGCTTGCCGTCAAGCTGTGGGGCATGCAGATGGTCTCGTCGGACTATTACGAAAAGCAGGCTAATAGCAATCAGACGCGCACCGTTACCACACCCGCTGTGCGCGGCCGCATCCTCGACCGCAATGGCGTGGCGCTTGTCCAGAACCGTCCCTCACTTGCTGTCGTGGCCTACCGCGACCTTGCCGAGGATGAGGTTCTGGTTCGCCATCTTGCCAACGTGCTCGGTATGCCCTACGTGGCGGTGCTGCGCAATATTCAGGACAATTCCGAGGGCGCTCAGAGCCTGCATACCATCGCGACGGACGTCCGTCGCTCCACGGTTGCCTATATTCAGGAGCACGCCGGCGAGTTCCCGGGCGTCAAGATTGCCGAGCGTACCGAGCGCCAGTATCCATATGGCGAGACGGCCTGTCACATTTTGGGCTATACCGGCACCATTACCTCCGAGCAGCTTGAGGCCCAGAATAAGAAAACCTCTGGCGACGATGATGCTTCTGCTGGCCGGATTACGTACCAGTCGGGCGATATCGTGGGCCAGGCGGGTGTTGAGAGCTACTACGAAAACCTGCTGCAGGGTATTCGTGGCGAGCAGACCGTCAAGGTCGATGCCTCGGGCAATGTGACCGGTCAGGCCGGCGCCGTGCCCGCCAAGGCCGGCTCCGACATTAAGCTCACGCTCGACCTTAAGATCCAACAGGCCTGTGAGACGGCGCTGGCGAGCGCCATCGAGCTTGCCAAGACCACTGGCTACAGCAATGCCGGCAACGGCGCTGTGGTGTGTCTCGATCCCAACAATGGCGAGATCCTGGGCATGGCGAGCGAGCCCAAGTTCGATCCTTCCGTCTTTATCGGCGGCGTCTCAAATGACGTGTGGACCGAGCTCAATGATGACAAGGGTTCGCACCCGCTGCTCAACCGCGCCATTAGCGGACAGTACATGTCGGCCTCGACCATCAAGCCGCTTTCGGCACTGGCCGGTCTTGAGTTTGGAACCTACACTTCAACACAGACAACCAACTGCACGGGCTATTGGACGGGCTTGGGCAAGGCTTGGGGCAAGCGCTGCTGGTTGACGTCTGGCCACGGCACCATGACGCTGCAGTCGGGTATCGCCAACTCGTGCGACCCCGTCTTCTACGACATGGGCAAGGCGTTCTTTTATGACGAGCAACATTCCGAGGGCCTGCAGGAGGTCTTTCGTCGCTGGGGCCTAGGCAAGACCTGCGGTATCGATCTGCCGAGTGAGGGCGCGGGCCGTATTCCCGATGCCGAGTGGAAAGAGTCGTACTTTACCGACGCCTCTGCCGAGGACCGCAAGTGGAATGCCGGCGATATGACCAACATTGCCATCGGCCAAGGCGACATCCTGGTGACGCCCCTGCAGATGGCGTGCGCCTATATGGGTCTTGCCAACGGCGGCAAACAGTACGTGCCTCACGTGTTTTTGTCTGCCGTGTCGCGCGATGGCGACGGCGATGCCTATAAGTACAACGGCAAGGGCAAGAAGAAGCGCCTGGAGGCCAAGATCAACAGCGATTCGGATTTGACTCTTGTTCGCAACGGCATGCACGACGTGATTTACACGGCATCGACGTCCCTGGCGGCTCACTTTGGCACCCTGACGCCGCAGGTGTACGGCAAGTCGGGCACGGGCGAGAAAAGCGGCGAGGACGAATACGCGTGGTTCTGCGCCTATGCACCGGCCGATGATCCCAAGTATGTCATCGCTACTGTCCTGGAGCAGGGCGGCGGTGGTTCGGATACCGCGATGCATGTCGTGCGCGACGTGCTCGGCGTGATTTATGACGAGCCCGATACCTCTTCGGCCTCGGGCGATTCTTCGGTTCGATAGGAGGTTGCGATGGATTTTTCTCCGGCGGATCTGTTCCGTTCAACCAAGACCGGCTCTCGCAGCAGCCTGGACCGCGTCAACAAGCAACTTTCGGCCTCGCGCGGTACGTTTCGCCAAAAGGTGCATATCGGTGTGCTGCTGGCTACCGTCGCGCTCGTTGCCTATGGCGCCATCATTATTTGGTCGGCGTCACAGTTTAAGGCCGACGCCTCATTCTCGCGCCACCTGCTGGGCATTGGCATTGGCGCGGTGCTTGCGGTGCTCGTCTGGCGTACCGATCTGCGCGGTATTTCCAATTTTTCGACGGCGTTGCTCGTCATCGACCTGATCGTGATCTTCTCGCCCAAGATTCCGGGTCTGTCCTATACGGGCGGTCTGGGCATGACAGGCTGGATCAAGATTCCCGGTATCGGCTTGACATTCCAGCCGGTCGAGCTTGCCAAGCTCATCACCATCTTCTTTATCGCCACGCTTGGCTCGCAGTATAACGGCCGCATCGATACCGTTCGCGACTACGTCAAGCTCTGCGGCATGCTGTCCATCCCGTTTTTGGCCGTCGTTGCCATGGGCGACCTGGGCTCGGGCCT
The DNA here is from genome assembly GCA_027669365.1 of Coriobacteriaceae bacterium AM49-12. Taxonomy (GTDB): domain Bacteria; phylum Actinomycetota; class Coriobacteriia; order Coriobacteriales; family Coriobacteriaceae; genus Collinsella. The sequence continues at coordinate 43,301 of JAQEDL010000009.1, read as the reverse complement.
GGTCGTGCTGGTCTCGGGCGCCATCGTCATCTGCATGAGCGGTGCGCGCCGCGATGGGTGCTGTCGACCCTGGCCCTGCTTGTGGGCCTGGTGGCCCTCGTCCTGGCGCTCGATTCGGTCTTTGATTCGTTGCTCGGCCACGATGTGCTCATCAAGCAGTATCAGATGAACCGCCTGACGGTCTTTATCGACCCCGATAATGCCGATTCGGACGATGCCTACAACCTGCAGCAGTCGCTTATCGCCGTTGGCTCGGGCGGCTTCTTTGGTAAGGGTTTGGGCCATGCGACGCAGTCGGCCGGCGGCTTTCTTCCTGAGTTCCACACCGACTTTGTCTTCGCCTTCCTATCCGAGACCTTTGGCTTTTGCGGTTCCTTTTTGCTCCTGTGCCTCTACGTGCTGCTGATCTTTTCGACGATTCGCGTCGCCTTTAAGTGTGAGTCGCTGTTCTTGCGCCTATCGTGTGTGGGCATCGTTGGCATGTGGGCGTTCCAGACCTTCGAAAACATCGGCATGTGCATTGGCATGATGCCGATTACCGGTATTCCGCTACCGTTTATTAGCTTCGGTTCGTCTTCGATGATGATTCAGCTGCTGACGGTGGGTATCGTACAATCCATATGGCGGCATCGTTCGGGCGCCGCGTAACCGCTGGAGGGGTTTGCTATGAAAATTCCCGTAGATAAGCTGACCCGCGCTTTTAAGATGGGCGCGTCCGTTAAGAAGGATTCCGATACGCCGGTGCGCGTCTCGGTCTATTTGGATTCGTCCGCCTCGCGCTTTCTGGCCGAGACGGTGCGTGACGCCTTTGTGCCGCAGACGACCTCGGGCATTGTGCGCGTCGAGCGTCTGGGGGAGGAGCGAATTGCTCCAAAGACCGATACCGATGTGGTGCTGGTGCTCTCGTGCGGCTCCGACCGCTTGGAGAGTGCCGTGCAGGAGCTCGTGATCGCCGGCGCCCCCGTGTGCGTGCTTGCCGAGTCTGCTGTGGAGGTGCCGTTTATCGAGGAATCCACGCCCATGCTCGGCGTGGTGGCGGCAACCGATAAGACGTATCTGCTCGAGACGCTTGCCCGCTGGATTCTCGATCGCACCGACAAGGAAACGGCTTTTGCGGCGAATTTTGCCTTTATGCGCATCGCGGCAGCTAATCGTATCATCACCTCGTGCGCGCTCACCAATATGGCGACCGGTGCACTGGTGTTTTTGCCGGGCGCCGATTATCCTGTTATGGCGCTGGCGCAGGTGGGCATGCTCTTTGAGCTCGCTGCCGTCTTTGGACGCGGCATTAAGCCTGAGCGCGGCTACGAGGTCGCGGGCGTGCTTGCCGGCGGTCTTGTGATCCGCGCGGTCACCCGCGCGCTCGTCAAGCAGACGCCGCATATTGGGTTTGCCGTCAAGGCGCTCACTGCTGCCGCGGGCACCTATGGCATGGGCCGTGCGCTCGTTTCGCTCTACGAACGCGATGTCGACTACAGCCGTGCCAACGAGGTGGTCACTGCCACGTTCTCCCGCGTTCGCGATCTGGTGACCACGGTCGCGGGCACTACCCGTCCTATGGCGTCCTATCAGGACGCATCAGATCTCGCTGCTTAGGGGTTTTCCGTTGCGCGTTCCGTACCAAGATTGTTTTCATTTAATTGAGCCGTTGCTCGCCAAGGTCGAAAAGCCGAGTCGCTATATCGATCACGAGTGGGGCACGCTTTCCAAGGCCGATGCCGACTACCGTTGCTGCCTGATCTACCCGGATGTGTACGAGGTTGGTCTGCCCAACCAGGGTATCGCCATCCTCTACAACATCCTTAACCAGGCCGAGGGCATCTCCTGCGAGCGTGGCTATGTGCCGTGGCCCGATATGGGTGACGCTATGCGCGAGGCAGGCATTCCGCTGCTCTCGCTCGAGGGTGCAGCGCCGGTCGCTTCGTTTGATATCGTCGGCCTGCATGTGCCGCACGAGATGGCGGTGACGAACTTCCTTGAGGCACTCGACCTCGCTGGCATTCCGCTGTTAGCGGCCGACCGTACCGAGGACGACCCCATTATCATCGCCGGCGGCCCCTCGGTGTACAACCCCGAGCCGTACGCGGCCTTCTTCGATGCCATCCTCATCGGCGAGGCGAGGAGTCGCTGCTCGAGACCTGCCAGCTGCATCGTCGCCTGCGCGACGAAGGAGTCCCGCGCGCACAGATTGTTGAGCAGCTTGCATCCATTGCCGGCAACTACGTGCCGTCGCTCTATGAGGTTCGTCACGACGAGCCCTGTTCGCCGCATGGCTACACCGTGCCGCGTGAAGGCAAGAATGCGCCGACCGTGGTCTACAAGCGCGTCGTCGAGGATTTCGGCGCCACGAATCCGCTGTCGCAGTCGTGCGTACCCTATGCGCAGCTGGTCCACGACCGCCTGTCTATCGAGATCCTGCGCGGCTGCGCCCGCGGCTGTCGTTTTTGCCAGGCCGGCATGACGTATCGCCCAGTGCGCGAGCGCTCGGCCGACCAGATCGTCTCGTCGGTGATTCAGGGTCTGGAAAAGACCGGCTATGACGAGGTGTCGCTGACCTCGCTCTCCACGACTGACCACTCCTGCATTCGCGACGTGCTCGGCAGGCTCAACCGTCGCCTGGAGGATACGGGTATTCGCGTATCTATTCCGTCGCAGCGCCTGGATTCGTTTGGCGTGGATATGGCCGAGTCGGTCGCCGGCGAAAAGAAGGGCGGCCTGACGTTCGCGCCCGAGGCCGGCAGTCAGCGCATGCGTGACATCATTAACAAGAACGTGACCGAGGAGGACCTGGACCGTGCGGCCAAGGCGGCCTCGAGGCCGGCTGGAACCGCATGAAGCTCTACTTTATGATGGGCCTTCCCGGTGAGCGCGACGAGGACATCGTAGCCATTGCCAATCTGGCCGATCACGTGCTGGAGCTCGGTCGTTCCGTGGTGCCCAAGGCTCGTCGCGGCTCGATTTCGGTATCCATCTCGGTTTCGGTCTTTATCCCCAAGGCTGCCACGCCGTTCCAGTGGTGCCCGCAGCTCGACTACGACGACGTCAAGCGTCGCCAGAAGCTGCTTATCACGAGCGTTCGCAACCGTGCCGTCCGCGTGCATTACCACGATGCCGAGACCTCGCTCATCGAGGCCGCGCTGTCCCGCGCCGGTCGTGACATGACGCCCGTCATCATCGATGCTTGGCGCTCGGGCTCTCGCTTTGACGCTGGGTAGAGCATTTCTCGCTCGATAACTGGAAGGAAGCTGCTGCCAAAAACGGCATCGACCTCAATGAGCTCGTGCACCTGCCCTACGAGTTGGACTGGCGCCTGCCGTGGGAGCACGTGAGTCCCGGCTGCACGCGCGGCTTCCTCGAGCGCGAGTACCGTCGCTCGCTCGAGGGCGTCACGACTCCCGACTGCACCCGCACGTCGTGCACCGGCTGCGGGATCTGCCCCACGCTCCACGCCAAGAATGTATTGATGGGTGATCGCGCATGAGTGAGCGCCTGACCGACAACCCCTCGCTCTTTAGGCTTCGTGTTCGCTATGGCAAGCGCGACCGCCTTAAGTACCTGGGCCATCTCGAAGTAATCCATACCATTGAGCGCATCGTGCGCCGTGCGGGACTTCCCTATGCCGTCACGCAGGGCTTCTCTCCGCACATGCGCGTGGGCTTCTCTTCGGCGCTACCGGTTGGTACGTCGTCGACCTGCGAGTGGTATGACCTGTTTATGACCGAGTTCGTGGCGCTCGACGAGGCGTTTGGGCGCCTGGCTGCGGCCTCTCCGGCCGATCTGGCGCCCATCGAGGCGGCGTACATCGACGTGCGCACGCCGGCGCTCACGGCTCAGCTTACGCGTCTGTCGTACCGTATCGACTTGCACCTGGACCCCGAAGCCCCCGTGAGCGCCGACGAGGTGCGTCGTGCGATCGACACGCTGCGCGCGGGTCATGGTATTGACTATGCGCGCGGCAAAAAGAGCAAGCGCTTAGACCTTGACCACACACTGGTGGGCTATGAGATCACGGCGGGGGAGCGTCCGGACCATCTGGTGCTCATGCTCGACACCCATGCCGACAACGAGGGCTCCATGCGTCCGGAGATTTTGCTTTCTGCTGCTGATGTTTTGTTGCAGGGCTTGACCCCGGGCGTCGATGCACCTATTGTTTCCACCGGTATGCAAGACCTCGTGACCATCTGCTCCTACGATGTCGAGCGTCAGAATCAAGCATGCGAGGACGACGAGGGCCGACTCGTCAGCCCCATACCTGTGCGAACTTGTGGATTTGCTCCACATACTCGTTGACGGGGGTATTTTCGCCTGCTACTATATTCGGCTGTTGCACTAACTGATGCATGAAGGGCAAGTAAACATGTACGCAATCGTTAACACGGGCGGCAAGCAGTACAAGGTCGCCACCGACGATGTCATCACCGTCGAGAAGATCGAGGGCAATGAGGGCGACAAGGTCACCCTGCCGGTCATCTTCCTCAACGATGGTAAGAAGATCGTCACCGATCCCGACAAGCTGGCCAAGGCCAAGGTTACCGCTCAGATCGTTGAGCAGTTCAAGGGCGAGAAGCAGCTGGTCTTCAAGTTCCACAAGCGTAAGCGCTATCGTCGTCTGAAGGGTCACCGTCAGCAGCTCACCAAGCTGAAGATCGTGAAGGTCCAGGCTACGTCCCGCGCCAAGAAGGCTGTCAAGGCAGAGGCCGAGGCTGTTGCCGAGCTCCCGTCGCCGAGTAGATTACACTCGTAACGAAAGAGTAGGTATACACAATGGCACACAAAAAAGGACTCGGTTCCTCCCGTAATGGCCGTGACTCCCGCGGTCAGCGCCTTGGCACGAAGCGCTATGCCGGCCAGACGGTAACCACGGGCACGATTCTCGTCCGTCAGCACGGCACGCACATCCACCCGGGTGAGAACGTTGGCCGTGGCAAGGACGACACGCTGTTCGCGCTGGTCGACGGTACCGTTGAGTTCCACAAGGGTATCAAGCACAGGGTCAGCGTACGCCCGCTCGCGAACGCGTAATTCACCCTTCATAGAGCACATATGTGGGAGGCACTTGAGTTTTAGGATTCAAGGGTCTCCCTCTTTTTGTAGGAGGCGATTCTGTTGTCACAGTTCACCGATATCAGCCGCATTAACGTGTGCGGCGGCGACGGCGGAGCCGGATGCATGTCGTTTAGGCGCGAGGCATTTGTCCCCAAGGGCGGCCCCGATGGCGGCGACGGCGGTCGTGGCGGCAATGTCGTCATCCAGGCCGATGCTCAGCTGTCTTCGTTGATCGATTACCGCTTTAAGCATCACTTCCGCGCCGAACGCGGCACGCACGGGCAGGGTGCCCGTCGTAACGGCAAGAGCGGCGAGGACCTGATCCTGAAGGTTCCCATGGCACCGTGGTGCGCGAGCTCGACCCCGAGACGCAGACCCCGATGTTCGAGATTGCTGACCTGGTGCACGATGGCGAGCGCGTTGTCGTGGCGCCCGGCGGTGCCGGTGGCCTGGGCAACACGCACTTTGTGACGTCGGTGCGCCGCGCGCCCGCGTTCGCTCAGCTGGGCGAACCGGCCGAGGAGCACTGGATTGAGCTCGAGATGAAGCTTATGGCCGATGCCGCGCTCGTGGGCTTCCCCTCGGTGGGCAAGTCCTCGCTCATTGCGCGCATGAGTGCCGCCCGACCCAAGATCGCCGACTATCCGTTTACCACGCTCGTGCCCAACCTGGGTATGGTGCGTGCCGGCGAGTACTCCTATGTCGTTGCCGACGTCCCCGGCCTTATTGAGGGTGCGAGCGAGGGCAAGGGTCTGGGCCATCAGTTCCTGCGCCACATCGAGCGCACGGCACTTATCATGCATGTCGTCGACATGACGGGCGGTTTTGAGGATCGCGATCCGGTCGAGGACTATCGCATCATCAACCGCGAGCTCGAGCAGTATGGCGCCGAGCTCTCGGAGCGCCGCAGATCGTCGTCGCCAACAAGTGCGATGCGCCGGGCACGGCTGACAAGATTGCCGACCTCAAACGCGCTGCGCTCGACGATGGACATATGTTCTTTGCCGTTTCTGCTGTAACGGGCGCCGGCCTCAACACGCTGATGCTTGCCGTGGGAGAGCAGGTGGCTAAGCTGCGCGCCGAGTTGGCTGTCTCCGATGAGCCGGTCGATCTGCGCGACGATGAGTGGGAGCGCCGTCGCCTGCAACGTGAGAAGCGTTTCCGTATTGTTCAGGAAGAGCCCCACGCCTTCCGCGTGGTCGGTCGCGCCATCGAGCGCATGGTCATCCAGACCGACTGGGAAAACGAGGAGGCTGTCATCTACCTGCAGCATAAGTTCGCGCGCATGGGTGTTGACGACGCGCTCGAGAAGGCCGGCTGCCGTGCGGGCGACGAGGTCCGCATTTGCCAGCGCGCCTTTGACTTTGAGGGCGCCGAGGACTTCTCGGAGTACGAGGAGGAGCTTGAGGACGAAGGCGGGGACGTTGCCGTTGAGGTCTTTGACGTAGCCGATGCTGCGGATGATGACGTCGAGGTTGTCGATGCAGCGGACGTCGCGGACGATGTCGAGACCCCGGAGGGCGAGTAAGTCATGTCGCTGCGCGGTGGAATTGGTCTGCCTGAGCTGCCTATCAAGGATGGTCAGGAGTTTCGGCTTGGCATCATGGGTGGCACCTTCGACCCGATTCACTACGGGCACTTGGTTACCGCCGAGCAGGCGCGCGAGTCGCTCGACTTGGACGCCGTGCTCTTTATGCCGGCCGGCTCTCCCGCCTTTAAGCTCGACAAACCGGTGACGCCTGCCGAGGACCGTTATGCCATGACGGTCCTCGCCACCGCTGCGAATCCGGCTTTTTTGGCGAGCCGATTCGAGATCGATCGTCCGGGCGTGACCTATACGGCCGATACGCTTCATGCCCTTCGCGACTTTTACCCGCCTCAGGTAAAGCTCTACTTTATTACGGGCGCTGACGCGATTATAGATATTGTGACCTGGCATGATGCCGACCGAATCGCCGAGCTTGCCACGTTTATTGCGGCGACGCGACCGGGCTTTGATATCGATACTGCTCGCGCGCGAATTAAAGAGTCGGGCCTGCCGTTTGACGTGCGTTATATCCAGATTCCGGCGCTGGCGATTAGCTCGACCAACATTCGCAAGCGAGTTGCCCGTGGCATGAGCGTGCGCTATCTTACGAGCGAGTCCGTGCTCGGCTATATTCGTAAACGCGGGCTGTATACCGATCTGGGTCAAGAAGATTTTGAGTGATGGGGGTCTACGTTGTCGGTAGAGGATCAGTTTGAAGGCGATGAGCGCGCGCTGCTTAAGCGCATTCAAGAGCTGCTTGATGTGCGTATGAAGGATAAGCGCAAGCGCTACATGCATTCGCTGGGCGTTGCCGAGACCGCGCTTCATTTGGCCGAGGTCTACGGCGTTGACCGCTTTGATGCCGCCGCCGCCGGCCTGATTCACGACTGGGATAAGGTGCTCTCCGACGACGAGCTCGTGGCCCGCGCGTTGCACTACGGCATTAAGGTTGCCGGCTCTCCTTCGGCCGCGACACCGCTGCTGCATGGCCCGGTTGCCGCCTATGAGCTTCCGCAGCTATTTCCCGAGCTATCGCCAGCCGTTTTCCAGGCTGTCGACCGTCACACCGTGGGCGCCTGCGACATGACGCCGCTCGATATGGTGGTCTTTGTGGCCGATGCCATCGAGCCCAACCGTCACGGCGACTATGCCCATGCGCTGCGCAAGATGGTGGGGAAGTCCTCGCTCGACGAGTTGTTCTTCTCCTGTTTTGCGCAGGGTCTGGTCTACGTGATCCATTCCGGGCGTTATCTTTATCCCACGGCTATTACGATTTACAACCATTACGCCCAGCTGCGCTAGCTCGGGTGTGTCTAGAAAGAGGTATTCCATGGCCGATGAGACCATGACCGACGAGCAGATTCTTGAAGGTGTGGAGCACAAGAGCTTCGTTGCCACGTCCGACCGCACCGCTGCCTCGCTGTCCACGAGCGGTGTCGCCGCCGAGGATGTCGCCCGCGCCGCCGCGCAGGCCGCCTACGACAAGAAAGGCGAGGACGTGCAGGTGCTTGATCTGACCGAGCTCTCCGACGTGTGCGATTACTTTGTGCTCGCCACCGGTACCAATAACCGTCAGGTTGATTCTATCGTCGACGAGATCGAGGAGAAGGTCGCCGAGGCTTGCGGTGAGCATCCGTTCTCCATCGAGGGCCGCGAGCAGAAGACCTGGATGCTCATGGATTACGGTTCGGTTGTCGTCCACGTCTTCACCCCCGAGGCCCGCGACTTCTACCGCCTCGAGAAGCTCTGGGGCGACGCTCCCCAGCTCCCCCTCGACCTCCTCTAGTGGCTCATTTGATACGGGGCTTTTAGTTAGCCTCGCGCATTTTGCCGGGCAGTTGCGGTTTTCCGTACCTGCCAGCTTTCTTTTTGCCCAAAGGCGGTTAATCGTTGAAGCGGGATTGGCGGCCGAAGGATAGCGCGGTGTCGCCGAACTTGTCTCGGACGGCGTCGATGGCGACGGAGAGGTCGCGGCGGTCGCTGGATTGGGCTCCGCGGTCATCGATCTCGCAGAACAGGTCGGTTTGGATGCCGCCTTGGTGGTCGAAGTCGCTCATGCCGATGCCTGCTAAGCGCACGTGCATTCCTTCCTGCCAGATGTTGTCGAGCAGTTCGAGTGCAACCGCCACGAAGATGTTCTCATCGTCGGTCGGATGAGGCAGCCGGCGCTGTGCCGAGCGACCGTTTCCATACGAATACTTGAGCTTGAGCGTCACCGTGGCGCCCGTTAGTCCCTGACGGCGCAGGCGGCGTCCCACTGACTCGCCCAGCAGCGCAATCGCCGCCTCAATATCCCCACGCTCAGTCAAATCTTTAGCAAAGGTGCGTTCATTGCTGACCGACTTGACCTTACGCTCTTCATCGAGACTCGTGACTTCGGAAACCTCGAGTCCCAGCGCACGCTGGCGCATGCGTTCGCCGTTGACACCAAAAATAGAGGCCAAGGTGGATTCCGGTGCACGTGACAGCTCGCCGAGCGTGTAGATGCGCATGCGGCGCAGTCGCTCCTCGGCCGAGCGCCCGATGCCGCTCATGGCAGATACCGGCAGTGCGGCCAAAAAGCGCTGCTCGGTTCCGGGGCGCACGATGGTCAGCCCAAACGGCTTGTCCCGCTCGCTTGCGATCTTTGCGACCGTCTTGTTGCAGCCCACGCCAATAGAGCAGGTCACTCCCAGCGCTGCAACGCGGTCGCTTATACGCCGCGCAACCAGCAGCGGGTCTTCGGGCGCAAAGCGACCCGGTGTGATATCGATAAAGGCTTCGTCGATGGATACGCGCTCAACGCGCGGGGTCTCGTCGGCGAGAATCGCCATGACCTGCGAGCTGACCTCGCGGTAGCGATCAAAGTGCCCGTGCGTCCAAATGGCCTGCGGGCACAGGCGCCGTGCCTCGGCCGAGGGCATGGCAGAGCGCACGCCAAAGCGACGCGCCTCATACGAACACGTGGACACGACGCCACGCGAATCGGCGTCTCCGCCCACGATGAGCGGCTTGCCGCGCCACTCGGGATGATCGAGCATTTCCACGCTCGCAAAAAACGCATCGAGGTCCATCAGACCCACCGCCGGGCCCGTCCAGGGAGGTGGTGTGACGCCCATGGCATCCTCATAACCGTATGTATGTTCGCGTCTTTCCATGTCATGAGTATACCGCGCAGCTCATGTGGGGTGCGTGTATGTGCTTGCAAATCCCGAATTCTTGTCTAAGATATGGATTTGCCCTCGACTACACCGAAGAAGTTGGTCTCACGGACTTCACCTGCCCGCGTCGATGGCGTATTATGTTCAACTGTTTGTTTGTAGTTGCAGCCTAAAGCTGCTTGGTTGGAGGAGTTTCCTTTGGCAGTCAAGATTCGCCTTGCTCGTCACGGCGCTAAGAAGCGTCCGTACTACCGTGTCGTCGTCGCCGATTCCCGCGCCCCGCGTGACGGTCGTATCATCGAGGAGGTTGGCCGCTACAACCCGATGACCGCCCCCAAGACCATCAACCTCGACCTCGAGAAGATCGCCGACTGGCAGTCCAAGGGCGCTCAGCTCACCGACGCCGTCGCCGCTCTGGTCAAGGCCGCCAACGAGGGCGAGAAGACCGAGACCGTCGTCAAGAAGTCCAAGAAGCAGCTCGCCAAAGAGGCCGAGGCCGCTAAGCTGCCGCTGAGGCCGCTGAGGGCGCCGAGGAGTAAATCGTGCCTGAGGTTGACGCTGCACAGCTCGAGGGTGAGGCAATGCTCTCAGATCGCATCGCCGATCTCGTCGAATATCTCGTTGTTCAGATCGTCGACGACCCGGATTCCGTGAGCCTTGAGGTCATCGATGGTGACGACGCCTCCACGATTGAGGTTTCGGTCGCCGAGGATGACGTCGCTAAGGTCATCGGCCGTCGTGGCCGTACCATCAAGCCATTCGCACGCTCGCCCGTGCACTGGCCGCTCGCCTCGACACTGCTGTCGAGGTAGAGGTTCTGGGCTAGGACCTTGAGGTCCCAGTACAAAAACATCGCCCGTGTGGTCAAGCCGCACGGAAGGAAGGGGGAGGTCCTCGCGCAGCCGCTGCGGGGGCTTCCTTCTGTATTAGAGCCGGGTATGCGCGTCGCCCTGACGCCGCCGGCGCTCAAGCGCGACCGCTTTTGCACGGTCGTGTCCGTCACCGATACGGGCGATGGCGATCTGGTCTCGTTTGAGGGTATTGACGACTTGACGGCCGCCGAGGGCATCACGGGATGCTATGTGCTGGCAAATCGTGACGACTTTGAGCTCGATTCGCTCGACGCTGCCTATACCGACCTGATGGGTCGCGAGGTGGTCGATGAGCGCTTCGGTTCGCTCGGCACGATCGTCGAGATCATGTCGACGCCCGCTAACGATGTTTGGGTTGTCGAGGGTGATCGGTACGGCGAGGTACTGATTCCCGTGATCGAGCAGGTCGTGCTCGATCTTCCCGACACTGGAACAATTTCCGTCCACGTTATGGACGGCCTGATCGATATGGACAAGTAGGGAGGACAACATGCTGATTGAGACCCTTTCGGTCTTTCCCGAGATGTTTGAGCCCGTCATGTCCACATCGATTTTGGGCCGCGCCCGCAAGGCCGGCCTTTTTGATTTTAAGGCGTATAACCTGCGCGACTGGACGCACGACCGCCATCGTACCGTCGATGACGAGCCGTACGGCGGCGGGCAGGGCATGCTCATGAAGGTCGAGCCTATCGCCGAGGCCATCGAGGCTATTAGCTCCGAGGGTCCTAAGCCCACCGTGGTGTTTTTTACCCCCTGTGGCGAGCCTTTTACGCAGCATGTGGCCGAGCGCCTGCTCAAAAGCGAGCGCCTGCTGTTTGTGTGCAGCCGTTACGAAGGTGTCGACGAGCGTGCCTATGCGTATGCCGACGAGCGCCTGTCGATCGGCGATTACGTGCTCACGGGCGGCGAGCTTCCCGCTATGGTCGTTGCCGATGCCGTCGTACGCCTGATTCCCGGCGCCTGGGCGACGAGATGAGCAACGTCGACGAGTCGTTCTCGACCGCCGAGGACGGAGGCCTGCTCGAGTATGCGCAGTACACCCGCCCCGCTGAGTTCAATGGCCAGGGTGTGCCTCCGGTGCTCGTGAGCGGAGATCACGCTAAGGTCGATGCCTGGCGCCGCAAGAATGCCATCGAGCGCACTTGTCGTTGGCGTCCCGATCTGATCGAGACGGCGCGGCTTACGCCCCAGGAGCGCGCATACGCGCAGGAGATTCTGGACGCTTCGTATTCGCAGAGCGAGGAGTGAGAATGGTTCCATCGCAGCATTCCGCGTTGAGGGGCGCCTTTGAGTGGATCGCGGTCATCGCAATCGCGCTCGTGGCCACCTTCCTGATCCGCACCTTTGTGGTCGAGCCCTTTGTGGTGCCCACCGGCTCCATGGAGTCCACGATCGAGATTGGCGACCAGATCTTGGCGCAAAAGGTGAGCCTTGAGCTCGGCCAGCCCGTCAAGCAGGGCGATATCGTGGTGTTTCACTACCCCGATGGCACCTCCGAGCACGATGTTCTTGTCAAGCGCGTTATCGCCACGGCCGGCCAGACGGTCGATTTGCAGGACGGTCGCGTGGTCGTTGACGGCCAGGCGCTCGATGAGGACTATACGACCGGCATGAGCTGGCCACTTTCGGTCCAAGCGCCTGGCGCCCAGGTGAGTTATCCCTACACCGTTCCCGACGGGTGCGTGTGGGTGATGGGCGACAACCGCGAAAACTCTGCCGACTCGCGCTACTTTGGTCCCGTCGATCGCTCTGATTTGATCGCTGTGGCGCTTGTGCGCTACTGGCCGCTCAACCGCATCGGCGCTATCGACTAAAAACCGCTATAGTACAGTACCTAACCGTGTAATCGTTTCGACGAGGGGATATTAGAGGCATGAACGCTTCATCGCTTTCCTTCCAAGACATCATCCTGCGCCTCCAGCAGTACTGGGGCGAGCAGGGCTGCGTCATTATGCAGCCCTATGACTCCGAGGTCGGTGCCGGTACCTTCCATACCGCGACCACGCTCCGCTCGCTCGGTCCCGCCGAGTGGCGCACCTGCTATGCGCAGCCCTGCCGCCGTCCCGCCGACGGCCGCTACGGCGAGAACCCTAACCGCATGCAGCACTACTATCAGTTCCAGGTGCTCATTAAGCCCTCTCCGGTTAATGCTCAGGAGCTTTACCTGGGGTCTCTTGCCGCCATTGGCCTGGACCCCAACGACCATGACGTCCGCTTTGTCGAGGATGACTGGGAGAGCCCGACCCTGGGCGCCTGGGGCCTTGGCTGGGAGGTTTGGCTCAACGGCATGGAGGTCACGCAGTTTACGTACTTCCAGCAGGTGGGCGGCATCGAGGTCGACCCCGTGCCCGTCGAGATCACCTATGGCCTGGAGCGTATCGCCATGTATGCCCAGGGCGTCAACTCCGTTTACGACCTGGTGTGGAGCTACCTGCCCGACGGTACGCCCATGACCTATGGCGACGTGTTCCTCGAGAACGAGCGCGAGTTCAGTGCTTATAACTTTGAGGTCGCCAACGTCGAGATGATGCGTCAGAAGTTTGACGACTACGAGGCCGAGTGCCATTCCTGCCTGGAGCGCAAGCTGCCGCTGCCAGCGTATGACTGTGTCATGAAGTGCAGCCACGCTTTCAACCTGCTCGATGCCCGCGGCGCCCTGTCCGCGGTCGAGCGTGCCAACTACATCCTGCGCGTCCGCGCCGTCGCCAAGGCGTGCTGCGAGGCCTATATGGCCGAGGTCGCCGGAGTCAACGAGAATGCCGACCAGGAAGGCGAGGTGGCGTAAGCCATGGCAGACGCTAAGGATTTCCTGTTTGAGATCGGTACGGAGGAAATGCCCTCCGCACCGCTGAACAATGCTGTCAAGCAGCTTGGCACCATGATCGCCAAGGGCCTCGACGAGGCCGGTCTGGCCCATGGCGAGGTCCGCGTGATCTCGAGTCCGCGTCGTCTGGCTGCGCTCGTGGCCAACGTCGCCACTGCGACCGATGAGGTTCACGAGGTCAAGCGTGGCCCTGCGGCCAACATCGCCTTCGACGCTGACGGTAACGCCACCAAGGCCGCCCAGGCTTCGCCCGCAAGTGCGGTGTGGCTGCCGAGGATCTGGTCCGTCGCGAGGACACCGACGGCCGTGAGTACGTCTTTGCCGAGAAGAACATTCCTTCCGCTCCGGCTACTCCGATCCTGACGGCCCTGTGCGAGAAGACCATCGCCGGCCTGCAGTGGCCCAACTACCGTAGTCAGCGCTGGGGCCACGAGCACGCCACCTTCGTGCGCCCGGTCCGCTGGATCTGCTGCCTTCTGGGCGAGGATGTTGTGCCCGTGTCGTTTGCCGACGTGACGAGCGGCAACACTACGCGCGGCCATCGCGTGCTTGGCCCCGGTGACCACGTTGTCGCTAGCCCCGCCGCCTACGAGCAGGTGCTCGAGGACGCCGGCGTGCTTTCTGCCGAGCGCCGTCGCGAGGCGATTCTAGCCGGTATCGCCGAGGTCGAGGCTGCCCGTCCCGGCTGCCATGTCGATACGCCCAAGAAGGTCTTTGAGGAGGTTATCAACCTCTGCGAGTGGCCGACGGTGCTCGTCGGTACCTTCGATGAGGAGTTCCTCAAGGTCCCGCACGAGATCATCTGCGAGTCCATGCTCACCAACCAGCGCTACTTCCCGATCTATGACGGCGAGGGCAAGCTGACGCGTGAGTTCGTGGTCGTCTCCAACAGCAAGCCCGAGAATGCCGAGCGCGTGATCGACGGTAACGAGCGCGTCGTGCGCGCCCGTCTGGACGACGCTAAGTTCTTCTACGAGGAGGACTGAAGATCTCCCTCGACGAGTTCCGTGAGCGTCTGTCCAAGGTTGCCTTCCAGGAGAAGCTCGGCAGCGTGCTCGCCAAGTCCGAGCGTATTGAGCAGCTCGCGCTCGCTATTGCCCGCGAGGCTCATTTGGGCGCCCATCTTGCCGCCGACGCTGCTCGTGCCGCGCACCTGTGCAAGGCCGACCTGGTATCCAACGCCGTCGTCGAATTCACGAGTCAGCAGGGCGTGATGGGCGGTTACTACGCCACCGCGATGGGGGAGAACGACGAGGTCGCCCACGCCATTCGCGATCACTATCGTCCCCGTTTTGCCGGTGACGAGCTGCCCGAGGGCACCGCTGGCTGCATCGTGGCCTGCGCCGACAAGCTTGATACCATCGCCGGTATCTTTGCCATCGGCGAGCCCCCGACTGGCTCCTCCGATCCCTACGCGCTGCGTCGTGCCGCTATCGGTATCATCAACATCCTGCGCGACCGTCTGCCGATCGATCCCACGTCGCTCATCGACTTTGCGCTCGAGCTCTATAGCGAGCAGGGCATTGAGTTCGACGCCGCCGAGGTCGCCCAGCAGGTTCGTGACTTCTTCCATGGCCGCCTGGTGAGCATGGCCCGCGACGAAAAGATCCCGGCCGATACCGTTGCCGCCGTCTCCGCGGTGCACATTATCGCCCCGTCCGTCTTCTTCGCCCGCTGCGCCGCCCTCGACGAGGCCCGCAAGAACGACGCTGAGACGTTCGACAACCTGGCGACCGCCTATGCCCGCGCCGCGCATATCTCCAAGCCTGAGCTTGGTGCGGAGTATGACCGCAGCCTGATGGGCGAGGTCGAGCTCGCGCTCGCCGACGCCTCCGAGGCCGCTCAGACCGCTGTCGATGCCGCCCTTGCTGTCGAGGACTACCCGGCCGCATTTGCCGCCCTCGCCGCCCTGCGCGCGCCCATCGACCGTTTCTTCGATGAGGTCATGGTCATGGACAAAGACGAGCAGCTTCGCGATAATCGCCTTAAGCTGCTCAACCGCTTCGAGGCCGTTTTCTCCGGCATTGCCAACATCGGTGAGCTTGCCCGCAAAAAGTAAGCCAGCCTGCGCATAAGCGCAAAAGGAGCCCCGCATGGATTGCCCGGTCACCGCTCGTCCCACCGTTATCGTTATCTCCGACTCGCTCGGCGATACCGCTTGTGAGGTGGTGCTTGCGGCGTCCGGGCAATTTGATGTAGGGGCTTTTCGCGTTTTGCGCCTGCCTAAGGTGACCTCCGTGGAGCAGGTCAAGTCATTTGTGGGGCCGCGCGTCGATGCCGACCATCGCGATATCGCCGTGTTCCACACCATCGTCGATCCGGCGCTTCGCGCCCGCGTGCTCGATTATTTGGGCATGCTGCACATTCGCTCGGTCGACCTGATCGGTCCGACGCTCGCCGTATTGTCGTCGCTCATCGGTGTGCCGCCCAAAGGCGTTGCGGGCGTGATTCACAAGACCGACGATCGGTATTTCCATCGTATCGAGGCCATGGAGTATTTCGTTGAGCACGATGACGGGCGCGGTTGCGACGATCTGTCGGGTGCCGATATCGTGCTGCTGGGTGTGTCGCGTACATCCAAGACGCCGCTGTCGATGTATTTAGCCTATCAGGGCTACAAGGTCGCCAATGTTCCGTTGGCGCATGGCATGGAGCCGCCCAAGTCGATTTACGAGGTTGACCCGATGCGCCTGTTCGGCTTGATTTCGACCGTCGATGTGATTTCCGAGATTCGCGATAGCCGCTTGGGCGACGACTACGCCCGCGCCGTCGCAGGCTCCTATGCCGAGCCTGAGTGCGTGCGCAGCGAGCTTGAGGATGCCCGTGCCTCATGAAGCGCCTGGGCTGCTTTGTGGTGCGCACCGACGGCAAAGCCATCGAGGAAAGCGCTGCCGAGATCATTGCCCACCTCGAGGAGATCCAGGAAGCCAGAGCCCGCCGTGCCGCCCGCCGCGCTCAACAAAAGTAGCTCACTTGGGACAAGGTTGTTTGGGTAGCTAATTTGGGACGGGGCTCTTTTAGCTAACCAAAGAGAATACTTGGAATTAATGCTGATAAATGGTAAAGCGATTTAGCAAAAACATCGCATCCGACCTGCACTTTCCTTGTAGTGGTATCTTCATAAGGTAACCACCTTTACCTACCGTTTACCGCCGGTTTTAGCACGTTTACCAAACCGCGCACCCTCTGCTCAAGCCTGTCCAAAACCCGCCGTATAGTTCCCTCACGGCCCGCATCCGGCGGGTCGATTCGTTACCACGGTCGTGCGCGTAAGCGCATGGAAGGGGAAGTATCGTGAGCGATTGCAAGAGGGTTTACCGTTTTGGAACCGACGCCCAGGGCACCTGTGTCACTGAGGGCGACAAATCCATGAACTTCGTGCTTGGCGGCAAAGGCGCAAACCTTGCCGAGATGAGCCGCATCGGTCTGCCGGTTCCCGGTGGCTTTACCATTACCTGCCAGACCTGTGTCGAGTACTCCGGTGCCGGCAACGTCTGGCCCGAAGGCGCACTCGATGAGATCGTTGCCGCCGAGGCGGACCTCGAGGCCCGTTGCGGCAAGAAACTCGCCGATGCCTCCGATCCGCTGCTCGTGTCGGTTCGCTCGGGCGCTCCGTTCTCCATGCCCGGCATGATGGACACGGTCCTCAACCTGGGCCTCAACGACGATTCCGTCCAGGGCCTTATTGCGCAGACGCAGAACCCGCGCTTTGCCTGGGACAGCTACCGTCGCTTTATCCAGATGTTCTCCAACGTCGTCATGGGCGTCGACGCCGACCTATTCGAGAACGCTCTGACCCAGGCCCGCCTGGTCGCCGGCGTTCGTGTCGATTCCGAGCTTTCGGCCGAGGGCCTGCAGGAGCTTGTCGAGACGTTCAAGGGCATCTTCTCCGAGAACGTCGAGGCGACCCTGTATCCCGAGCTTGAGGTTGCCGACGGCAAGCCCGTCTTCCCGCATGATCCGGAGCTCCAGTTGCGCCTTGCCATCCAGGCCGTCTTTGGCAGCTGGATGAACGAGCGTGCCTGCATTTACCGCAAACAGCACGGCATCTCTGACGAGCTCGGTACCGCCGTCAACGTCCAGGCCATGGCCTTTGGCAACAAGGGCGAGACCTCTGCGACCGGCGTCGCCTTTACGCGCAACCCGGCCGACGGCACCAAGGAGTTCTATGGCGACTTTTTGGTGAATGCCCAGGGCGAGGACGTCGTCGCCGGCATCCGCAACACTGAGCCCATCGCCGACCTCAAGACCACCCCGGGCCTCGAGTCCGCTGGTGAGGAGCTCGAGCGCGTGTTCCTGACGCTCGAGGATCATTACCGCGATATGTGCGATATCGAATTCACCATCGAGCAGGGTAAACTTTGGATGCTTCAGACCCGCGTGGGCAAGCGCACCGCTACCGCCGCGCTGCGCATCGCTATCGAGATGGTCGAGGAGGGCCTGATCACCCGCGAGGAGGCCGTGAGCCGCATCGATCCCGCGCAGCTCGATCAGCTCCTGCACCCGCAGTTCGACTCCTCCAAGAAGTACGAGGCCCTGGCCAGCGGCCTTAACGCCAGCCCCGGTGCCGCCGTGGGCGAGGTCGTGTTCTCGAGTGATGACGCCGTCGCGCGCGCCAACGAGGGCCACAAGGTCATTCTGGTTCGTTGGGAGACCAACCCCGACGACCTGAAGGGCATGGTCGCCGCCGAGGGCATCCTGACCAGCCACGGTGGCAAGACGAGCCATGCCGCCGTTATCGCCCGCGGCATGGGTACGCCCTGCGTTTGCGGCGTTGAGCGCTTCCACATTGACGCGGCAGAGAAGGTCGTGCGCATCGAGGGCAGCGACCGCGTGCTGCGCGAGGGCGATGTCATCTCCATCGACGGCACCCAGGGTATCGTCGTCGACGGCGCGGTTGACCTGGTCTCTGCAGAGCTCACCGGCGACCTGGACACCATCCTGTCTTGGGCCGATGAGATCCGTTTGGACGAGACCGACGGTCACGCCAACCACGTGCGCGTCAACGCCGACAACCCCGAGGATGCCGAGCTCGCGCTCGAGTTTGGCGCCGAGGCCATCGGTCTATGCCGCACCGAGCACATGTTCCTGGGCGATCGCAAGAACATCATCCAGAGCTTTATCCTGTCTGACGATGAGGCCGTGAAGCAGCAGGCCCTGGCCGACTTGCTCAAGGTTCAGACCGAGGACTTCCTGGCGATGTTCAAGACCATGTCCGGTCGCGATGTGGTCGTCCGCCTGCTCGATCCGCCGCTTCATGAGTTCCTTGATAATCCTCGCGAGCTCGAGGTCGCCATCACCAAGAAGGAGGCCGCCGGCGCTCCCGAGGAGGAGCTCACTGCCCTGCGCGCCCGCCTGCGTCGCATCGACGGCATGGTCGAGTCCAACCCCATGCTGGGCTTGCGCGGCGTGCGCCTGTCCGTCGTCTTTGGCGATCTGCCGCTCATGCAGGTTCGCGCCGTCGCCACGGCCGCTGCCCGCCTTATCAAGGAGGGTGTCGACCCGCGCCCCGAGATCATGGTTCCGCTCGTTTCCATCACGGCCGAGCATGTCCAGACCCGCGAGGTCATTGAGCGCGTAATCGCCGAGGTTTCCGCCGAAGAGGGCGTCGGGCTCAATATTCCCGTGGGCACGATGCTCGAGCTGCCGCGTGCCTGCATGGTCGCTGACGAGATCGCCCATCATGCCGACTTCTTCTGCTTTGGCACCAACGACCTCACCCAGACGACCTTTGGCTTCTCGCGCGATGACGCCGAGGCCAAGTTCATCCCGCTGTACATGCATAAAAAGATCCTGAAAGACAACCCCTTCGAGACCATCGACGCGGCGGTGCTGGAGCTCGTGCGCCTGGCCGTCGAGAAGGGCCGCGCCACCAATCCCGACATGCACTTTGGCGTGTGCGGCGAGCACGGCGGCGACCCCAAGTCCATCAAGGGCCTGTTTAACGTGGCCGACGTGGACTACGTGTCCTGCTCGCCCTATCGCGTGCCCCTCGCGCGCCTGGCTGCCGCTCAGGCCAAGCTCGAGGCCAAGCGCAACGCCTAACGTTTTGGGTGTAGACGCCTAGTGTAGCCCCCCTCATGCCGCCCGTCTCATTCGCGAGGCGGGCGGTTATCATGTGCGGGTTTTGTCTTTTTGTCTGCGTAAAAAATTGTTCTTGCAGCAGAAACCCGCGCGTGTATACTCGAATACGTTTGTTCAACTACGTGCCGGCCAAGATGGTACGGCACCTCTAGAAGAGTAAGGAATTGCACATGGATTACATCCGCGCAATCGAGCGTCAGCAGATCCGCGAGGACATTCCTCAGGTTCGCGTCGCCGACAACGTCAAGGTTCACTACCGCATTAAGGAAGGCGACCGCGAGCGCATTCAGGTCTTCCAGGGCGACGTCATCCGCATGGCCGGCGCCGGTGCCCGCGAGACCTTCACCGTCCGCAAGATGTCCTTCGGTGTCGGTGTTGAGCGTACCTTCCCGCTTCACAGCCCCAAGATCGCCAAGCTCGAGGTCGTTCGTCATGGTCGCGTCCGTCGCGCCAAGCTGTACTACCTCCGCGACAAGGTGGGCAAGGCTGCTCGCATCCCCGAGAAGCGCTAAGAAGATCGCAGCGTCTGTCCACTCGTTTGGACACAAGGGTCACCTTCGGGTGGCCCTTCTTTTTATCTGATTTGCATGCAAGGAGGGCCTGGTATGGCCAATATGACGAGCTCGGTTTCGGCATCGCAGGTTGCCGGTGAGTTGGCGAGCGCTACGTTTGAGGAGATCCCCGCCCTCGTGGAGCATTATCGCGAGGACCCGCGCCAGCAGGTGATCAAGGCTTGCGAGCGTGCTCTTAAGCGCCATGCCAAGGAACTTGCCGAGCGCGAGCGCGTCAATGACATGTACGAGCTTATGCATGAGCTTGGCGGCGATGGGGTAGTCGTTGGTGTCGACGAGGTAGGTCGCGGATCGGTGGCCGGTCCTTTGACGGTATGCGCCGTCTGCCTTCCTATGGAGCCGCGCGTCTGGGGCATCAACGATTCCAAAAAGCTCACGCCGGCGCGCCGCGAGTTGCTCTCAGTGAAGATTGCCGAGGTGGCGACGGCAATTGGTTTTTGCCATATCGCGCCTAAGGATATCGATGAGATGGGCATGGCCCGCGCCATTCGAGCCGCTGTCGCGGGCGCCGTGGCCGATACGGGGCTCGAGCCCGATTGCGTGCTTATGGACGGTAACCCCTTGGGCGCCGTTCCCAACGAGCGCGACGTGGTGAAGGGCGATGCCAAGATCGCCTGTATCGCCGCGGCGTCCATCATGGCCAAGGTCACGCGTGATGAGATGATGGTCGAGTACGATGCCGAGTATCCCGAGTACCATTTGGCCGAATCGAAAGGCTACGCAAGCCCCGAGCACATCGAGGCCATTCGCAAACATGGACTTTGTCCACTGCACCGCGTGAGCTTTTGCGGAAACTTTCTGCAGACTGAGCGCCTTTTCTAGGTCAATTGTGGAGACAGGGACCTCAGGGGTTTTATAAACCTGCTGGTAGCGGGCCGTATGCAACACCATTGCTGCGTACGGCCCGTTTTTTGACGGCATTTGGTCAGCTTTTGGTTTGCTTCCGGTACTTACCCGCATGAAAGGTGCCCTCATCATCGGGGCAATGCAGCGTGCGGGAAAGGAGACCCCATGAGTGCCGCAAGCAAAAAGAGCAAGACGCAGCAGCTCAAGGAGCGTTGGGAAAACGGCGAGCTCGACTGCGGGGCGATGACGCCCGAGTTTATCAAGGGACTCAGTCCCCGCGAGCTGGGCATGCTGGGCGAGCTGATCACCATCGACTACTTTAACGAGCGCGGCTACACCTTGCTGGAGCAGGGTTATCGTTGCACCGAGGGCGAGGCCGATCTGGTGCTGCTCGATGAGCTCGACGATGTCGTGGTGATGGCCGAGGTCAAGACCAGACGCGTTGCACTGGATTGCAGCACGCGGGTCTTTCCCGAGGAGGCCGTGGACGCTCAAAAGCAACGCCGCTACCGCCGCATCGCAAGCTGCTACCTTATGGAGCACTATCCGCTCAAGGCGATTCGCTTCGATGCCGTGGGCGTCACCATTCGCGGCGGGCATATCGCCGAGATCGAGCACCAGTACAACGCGTTCGATTGGCAGGTGTCGTGATGGCGTTCGAGACGTTTGCCGTTCACGCGGCCTGTATCCGCGGCGTCGAGGCGATTCCCGTCACCGTTGAGGTCTCGCTTGCCGGTGGCGTTCCGGGTATCCAGATGCTCGGCATCCCCAGCATGGAGGTGATGGAGTCGCGCGGGCGTATTCGGTGCGCCATGCGCTCGGCGGGCTTTGAGATTCCGCGCTCGGGCATTACCGTCAACCTGGCGCCCGGTGATATCCGCAAAACCGGCAGTGGTTTTGACCTGCCGATAGCCATCGCCGTGCTGGCTGCCGATGGGCAGATTCCCTGCGATAACCTCGATCGCTGCCTTATCGCCGGCGAGCTTGGCCTGGACGGTACGGTGCTGCCCGTCAAGGGCGAGGTAGCGTTTCAGCTGCTGGCACGCGATATGGGTCTCTCCTTTATCGCCGGCAGGTCCGACCAGCATGTGCCGCTCGCGGGTGTGGACTGCGGATTTATCGATCACCTATCTCAGCTTGCCCAGGGTATGGGCGATGCCGCGCGGCATTATCTGGATTCCGAGGGTGTAGAGGCCACTTTTGAACCTGAGCTCGACTATGCCGACGTGCTGGGACAGGAGGTCGCCAAGCGCGGCATGGCGCTTGCGGCGGCAGGGGAGCTCGGCTTACTCATGATCGGCTCTCCGGGATCGGGCAAGACCATGCTTGCACGTCGCATGACGGGTATTTTGCCCGAGCTTTCTGTCGAGGATCAACAAGAGGCGCTGTGCATCCATTCGGTTTTGGGCGAGAACATCGATGGCCTGCTGGCGGGACACCGGCCGTTCCGTAGTCCGCACCACAGCATTTCGACTGCGGGCCTTATCGGCGGCGGTCGCCCGGTGCACCCGGGCGAGATCAGCCTTGCCCATGGCGGTGTGCTCTTTTTGGACGAGCTTGCCGAGTTTCCCACCGGTGTGCTGCAGGCGCTTCGTCAGCCTATCGAGCGCGGTTATGTCAGGATCGTGCGCGTCGACGGTGCCTTTACGTTTCCCTCGCGCTTTCAGCTGCTCGCGGCGAGCAATCCCTGCCCCTGCGGCTTTTTGGGCGATCGCGAGGTGCCCTGCCGCTGCTCGGCTTCGATGGTCGAGCGCTACCGGTCCAAGTTGCGCGGCCCTTGGCCGACCGTATCGACATGATGATCGATGTGACCCGGCCCGATCCTCAGGTGATTATCGAGGGTGCGGAGGGCATGTCGTCGGCCGAGCTACGCGATTACGTGGTGCGTGGACGCGCCTTTCGCGCCTGGCGCGAGTCCCGTATGGATGATGCGGATGCCGAGGCCGAGGACGATGAGTCACGCTCCATTGACGGCGTCGTGTCGACCTTTGCGCTCGACGAGGCTGCCGAGAAATGTGTGCTTGGCCTTTCGAAGCGTACGCATCTCACAGGCGCGGCATCGTGCGCCTGGTGCGTATCGCACGCACCATCGCCGATGTCGCCGAAAGTGAGCGGGTGACTCAAGACCATGTGCTCGAGGCGGCGATGTACCAGGGGAGAAGGGACCAGTAATGCCCGAGGAGACTTTTGAGCTGCATCCCGGTGATGCGTTGTATCCAGATACCGTTTTGGAACTCTCTGATGTACCCCAGACGCTCTATGTGCGTGGCGACCCCGCCGCACTGTCGACGCCCGCGCTCTCCATCATCGGCGCTCGCAAGGCCTCGCCGTACGGCCTTGCCGTGGCAGAGCTTGCCGCGAAAGTTGCGGTCGAGGCGGGGGTGACGGTGGTCTCGGGCGGTGCGGTCGGCTGTGACCAGGCCTCGGGTTGGGCCGCGGTCAACGCCGGCGGCAGGCACGTCGTGGTGTTGGGTACGGGTGCCGACGTGGTCTACCCGCGTTCGAGTGCGGGGCTCATCGCGCGCACGATCGATACGGGTGGCGCGGTCGTGTCCATCTCGCCTTGGGGTATGGGGCCGCGTAAGTTTGCCTTTCCGCGGCGTAACCGGGTGATTGCCGCGCTTTCGCAGGCGCTCTTCGTGTCGGAGGCCGGCATGCCCTCGGGCACGTTCTCGACGGCGGAGGCCGCCATGGACCTGGGGCGCGAACTGCTTGCGGTACCGGGTTCGATTTTGTCACCCGAGTCGCGCGGGACCAACTACCTCATCGCCAACGGGGCCTGCTGCATTATTGACGAGGAATCTATTGAGATGGCCATCTCGCGAATCTACGGCACCCTGCGCTATTCGCGTCCCGATGCGCCCGGTATCGCCGACCTGGACCCCACGCAGCAGGCCGTGATGCATGCGCTCATTGCCTCGCCGCTCAAGGTCGACGACATCGCGGCACTCGTCTCGCTCGATGCCGCCGGCGTGCTCAAGCTCCTAGGGTCGCTCGAGCTCGAGGGCCTCATCGAGCGCATGATGGATGGAAGGTATGCGCCCTCCAAGTTTGCCCTTCACGCCCAGACGCCCTTCGGTCACAATGGAAAACGTGTCAATTAGAAAGGTGTTTGCAGATGCAGTTCGATCAGGTGACAGTTATCGGTGGCGGTCTGGCGGGTTCGGAATGCGCGATCCAGCTGGCAGACCGTGGTTTTGCCGTAAAGCTGTGCGAGATGCGCCCCCAGGTGAGCTCCCCGGCCCACCATACCGACCATCTTGCCGAGCTCGTCTGCTCCAATTCGTTTAAATCGACCCGTCCGGACTCTGCGGCGGGCTTGTTGAAGGCCGAGCTTGAGCGTATGGGCTCGGTCTTGCTCGATTGTGCCCATCGCGCGGCCGTTCCCGCCGGCGGCGCCCTGGCGGTCGACCGCGTCAAGTTTTCCGAACTTGTCGAGGCCGAGGTCGCCTCCCGCCCCAATATCGAGATTGTTCACGGCGAGGTCACGCAGATTCCCGAGGGTCATGTGGTCATTGCCGCGGGCCCGCTGTGTTCGCCGGCATTGAGCGAAGAGGTCATGAAGCTCGTCGGTGGCGACGCTTGGCGTTCTTTGACGCTGCCGCGCCAATCGTCGATGCCTCCACGCTCGATGTGGACGTGCTGTTCTCGCAGTCGCGCTACGAGGAGCAGGGGAGCGGCGACTATCTCAACGCTCCGCTCAATAAGGAGGAGTACGAGGCCTTTATCGAGGCGCTCACCACCGCCGACCGCGTGGTGCTCAAGGACTTTGAGGGCGGCGACCTCTTCCAGGCCTGTCAGCCCGCCGAGGAGGTCGCCCGTACCGGTAAAGATGCTATCCGCTTTGGCGCCATGAAACCCGTCGGCCTGACCGACCCGCGTACCGGACGTCGCCCCTGGGCGGCGATTCAGCTGCGCGCCGAGAACAAGGAAAAGACCGCCTATAACCTGGTGGGCTTCCAGACTAATCTGACCTTTGGCGAGCAGAAGCGTGTCTTCCACATGGTTCCCGGTCTGGAGAATGCCGAGTTCTTCCGTTATGGCGTCATGCACCGCAATACCTTTGTCGATGCGCCGCACGTTCTTGACGGCACCTTTGCCGTGCCTGGCACGGGCGTGCGCCTCGCCGGTCAGATCACCGGCACCGAGGGGTACATGGAAGCGGTGGCGACCGGTTTGCTTGCTGCGCTTAACACCTATGCCGAGGCTATCGGCGCGGCTTCTGTGGAGCTTCCTCGCGTGGGCGCCTGGGTGCGCTCGTAGGCTATGCGACCGATCCGGCAACCGTGGGCTACCAGCCATGCATGTCAATTTTGGCCTGGTGCCGCCGCTCGAGGACGGCAAGCGCCGCAGTAAGCGCGACCGCTACCAGGCTTATGCGGATCGCGCTCTCGAGGCCCTCGATGCCTACTTGGCCACGCGTTCCGACTTGTTTGGAGGCGACCGGTCATAGCCTTTGACCTATACGATACCGTCGACTCGTTTATCGCCTACATCGCACGCGTCGAGGGGCTCTCTCCCAATACGGTGACTGCCTATGGATCGCGGTTGGAGCGCTTTGCTGTCTGGTGCGAGCGTACGGGTGTCGATGCGCGTATGGCCGACGTGCGTACCGTCCGCGCGTATTTGGCCGAGCTTTCGCGCGAGCAGGTGGCGCCTCGCACTCTTGCGGCACATTTGTCGGCTATTCGGTCGCTCTATCGTTGGATGGCTGCCGAGGAAATCGTGGAGGGCGATGCGGTCTCGGCGATTTCCTCGCCCAAGCTGCCGCGCGACCTGCCTGGTGTGCTGACGACCCAGCAGGTCGAGTCACTGCTCCAAGCCCCCGACACCGCAACGCCCGCCGGATTGCGTGATGCGGCGATGCTCGAGGTTCTCTATGCATCCGGCGCGCGCATCTCAGAGCTTGCGGCGCTCAATGTGGAATCCATCTCATGGTCTGAGCGCACGCTGCGGCTATGGGGTAAGGGGAGCAAGGAGCGTATCGTTCCTCTGTATCGTCGCGCACTCGAGGCGACGCGCACCTATGTCGAGGAGGGGAGACCGGCGCTGCTTGCGCAGGCAAAGCGTCGCGATGCTGCAAACGGTCCCCATCCGCTGTTGATATCTGTGCGCGGCAACCGCATGAGTGCTGCCATGCTCAGGCGACGGTTCCATATGTTGGCGACGCGTGCCGGCATTCCGGCCGACATCGCGCCGCATGCGATGCGTCATACGTTTGCGACCGATCTGCTTGAGGGCGGCGCTGACCTGCGTTCGGTTCAAGAGTTGCTGGGACATGCGAGCCTGTCCACGACGCAGATCTACACGCATCTCACACCCGATCGGCTTAAGCGGGCTGTGGCTCAAGCCCATCCCCGCGGCGAATAGTGGCTGGGACGTCCCGCGCCGCGCTCAGGTGTGTGGTTTTGATTGCGGGTTGGCAGGAAGATGCATTCCTGCTATCATTCATCGGGTTGCTTCACGGCAACAGGTTTTTATCACGCACGCGCGGCTACTTCATACCGTGGTGCCCGGGCTTTGGTAGCACATGTCCGGGTTGGTTTTGGAGGATGACCCCGCGCGGAGGCAAACCACAGGAGGTTTAACATGGCTACCAAGATTAATATCCGCACCCTGCTCGAGGCCGGCTGCCACTTCGGTCACCAGACCCGTCGCTGGAACCCCAAGATGAAGCCGTTCATCTTCGGTGAGCGCAACGGCATCTACATCCTCGACCTCAAGCAGACCATCCTCGACGCCGACCAGGCCTACACCTTTGTCAAGAACGTCGCCAAGGGCGGCAACGTGCTGTTCGTCGGCACCAAGAAGCAGGCTCAGGAGGCCGTCAAGAACGCCGCTGAGCGCGCCAACATGCCTTACATCAACCAGCGTTGGCTCGGCGGCATGCTGACCAACTTCGTCACCATCCGCTCCCGCATCAACCGCATGGAGGAGCTCGAGGCCATGGTCGAGGACGGCCGCATGGCAGTGCTCCCCAAGAAGGAGCAGGCTGTGCTCGGTAAGGAGCTCACCAAGCTCCAGACCAACCTCGGTGCGCCCGCGACATGAAGGGCCTGCCCCAGGCTCTCTTCGTTATCGACACCAAGCGCGAGGAGAACGCCATCAAGGAGGCTCAGCGCCTGAACATCCCCGTCGTCGCTCTGATCGACACCAACTCCGATCCCGACGAGGTCGAGTACGGCATCCCCTGCAACGATGACGCTATCTCCGCTGTCACCCTTATGTGCGAGCTCATGGCTGACGCCTGCCTCGCTGGCTCCGGCAAGGAGCAGGTCTCCGAGGCGAGATGGCCGCTGAGCCCAAGGCCGAGTAAATCAGTCTTAGTTAATTCTTTTTCATCTCTTTGAAAGGAACCACAATGGCCCAGATTACCGCCGCTATGGTCAAGCAGCTCCGCGAGATGACCGACTCCCCGATGATGGAGTGCAAGAAGGCTCTCGTCGAGGCTGACGGCGACATGGACGCCGCTGTCGACGTTCTGCGCAAGAACGGCCTCGCCAAGGCTGCCAAGAAGGCTGGCCGTGAGACCAACGAGGGCGCTGTCGCCGCGTTCGTCTCCGAGGACGGCAAGACCGGCGCTCTGCTCGAGCTCTCCTGCGAGACCGACTTCGTCGGCTCTAACGCCAAGTTCACTGGCTTTGCTTCCAAGGTCGCTGAGGTTGTCGCTGCCACCGAGCCTGCTGACGTCGACGCTCTGCTCGAGAAGCCGATGGGCGAGGAGACCGTTTCCTCCGAGCTCACCGAGATGATTCACATCATGGGCGAGAACATGAAGATCTCCCGTTTCGCCGCCCGCAAGGCTGAGAACGGCGCTCTCGCTTCTTACATCCACATGGGTGGTAAGATCGGCGTTCTCGTCGAGTTCGCTTTCGAGAAGGCCGAGACCGCTCAGGCTGAGTCCTTCAAGACCTTTGCTCACGACGTTGCCCTTCAGGTTGCCGCCGTCGCCCCGATCTGCGCTACCCGCGATCAGGTTCCGGCTGAGACCGTCGAGCACGAGAAGCAGATTTACATGGCTCAGGCTGCCGAGTCCGGCAAGCCCGAGGCCATCCAGGAGAAGATGGCTGTTGGCCGTCTGGAGAAGTTCTACAAGCAGTCCGTGCTCACCGAGCAGGAGTTCATCAAGGACAGCTCCCTCACCATCAAGAAGTACGCTGAGCAGGTCTCCAAGGAGCTCGGCGATACCATTACCGTCGTTGCCTTCGACCGTCTGGTCCGTGGCGAGTAAATAGCTCTTGTAGCTGGTAATGAGCAGGCTGTGGGTTTTACTCACAGCCTGCTTTTTCATGGCTCTGGGTAGAGCCTTTGATATCATATTGAGAGTCTAATTAAAGGAGGATCGTTTTGTCCGACATCCGATATAAACGCGTGCTTCTTAAGCTTTCCGGCGAAGCACTGATGGGCGACGGCCACTATGGCATCGACCCCAAGGTTACCGACCATCTTGCCAAGCAGGTCAAGGAGCTGCTCGCCGCTGGCCATGAGGTTGGCGTCGTTGTCGGCGGCGGCAATATTTTCCGCGGCATGGCCGGAGCTGCCGGTGGCATGGAGCGTGCTCAGGCCGATTACATGGGTATGCTGGCGACCGTTATGAACGCGCTTGCCCTGCAGGATGCCTTCGAGCATAACGATGTTCCTTGCCGCGTTATGAGCGCTATTCAGATGAACGAGATTTGCGAGCCCTATATTCGTCGTCGCGCTATCAACCACCTGTCCAAGGGTAATGTCGTTATCTTCGCCGCCGGCTCGGGCAATCCGTACTTTACGACTGACACCGCCGCGGCCCTTCGCGCCTGCGAGATCGGTGCGGAGATTCTGATTAAGGCCACCAAGGTCGACGGTATCTACGACAAGGATCCCGTTAAGTGCGCCGATGCCGTCCGCTTTGACAAGATCACCTATCACGAGGTGCTCGTCCGCGGCCTGCAGGTTATGGATTCCACGGCAACGGCCTTGTGCCAGGATAACCGTATGCCCATTTTGGTCCTCAACATCGATGGCGAGGACACCGTCAAGCGCGCGCTCGCGGGTGAGCCCGTCGGCACGCTCGTCTATCAGGAGGATTAAGCATGGCAGAGAACATCACCGCCCACATGGACAAGTCGCTCGAGTCCCTCAAGCATAACTTCTCCAAGGTTCGCACCGGCCGCGCCAGCGCCAGCATTCTGTCCGACATCACCGTCGATTACTACGGTGTTCCCACGCCGGTCACGCAGGTTGCCGCCGTCAAGACCCCCGAGGCCCACATGCTGCTCATCGAGCCGTGGGACAAGGCGCTCATCAACGCCATCGTTAAGGCCATCAGTGCCTCCGATCTGGGCATTACCCCCAACTCCGATGGTACCGTCGTACGCCTGCCGTTCCCGGCTCCCACCGAGGAGCGTCGTCGCGAGCTCGTCAAGGAGTGCCGCGAGTACGCCGAGCAGGCCAAGGTCTCTATCCGCAACATCCGTCGCGACTTTAACAACAAACTCGAGCGCGACGAGGAACTTACCGAGGACGATGTTCGTCGCGAGCAGGCCAAGGTTCAGAAGCATACCGACGAGTATGTTGCCAAGGTCGAGGAGCTTCTGAAGGAAAAAGAAGCCGAGGTCATGGAGATCTAAGGTGCAATACGACGAGCATAAACTGGTCGAGTACTTTGCCGACGCCCCTGCGGGCGTCGGTTTTTCCGACCTTGACCTCAATAACATTCCGCGCCATATTTCGTGCATCATGGACGGCAACGGCCGTTGGGCCACGGCACGCGGTCTTGCCCGCACCGAGGGTCACAAGGCCGGTATCGTCTCTCTGCGCGAGATTATTACCGCCTGCGTGCGCCTGGGCGTCGACGTGCTTTCGGCCTATGCGTTTTCTACCGAAAACTGGAATCGCCCGCAGCACGAGGTCAACGTCCTCATGCATTTGTTTGCCAAGACGTTTATCGACGAGCTGCCGTTGCTTAAGCGCGAGAACGTGCGCGTTGTGTTTTTGGGTGACATTTCTGCGTTGCCCAAGAAGACTCGTGATGTCTTTGAGCGCGGTCTTGCCGAGTGCGCCAACCATACCGGTATGACCCTGGCACTCGCCGTTAACTATGGCGCCCGTGCCGAGATCACGCGCGCTGCCCGTCAGCTCGCCTTCGATGCAGCTGCCGGTAAGATTGACCCCGCCGCAATTGATGACGATATGGTGGCGTCGCACCTGTACACCGCCGGTCTTCCCGATCCCGAGCTCGTTATTCGTACCTCGGGCGAGCTGCGCCTTTCGAACTATCTGCTGTGGCAGGTCGCTTATGCCGAGTTTTATGTCACCGATACCTATTGGCCCGACTTCGATCGTTGGGGTCTTGTTAAGGCTATCTTGGCTTATCAGGTCGCGACCGTAGATTTGGTGGACTGAGTAAGACCGAGGAGGCTTAATCGTGGCTGATCGTCCCAAGGCAACTGCTCCCAAGGCGTCTGCTTCTACGACATCTGTGCGCAGGGCCGCTGCTTCCAAGGCACCGGCTGCGAAGGGCGGCACCGGTTCATGGCTGGCTGGTTTTATTACCCGTGCTGCCGCCGGTATCGTCTATGCCGTCGTCTTTATCCTGTGTCTGGTTTTGGGTATCGTTCCTACGGCTATCTTTGTGTCCGTCATGAGCGGCTTGTGCTGCTATGAGTTCTTTCGCATGACGAAGCTCGATGGCAAAGTGGCCAACGATCGCCTGGGTATCGCTGCCGCCGTGCTCTTTCCGCTTTCGGCGCTCGGTGATTCGATGCTGTTGAACGCCTGCTTTTTGCTCTGATGCTTGCGGTGGGCATTTGGTATGTCTGGTCACCGCGTACCCGCATATCCGATGTTGCCGTGACGCTCATGGGCCCCATCTACACCGGTTTTA
Source organism: Coriobacteriaceae bacterium AM49-12 (assembly GCA_027669365.1). GTDB lineage: Bacteria > Actinomycetota > Coriobacteriia > Coriobacteriales > Coriobacteriaceae > Collinsella. The sequence continues at coordinate 12,524 of JAQEDL010000009.1, read as the reverse complement.
TGCTGTCGGCCATCGTGCTGTTGCGCGATGCCGTGCCCGGTTTTGCGCGCCCTGCTTTCGGTGGGCGTTTGCGCGTCCCTTTGGGTCTCCGACTCGTTTGCCTATATCGTGGGTAGCCGTATCGGTAAGCATAAGATGGTTCCCAAGATTTCTCCCAAAAAGAGCTGGGAAGGCTTTGTCGGCGGCATCTTGGGCTCGGTGCTCATCTGGCTCATTTTGTGGGCGACGCATTTCTATAAGCTGAGCTTGCCCTATGCGCTGCTGTGCGGCGTGGTCGTCTCCATTCTGGGTGTTATCGGCGACCTTATCGAGTCGCGCATCAAGCGTGGCGTGGGCGTCAAGGATTCCGGCAACCTTATCCCGGGCCATGGCGGCATGCTCGACCGTAGCGACTCGCTCATCTTTGGCTGCATTACCGCGCAGCTGCTTTTGATGATCGGGGGCGTGCTGTAATGGCTTTTCAGACCACCTACGGTCCCGATGGACGCCTTCGCGTTGCCATCCTGGGATGTACGGGCTCTATCGGCACGCAGGCACTCGATGTGTGCCGTCAGCATGCCGATCGATTGCAGGTGACGGCGCTGTCCGTCAATTCCAGCACCTCGGAGCTCGTTGCCGCCGCCCGCGAGTTTTCGGTTCCGGCCGTTGCCGTGGCCGACACTACCCACGGTGCGGACGCCGCGCTGCAGGAGCTGCCTGAGGGCACGGAGCTCGGTGTTGGTGCGCAGGCGGTTTGCGAGCTCGCGCGTCGCGACGATGTCGACTGCGTGCTTGTCGCTATTGTGGGCGCCGCCGGTCTCGAGGCGAGCCATGCGGCCTTGACCTCGAATAAGCGCCTTGCCCTTGCCAACAAGGAGTCCCTCGTCGTCGGTGGCGACTTGCTTATGCCGTTGGCACAACCGGGCCAGCTTATTCCGGTCGACTCTGAGCATTCCGCCATCTACCAGTGCTATCTGGGGGAGAACCCGCGCGAGGCCCACTGTATTTGGCTCACCTGCTCGGGCGGTCCGTTCTTTGGCTGCACGCGCGACGAGCTCGATCGCGTGACGCGTGCCGATGCCCTCGCGCATCCCACGTGGGCCATGGGTGCCAAGATCACCATTGACTCCGCCACCCTCATGAACAAGGGCCTGGAGCGCATTGAGGCCATGCATCTGTTTAACTGCGACCTCGATTTCATTAACGTGGTCGTGCAGCGTCAGTCCAAGATTCACTCTATGGTCGAGTTCGCCGACGGCTCCGTGATGGCGCATCTCGGTGCATCCGACATGCGTATTCCCATCCAGTTCGCGTTCTCGTATCCCGAGCGTTGGGATACCCCGGCGCCTCGTATCGATTTTCGCGAGCTGGGGCAGCTCACGTTTGATGCTGCCGACATGGATACCTTCCGCTGTCTGGCACTGGCCGAACGCGCCGGCAAGACGGGTGGCACCATGCCGTGCGTGCTCAATGCCGCCAACGAGGTCGCCGTCGATGCCTTCCTGCACGATGGCTGCAGCTTTACCGATATCGATCGCATTGTGGAATCCTGCATGGATGCCCACGATATGCAGGCGATCGATTCGTTTGAGCAGCTTCGCGACATCGATTCGTGGGCGCGTGAAAAAGCTGCGCAGGTGCTCGCCGCAACCCGTTCCTAACCCATAAGGATTACTTTTTCGTTTTATGGATACTGTTCTGAGCGTTCTCTCATCGGTCTTTTGGGGCCTGTTGATGCTTTCCGTCCTCGTGTTTTTGCACGAGGGCGGCCACTTTTTGGCGGCGCGTGCCTGCGGCGTCCGTGTGACCGAGTTCTTTTTGGGCCTGCCGTGCCGCTTTGATATCCATCACACATCGCGTCGCATTGGAACCAAGTTTGGCGTGACGCCGCTGCTGCTGGGTGGCTATGCTGCCATTTGCGGCATGGATCCGACCGACGTCTCGTGCGCCGATCGCGTGCTCGCGGCTATCTATCGTCATGGTCGCGTGACCGTGGCCGACCTTGCTGTCGAGCTCGAGCTTTCCGAGGAGGATGTGCTCGAGGCATGCGCCCTTTTGCTGGGCTGGGGCTCCATCGCGCCCTGGTATGAGGAAGGGGAGAAGCCCTCGCCGAGCTACTATCCCACCAAATATCAGACGTTGCCGCGAGATGCGGCGGGTTACACCACCTTTGACGGCCGCCGTTTCGATCGCGAACATTCAACTGCCGAGGGCGATGTGTGGGAGCTGCCGTGCGGCGAGGCCGAGTTCCTTGCACAAGAGCGTTCGCACACCTATCTTGGCCAAGGCTTTCTCAAGCGCGCCTTTATGCTGCTCGCGGGCATTATCGTCAATATCCTGACGGGTTTTTTGCTCCTTATGAGCATCTATTCCATCGCAGGTGTCACCGTGCCGGTGGATACCAATGTGATTGGCCAGGTTGACGAAGGCTCGATTGCCGCCTCGGCGGGAATCGAGGGCGGCGACGCGATTCTTTCGGTCGACGGAGTATCGTGCTCCACCTGGATTGACGTTTACGATGCCATCGGCAAGGCTGCCGGTAAGGACGATATCGCCATCGAGTACGAGCGTGACGGCAAGCAGCATTCGACCACGGTTGCGCTCAAAGAGGACGAGCGCCTAGGTGTGTATGCCTCTACGCAGGTGGTCCGTTTAGACCCCATCACGTCGGCTCGCCTGTCGTTCTCCTATGTCGTGCAGACAGCGGAGGGCGTGATGCGCCTGCTCCAGCCGCAGCATACGATGGAGATTCTCGATCAGTCCTCTTCGATCGTGGGTATTAGCGTTATGTCCTCACAGGCTGCTGCTGCCGGCCCTGCCGCGTTCCTTTCGTTTGCCGCCCTCATTTCGTTCTCGCTTGGCTTTATGAACCTGCTGCCCATCCCGCCACTCGATGGCGGCAAGCTAGTCATCGAGATCATTCAGAAGATTGCGGGCCGCGAGCTTCCGCTCAAGGTCCAGACGATTGTGAGCTATGTGGGCATCGCGCTCTTTGCGCTGCTGTTTGTCTATATGCTTCGTTCCGACATCCTTCGATTTATTCTGTAGGGGAGTGTTTGGATTGTCTTTATCCCATCCTTTGCCTCGCGAGCTGACGCGCTCCGTGCATGTGGGCGGCGTGCAGATCGGTGGCGGCGCGCGGTGGTGGTCCAATCTATGACCTGCACCGATACCGCTGATGCCCAGGCAACGCTTGCGCAAGTGTGCGCGTTGGCGCAGGCTGGCTGCGATATCGTGCGCGTGAGCGTGCCCTCCGAGGCCGCGCTTGAGGCTTCCGCACCATCTGTGCCGAGTCTCCGGTGCCGATTGTCGCCGATATCCACTTTAACCATAAGCTCGCCATTGGTGCCGTTGAGGCCGGTGCCGCCAAGCTGCGCATCAATCCCGGCAATATCGGCGATTGGGCCAAGGTTGACGCGGTGATCGATGCTGCGGGTGCCGCGGGCTGTGCGATTCGCATTGGCGTGAACGCGGGCTCGCTTGAGCAAGATATTGCCGAGCGCGACGACCTCACGCAGCCCGAAAAGCTCGTGATGTCGAGCGAGCGCTTCGTCAAGCACTTTGAGGATCGCGGCTTTACGAGCATTGTGCTTTCGGCCAAGGCCCATAGCGTGCAAACGACGCTCGATACCTATCGAGCCCTGTCACGTGAGATTCCCCACGTTCCGCTTCACCTGGGCGTGACGGAGGCGGGGACCAAGCTTCAGGGCACCATCAAGAGCTCTGTAGGCTTGGGTATCTTGCTTTCCGAAGGCATCGGCGACACCATGCGTGTGTCGCTCACGGCCGATCCGGTTGAGGAGCCGCCGGTCGCCTGGGGAATTCTACAGTCGCTGGGCCTGCGTCGCCGTGGTCCCGAGATTGTCTCGTGCCCCACGTGCGCCCGCTGCCAGGTTAACCTCATTCCCATCGCCGAGGAGGTCACCGAGCGGCTTAAGAACTATTCCGCGCCGCTTTCGATTGCCGTCATGGGATGTGCCGTTAATGGCCCCGGTGAGGCTTCTGATGCCGACCTGGGCGTTGCTTGCGGACGTGGTCAGGCCTTGCTCTTTTCGCATGGCCAGATCATTGGTAAAGTAGCTGAGGACCAAATTGTCGACGCGCTTATGGCAGAGGTCGACAAGCTTATTGAGGAGAAATAAATGACCCGAGCAATGTATATGTCTAAGCTCTATGCGCCGACGCTTAAAGAGGATCCGGCGGACGCTGAGCTCGCCAGCCACCGCCTGCTGCTCCGTGCCGGCATGATCCGCAAGGAGGCCGCCGGTCTGTATTCCTACCTGCCGCTCGCATGGCGCTCGATTCGCAAGATTGAGAACATCGTGCGCGACGAGATGGACGCCGCCGGCGCCCAGGAGCTTATGATGCCTATCATGGTCGATGCCGAGTTGTGGCGTGAGTCCGGCCGTATCGATGCCTATGGCAAGGAGCTTGTGCGCTTTGACGACCGTCATGGTCGCGAGTTCGTGCTGGGCCCCACGCACGAGGAGACCGTCACGGCCCTGGTGCGCAACGAGCTGCGCTCCTATAAGCAGCTGCCAGTGAACCTCTATCACATCCAGGATAAGTTCCGCGACGAGTTCCGTCCCCGTTTTGGCCTGATGCGCGGTCGCGAGTTCATCATGAAGGATGCCTACAGCTTCTCCGCCACGCAGGAGAGCTTGCAGGAGGAGTATGACAAGATGAAGCAGGCCTACGCTAACATTTGCGAGCGCTGCTACATCAAGGCCTTGCCCGTCGTTGCCGACTCCGGCGAGATCGGTGGCGATACCTCCGTCGAGTACATGGCTTTGGCCGACGCCGGCGAGGCTTCTCTCGTCTATTGCGATGACTGCGGTTTTGCCGCCGATGATGAGGCTGCAAGCACCAAGGTCGTCGTGACTGAGGGTCCCGGTGACGGTACGCTTACCAAGGTCGAGACTCCGGGCATGGGCACCATTGAGGCCGTTGCTAAGTTCTTTGGATTCCCCGAGAACGGTACGCGCAAGTCCCTGGCGCTCATCGATGCCGAGGGCAAGCCCGTCGTGGCCATCGTCCCGGGCGACCATGAGCTCAACGACTGCAAGGCCGAGCATGTCTTTGGCAAGGGTTATCGCATGATGACGGACGAGGAGCTCCAGACCTACGGTCTGCACAAGGGCTTTATCGGACCGGTTAACTTGCCCGAGGGCATCCGTCTGGTGTGCGACGAGAGCCTGCGCGAGTCCAAGCAGTGGGCCTGCGGTGCCAACGAGGTCGATTATCACTTTACCGGTGCCTGCCCCGAGCGCGACTTTACCGTCGATGAGTGGGCAGATCTGGTCACCGTCGTTGCCGGCGATCCCTGCCCGCACTGCGGCAAGCCGCTCTCTGCTGCTCGCGGCATCGAGGTCTCGCAGGTCTTCCAGCTGGGTACCAAGTATTCCGAGGCCATGGGCGCCACCTTTATGGACGAGGACGGCAAGGAGAAGCCGCTTATCATGGGTTGCTACGGCGTGGGCGTGTCCCGCTCGCTTGCTGCCGTCGTGGAGCAGCACAACGACGAGCACGGTATCGTCTGGCCGGTTTCCGTTGCCCCGTATGAGGTCGCGGTGATTCCGCTCGATCCCAAGAAGGAGGAGTGCGCAACCGTCTGCGACCAAATCGTCGAGGCTTGTGCGCGAGGGTATCGAGGTCGTCGTCGACGACCGTGACGAGCGTCCCGGCTTTAAGTTTGCCGATAACGACCTTATGGGATTCCCGTATCAGGTGGTGCTTGGCAAGCGTGGCCTTAAGAATGGCACCGTTGAGCTCAAGGACCGTGCCACGGGCGAGCGCGAGGACGTGGCGATTGACGAGGTCGTCGCCAAGGTTGCCGAGCTTGTTAAGGCGGCCCGCCATTAATCGACGTTTCTGCTATTAGATGTAATTGCGGGACTGCTCCGTATCTCTCTTAGGAAGAGATGCGGAGCAGTCTATATTGTTGCGTGAATAAACTCGATGGGTAAAGGAAAACCCCACAGCCCATTATGAGCTGCGGGGTTTTCTTGTGCCTCCGATGCGAAATAAATCGCTCAGATATTACTGATAATCGACGACGTCGATCCAGTTCTTCAGGAACTCATCGTTCACGTTGCGCTTACGAGCGAGCTCGGAAGCGGCGACGATGCTCGTCCACTGACGCACGACCTGCATGGGCATGTCGGCGCGGTCGCAGTAGAGCTCCAGGTAGGCCTCGGCCTGATCCTTGCTGTTGAGGGCGAAGAGCAGGTAGGTGGTGGCAACGTCGGCAGCAGGGAGCCCTGGGTGGCGTGTGCCCAGTCGCACACATAGAGCTGGCCGTCGTCGCCGACGATGACGTTGGAGGGGTTGAAGTCGCCGTGGCAGACCTTGAACTCCTTGGTCATGCCGTCCAGACGCTCCTGAAGGTTGTAGCGCGTGGTGGCATTGAGCTGATCAAGGCTGTCGATCATGCGGGCGAACTTGTCGCGCTGACGGTTGAGCAGCGGGGAGGTGTTGCCGTGGATCTCGATTTGGAGGTCGACGAACATCTCGAGATACTCACCAAAGCGCTGGGGCTCGGCAGTCATCTTCTCGGCAAGGGTGGTGCCCGGAACCTTCTCGGTCACGAGCGCCCAGCCGTTGGCGTTCTCGAGCTGGGAAACCTCGAGAGCCTTGGGGCTGCGGATGCCGCACTCATTGATGCGGGCAAGATTCAAAGCCTCGTTGAACACGTCGGAGACAGGCTTGGTCTCATTAAAGACCTTGACGATCTTGTCGCCCAGGTCGTAAACGACCTTGTTGCCACGGCGGACGAGCTCGGTCTTGGAATCGGGTAGCAGCATGGTTGCATCCTTTCAACGATGCGATAGAAGCGACGGCGGGGGTGTGTGAAACACCCGTGCACCCCCGCCGTTAAAAACCGTGCTAAAACTAGCAGACGGCGTAGTCCTGAGGCTCGCGGCCGTAGTAGGCGTCCAGGTAGAGCTCCTTGATCTCGCTCATGAGCGGGTAGCGCGGGTTAGCGCCGGTGCACTGGTCGTTGAATGCCTGCTCGGTCATCTCGTCGAGGGTGTCGAGGAAGTACTGCTCGTCAACACCGTAGTCGGCGATGGTCTTCTTGACGCCGATGAAGTCCTTGAGCTCCTCGAGCTTCGTGATGAAGTTCTCGAAGACCTCCTTGTCGTCCTTGCCCTCGATGCCGCAGTACTTGGCCATCTCGGCGTAGTTGTGCAGCGCGTTGGGGTAAGGATACTGGGAGAACGTGCCCATCTTGACGGGAGCCTCGGCGGCGTTGTAGCGCATGACGCGAGTCAGGATGACGGCGTTGGCGAGGCCGTGGGGCAGGTGATGGAAAGCGCCGAGCTTGTGGGCCATGGAGTGGTTGAGGCCCAGGAAGGCGTTGGCGAAGGCCATACCGGCCATGCAGGAGGCGTTGTGCATCTCCTCGCGGGCATGCGGGTCCTTGGCGCCGTTCGTGAAGCTGGAGGGCAGGTTCTCGAAGACGAGCTTAGCAGCGCGCTCGGAGAGGCCCTTGGTGTAGTCGGAAGCCATGATGGAGACGTAGGACTCGATGGCGTGGGTCATGACGTCGATGCCGGAGGCAGCGGTCAGGCCGCGCGGGGCGGTCATGCAGTTGTCGGCGTCGACGATAGCCATGTTGGGGAGCAGCGCGTAGTCGGCGAGCGGCCACTTGATGCCGGTCTCCTTGTCGGTGATGATGGCGAACGGCGTGCACTCGGAGCCGGTACCCGAAGAGGTCGGGACGGCGACGAAGTAGGCCTTCTTGCCCATCTCGGGGAAGGTGAAGATGCGCTTGCGGATGTCCATGAAGTCCATGGCCATGTCCTCAAACTTGCACTCGGGGTGCTCGTACATCATCCACATGATCTTGCCGGCGTCCATAGCGGAGCCACCGCCGACGGCGATGATGACGTCCGGCTCAAAGAGAGCCATCTGCTTGGCGCCGCGACGTGCGCACTGCAGCGACGGATCGGGCTCGACGTCGTAGAAGCAGTCGTGGGCGATGCCCATCTCGTCGAGCTTGGCCTCGATGGCGCGGGTGTTGCCATTCTTGAAGAGGAACTGGTCGGTGACGATGAAGGCGCGCTTCTTGCCCATGACGGTACCGAGCTCGTCGAGGGCGACGGGCGTGGAACCCTTCTTGAAGTAGACCTTCTCGGGAGCGCGGAACCACAGCATGTTCTCACGGCGCTCGGCCACAGTCTTAACGTTGATCAAGTGCTTCACCCCAACGTTCTCGGAGACGGAGTTGCCGCCCCAGGAGCCGCAGCCCAGGGTCAGAGACGGCTTCATGCCAAAGTTGTACAGATCACCGATGCCGCCGTGCGAGGACGGGGTGTTGATGACGATACGGCAGGCCTTCATGACGTGCTCGAACAGACTGATCTTCTCGGCCTGGGCGGGGTGCACGTACAGAGAGGCGGTGTGGCCCGGCACCGGCGAGCACCAGGTGCTCGGCCTTGTCGACGGCCTCCTGGAAGTCCTTGGCGTGATACATGGCCAGGACCGGGGAGAGCTTCTCGTGGGAGAACTCTTCCTTGGCGGGGTCGGTGGAGGTGACCTCGGCGATCAGGATCTTGGTCTTGGCGGGAACCTCGATGCCGGCGAGCTCGGCGATCTTGGCGGCAGCCATGCCGGGAATGCGGTGATCGAGGGCGCCGTTCTTGAACATGGCGGCACGCAGGGCCTCCATCTCGGCACCCTGCTTGACGAAGTAGCAGCCGCGCTTCTGGAACTCGGCCTTAACCTGGTCATAGATGGTGTCGATGACGGTCACGGACTGCTCGGAAGCGCAGATCATGCCGTTGTCGAAGGTCTTGGAGTGGATGATGGAGTTGACGGCGAGCAGCACGTCGGCGGTGTCGTCGATGACGACCGGGGTGTTACCGGCGCCAACGCCCAGGGCGGGCTTGCCCGAGGAGTAGGCGGCCTTGACCATGCCCGGGCACCGGTGGCGAGGATGATGTCGACGTCGCGCATGACCATGTTGGTCAGCTCGATGGAGGGGACATCGACCCAGCCGATGATACCCTCGGGGGCGCCGGCCTTGACGGCGGCGTCAAGCACGAGCTTGGCGGCGGCGATGGTGCACTTGGCGGCAGCCGGGTGCGGGGAGATGATGATGGCGTTGCGGGTCTTCAGGCTGATCAGCGTCTTGAAGATCGCAGTGGAGGTGGGGTTGGTCGTCGGGATGACGGCGCCCACGATACCGATGGGCTCGGCGATCTTGGTGATGCCATAAGCCTCGTCGCGCTCCAGGACACCACAGGTCTTGGTGTTCTTGTAAGCGTTGTAGATGTACTCTGCGGCGTAGTGGTTCTTGATGACCTTGTCCTCAAGAACGCCGCGGCCGGTCTCCTCGATGGCCATCTTCGCCAACGGGATACGAGCCTTGTTGGCGGCCATGGCGGCCTCATAGAAGATCTTGTCGACCTGCTCCTGCGTGTACGTAGCAAAAAGCGCCTGGGCCTCTCGCATCTGAGCGAGCTTAGCCTCAAGCGCCTCTACGTTGTCCACAATTGCGGGAGTAGTGTTTTCCGGTGACTTTTTCACCATTTGTGTCTCCTTGCGATCGGAGATTTACCCTACAAGATGCATGATAGCAAGAAATAAATCGGTGAACGGTCAGATTCCCGTAAAAGACAAACTAAAACGCTTCAATCAAATGAAACGTTTTAACCATTTAACTAATAGCCGAACGTCTTCTCCGGGCGAATTGCTAGTTTCCCCATGGCTATGGTCTGGAGTTTGTTCACTGTTTGTTCATTAGGTCTTGGGAAATTAATGCACATCGATCAATTCTGGCTGGTCGTGACACAATTTTTTGGTCGTTTCTATTTCATGGCAATAAACGCGTTCTCTTGTCAGACAAAACACTGGTATTAAACTAAAAATAATGTGCCAGACGGCACATTCAGTAAGAGCGAAATATATGCCTTTGTCTCTGGGTATTTTGTCGCCCTTTACCGGTTCATGTCAGATGAGTAGAAAGGGCGGTTTGTGAGATTGCCACGCTGTAGGCGAGCTCTCGTTTGGCTCGTCTCTTTTTTGTTCGTGTTTAATACGATCCCTACGGGCGTATTTGCTGATGAAATAGTGAATATTGACCCTCAACAAAACACGACTTCGGAGAATCTGTCTAATGAATCTGCTGAAAGTACCTCTGTGTCGGGGGGGTGCGGATGAGGCTTCGTCTAACGATAAGACGGATTCAAGTGATGATCAAAAACCTGAATCTGATGTCTCGGATAAGCAGTCAAACGATGTGAATGTGAATGAAACATCTGATGAATCGAATTCTGATGCAGCAGAATCTGGTGTTTTTCAAGTCAATGATCAATCAACATTTGAGGATGCGCTGAATAAAATTGCCTCTGATAATTTATCAGAGATCAGACTTGTCCTAAAAGGCGGCTCGTCTTTTGTGGTGCCGACCAAAGATTACGTTTCGACTTTCGGCGTTGCTAACAAGAAGATTACCGTGACGAGTGACGGTAATAATCGCGCAACCTTGCGCTTCTCCAGCCGTGCCATGCTTTCCGGACCTTGTACTTTTGACAATGTCGAAGTGGTTGGTTCGGGAAAATTCTATTGCAATGGTTTCGATACCGTGTTCACTCGTAACTGCGAGCTCAAGCTCTCTGAAACGCTTTATGGCGGTGGTTATAGGTCGACTGTCGACCACACACATGTGGTGATAGCTGCGTCTGGATATATCAATCCTGGTGGTGACGCTGGCCTTCATGACGTCATTGGTGGTTCATATCAAGGGTCCGTCGAGCATGACACCTATCTTGAGATCAGCGGTAACCTTTGCATGGCTAGCGGTAATCACGTTAATCCCGGTTGCATGCGCGGCGATGGGTCGAGCGGCGATGGAAACGGCTCTCCTGCTGTTTATGTAGGTGGTAACGCCACGCTTGTTTACGACAATGCCAACTCCGAAGTTTCTCCTTCTATCGAAGGCACTTACGGTTGTGAGATGCGCGGCAACGTGACGCTTGATGTTCGCTCGGGTAAAACACTTGAAATATGCGGCACTGAGGCGATGCCAGCGAGTCGATAATTGATGGGAATTTACATATCATCGCGGGATCCGAGAGCTATGCAAATAGTGATCGTATCTTGCGTTTGGGTGCCAACTGGGGCATTACGGGAGCTGGCAATCTTTTCGCGGCAATGCCTGGGCAGACGGAGCATTACATTATTAAGGGTAGTGTTACCATCGACACTTTTGAAAATGTCTGGGGCTGGGATAAAGGTACAGTTCCAGATAGCTACGATCTTCCCAATATTAATGGTGCCATTATGGGCATGGTAGGCGGAGACATCACCATTAATGTTCAAGGCTCTCATTTACAAGATATTTATGGTGCAAGCGAAGATTCTTCTGTCAGCGGCACGGTAACTATCAACACGATCAATGCTGAACTAAAGAATAGTCTTTACGGTGATCCTGACTATGACGAGGGGGATATTCTCGCGCTAAGTTCTAGTACGGCAGGGGGCGCATGCAAGGTTCTCGTCGACGGTGGCGATGTGAACATAATCAGGCTCACGGAGGCGACATTAGCTAATGAAGGCTCCGAAATAACTGTTTCAGGTAGTCCGAAAGTCAGAACTGGGATTCTTTCGACGACAAATTATGACTCGGCGCCTTTAAATGCTCCCACCGTCAACTTTAATAATTGTTCGGCAACAATCCCCTTTGTGCAGTCAGCAACAAATGTTTACGTTAAGAATGGCTCACGGGTCACTCTTAATGGACTTTGGCTGACGATGAACCTTACTGTTGAAAAGGACAGTTCGCTGGTAACGGATGATAATGATGCAGTCACGCTTGAGGCAACGCCGTGATCAATGGTTCGTGGGAACAGCTGTATGACCGCGCCGATAGCGGGAATCCAGATTTGACTGTGGCTGGCTCCCTGACCGTTGGGCAGGGAGGTCAATTCGTTAACCATGGATCGATGTCCGTCGTAAAGGATGCCTCGAATTCTGGATTGATGGCTCTGCTGAAGCCGGTAATCATCCAGGGTTCATATGACGGTGTTTCCGCTGAGGTGAGACTTCCGATAGTTTCTGAGGGCAAAAACTATAATGTCGGATCTATTCCGCTTGATATTCGCGGAGTTGCTTCGGGTGTCACGACGGTTAACACCGTGGATGCCTCTGACTGGGAGATTCTTAAAAAGCCGACAATCGGTGACAACTATGTTTTGGGGAAGGCTGGCGCTAAAGATACGCCTGCTCAAGGCACTTTTGTTTTGGGCAATTCCGATGCTCTGAACGAGGGAATGTATCTTAAGCGAACGAATGACGCGGCCGGAAATAAGAACAACTTCATGTGGCAAGTTGCTGCAAAGATTGATTTAACTTTTGACGCCAACGGCGCCGACGATCCAGCCTACCCTCTGGTTAAAACTCAGGAAAAAATAAAAGGTAAGAATAGTTACACCTTCGCGCTGCCCAAGACCGCCCCGACCCGCAAGGGCTGGGCGTTCGACGGCTGGAACACCGAGAGGGACGGGTCGGGCGATCAGTTCACCGACAAGACCGAGGTC
>JAQEDL010000089.1:0-1367 GCA_027669365.1 Coriobacteriaceae bacterium AM49-12 | reverse complement strand
GTCCTCCCCGAGGGCCATCCGCAGCACGCGCGCCGTGTCAGGAACCCGAGCGCCCCCCTCGGCTCGGAGTTCACCTGCGACATGAGCAGCGCGCAGTCCGCCGCCGTCAGCCGGTCGAACCTGACGCCGGCGCCCTTGGGCAGCAGCTTCCTGATCTCCACGTTGTTAGCGCTACTGTAAAAACAACCATTTTGACCAACGCTCAACAACCAATCATGCCAACGCAATCCCGCCATTTGCGCCAACGCATTTTCACCATTTCCACCAACGCCGGGGCTTACGCTTCGATCGACGAGCGAACGATGCTTTCGGGAGGAGCGGGCCGTGGCGGAGAAGAACCTGATCGGAGAGTTGGACATGTACAGGGAAGCGGGCATAAAGCCCAACTTCAGCGACATAGCGAAGCGCTACGGCAAGGACAGGCACACCGTGGCGTCGTACTGGAGGGCCGAGGGCGGGCGGCCCCACGACGGGCGCGGCGACAGGGCGGGCTCGTTCGACGCGCACATCGAGGAGGTGGCCGCCAAGGCGCAGCTGCCGGGAGTCACCAAGAAGGGCATCCACGAGTGGCTGCTGCACAGGTATCCCGGCGAGGACCTGGCCGGCTACAACGCCTTCACCCAGTTCATGCGCAAGAACGGCATCGCCGTCGGGGCCTCCGGCGGCCCGGAGCCGCACCCGCGCTTCGAGACGCCGCCCGGACTGCAGCTGCAGTTCGACTGGAAGGAGTCCGTCAAGATGGCGAACCGCGACGGCGAGCTGTTCGAGTTCAACGTGTTCGCGGCGACGCTGGGCCATTCCCGCAGGCACATATTCATCCGGTCGAGGACCAGGACGACCGACGACCTGGTCAGGTGCATGTACGCCACGATCGCGAGGCTCGGCGGCGTGCCGCGCGAGTGGGTCACGGACAACATGTCCGCCCTGGTGACGGTCAAGGGCGGCAGGCGCCTCAAGGTCCAGCGCGCGTACGAGTTCGCCAAGGCCGCCGGCTTCGAGCTGAAGCTGTGCCGCCCGCGCAGCCCCCAGACGAAGGGCAAGGTCGAGTCGTCGAACCGCTTCCTGTCGCGGCTCATGGCCTACCAGGCGACTTCGACGGCTGGGACGACATCGACGAGATCGTCGCGCGGATCGAGGACGCCAGCAACTCCGAGCCCAACGAGACCACGGGGCTGCCTCCCTCCGCGCTGTTCATGGAGGAGAAGGACGCGCTGCTGCCCGTCGGCAACCTGCGCGCCCTCGAGGAGGCGATGGGCGACGTGGTGCGCGTGGCCAGGGTGCCGGCCACGATGCTGGTGAGCGCGCACGGCGAGCCCATGTCGGTGCCCAGGCGCTGCATCGGCAGGCCCGCCCGCATCGTCTGCATG
>JAQEDL010000088.1:0-1443 GCA_027669365.1 Coriobacteriaceae bacterium AM49-12 | reverse complement strand
CGCGGGCACGGCGACTCGGCCCGCGCGCCCGGAAGAGAAAGGACGAACCCATGGGTTACATGCTCGAGACGCGCGGGCTCACCAAGCGCTTCGGCCGCGGCGACCAGGCGCAGGACGCCGTGCCGATGTGAGCCTTCATATCCGCGAGGGCGAGGTGTACGGGCTGCTCGGTCCCAACGGCGCCGGCAAGTCGACAACGCTCAAGATGATCTGCGGGATGCTGCGGCCGACGGCCGGGGAGATCCTCTTTGCCGGGCACGCCTGGCGCCGCGAGGACCTCTACGCAATCGGCAGCCTCATCGAGGAGGCGCCGCTCTACCCCAACCTCACCGCGCGCGAGAACCTGCGCGTGCGCACCACGCTGCTGGGCCTTCCCGAGAGCCGCATAGATGAGGTGCTCGCCGCCGTGGACCTCGCGGGCACCGGGAAGAAGCGCGCCGGGCGCTTCTCGATGGGCATGCGGCAGCGCCTGGGGCTCGCGCTGGCGCTGATCGCCCGGCCACGCCTGCTCGTGCTCGACGAGCCCACCAACGGCCTCGACCCCATCGGCATCGAGGAGCTGCGCGACCAGATCCGCGGCTTCGCGGCGGCGGGCACGACGGTGATCGTATCGAGCCACATCCTCTCCGAGGTGCAGCAGATGGCGGACACCATCGGCATCATCTGCGGGGGGCGCCTCGCCTACGAGGATGCGCTTCGTCCCGGGCAGGACCTCGAGGAACTCTTCATGAGCTTCTGCCGGGAAGGGCGACGAGCACGCGGGGAGGTGGCGGCATGACGGGCGAGAAAGGCGGCCTGCTCGCGGCCCTGCGCGCCGAGGCCCTGAAGTCGCGCCACGCGGCACCGGTTCGCCTGGCCGTGCTCATGGCGCTGCCGATGCCGCTGCTCGGCGCGATGCCCTACCGGGGCGTGCAGATCTTCAGCGCGTGGAACTACTGGTACGCGCTCTTCCTGCCCGTGTCTCTCTCGCTCGTGGTGGCGTGCGTCGCGCGGGCGGACGCGCGCACGCGGATGCGGGGGCTTCTGGGCCTGGGCTTCCCGCTCGGGCGCGCCTGGTGGGCCAAGGCGCTCTGGTGCCTCGCGCTCTGCACGCTCTCGAACCTCGTGGTCTTCGGCATCTACCTCGCGGGATCGGCGTTCTCCTCGCAGGGCCTCACGGCCGCGGGCACGCTCACGATGCTCCTCTGCGCGCTCGCCAACACGGTGACCGCGGCGTGGATGATCCCGCGGGGCTCTTCCTCACGGCGCGGCTCGGCATGCTCGCGGGCATCTTCTGCCCGCTCGCCGCGCAGCTCGTGGGTGGGTTCGCCTGGTCGCTGATGCCGCTGCCGCAGCTCTTTCCGCCGTCGGCGAGCATGGTCATCCCCACGAGCTTCATCCCCGTGCTGCCGAGCGGCGAGCCGCTCGCGGCGGACATGGCGCTCGGCGGGGCGCTCACGGCGG
>JAQEDL010000087.1:0-1797 GCA_027669365.1 Coriobacteriaceae bacterium AM49-12 | reverse complement strand
AAGAGCTCGACGGCCCGCCTCCTGGACTCCAGGTCGTGCTTCACCCTGAGGTCTATACTCATGGAAAACCTCCCATTTCCCGATGTCCAAGAAATGGGAGGCAGTTCACAGGCACCTTTGTGGTGGTTTTGGCAGGTGGGCTAGTTAACGGGCTGGAAGAAGGCTACGGCTACGGCGCCGGGGCCTACATGGGTGCCGATGGTGGCGCCGATGGTGTGAACGGGCAGTTCGCCCTCGGTGTGGCCAGCCCACAGTGCCGCGCTGTCCTCGATATACTTCTTGAGCACCGCATCCGAAAGGCCCGTATAGCCGAGCGCCAGCGGCATGGAAAAGTCGATGCCGCCCGCCTTTTCGACCTTCTGGTTGAGCAGGTTACGTCCGTTCTTGGAACCGCGCGCCTTGCCCAGCTGCACGATCAGACCGTCCTCGGCAGCCACCACGGGCTTTACGTTGAGCAGCGTACCCACGGCACCGGCCGCAGCAGACAGGCGACCGCCGCGCACCAGGTACTCCAACGTCTCGAGCAGGCCGATGACGACCACGCGGTCGCGCACGGCCTCGACAGCCGCCGCAACCTGAGCCGCGCCCTGGCCCTCGTCCACCAGGCGCAGCGCATACTCGACCAGCACGCGCTCGCCCAAGGTCACGTTATTGCTGTCCACGACGAACATGTCGCCGCCCGGCGCCTCGGCAAGTGCCGTACGAGCACTCTGGTTGGTGCCCGAGAGCTTGGCTCCCACGGTAATAATCACGGCCTCATCGCCGGCCTCACGCGCTTCGGCAATCGCCTGCGAAAAGGCGTACGGGTTGACCTGACCGGTCTTGGGCAGCTCATCGCGCTCCACAAGCATCTCGTAAAAGCGCTGGTGATCGATGTCGACGCCATCCATATACACATCGGTGCCAAAGGTGACGGACAGCGGCAGAACACGCAGAGCGGGGTGCTCCGCCGGCGACATATCGCTTGCGGAATCGGTAATAATGCGGACGGACATAACGAATCCTTTCTTGCGCAGGTCTCGCGCAGGGAATTTTGACAGCAATGTCCCGGCACGGCGTACGCGCTCAAACGGGACGATGCAGTTCTTGGCTGAAAGCTAGCGCCAGCGCGGCTCTAGATCTCGCGCAGGGTGTTGAGGATCGTGCGCAGCGATGCATACATCTGCTCGCGCTGCTCCACGCCCATGGCCTTGCCGGTGGTATCGAGCACCTCGCGAATGATGCGATCGGCCTCGCTCATGCTCTCGCCGCCCAGGGCAGTCAGGCGCACCGGAGCACGATACTTGACGGCCGCATCACCCGAGTCGTCAACCTCGACGTAGCCGCCCTCCTCCAGATGTGCCAGTGTGCGCGAAACGGCGGCACGGGTAACGCCGGCCATGCGGGCGAGGTCGGCGCCAGTCAGGCCGTCCTTGCTGCGCTCAAGATAGTACAGGCACATAACGTCGGAGCCCTTGAGGCCCAGCCTTGCGCCTTCGGACGTCTTGATACGCTGAATCTCCTTGTAGAGGCCGCTGATCAGTCCGACAAAGTCCTCAAAACGTGTCTCGTCGTTCTGCTGCATGGTGACGACCGCCTTTCGCTTACATGATGCTAACGGGTAAACATCTTAGCCGCACAAGGCAACACCCGTACCCAAATATCCCATTTGTTAACCCATCAACATAAAAACCACCACAAAGGGGACAGTGAACTGCGCCCCGAAACTTGGACTGAATAAATAGCGACTACGCCGCAAGGGCCCGGCTCCGGAACTCCTCCGGCGTCAGGCCCTTCAATCTTACCTGCCTGCGCCGC
>JAQEDL010000086.1:0-1863 GCA_027669365.1 Coriobacteriaceae bacterium AM49-12 | reverse complement strand
CCTGCAGTGCGGCCCGAACCCCGTGAGGGCCGGCGCCTTTAGACGCGTGCCGGAAATCCAAGGGTTATACCCTAAGAGCAAACCACCCTTTTAGGGGTGGTTTTGATTGCTTGCATGTCCTCGGCAGCATTTGCCCAAATGGTGAATGCTGGTGCCGGCAGGTTGCCGAGTGCGTGTTGCGGGTATACCTCACGCGTACCATGATCCAAACACTGTGAGGTGTCTGCGCGTGTGCGCGATAATTCATTTTGGAACTGACGGTTGGCGCGCTCGCGTCGATGAGGACTTCACTGCCGATAACGTTGCCCGTATCGCCGATGCTGTCGGCGAGTTGTGGCAAAAGACCAATCCGGGCAAAACGGTATATATAGGGTTCGACACCCGGCCCCTGGCGAGTGAGTTCGCTGAGCTCGCGGCGGGCGTGCTAGCAGCGCACGGGCTGGACGCCGTGCTCGCTTCGCGACCTGTTCCGACCCCTGCCCTTACGTGGGCGGCGGCTTATGACGGTGAGGCGTGCGGCGCGCTCATGGTGACGGGGTCCCATCATCCGCAGGGTTATCTGTGCCTCAAGATTCGCATGGGTGACGGCTCGACCGCCAACCAGGATGTCATCGAAGAGCTCGAAGAGACCATGGCTCCCGAGCCAATGGAGATCGAGGGGCAATATCGCACCGCGGATATCATTCCTGACTATATGCAGGCGGTGGCATCGTTTGTCGATGCCGAAGCCATCCGCGACGCGCACCTGCGCGTGGTTGTCGATCCCATGGGCGGCGCAGCCAGGGTTATCTAGCCGACTTGCTGCGCGAGCTTGGCGTTGAGGTGCACGAGATTCACGCCGGGCAGGCGTCTGACCAAGAAGATATCTGCCCCGACCCCGTTGAGCCTTGGGTGGACGCTTGCGAGCGCACGGTTATCGATGACGGAGCTTGCGCTGGTCTGGTGACCGACGGCGACGCCGACCGTATCGGTGCGGTTGACGAGCGCGGCAGATATATACATCCGCATCAGATCATGGCGCTCGTTTTGGGCGACTTGGTTCAATTTCGTAATTTGGAGGGGCGCGTCGTCGTCAATCTTTCATGCTCGACGCTCGTGCGTCGCATTGCCGAGGCGCTTGGCTGCCGCGTGACCGTCAAACCGGTCGGTTTCAAATATATAGCGGCAGAGATGAAGAAGGGCGGCGTCCTCATAGGCGGCGAAGAAGCCGGTGGTATCGGCATCGCTGCGCATATGCCCGAGCGCGATGGAATCCTCGCCT
Organism: Coriobacteriaceae bacterium AM49-12; assembly: GCA_027669365.1. GTDB lineage: Bacteria > Actinomycetota > Coriobacteriia > Coriobacteriales > Coriobacteriaceae > Collinsella. The sequence continues at coordinate 602 of JAQEDL010000086.1, read as the reverse complement.
GTCTAATTCTGTGTGAGCTTATGGCAAAGACGGACGCGCCTTTGGGCGTTCTGGTCGACCAACTCGAGGACAGTTTTGGTAAGACGAGTTACGGTCGACGCGATTTGCGCCTTGAGGCCGAAGATGCCGAAACGTTACGAACCCTGCTGCCGGGCGTAAACCCCAAGTCGATTTGTGGCAAGGTGCCGCAAAACGTTAGTCATATGGATGGCTTGCGTTTAGCATTCGAGGATGACACGTGGCTGTTGGTCCGTCCTAGCGGGACCGAACCAGTGGTGCGCGTCTACGCCGAGGGGTTCTCGGTGGAAGAACGTGATGAGTTGCTCGATGCTGGCTGTGCTTTAGCTAGGGGGACGTATCCGCTTTAACCATGAGACTGCCTTATATAAAGAGATGCTCGGCGAGCGGTAGTTAACGGCTGGCAAACGTTAGTCGGATCACAAGATGTGTAGGAAATGTGTACGCCCAGATTCCCGCCCACGGGGCTCGTCGTCGCGACATATATCTCCTTGCCGCGCGGCCCGGTGAGACCGGATCAGCCGCACAGCGTGCACCTTGAGAACCGGATACTGCGAGGATGGACACATTCAGTGTCGCATCCG
>JAQEDL010000085.1:0-1971 GCA_027669365.1 Coriobacteriaceae bacterium AM49-12 | reverse complement strand
TACGACAACGCTATCGACACCGACTACACCCACTCAATCGGCATTCAAAAAGGCCAAATCTAACCCCCGCGACACGCCGAGCCAGACACACATTTTGACCCTTAACCCTTTAAATGGATATAATTAGACCCATGTTGATTTCAGGTACCGCTTTCTTGCGGTTGCGCACCAACCGCTAAGGCGGTTTCCTACCCCGTAGGTTAAAAACCGCTCCGGTCCTTTAGCCGGGCGGCTATTTGTCATGCCCGGCTCCCTTTCAAATCCAAGGAGTACACCTTATGTCTGCATACGGACACGGCCGTCACGAGCATGGCCAAAATTTTCTCACCAACCACAAGATCATCAACTCCATCATCGACCTTGTGAAACAAACCTCCGGCCCCATCATTGAGATCGGACCAGGAAGCGGTGCCCTCACTCACCCGATGGCCCACTTGGGGAGGGCGATAACGGCAGTTGAAGTGGACGCAAAACTAGCTGCCAAAATCACACAAGAAACCTCCTCGGCGGCGGTCGAAGTGGTCCATGATGATTTCCTTAACTTCCGGTTACCCGCCACTCCCTGCGTCATTGTGGGAAACATTCCCTTTCACCTCACCACTGCCATTCTTCGAAAGTTGCTGCATGCGCCAGCATGGACTGACGCTGTACTCCTCATGCAGTGGGAAGTCGCTCGCCGCCGGGCCGGGGTAGGCGCAAGCACGATGATGACGGCTCAGTGGTCCCCATGGTTCACATTTCACCTGGGTTCTCGGGTACCAAGGACTGCTTTCCGGCCACAGCCAAACGTTGACGGGGGGATCTTAGTGATCCGCCGGGTGGGTGACCCGAAGATTCCGATAGAGCAGCGCAAAGCCTTTCAGGCGATGGTGCACACCGTTTTCACTGCCCGGGGACGCGGGATAGGGGAAATTCTCCGAAGGGCAGGGTTGTTTTCATCACGTTCAGAAACACAATCATGGTTGCGCTCGCGAGGAATCGACCCCGCGACCCTACCTCCCAGATTGCACACCAACGACTGGATCGATCTCTTCCAGGTGACTGGTTCCTCTCTACCTCACCATCGACCCATTTCACCATCGGGAAGTAGTCAACGACCTCCTCAACGGAAAAACCGAAGCCGGCGGCGTTAATCCCCACCAAAACCGAAATCCACCAGTAGTACTAAAAGGGCTCTTCCGGTTTTAGAGTGCATTGATTAGTTCGCCGGGGGTTCGGGCGTGGCACAAGATATTGGGGTCCTTGGCTTTGTAGGAAAAAGGTATCTAATCCATCCGTACAAAACTAAGGACTACTGTGCAGCCTAACGGAAATGTCATCGTCGATACCATCTGCCGCACCGCAAAACTAGGAACTACTATCACCGGTGCCACAGAAAACGGTGACGTCACTGTTATTGAAGCCGAACCCGTCGAGCCGATCAATGAATGCCCTACCTGCGGGCAGCCTGGAGTATTCCGCGACCACGTCATCCGCAGCCTGGTCGATCTGCCCATCGTCGGCCACCCAACAACTTCATGTGCGCCTTCCACGCTACCGGTGCACCAACAAGCGTTGCTTGCAGAAGATCTTCCGTGCTGGCCTTGCCTGCGCGCCCGACAATTCAAAGACCACGGACCAGGTGACCCACTGGATCCTGCAACGACTCTGCCTAAATCGGATGAGCGTTGCCGCTGCACCCAAGTCATTAGGCCTGGGGTGGGATATGAAGTGTCCCAGGTTTTGTTCCGTTTGATGAAACCCGTTTTTGAAACAACGTACGGAGCACAACGCACGCCGATGCCAAAGCTTCCGCAACATCGACTACCTCATCAAACCCACGACAGTGGGATTCACACCCTCAATCCCCACGCGTGCAATCTGGGTTAAGGGTCAAAAAGTGTGTCCGGAATCGCGGATTTTCACGGATTGACCTGTAGGTTTCCGGAAAGTATATGCTCCGGAAGCATATATCTAGCCCCCGACGGGAAA
>JAQEDL010000084.1:0-2255 GCA_027669365.1 Coriobacteriaceae bacterium AM49-12 | reverse complement strand
TGTTAGCGCTAATCTAAAATTAACCACTTTCGCAAACGCATCTCGCCGAATGCGCTAACGCGCTTTCGCCGACCCCGCTAACGTACTTTCACCAACTGCGCTAACGGAACTATGCTCCGATCGGGTATCCGACCCGGGAGGAGCGGGATATGGAGCGAAACGTAATGGGAGAGCTGAACGTCTACAGGGGGTCCGGCGCGAAGCCGAACTTCAGCGAGATCGCGAGGAGGCACGGCATGGACCGGCACACGGTCGCCAAGTACTGGCGGGAGGGCGAGTCCGCCGCCGACGGGAGGTCCGCGAGGGGCAGCGCCTTCGACCCGCTCGAGGAGGTGATCCGCGCGAAGGCCCAGCTGCCCGGGATGACCAAGATGGCAGTCTACGCGTTCCTGCGCGAGGGCCGCGGGGAGGGCTGCCCGGGTACGGCGCCTTCACCGCGTGGTGCCGGGCCCGCGACGTGCCCTTCGGGGGCGCGGGCGGCCGCGAGCCGCACCCGCGGTTCGAGACGCCCCCGGGCAGGCAGCTGCAGTTCGACTGGAAGGAGGGCATGAGGCTCGTCGACTCGGAGGGCGAGGTCTTCGAGTTCAGCGTGTTCACCGCGACGCTCGGCTACTCCCGGAAGCACCGCTTCATACCGGTCAGGAGCCGCACGCTCGACGACCTGCTGTCCTGCCTGCTCGCCACCTTCACCCGCCTCGGCGGCGTCCCGGAGGAGTGCATCACGGACAACATGTCGTGCCTGGTGACCGTCTCGGGCCGCAGGAGGACCAGGCAGGAGAGGGCGTGGCGGTTCGCGCGGGAGGCCGGCTTCGAGCTCAGACTCTGCGCGCCGCGCTCGCCGCAGACCAAGGGCAAGGACGAGTCGGCCAACCGCTTCCTGAACCGCCTGCTCGCCTACGGCGGCGAGTTCACCGGGTGGAGCGGCCTCGCCGAGGCGGTGGCCCGGGTCGAGGCCCAGGCCAACTCGGAGCCGAACCGCACCACCGGCCTGCCGCCCGACGCGCTGTTCATGCGGGAGAAGGAGAGCCTGCGGCCCATCGGGAACCTCCGGCTCCTCGAGTCGATGGTGGGCGACGTGAGCGTCCAGACCGTCCCGCCGACCATGCTCGTCAGGGCCGCCGGCAGGGAGTGGTCCGTGCCCAGGCGCTGCATCGGCCGGCGCGTGAGCGTCATAGCGATGCCCGGCGGCCAGGTCGTTGTGAGGATGGCCGGCGAGGAGGTCGCCGTCCACGACGCCGCGTCCGGGCCGTCGAGGCCCATCAACTACGACCCCGACCACTATGGGCAGGCCCTCGAGGGGAAGCGGGGCCTGGCCGACGCGGACATCGCCGAGGCCGCGCGCGCCAACCTCGCGCTGCTCGACTCGCTCGGAGGGGCGTGATGGGCGCCGTCGCGGAGGGCAGCCCCTCGATCAGGGCGCAGGCGAACCTCTCCGCGCTCGGGCTGCACGAGATGGCGGCGTCCCTGCCCGACTACGTGAGGATGGTCGCCGCGGGCGAGCGGGGCTTCGCCTCCGCCCTCGAGGAGATGACGCGCGTCGAGGTCGCCGCCCGGGAGGTCAGGATCACCAACCAGCGCATACGTTCGTCGGGGTTCCCCTACGTCAAGGGGCTGGCGGACTTCGACTGGGACTTCCAGCCGTCGGTCCCGCGCGCAGAGATCGAGGAGCTCGCGACCCTGAGGTTCGTCGAGCGGGCCGAGAACGTCCTGCTCGTGGGGAGCCCCGGCGTGGGCAAGACGCACCTCGCCGTCGCGCTGGGCATCGAGGCCGTCAGGGCGGGGCGCGAGGTCAGGTTCGTGGACTGCGCCCGGCTCGTCGAGGACCTGGAGGACGCCTCGTCGCGCGGCATCCTCAAGAAGAGGCTCAAGTACTACGCCCACTCGAGGCTGCTGATCATCGACGAGCTCGGCTACCTCGACGTCGGCAGCGCGGGCGCGGACCTGCTGTTCCAGCTGATATCGACGCGCTACGAGCAGCGCTCGACGATCATCACCACCAACGTGGGGATCAGCGGCTGGGGCAGGGTGTTCGGGGACGACGTGGCGGCGAGCGCGATCGCGGACAGGGTGTGCCACCACTGCCACCTGGTCAAGATAACCGGCAGGTCCTACAGGCTGAAGGACCTGCCGAGGGACGGCCCCGTCAAGCCGTGACCGGAATCGGTGAAAATACGTTAGCGCAACCGGTGAAACCGCCTTTGCGCGAACGGCGCGCCTGTTTAGCGAAACTGGTGAAAAATAGATTGACGCTAACA
>JAQEDL010000083.1:0-2303 GCA_027669365.1 Coriobacteriaceae bacterium AM49-12 | reverse complement strand
GTCCACGCGAGCCTGAACGCCCTCGCGCACGCGGGTCTTGCCGCCGCGCTTGGGACGCTCGGGCGCTCGCCGTCGCCACGACGCTCGTCGCGACCGCGGTTGGAACGACCAGCCACGTCGCCGTAATCGTCGCCGTTACGCTTGCCGTCGCGACGCGCCTGCTCAAGCTTCTTCTTGCTCTTGGACTTGCCGCGCTTGGTCTTCTTCTTCACCTTAAAGGCGGCAGGATCGCGCTCGGGATCGACGGCGGGCGGGTTGGGACCCACATGCAGGTCGCCGGCTTCGTAGATGTCGGCCGTCTTGTCCATGAGCTTCTCAATCTCGTAGAACTCGTCGACGTCCTGCTCGGTCACAAACGTAATGGCCCAGCCCAGCTCGCCGGCACGGCCCGTACGGCCAATACGGTGGATGTAGTCGGTCGGCTCGGCCGGCACGTCAAAGTTCACGACGTAGCGCACGTCGCTAATGTCGATGCCGCGGGCGAGCACGTCGGTTGCCACCAACACGTCGACGGTACCGTCGCGGAAGGCCGAAAGGGCACGCTCGCGCTGGGCCTGGCTGCGGTTGCCGTGAATCGCGGCGGCTTGATGCCCTTGCGCTCCAGACGACGGCAGCAGCTGTCGGCACGGTGCTTGGTGCGCATAAAGACGATCGTGCGCTCCGGACCCTCCTTCTTGAGAAACTCGGGCAGCAGGTTATTCTTGGCCTCGATGGACACCGGGAACACAAACTGGTCGACGGTGTCGGCGGTCGACGTGGCCGGCGCGATCTCCACACGGGCCGGGTCGCTCACCAGGTCGGTGATCTCGCCCACGGCCTCCTCGTCGAGGGTCGCCGAGAACAGCAGCGTCTGGCGCTCGGCCGGCGTCTCGCGCACAATGCGGCGGACGGCGGGCAAAAAGCCCATGTCGAGCATGCGGTCGGCCTCGTCGAGCACCAGCACCTTGACCTCGTCCAGGTGGCAGGCGCCCTGCTCGATCAGATCGACCAGACGGCCCGGCGTGGCGACCAGGATATCGCAGCCGTACTTGAGTGCCGCGGTCTGCGGCTTGTAGCTCACGCCGCCCACGACGGTCACGGCAACGTGGCCCGTGACGTCGGCGATTTTGCTCGCGACCTCGTCGATCTGCTGGGCAAGCTCGCGCGTGGGGGTGATGACGAGCATCACGGGACCGCGACCGTTGCCCTCGGGCTTCTTGGCACCGCGACGGCGGTTGCGGCCGCTGCGCTCGCGCACAGGCTTGGGCGGAGCGATGTGCTCCAGGTTGTTCATGGTCGGCAGCAAAAAGGCAGCCGTCTTGCCGGTGCCGGTCTGAGCGGCGGCAAGCAGGTCGCGGCCTCGAGCACCACAGGATCGACCGGCCTGCACGGGCGTCGGCGCCGTGTAGCCCAGGTTCTCGATAGCACGAAGCATCTCGTCGGAAAGGCCCAGCTCGTCAAAGGCGGGCAGGCTCTCGGTAGCGGACTCGACGGCCTGGGCAGCATTGGCCTCATCGGCGGCATCGAAGGCAGCCTGGGTCATGGCCTCACGGGTCTCGTCCAGAATCTCGCGTCGGTGACGTCGGATACAGAATTACGCATATGTTGTTGTTCCTTATCTGCACGCGCAATGGGCACGGCATGCGGCCGCGCGGGCGTGCTTGGTAGTGCGCTAATACATACAAAACAGGTGCGCACAGAGAGGACGTTGCTCAGCACGCTGGCGATCGCTTTGGCAGCCTATCACGCGCCGTCCAGACGCAGCAGCTCTAAGCGATGGAGCAGATTCGCCGCCGGTTAGTATACCCGTGCTTCGCATGCCCCCACGTAAACCACAGATGACGAGGCGGATGAGGCGGGTCTGGGCCGATTGTCTCAATCTGTAACATCTACGAGACAAAACCGGGTCTACACGTTACAGATTGAGACGAACTCAAACATCGCAAAACATAATCTCGATCTGTAACAGTTAGAGGTCATTTTCCCCGCTAGATGTTACAGATCGAGATGTTTGACATGAGCTGCCAACGATTGAGCAGCCACCCGCATCTGTAGCGAAATGTCATACATTTTCATCCCCACTGGACACCCCCAGGGGGTATGGGTGTATAGTATCGGCAGGTTAACATTTACGACACGAAACCACAGAAAGGAGAAGCCATGGCTCAAGATACGTTCGACGTGGGCGGTATGACCTGCGCCGCCTGCCAGGCGCACGTGGACCGTGCCGTGAGCAAGCTCGACGGCGTCGAGAGCGTCGCGGTCAATCTGCTCGCCGGCTCCATGCTGGTCGACTACGACCCCGCGCAGGTCTCCCCCAACGA
>JAQEDL010000082.1:0-2432 GCA_027669365.1 Coriobacteriaceae bacterium AM49-12 | reverse complement strand
CGTGGCCAACGCCGCCGAGCACGCACGCTCGCGCGTGGCTGTCTCCTGCGACGTCTCGGGCGGCACCTCGTCATCGAGGTTGCCGACGACGGACCGGGCTTCTCTCCCGCCGCCCTCGAAGGGCGGCACCTCGTCATCGAGGTTGCCGACGACGGACCGGGCTTCTCTCCCGCCGCCCTCGAACGCGGCTGCGAGCGCCTCTTCACGGACGACTCCTCCCGCTCCTCGCGTGACGGAGGCCGCCACTACGGGCTCGGCCTCCACGTCGCCTCCGAGGCCGCGAGCGCCCACGGGGGCTCCGTCTCGCTCGCCAACAGCCCCTCGGGCGGCGCGGTGGCCACCATCGCGGTCCCCCTGTGCGGGGCCTGACGAATCAGGCCCTCACACCGGCATGCCTCGCAACCAAACGCTTCCCGGATAATAATGCCCGTTGCAGGGATCGCCCTGCTAGTCGCCGCCCATGTGCATGAGCATGTCAGCGATGCGAGTCGCCATCTCGTCCGCCGCTGCACGGATGTTGGCGACCCAGGACGCAAGGCCGGCCTGGTCGGATGCCTCCGCTTCAAGCACGTCGCAGTTCGCGGTCACCGCCATGAGCGGGGTGACGAGGTCGTGCGAGGCGGTGCAAACGAACGCGCGCTTCCGCGCCTCAGCCTCCGCCACCGGTCGCAGGGCACGTCCCGCTGCCGCCCACGCCACGGCGAGCGCCGCGAGGAAGATCGCGATGCAGGAGGCGAGGCACCCCAGTCCAAGGCCGCATAGTCATCGCCATATCGAACGGCGCAAGTATTGAGCACTGACTCAATGGCTTCATTTTGATCCTCACGGGTAAAGGCCGAAAGGTCGACCATTGAGGTAAAGTTGACGAAAGGAAAGACAACGTCATAAGCAGCAATATAGCGGGATAACGAGTATTTGTAATAATCCCTTATCGCCTCAAATTCCAAAGAATCAAAAAAACCAACCGAGCTTAGAAGTGAGCATGATCCAATATGGATTCTTTCGAGCTATCCGGTGTCGACTGTGTCCGACGCAAGCCAATCCGATAGGTAGATGGCCACAGAGTCCTCATCCGTCGCCTGGAGGAAAGAGAGCAAAACGGATTCTTCACTTCGGAAAAACAATATTTGGGTTATCGTTAAATTTCGAAAAAACTGCATGAATATTGTAGGCGGCCTCGCTACGCAAGGGACCAGCGTCTTTTAGATCAACAGCGTAGATATCAACGTTAGCAGATGGCTCTTCGTAATCGACGCAATAAAAACGGCAAGTTTCGCGCACTTATCAATCAGGCTCAATGCGAGCCTGTCCTCGTCGGTGAGAAGCTTATCCTCGGATAGAAGTGAATACACGAGCCTGTTGGGCGAACAGGTGGTTATATCAGCTTCTATATCCTCGTCTAGATACCCCACTAGCAGGGCGCGTGCGTCGTGCCGTTCATCTGTCCCCTCGTCGCGCAACCAACTCTTTCAGTAGGTGCGTCCCAACGGATGGGTACCATTTATCCGGGTGCACCTGGGGCAACGGGTCGGCAGGCCCGCGCAAGGTCGCTCGCAGAACACGCAACATCAAACACGACAGAAGAGGTGAACGACAGATGCCGGACCCCGGACAACAGCACCGCGGAAGACGAGCATTCCGACCACAACCGAACAATCTTCGATCCTAGGCAGGCGCCCGCATGGGCGCCTTTTACTTTTCAGGAACTTAGCCGCGAGCTAATCGGAGACCATAGAGTACTTCAAAACGGTTCAGAACGATAACCAACAAAACCGCAGGCAGAATATGCTGTTTTGAAAACCGTCTCTTACACTCCGCAACGCTCGGAAACGCTCCGTTCAGGATTGTTCGTACCCCCCGACCGTCCAAACAAAGAGGTGCAATCCAAACTTGACCTGCGCCTCTCATCAAAAAGTATTATTTGTTGTATATCAATCCAAGCATCCAAGCGATTGGCATGAGAGCGGCCGCCGCCAGCAACACAGGGATGCAAGCCACGATTGCCAGCCCCCGCCAGCTCCTCGCGAAACCGCCTCACGAGAGCATCTGGTTCACACAGCGCTGCACGGCGGCGTAGTTGGTGCCCAACCGTCGCTTGCGCTCCTCGCCGTTGCCGTAGTCGCCGTTGATGACGGCGCGTGCCAGCGCGTCGATGTCGACCTCGCCACTGCATGACGAAGAAGAACCGCCGGAACCACCGCCGGAGAGAATCCGGTTCACCTCGGCCTGCACCTTGAGGTAGCGCGAGCCCAGGGCCCGTTTACGCGCCTCGCCGTTGCCGAACTCCTCGTTGATGACGCGCCGCGCCAGGCTCGCCACGTCGCCCGAGGCGCAGAGCCGCCACTGCCGGAAGACCCCGCAGCCACGGTGTCCGAAGACTCGGCCACGGTGTCCGAAGACTCGGCGCTCGGCAGATGCGCGGGCGCAGGGCT
>JAQEDL010000081.1:0-2525 GCA_027669365.1 Coriobacteriaceae bacterium AM49-12 | reverse complement strand
TCGCCACTCGCTTCCCTCCGGAGAGGGGTGCCGTTCGACTTGCATGTGTTAGGCGCGCCGCCAGCGTTCATCCTGAGCCAGGATCGAACTCTCCGTCCAAAATATCTGGGCTTCGAGCCGTCCGGTCCTCACAACTGTTACGCTGATCGGTTCCGTTCGATTCATATGGTTTTAGTATAGGAAAAGGAATTTCTCGGGGCCGCCTCTCGGCGCCTTGCGAAAAACAAATCCAAGTTAGACCATTTCAAATGGTTCGATGTCTGCCCGGATGCGACACTGAATGTGTCCATCCTCGCAGTATCCGGTTCTCAAGGTGCACGCTGTGCGGCTGATCCGGTCTCACCGGGCCGCGCGGCAAGGAGATATATTGCCAGACCGGAGGGCGCCGGGGGCGGGAATCTGGGCGCACATATTTCCTACACATATAAGGACTCTCGGCAGGCTGGATAAATATAAGAGGGGACCTCGTTTCCGAGGCCCCCTCTTTCGCCTATCTATAGTAATAGACTCTCAAATGCCTTATGCCAGCAGCTTGCGACCGGACTCCTCAATCGCGTCAAGTGCTGCATCTGCCTCGGCGGCATCCGCGCCCTTAGCGAAGATATACAGCTTGATCTTGGGCTCGGTGCCGGAAGGACGAACAATACCCTTGTTGCCGCCCTCAAGATCGAACTCAATGACATTAGCCTTCGGCAGACCGTTCACGCAGGTGTTGTAATCCACGACGGCCTCAATCTTGGAACCGGCGAGCTCCGCAGGCGGGTTCTCGCGCAGACCAGCCATGATGCCGGCCATCTTAGCCGCACCCTCAGCGCCCGGATAGCTCAGCGAAATCGTCTTGTTGTGATAGTAGCCATACTTCTCGTACAGCTCGTGCATCGCATCGGCAAGGTTCTTGCCCTGGAGCTTGTAATACTGCGCCATCTGGCAAATCAGAAGCGAAGTGCTCACGGCGTCCTTGTCGCGCACGTGGTCGCCGGCCAGATAGCCGTAGCTCTCCTCGAAACCGAAGATAAAGCGATCGACCTCGCCAGCATCGGAAAGCGAGGTAATGATGTCGCCGATGTACTTGAAGCCCGTCAGGCAGCGACGGAGCTCAAAGCCATACTCCTCGGCCAGAGCGTCAACCATGGCAGAAGAAACGATAGTAGTAACGGCAACCTTCTTAGTGAGGTCCTCGCCACGGGCGGCACGGGTCTTGCAAATATAGTCGAGCAGCAGGACGCCCATCTCGTTACCGGTCAGCAGCAGGTAGTCATCACCATTCTTGACGGCAACGCCAACACGGTCGGCGTCGGGATCGGTTGCAAGCAGCAGATCAGGGTGAACCTGCTCGCAGAGATCGATGCCCTTCTGCATGGCCTGACGGATCTCGGGGTTAGGATACGGGCAGGTCGGGAAATCGCCGTTAGGCTCCTTCTGCTCGGGAACAACCGTGACATCGGTGATGCCAGCGCGCTCGAGCACCGTGGTGACGGGAATGAGGCCGGTACCATTGAGCGGCGTATAGACAAGCTTGAGCGGTGCGCCAGCAATCTCCTCGGCAGAAAGGTTAGTCACGCCGCGGGCGAGAACGGCGTCATAATAACGCTCGAGGCACGAGTCATCGATCCATTTAACCAGACCCTGCTCAAGAGCCTCATCAAAGTCCATGGACTTCACGCCGGTAAACGTATCGGTCTCGGCGATAGCCCTAGAAATTGCATCGGCGGCCTCACTGGTGATCTGGCAGCCGTCGGGGCCATAGCCTTATAGCCGTTATAAGGCGCCGGATTATGACTAGCGGTCATGCAAATGCCACCGGAGCACTTAAGGTCACGGACGGCCCAGGAAAGCGTCGGCACGGGAGAAATCTTAGGATACACGAGAGCAGTCACGCCGTTTGCCGCAAGAATGGCAGCCGTCGTCTTAACGAACAGTTCACCCTTATTGCGGCTATCGCGAGCGATGGCAACCGTCGGATGCTCGAAGGTCGCATTGAGATAGTCAGCAAAACCCTGCGTCGCGCGACCGACCGTATAGATATTCATACGGTTAGTGCCCGCACCGATAGTGCCGCGAAGACCGGCAGTACCGAAGGCGAGATCCTGGAAGAAAGCGTCGGTGATGGCGGCCTCATCACCCTGCTCCTTCATCGTGTTGAGCTCTGCGAGGAGCTCCTCGTCCTTGACATTGGCAATCCAAGTATCAAGCAGCTCATGAACATCTGCCATGTGAGTCCTTCCGTCACAATCAATAAAACGACCCGTGTAAAACAGGACAAGCGCATCAGCGCGCTAAAGCAAATATTAGTCCATTGAGAACAGAGAACCGGCCACAGAACGGTGAACGTCTATATTCAGCGGTGGATGATTGGATTGATTTAATTGCATAAGGAATGTTGCGCGTAAACGCAAAAAAGGGGGAGGCCGCGAGGCTCCCCCTTCTTCAGTTTCATCCGACGGCTCGGTGCCGTCCACCGGTCAGCGGCGCCCTGGCCTCCCACGGGCTGGCCCCGCAGTACTCTCGGCGCGATGGGGCTTAGC
>JAQEDL010000080.1:0-2539 GCA_027669365.1 Coriobacteriaceae bacterium AM49-12 | reverse complement strand
AGGTTGGTGCCATAGCTCAACGCGCGTACGGACACGGCCAGGGCGCGCAGCTCGTCCTCGGAAGGCTGCTCGCTGGTGAGGCCACATGCCTCGCCCTGCAGCAAGGTCGCGCGCAGCGGGCGGGCGCCCACGGTGACGTGCCAGGTGTTGTCCCACCAGGCGACGGTGACGTTGAGCGAGGGGAAGTCGGTCGCAGCCTTGCGCACGGCCTCGTAGCTCGCGCGGTAATCGTGCTTGACGACCACGACGTGCTCGATCACGTCGCGCACATAGCCCATGTCCACGAACTCGGCGAGCGGCACACGGCCGGCACCCGTCAGCTCAACGTAAGAGTCGAGCGCGAGGAAGGCGGAGAGAACGTCCGAGAAGCCAAAGCGGCCATAGATGCTGCCGCCCACCGTGGCGGTATTGCGCAGCTGCACGCCCACGATATCGTGAACGGCGAACTCGAAGACATTGTTGACAAGCGCGTTGAGCTCGGCATGGCGCTCGAGCTGGCGCAGGGTGCACATGGCACCGATGCGAAACTCGGTCTCGGTCTCCTCGATCTGATCGAGTCCGCAGGCCGAAAGGTCAATCGCCGTCGCCACGCGACGCGAACCCAGGCGCATCCAGATGCCGCCGCCCACAATCTTGTTGTTGCGGTTCTTCTGCAAGAGCTCATAGGCTTCGGCCGCGTTTCCAACACGGACGTAGGTACCGAACTTGAGCACGTTCTCCCCCATCTCTTCACTTGTCCAGTACCTCTTAGTGTACCAAACGAGGACGCACGACCCTCGCCGCCACAGAAAAAGGCCCCCAGCCGAAATAGCTGGGAGCCTCATCAATGCTATGTCGAGCGAAAATTTAGCAGACGCCCTGGGCGAGCATGGCGTCGGCAACCTTCAGGAAGCCGGCGATGTTGGCGCCCATGACGAAGTTGCCCTCCTCGCCGTACTCCTTGGCGGTGTCGTCCACGTTGTGGAACATGCCGCGCATGAGCTGCTCGAGCTTGCCGTCGACCTCCTCGAAGGTCCAGGCAGGTGCTCGGCGTTCTGGCTCATCTCCAGGCCGGACACGAGCACGCCGCCGGCGTTGGCAGCCTTGCCGGGCATAAAGGCGACACCGTTCTCCTGGAAGTGGGTCGTGGCCTCGATGGTCGTGGGCATGTTCGCGCCTCGCCGACCACCTTGCAGCCGTTGGCGACGAGTGCCTGGGCATCCTCGAGCAGCAGCGTGTTCTCGCGAGCGCAGGGCAGCGCGATGTCGCAGGGAGCTGCCACACGCCGCGGCCGTCGCCCTCGTGCCACGTGGCATTAGGCTTCTCGTCGACGTACATAGCGAGCGTGACGCCCTTGTCGTGGCCGGAGCGCTTCTTGTTGTAGACATGCTCGAGCACGGTGTAGTCGATGCCGTCGGGATCCTCGACCCAGCCGTGAGTATCGGAGCAGGCGAGCACCTTGCCGCCGAGCTGGGAGACCTTCTGGACGGCGTAGATGGCGACGTTGCCGGAGCCGTGAACGACGACGTTCTTGCCCTCGAAGGAGTCGCCGCGGCTCTTGAGGTACTCGTCCACAAAGTAGACCAAACCGTAGCCGGTGGCCTCGGTACGGGCGAGCGAGCCGCCAAAGGAGAGGCCCTTGCCGGTAAGGACGCCGGTCCACTCGTTGGTCAGGCGCTTGTACTGACCAAACATGTAGGCAACCTCGCGGCCACCAACGCCCAGGTCGCCGGCGGGAACGTCGGTGTTGGGGCCAATGTGGCGATAGAGTTCGGTCATGAAGGACTGGCAGAAGTGCATGATCTCGTTGTTGGACTTGCCCTTGGGGTCAAAGTCGGAGCCGCCCTTGCCGCCGCCCATGGGAAGGGTGGTCAGGCTGTTCTTGAGGATCTGCTCCAGGCCCAGGAACTTGAGCATGCCCAGGGTGACCGTCGGGTTAAAGCGCAGGCCGCCCTTGTAGGGTCCAATGGCAGAGTTGAACTCGACGCGGTAGCCGCGGTTGACCTGAACCTTGCCCTGGTCGTCGACCCAGGGAACACGGAACATGACGATGCGCTCGGGCTCGACGAGGCGCTCAAGCAGGGCGGCCTCTCGTACTCGGGGTGGGCGTCGAGCGCCGGCTGGATGGTGCCGAGGATCTCGGTCGCGGCCTGGATGAACTCAGGCTGCTCGGGATAGCGGGCCTTGAGCTCGTCGAGAACTTTCTGCGTGTAGCTCATGCTTCCTCCAATGATGGGAAACGAAAAATGTTGATCGCGGCACCCCATGCGCCGCGAACTTTATCGTTTATTGATAATATCGCACTGTTGCGGGAAAATTTCGCATAAGCCGACGAGCAGATGTTTCGTTTTGATTACGATGCAGGTAGAAGCGTTTTTGAGCACCCGACGTACAAATCGCGTGTTTCGAAGCTGTTTCGTCCACATGGTCCATACCACCACAAAGGTGCCTGTGAACTGCCTCCCATTTCTTGGACATCGGGAAATGGGAGGTTTTCCATGAGTATAGACCTCAGGGTGAAGCACGACCTGGAGTCCAGGAGGCGGGCCGTCGAGCTCTT
>JAQEDL010000008.1:63465-63721 GCA_027669365.1 Coriobacteriaceae bacterium AM49-12 | reverse complement strand
TATCACGACGAGCTGGTGGCGCTGTTGCCAGCCGTCCATCCACTGGCGGCAAAGGAAAAGGTGACGCTTGCCGACCTGGCGTCCGAACCGTTTGTGCTGCTGGATGAGGCGAACAGAGTCTGGTGCTCGATGCGTTTGCCGCGCACGGGCTATCGCCGCATGTGACGAGTGAGGTCACCGATGACTACACCATTATGGCGATGGTGGAGGAGGGCCTCGGTGTGAGCATGCTCTACCGCCGTACCGTCGAGGGCAT
>JAQEDL010000008.1:0-63365 GCA_027669365.1 Coriobacteriaceae bacterium AM49-12 | reverse complement strand
ACGCAGCCCGTACACCTCGCCCTCGCGGATATGAAGGCTCACGTCGGCCGACGGCTCCTGCGCCTGGTCGCCGCGGCCGAAGCGGCTTGGTGAGCCCGCGCGTCTCGAGCATATAACCCATGGTTCATCCTTTCTCTTCCGGGCGCGCGGGCCGATTCACCATGCCCGCGCGTCTTACCTTTCGGGTTCACCATCCATGGTGGGGCGCGTTTCTAACGAAGCCGTAACGGCCGTTGGGCTCTTTTGGTGCCAGCCCTTCTCGACCCGCACGCCACCCAGCGGAAGGTCGTCGATGTCCTCGACCGCTTCGACTCCCTCACGGCATCGCTGACCGACTGCCTCCCCGCCGAGATCGAGGCACGGAATCAACAATACGAGTACTACCGCGACCGCCTGCTCGACTTCCCGCGCAAAGCGATCGGAACCGAATAGTCCGATGGAACCAGGGCTGCCGCTAAAGGCCTCCCAACGTTTGTTACGGTTGCGAACTCTTCGAGGGCCATATGGGCGGCGCGGCGGAAAATTGCCGGCCTGAACCACGAGGCCCATCTACATTTCTGCAGACTCTTTGCATTGATAACCGGCATTCTCCGTTATGATCTGGCGGCCTCGTATTCAGGATGCATATATCGAATATGAGTGAGATGGGGATCGACTGTTGACGAGTTATGAATGGATAACCGCGTCGGTTTCGAGTGGAACCGACGTGGCTTCTGCATAAGGCTCGCTGCAAATGGCGATCAATGCCCTCGATGCTTCTGTTTGCGCTTCAGTTTTCGCTGCTCGAAGCGCGCCTCCGCCTCATCCGCGCGACGCTGGCTTCTTGCGCGGACCGATTCCCGCTTCATCGTCTCCCGCTGATTTGCGAGCGCCTGCTGCGCCTTGGTGCTCATCGCCGGCTGCTTGAGGCTTTCGCCGCCTCGCGAGCGCGTCGCTTGGGGTTCTTCGCGGGCTTGCTCGCCTCGGCGGGATCGCCACCGAAGAACGCGAGCTCCGCCCATTTGCTTGTAACGAATTGCAGGATTTCCTCATCGGACGGCTCCGCACCGAAGACGATGCGGGCTACGCCGTATGTTTCGTCCTCGACATGTTCCGCCAGCCCCACCCAAAACTGGCCGTCGTGATATACGGTCAGGGTGGACGACACGCTGATCTGCATGGTTGATTCCTCCTTTATGTAGATGACCATGCAGAGAAGGGACAACCAAGGAGGCAGGTTACTGATGCGGACTCCCGCACGCCCACGACTACCCGACGGGGACTGTGTTTTCATCTCTGATGTTCGCATTGTAGCACGCGTGAATTCGCATTGACCTCGCTGCCGGCATGTTGTGACTGGGGTCGGAATTTCAAATTCTCGATAATATGCCTACGTGCATCGCCCCTCAGTTTCGAAACTTAAAAACATCTCGAGTTTCGAAACCGAGAGGGAGCTCGCGCCGCTTCTGTCCATCAGGGATGCGTTTCCGAGGTCCTCATCGCCCGCATGAGGCACGAGCCCTATACCAGGGAGGGCGTTCTCGTGCTGGACCTCGCGAGGTGGCTGCTCGGCGAGCAGGGGTTCTGAACGCCGCAAAGGGGTGCCGCGCGACAGGGCGCGCAGCGCCGTTCGCGCCCGCATGGGAAGCGCCGCCGCCATATAGGCGGCCGAAAGCGACCGATTGGCCTTTTGCCCATCAAGCTTATCGAGCGCCCGTACGCGAGGCGCGTCGCGATGGATTGCGCGTTACTCGCCACCTGCCCGCGCCGCCGAGAGCAGCGTGCTCAAATCGGCCTGAATCGCCTCTGCCTTGCTTCCAAGCTGCAGCGGAGCCGAGCCGCCCGAGATGTTTACGCTCAGCAGGTGCGCATCCGGCAGCTTTGCGGCCATGCTCCAGAACGGGAGCGTGATGATGCCAGGGGTCATCTCGCCCACGCCGAGCTCCAGCAACAGCACGCGGCCATTGCCGCGCCCGCGCACGAAGCGCTCGTATCGTCCGAGGCCCTTGCGCCATGTCGCACCCTGCAGAAACGTGTCGTCGCGCACCCACGGTACAAGATACTGGTTTTCCGTGCGAAAACGCTCATGCCGCTAAATTGAGCGATCGTCTGTACTGCAGCGGGATCATCCGCCCGAGCGATCCCTTAATCCGTCGCCCGTTGCGCCAATCGGCAGAAGCCACGCGTGGACGCTAATCGCTCGAGCGAATCGTCGTCGGTTTCCGTTTAACGATTTCTTTTTCCGCTATTATCCGACCCTCGGACTTCCTCGTGATAGAAGTAGTCCACGATCACCGGATGCCCTGGGGGACTCTGCCATAAGGCATTTCGTTGTCCACAAAGGGGCAATCGTACTTCTCGGCCATTTCCTCGGCTTTTACTTCAAGCGCTTCAAAATAGCTACGGTTGCGCTTGTTATAGATCTCATCGTAAAGCGGTACGAGATCGGGATGTTTCTCGGCGATATAATCCAGGATCGATTTTTTGAAACCACCCCGAAGATTGAGATTTTCGAGCCAAAACAAATCGCACCGATCCTTTACTCGCTCAAAAATCATCTCAAAATCCGTGATGCCGGGAAATACCGGGGACACGAAGCAGACCGTACGGATACCTTCGTCATACACCTGCTTCATAGCAGCGATACGACGCTCGATGCTCGACGCGGAGTCCATATCGTTCTTGAAGTTCTCATCCAGCGTGTTGATCGACCATGAAACGGTCACTCGTCCAAGCTTCTTCAGCAGATCGATATCCCGTACCACAAGATCGGACTTTGTGCAGATCAGAATATCTGCATCGCTGCCAATCAGCTGCTCCAGGAGTTTCCTGGTATTCCCGAATCGCTCCTCCTGTGGATTGTAGCCATCCGTCACAGAACCGATAACCACCCGCTGTCCAGCGTATTTCTTCGGATTCTTGATTTCCGGCCAATGCTTCACATCAAGAAAGGTGCCCCATTCCTCCTTGTGTCCGGTAAAGCGCTTCATAAAGGAGGCATAGCAATACTTGCAGGCATGCGTGCAGCCTACATAGGGATTGACCGAGTAGCCGCCTACCGGCAGGCTGGACTTGGTCATGATGTTCTTTGCTTCCACCTCATTGATGAGGGTTCCATCGATCACTTCCGCCATGTTCTCTGCACCTCCAGCACTCTTTCGAATTCTTCCGGCAATTCCTGAATCATGTTTTCGTCCCCTATGACAGAGATGAGGTCTTCCTTCATAAACATTGGAATGCCAAGCGCGTGCGCCTGTTCCGTCAAAGACCATGCCCACTCCGGTTCCGTATGAACCTTCCTGCTCTGCGCCCCGGTCATGGTACCGATGACGATCCAGTTGATTCCGGAAAGGTCGACCGTACCGGGATCGTCGAATAGCGGCTCAAAAGTAACGAAGAAGTGATTTGCTTTGACGTTTTTCCGAAGGGCGTCGATACGCCACAGCTCCGCTTTCCTCGTCACCGTAACGCCGAACCATGCGTTTTCCAGGTCGGTATCTAAATCCAGCAAATCGGGTCTCTTGGTCAGGAACAGGAACTGATGCTGTGGATTCTCATGGATCTTTGCAAATACCTCGTCTCGCCATTCCAGCTTCCACCCGGAGAGATCGCTCATGCCGGTAAGGAGAAAGTTCTGCGGGCGTTTCTTTTCCATCATCTTGAGCTTGCTCGGGAAGAACGCAGGATCAGCGAAGTCGTCAATCATATGCCAACGTTTCACATTGTTACGGGCATAGCAATATGGACACCCCACCGTGCAGCCGATGACGATATTCATATTCTGAATCTGATTTTTGATGCAGATGCTCATAACGCCTGCCTACCTGCCTCTCCCGTAAACACGCAATCAGCCTCCCCCACCTTGCGGGCAAAAGCCTCGATATCTTGCTTGCAAGCAGCAGGCTCGCAATCGCTCAAATCGTATGACGTGCCGCCGTTTCGATAGACGGCCCGATGGGAAAACGATCGGCTGACAAGCCCGATGCCGAGCTTCTCGCACAGGGTCATCCGTGCTCCCTTTCAGCTATAAAAACAGGTGTCTATAAACAGTATCCTTGTTGATTTTCGCAGGGGCAATGAACAAACGCGTGCACCTGTCGATAAACGAACAGCTACTGGACATTGTCAAACGACTCAGATTGGAGAGGCGATGGGAGAAACCAAGATCGACCGCCGGCGGCGCTACACCCTCTCGGTCATACGGGAGGCGTTCTTCGCGCTGCTGGCCGAGGTCGGCTTCGCGAAGATGACGGTGGCGGACATCTGCCGCCGCGCCGAGATCAACCGGGGAACGTTCTATCTGCATTACGAGGATAAGTACGCGCTGCTCGATGCGCTTATCGACGAGGCATTGGCAGCGGCTCCCCCGCTTGAGGGGGTTGAATCGGCAACGCTTTGCCAGCGTTCGCCGGCAGACGACGATTATCGCCTGCTTTACTCGGACAGCGACGCATACGCTCGCGTAGCCCAGCGCGTCATAGAACGCGGAGCGGAGCAGATGGTTCCCTGGGTCATGGAGAAAACAGGCTTTCACGCGAAGACGCCTTCCTGCTCTTCGTCCACAACGTCCAGGGCAATCTGGCCGTCAACCGCCTGCTCGGCTGGAGACGAGGCCCCGAGTTCGCCCATACCCAGGAGCTGCTCAACGCCTATTCCGAAGGGGGCTTACTGGCGGTATCCGCTCTTCGCGATTCCGATAACCCATCGTGACCTGCGATTCAGGAATACCAGCCTCCGAGCCCTCTCGTTCGGAGGCTGCGGCTAAAACCTCATTGCGCGTCTACCGCTCCGCGTTACTCGCCACCTGCCCGCGCCGCCGAGAGCAGCGTGCTCAAATCGGCCTGGATCGCCCCTGCCTTGCTTCCAAGCTGCAGCGGAGCCGAGTCGCCCGAGATGTTTACGCTCAGCAGGTGCGCATCCGGCAGCTTCGCGGTCATGCTCCAGAACGGGAGCGTGATGATGCCGGGGGTCATCTCGCCCACGCCAAGCTCCAGCAACAGCACACGGCCACTGCTGTGCTCGCGCACAAAGCGCTCGTATCGTCCGAGGCTCTCGCGCCATACCGCACCCTGCAGAAACGTGTCGTCGCGCACCCACGGCACGAGCTGCCAGCCGCAGTGGGGGCATCGGGGGATATCCTCACTGCGGATCTCGAACCCCGTCATGCCGGCGAGCATGCGCTCGACGTAGGGCTTCGCGTCGAAGAGCTCGTCGCAGCATGGCTGCTTGCACTGAAGGTGCGCGAAGCTTCCCTGGTAGTTGCAGACTCTCTCGGCGGGAAACGTCTTCTCGACCTGGGTGTCCACGTTGGTGCTCAGGATGAAGTAGTCCTTGTGGCCGATGAGGGAGCGCAGGTCTAGGTAGGGCTGTGAGGCCGGCTCGCGCAGCATGAAATCGATATAACGCGCATAGTAGGCCCATTGCTGCTCGAGGCTGGGGTAGAGGTGGTAGAAGCCGTCAAAAAGGCTCTTAAAGCCAAATGCTCGCTGCCAGTCCTCCATTCCGGCGCGCGCCATGCCCGCGCGGTTGTAATGGTTGAACCCGGCGGCGCTCGACATGCCCGAGCCGATGCCGACAATGATGGCGTCGGCATCGTCGATAAGGCTTCGATGCCTACGCGCTTCTCTTTCTAGGGGTGGCATCGGGCGATCTCCTCGAAAGCCGGGGCCATATCGCCGTCAACGAGAATCGTCTCGCACGATGCATCGGGCGCCATAGCCTGGCCGTAGTTGAACACGATGTAGGTGGCGTGCTCGCAGGCGCTTGCGACCTGGGCGAGCATGCGCTTTATGACGCCGTTGTGCAGTCCCACGCCAAGTTCGAGGATGGCGACCCTGCCGTTGCGATGGGCTTGCACAAGGCGTTCGAGCTCCTCGAGCCGGGCCATGGCGAGGGCGTCTGGATGGGCGAGACGCCGCTCGTCGATCGACGTGCGTATGCTCCCCTCCGTCTCGAGCACGCGCTCCTCGTCGAACCCGGCGCGCGCGAAGTGCCCGTCGATGTTGCATGTGACCACGAAGGTGTCGGCGTGCTCCGTAAGACGCCGCAGCCCGTTCATGAGCGAGCCGGGCTCATATTCGAGATACTCCTTTTGATGGAACCGCTCGGCCCATCGGCGTCGCACGCTGGCATCCGGGGAAGCGAGCCCCTGCAGTATGCAGCCGATGCCGTCGGCCTGAGCGAGGTCGCCGTACGCCTCTCGGAAATGGGCATCGGCGCTAAAGAGGTTGAGTCCCTCCGCCATGTCGAGCCCGTTGCTGGCGCCGATGATGACAAGATCCGCTTCGGCTAGCGCCCTGCCTATGCGAACTGCTTTCGCCGTCTCCATGCGCTACCTCCCCAGCGTCTTGCGCACGTCGGCGAGCACGTCGGCGATGTCGGCGCGAACGGCGAGCCCCCGATCCTCGATCGCGCGGGGGAGAAACTGCGTCTTGTTGTTTACGGCGATGTAGCTGGCCTGCGGTAACTGCGCCGTGAGGGCCCAGAACGGCTCCTGGATAAACGCGGGCGTCATGCGGCCCACACCCAGCTCGAGGAAGAGGATCCTCTGACGCGCGTGCGCGTCGAGCCAGTCGGACACCTTGCGGTACTGCTCCTCGTAGAGCTCGCCCTGCAGGAAGTTGCCGTAGCCGCGAACCCAGGGGAACGCCTCTGCCCCGCAGTGCGGGCAGCGCGGCACGAGCTCTGTCGGAACCTCAAGGCCGTCTCCCATGGCCTCTACCATGTTGGAGACCGGCTCGACCGCATCCCACACCGCGTCGGTGCAACAGCGGGAGCACTGAAAGAAGCGGTGGTCGCCTTGGATCTCTGCCACCTTCTTCCAGGGGTAGAGCTTCACAAACTGCGTGTCCTGGTTGGTGGTGAGCACGAAGAAATCCTTCTCGGCGAGAATGGCGTCGAGGTCCTTGTAGGGCTTGCGCAGCGGGGCGTTGAGCGTGGTGTCGAGGAAGGTGGCGAGGTATCCCCAGCGCGCCTCGGCGGTGGGCCAGCGGTAGAACGACCCCTCGAAAGCGCCCTTGAAACCGTAGCGCTCGGCGAATTTGCCGAAATGCCTGCGATAGGTTGCGTTGTCCTCGTAATAGAAGTCGCCGCCGCCCGCCGCGGAGAGCCCGGAGGCCCCACCTACCAGCACGCAATCGGCTTCCTCGATCATGCGGGCGAAGTCCCTGATTTGCTGGTCGTAGGGCTCGGGCTCGCGGTCACTCAGCTCATAGGGCGTGCCGCCGCTGCGGTAGGCGGCCTGAAGGGAAAACGATTGGTTGGTGAGCTCGATAACGAGCTGCTCGTACAGGGTCACTGGATACCTTCTTTCAGCTATTATAAACAGGTGTCTATAAAAAGTATCCATGTCGATTTGCTTAAGAGCAATGAACAGCTTCGGCCTGCTGTCGATAAACGAGCGTTTGCCGGGCATTGTCGAGCGTTGCAATTGGAGGGGTAATGGAAGCGGGGAAGATCGATCGTCGCCGACGCTATACACTCTCGGTCATACGGGAGGCGTTCTTCGCGCTGCTGGCCGAGGTCGGCTTCGCGAAGATGACGGTAGCGGATATCTGCCGCCGCGCCGATATCAACCGCGGCACGTTCTATCTGCACTACGAGGACAAGTTCGCCCTGCTCGACGCGCTTATCGACGAGGCCCTGACGGCGGTGCCGCCGCTCGAGGGAACGGAGGCGGGTGCCCTCTGCCAGCGCCCGCCGGCAAACGATGACTATTATCTGCTCTACTCGGATGACGACGCGTACGCCCGGGTGGCACAGCGCGTCGTCGAGCGCGGCGCCGAGCAGATGGTTCCCTCGATCATGGAGGAGACTGGCTTTCGCGCGAGGACGCCTATCTGCTCTTCGTCCACAACGTCCAGGGAAATCTCGCGGTCAACCGCCTGCTCGGTTGGAGGCGAGGGCCCGAGTTTGCCCACGCTCAGGAGCTGCTCAGCGCCTATTCCGAAGGGGGCATGCGGGCGGTATCGGCTCGTCACGATCCCCTGTAGTTGATTTTGACCGCAGGCCATTTCAGGCAGGCGACGTTGCTATGGCCCCTCTTTGGTTTTCGATGTTGTATGAGGCAATCGCAATCGTTTTGAGCTTCTCTAGGGAACTTGAACAAGAGATATGGTCTGCTGGCGATTGATTAACTCCATTCGTTTTGGTTACAAAAAACATGCCGCGCGCCTGCAGCATGAAGGAGAGGGAATCCTATGAATATCGTTGTATTGAGCGGCAGCCCGCGTAAGGGCGCCAATACCGATACCATGGTCGAGGTGTTTGCCGAGACCGCGCGTGAGGGCGGTAATACGGTTGAGGTCGTTCGCGTTGCCAGCAAGAAGATCGCCGGCTGCTTGGGATGCCAGTACTGCTTCGCCCATGGGGGCGTCTGCGTGCAGAAGGATGACATGGCCAACGTGATCGAGTCGCTGAAAGATGCAGATATGGTCGTCTTTGCTTCGCCTATCTACTGGTTCGATATCACCGCGCAGGAAAAGGCCGCCATCGACCGCCTGTACGCCTTCGGTGCTACGGGCTTCCCGTTCACCAAGACGGCCCTTTTACTCGATAGCCACAGCGAGGGCGTCTATGATGCGGCGATCGCTATGTACAAGTCAACCTGCGCGTACTGCAAGTGGGAGGACCAGGGCATTGTCACCATCAGCGGTATGACCGAGCGCGACAGCATGGCATCCTCGCCCAAGTTGAAAGAGGTGCGAGAGCTCGCTCGCAAGCTCGCCTAAGGACAAGAAGAACGCATGGCAATCAGCGTTGGTGGAAATGCTTGCTGTCCTTACCGAGAGATAGGGGCGAATTCCCTCAAGTGCCGTATAGAACAATTTTTAAACGCAGAAAAATAACTGAAAACAAATTAATCCGCGTTAAAATATTGTCAAATAGAAGTTCATGAGGGAAGGTTACGTATGCGTCGCAAGGCAGACGAGCTCCTTAGGGAATGGCGAGACAGCTGATAGAAAACCTTTGCTGGTCAAAGCGTGCGCCAGTGTGGCAAGACCTATCTGCTCAGAACGTACGCCCAGGATCTTTTCGAATCGGTTGTCTACGTTAATCTTGAGAACGACCGGTCGGCGCGAGCGGATTTTTCGGGCGGTCTTGACCCTCATTCGATTGTGCGCGCGATCGAGGCTCGTACGGGACAGCGTATCGTGCCTGGCAAAACCTTACTGTTCATTGACGAGATCCAGGCATGCGAGGAAGCGCTCACTTCCCTTAAATACTTTTGCGAAGATGCTCCCGAGTATTACGTTGCGGCTGCTGGGTCGCTTCTTGGGGTTGCCATTAACCATCAGTCGTATTCGTTCCCCGTCGGAAAGACCGACTTGATCGAGATGACTCCACTCGATTTCGAGGAGTTTCTCTGGGCGATGGGGAACGATCAGCTGGTCGACGAGATACGCTCGTCATTCGAGTTAATGGGTCCTCTTGCGCCAAGCCTTCATGATAAGGCGCTTGGGCTCTATCGGCAGTATCTTGTTGTTGGCGGAATGCCCGAGGCGGTCCAAACGTACATCGATGATCAGTCAATCATTGATGTGGCCGAAAAGCATCGGATTATTCTCGACGGATACTCCGCCGACACTAATAAATATGCTGATGAGCGCTTGAGCGCAAAGACGCGTGCGTGCTTCGATTCCATTCCACAGCAGCTTGCCAAAGAGAATCGTAAATTTCAATACAAGGTAGTGCGAGCGGGGGGCAATGCGTCTCTCTTTGGAGATGCTCTCGACTGGCTTGTATTGTCGGGTACGGTGGCGCGCTGCAGCCTAGTCGGGCAGATCGAAAGCCCTTTAGAGGCCTTCGTTAACCCTTCTGCTTTTAAAATCTATCAGGCGGATACAGGGCTGCTCGTCTCCAAGGCCGGTGCTCAACGCGCCGATATTCTTGCCGGCATCGGCGGCACATTCATGGGTGCACTTACCGAAAACTACGTCGCCCAACAGCTTTCAGCCATGGGCTATCCGCTGCATTATTGGGCGCGAGATAATCGTGCGGAAATCGACTTTGTAGTAGAGAAGCAGGGATGCTTGTCTGCGATTGAAGTCAAGGCGGGAGAGAACACAAGATCTCGAAGCCTGTCCTCACTTAAAAAGACCCATCCGGGCGTACGCCTTATCAGGCTATCGACTAAGCCCTTTGGAATGAATGATGGGCTTATGTCTGTTCCACTTTATGCGGCATTTTGTCTATAGGGATGATGCTGGTGTAATGCATGGGGCCCAGGGCACAGCGTTTACTGCGCTCCGGGCCCCGCTGCTTTGTAAAACCATGACGGTTTGGTCGCCGTTGTTTTAGTCAAACAGGCTCGGCATGTCGTTTTCTTTCATGAAGGCACCGGCAGAGGGGAGGCTCTGCGCGGTGAACTTTTCGGCCGAGACGCCGGCGCCGAGGATCTCCTCGGTCGTGCCGACGGTGGTGACCGAGCGGCCCTTCTTGGCCGTAAAGGCCTGGACGCCCTGCGTGTTGGTGGTCGTCTTGGTCTTGAGCAGCGACGTGTTGAAGTTCATCAGGCGGTAGTCGCTCGAGACCAGCGCGAGGTCGCGGTCCTCCTTGAGCACCTGCGCATACAGCAGCTTGCTGCCGCCGTAGATGGCGTTCTTAAGGCGCTTGCGGTTGGTCTTGGTAACGTATCCAGAAAGCGCGACACGCACCACGCGGCCGTTCTCAAAGACGAACAGCACGTCGGCCTTGTAGTCCTCGGGGTCGATGACCCAGATGACGCTCTCGTCGGGTTCCATCTCGAGATCGGTCGGAAGGTACGAGCCAGCTGGGCCGACTTGGTATCCTCAAACGCCGCGACCTTGCACTTGTACACCTGGCTCTTGTTGGTAAAGACCAGCAGCTCGTGCGTGTTGGAGGACGGGAACTCGATAAAGGGTTTGTCGCCGTCCTTGTACTTGAGCGTGGTCGCCTTCTTGAGCACGCGGTCCGTCATCTTCTTGAGGTAGCCATCGCGCGAAAGCATGATGGTAACCGGGTACTCCTCGACCTCGGGCTCCAAGCTTACCTCGATAACCTCATGGGGCTCGATCCTGCCCGTGCGGCGCGGCATCACGTACTTCTTGTTAACCGCGGCCAGCTCGTCGCTGATGACCTTCTTGATGTTCTCTTCGCTGGAGAGGATCTCCTCGAGTTCGGCGATCTCACCCTCGAGCTTAGCGATGTCCTTGGTGCGGTTGAGGATGTACTCCTCGTTGATGTTGCGGAGCTTGAGCTCGGCGACAAACTCGGCCTGGGTCTCGTCGATGTCGAAACCCTTCATAAGGTTGGGTACAACCTCTGCCTCGAGCTTAGTGCCGCGGATGATGGCGATGGCCTTGTCGATGTCGAGCAGAATTGCCTCAAGGCCGTGCAGCAGGTGCAGGCGCTCGGACTTTTTGCCCAGGTCAAAGTTAATGCGGCGACGCGTGGACTCAATACGCCACTTGACCCACTCGTGCAGAATCTGGCGCACGCCCATAACACGGGGATAGCCGTCGACGAGCACGTTGAAGTTGCACGAGAACGAATCCTGCAGCGTGGTCGAGCGATAGAGCTTGGCCATGAGCTTGTCGGGGTCGACACCGCGCTTAAGGTCGATGGCGATACGCAGACCCGAAAGGTCGGTTTCATCGCGGATGTCTGCGATCTCCTTGACCTTGCCCTCCTTGGAGAGCTTGACGATGCGCTCGATGATGACATCGGTCTTGGTGGTGTAGGGGATCTCGTAGACCTCGATGATGCGCTCTTCGGGAATCCAGCGCCAGCGGGAGCGAATCTGGAAGCTGCCAAGGCCGGTCTCGACGATCTTCTCCATCTCCTCGCGGCGGTAGATAATCTCGCCGCCGGTCGAGAAGTCGGGCATGGGCATGTACTCGAGCAGGTCGCAGTCGGGATCCTGCAGGTAGTGCATCGTGGCGGTGCAGACCTCGTTGAGGTTGAAACCGCAGATGTCGGACGCCATGGCGACGCCGATGCCCTTATTGGCCGAGACAAGGATGTTGGGGAACGTGGTGGGCAGCAGGCGCGGCTCCTTCATGGCGCCGTCGTAGCTGTCGACGAAGTCGACCGGGTCCTTGTCGATGTCCTTGAAGATCTCGGCGCTGATGGGGGAGAGCTTGGCCTCGGTGTAACGCGAGGCGGCGTAGCTCAGGTCGCCCGAATAGTACTTGCCAAAGTTGCCCTTCGACTCCACGAAGGGGGCAAGCAGCGCTTCGTTGCCCGTCGCCAGGCGCACCATCGTTTCGTAGATCGCGGCATCGCCGTGCGGGTTGAGCTTCATGGTCTGACCCACGATGTTGGCGCTCTTTTGGCGCTCGCCCTTGAGCAGGCCCATCTTGTACATAGTGTAGAGCAGCTTGCGGTGCGAGGGCTTAAAGCCGTCGATCTCGGGGAATGCGCGCGAGACGTTGACGCTCATGGCGTAGGGCATGTAGTTGACCTCGAGCGTCTGCGTGATCGGCTGGTCGGTGACCTCGGAGTGCAGGCCGATGACGTTCTCGGCGTTGACCTGCTTTTTCTTTGGCTGGTTCTTCGTCTTCTTCTTTGCCACGATTTCCTCTTGAACTTCTTATGGGCCGTCGTTATCGATTTGCTGCTATTGCAGGTCCAGCTGGTCCAGGTATTCCTTGCCGTGCTCGGAGATATGGCGCTTGCGGCCCGCCTCGTCGTTGCCCAGCAACAGGTTGAACATGGTTTCCATCTTGGTGACGTCCTCGGGCTCCACCTTGATCAGGCGACGCGTCTCGGGGTTCAT
The DNA here is from genome assembly GCA_027669365.1 of Coriobacteriaceae bacterium AM49-12. Taxonomy (GTDB): domain Bacteria; phylum Actinomycetota; class Coriobacteriia; order Coriobacteriales; family Coriobacteriaceae; genus Collinsella. The sequence continues at coordinate 50,647 of JAQEDL010000008.1, read as the reverse complement.
GGTGGTGAGCCACATCATGTCCGGATCGTTCTCACCAAGACCCTTGGAGCGGTTGATGGAACACTTCTGGTCGCCGATCTCCTTGAGGATGCCGTTCTTCTCGAGCTCGGTGTAGGCAAAGTAGGTCTTCTCTTTGCAGTTGATCTCGTAGAGCGGCGACTCGGCGATATACACGTAGCCCTCGTCGATAAGTGTGGGCACCAGGCGGTAGAGCATGGTGAGCACGAGCGTGCGGATGTGGTAACCGTCGACGTCGGCGTCCGTACAGATAATGACCTTGTTCCAGTTGAGGTTGTCCAGGTCAAAGGCACCCAGGTTCTTGATGCGCTTGTCCTTAATCTCCACGCCGCAGCCCAGCACGCGCATAAGGTCCATGATGATGTCGGACTTAAAGATGCGCGGGTAGTCCTCCTTCAGGCAGTTGAGGATCTTGCCGCGGACGGGCATGACGCCCTGGAACTCGGCATCGCGCGAGGTGCGAATGGCGCCTGCTGCCGAGTCGCCCTCTACGATGTAGATCTCGCGACGGTTTTTGTCCTTGGAGCGGCAGTCGATGAACTTCTGCACGCGGTTGGCCATGTCGGTCTTCTGCTGCAGGTTGGTCTTAATGCTCTGGCGAGTCTTTTCGGCGTTCTCACGCGAGCGCTTGTTGATGAGCACCTGCTCCACGATCTTGTTGGCAGCGTCTTTGTTCTCGATCAAGTAGGTCGAGAGGCGCTCCTTAAAGAAGGCGGTCATGGCCTGCTGGATAAAGCGGTTATTGATAGCCTTCTTGGTCTGGTTTTCGTAGGACGTCTGGGTGGAGAAGCAGTTGGTCACCAGTACCAGGCAGTCCTGGACGTCTTGCCACTTAATGCCGCTCTCGTTTTTGTTGTACTTGCCCTGTTGCTTAATATAGGCATCGATGGCGCTGGTCAGAGCGCTGCGCGCGGCCTTCTCGGGCGAGCCGCCGTTCTCGAGCCACGATGAGTTGTGGTAATACTCCTGCATCATGAAGGTGCGCGAGAAGCACATGCACGCGGTGATCTTTACGTTGTAGTCGGGCAGGTCCTCGCGGTCGCGACCGCGGCGGTCGGCCTCGATAAAGAAGGGTTCGGTGAGGTAGTCGGCACCCACCTTCTCGAGCACGTAGTCCTCAATGCCCTTGGGATAGCAAAAGTCCTCTTCGGAGAACTCGCCATCGTCGCCTTCGATGCGCAGGCAGAAGGTCACGTTGGCGTTGACCACGGCCTGGCGGCGCATGGTCTCGCGATACCAGTCGTGGGGAATGCTGATGGAGGTAAAGACCTCAAGATCGGGGCGCCACTTGATGGTGGTGCCGGTGCGGTCCTCGTCGCTGGGCTCGATCTCGAGCGCCTTCTTTTTGGCGCCGACGACCTTGCCTTTCTTAAAGTGCAGAGAGTACTTGTTACCGTCGCGCCAAACGGTGACGTCCATGTACTCGGAAGCGTACTGGGTCGCGCACGAGCCCAGGCCGTTGGTGCCGAGCGAGAAGTCGTAGTCGCCGCCCTGGTTGTTATTGTATTTGCCGCCGGCGTAGAGCTCGCAAAAGACGAGTTCCCAGTTAAAGCGCTTTTCGGAAGGGTTCCAGTCGAGCGGGCAGCCGCGGCCGTTGTCTTCTACCTGAATGGAGCCATCGCGAAAGGCGGTAAGGGTGATGAGCTTGCCGTAGCCCTGGCGCGCCTCGTCAACGGCGTTGGACAGGATCTCGAAGGCGGCATGCGCGCAACCGTCGAGTCCGTCCGAGCCAAAGATGACGGCGGGGCGCAGGCGTACGCGCTCCTCGTCCTTGAGCTGACGAATACTGTCGTTACCATAGTTTGCGGTGTTTTTTGCCATGCTCGCTCTCTCGATACTCCTTTGCTGCGTTTAAGTCATATAGATAGTCAAGGTAGCATAGCCCAGCCCTTGGGCGATTCCACCCAACACGAAATCCATCGAACAATCGTTCGGATTAACGGGTAAAACGTGTCGTGCGGATTGTTGTTCCGAATCGAACATTGGGACAAGCGTCTCGTTTTATGGGCCACGGGCGTGCGTGTGCGAGTCCCTTTGGCCCATAAGGAACGCTGGCGGGTCGTTATTTGGGCCGTGGGTCACTTCGCCGGCGTCGTGTTTCGTCATACGCTCATAGTGGAAGCCGATGCCACGGGGTCGACTTGGGACTCGGGCAACGGATGAGCTGCAAGCCGAAAGGAGCGGTGAGGATGATGAAGCCCATGACGAAGAAGCTGCTGTTAGGAATTCCCACCGTGACGCTTTCGGCCGTGCTGGCATGTACGGTGGCCGGCTGCGGCGGTAATGCGCCGAGTGGCTCGGGCGGGAGCGCACCTGTGCAGGAGAAGGCCGAGAAGCCCAAGGCCTATGAGTCGCAGACGGTCGAGGTGGCAGGCATTACCTATGAGTCGGTGGCTCACGGTACGTTCTATCGCGGTGATGCCAAGAAGCAGGACGGCTTTTACCTGCACATCAAGATTACCAACAACAACACAAAGAACAGGACGTTCAGTTCCTTTAACGTGCATGCTGCCCAGGGCGATCTTGAGGCAGGCGACCCGTTGTTTACTTCCGGCAAGGCGGCCGTGCTCGACTACGTTGCAAGTGAGGCTCCCGATGAGCTTCACGAGGGCATCGATCTTTCCAAGAGGCCAGATATCGGCCCGGGCGAGACCGTTGAGTACGTGTATTTCTGGGCGCCCAAGACGGCGTACTACGGGCCCATCACTGTCGAGTTCGTAGACGCTTACGCCCCCGCCAAGAATCATGAGCCATGCACTTTGACACCACGGGATGCGAGACCAAGGAGTTCAAGGCGGCCGGCGGCGTGGCCGATTCTGGCGAGAAGGCAGATTTAACGGGCATCGACTGCGCATCGTACAGCATCGAGGCCGCCGATGGGTACACGCTGGATTCGTCCGACGAAGAGCACGAAAAGGCAAACTTCTTCCACGACGAGACTGGAAGACGCCTGAACATCAGCATCTTCCTACGCTCGCCGGAGGAAGAGGTTGCAAGCCTAGAGCAGGTCTACGAAGGTAAGGAGACAACAACCGACCAGGTCGAGTACAACGGCATAACGTGGCTGCGCTTTACCGGTCCCGACAACGGCCATACACTGTTTGCGACGGCTCCCGCAACGGGTGAAACCGTCCGCGTGTCGATTGGCTGGAAGATCGATTGGGACGCCGCCGTGCCCATGATGGAGGCGCTGAAGCTCAAGTAACGCCGCGATTCTTACGTCAGGCGACTCAGGGCTGGCTCCGAGTTATCGGGGCCAGTCCTTTTTGGTGCTCGATGAGCCGAGCCGGCGTCTCTCACAAAAATAACTAGGAGCTAGCGAGACTTATCCGAATTGACCTCATTGGCGGTGTCTTTTTCGAGCGCCGTGCGGCGGGCGCTGTAGGCGATGAGGCCCGCGCCTGCCGCGGCGAGCGCTGCTGCGGCTGCGGTTAGGGGGACGTTGCTGTCGCCCGTGCCCGCAAGCGCGCCCGCTTTTCCGGAGCGCTTGTTATTGCCGTGGTCCTTGCCACTGCCGGAGCTGCTTCCGCCGGAGCCGCCGCCCTCGTCAGTACCGCCGCCACTCGAGCTACCATCGCCGTCTGCTGTCATCGGGGCGTCGTGAAGTCCTGTCGTATCCGCGCTGTCGCATACGCCGACCTGAACTTCTGAGCGTTCGCATGCCGCGTCGGGCACATGAAGCTCGTGCAGAACGGCACTCAGCGCCGAGTTTGCGCCCGGTCGGATCTCCTCGAGCGTTACGGGATCGAGCGCCACCAGATTACGCGCCTTCGCATACAGCGTGACGCGTTTGCCCACTTCGTCGCTCCAACTCTCGGGGATGGCGAAGCTCATGCGGAACTGTGCCGTGCAACCCGGTGCCAGCACGGCGTTGCCGTTGTCGGCTACCAGCGGGTGCGTTGCAAAACGTGCGCCCAGCGTCTCGAGCGCGTACTTTACGTGTGCCATGTCGTTGGCCGAAGCGTCTTCGGCAAGCTCTGGATCGTAGATCGAAGCCATGCGTGCGTTCGCTCCGAATCCGATGGATGCGCTGGAGAACGGCTGGCTGGAGCCCTCTCGGTACAGATCGATTGTGCCGGCAGTCAGCAAAGTGTTGCCGTCGTTTCGCACCGTGACCATGAAGGATTCGCCTGCTGCTCCGGGCACCACCGCGCCCGAGGTAGCGACCGCGCCCGTCGGAGTGGCACACGCCACCAGAGGCACTTCGATGCCGTGCAGCTCTGCCTCGCTCTTCTCCGCGCTCACAATGTGCGTGGCGAGCGCGGAGAGCATGCCTCCCGACGTCAAAAATGTCGTTATCTGATCGACGGGATGGTCCAGCTCGCACATCACGAACGGCTCCGTGAACAGATCGCCTGCCAAGGTGCTGGCGAAGATGCGGAAGTGCTTGCCCATTACTGCTACCGGGTTGCCTTCTTCGTCGTAGGTTTGCCCCACCTTGCCATCGGTGTTCTCTACATAGAGCGCGCACCTGCCGTTGTTGCTTACGCTAAACGATGCCGGGCCACAGCCTGCGGCACCCACGGGCTGCGTTGCAAATGCCGATGCGCCTCGCGTCCAAGTAATATGCTGCAGCTGCTCGTTGACGGTGGCCAAAAAGCCCGAATGTTGTGGCCACGGCACCGCATGGGGCACCGTGGCGTCTGGTGGCATAACGCCCCAGCCCGCAATGGACTGGCCGATCACGGCGTACGATGCGCAGCCGCAACCGTCTGCGGTCTCGTACGCAACGGGCACCACCATTTTGCCGTTGATATTCTCGGGCTCGCTCAGCTCGATACTCGACGGTGCTTGCGGAAAGCGAAGAACTTGGCGGAACGTCAGGCTGTCGCCCAAATCATCCGACCACAGGGTAAAGCATTCCAGCGCAACCTCGGCCTCGCTGCCGAGCGCCTTTTCTGCGGTGGTTCCGCGGCGGTGGAGGTAGGCACCCGACAGGCGTCCGTCGATCAGCGTCTTGCCTACCGTGATGCGCGGGCACTGCAGGCAATGGTAGCCATCCTCTTGCAGGCGGCCGCGCGAGATGCTGCGCCATGACGTATGCGACACAACGCGGATCTCGTCATTACTTATGCGCAGGCGCACAACGGACAGTATGCCGGCTGTGCTTGCCGTATCGAAAAGGGTGTTGTCGCCGGCGGGGCGCTCGCCCGAGACCAGCAGCACGTAGGCGTCCTGGTTTCCTCTTCCGTCCGTATATTCCACCACGTCGAAGTCGTAATCGAATATGCCGTCGCGCTCCACGTCGCCCTCGCCAAACCCAAGGGGAAAGTCCACGGGCGTGGGAGCGGACCACGTGCCGTTTGCCTTTGTGTGCACCACCAGGCGCGAGCGGCCATTGTCGCCGTAGCGCACCGAGGCGATACGGAACAGGCATTCTACGCCGGCAATCATCGTTAGCTTCATGTGGCTTCGCTGAGCACGCCGGAAAACAGCACGTTGTCGCTCGAGGGTTTTATGCCGCCACGCTCGTCCTCCGACACGCCGGCAGAATTGGCGTTCGGGTCCGCAACGGCGTTCGTTGACTGACCGATGTAGGTGTACTCATACATCGGCGCGGCGTTTTCGTCGTTCTCTACCAGTGCATGGACGAAATGCTCGATCTGTCCCGTGTCTTCGCTTTCTGAATCCGCCTCGAGCTCAATGCGCGTGGCCGCTTGATCCCAATCGCGCACGACAGGCGCGGCATTTACGGCAGTGGCCTTAACCTCGGCGCGTGCGAGCAGCTCGGCGTTGGTGACGATGGTGGCCGATGCGATAAACTGCGGCACACCACCTGCTTCGGCGTTGCCGGCCGAGCCGAAGCAGGCATCCAACGTATAAGGCGTATTTCCACCCAATGCCAGCTCAGAGCGCTGGAGTACATACTGGTCGCCATTGTTCACCGACATATTCCACGAATCGATGAGTGTGGGCCACGACCCCGACCAAGCCTTGGTGGTCCACTTGAACATTACGAACTGGAGTATCACATCGACATCGACGTCTGCACCCACGCGCAGCCGCGGAAGCTGGTGTCCATCTGCCTTCTCGTACCCAATGAACAGCGTGAGGGATGCGGCACCGCGCACGGCAGACGAAGCGACGCCTGCAACGCCGGCTCCAAAGGTGACGGCAAGTCCGATCTGGATGGTGAACGAGCCCGACGTGTTGGAATAGTCGAGCGAAATGTTCTTGAAAAACGCCGCGCCGCTGCCGTGCGTGTGGGCACCCACAGCGAGCGCCAGCTTCGCCAGCACCCAAGGGTTGACGTTTAGGAAAAATGGCACCGGTCCTAGGGTAAACTGCTCGGTCCAATTGAGGTCAGTTCTTACCTGGAAGAGGGCCTTAATATTGCCGTATGCAGGGTCGTTGTTGTTACCCCAGGTTTTGCCCACCCAATCGTAGGCGAGCGAACCGTACAGCTGTGTGGCGATATCCATCGTGAACAGCGGCGTGCAATGGTGGCGAAGGAGCTTGGTGTTTCTTGGATCGGTGCCCGAACCGGCACTCATACTCTTGTACTGATTCCACTTCCCCTCCATCTCGTCGAGGTAGCGGTTTGCCTGCTTGGCGCCCGACTCACGCGGCGATTTCTTCCAGTATTCCGGATCAGGGTTGCCCGAATCGTTCATATAGCTGGCTGGTTTGTATCCTCCGCCAAACAGTACGTACCCGGCAAACGAGAAATCGAACAGAATGGGGAACGAGGGCATCCAGCACGTGAACTTATTACCACCGATGCCGGGAAACGATGCGGGGAAATCAAACGGAGTGATCTCTTGGTCCATAGTGGTGGGGACGATAGTGGTCGATCCGGATTCCGCCTTTGCCGCCGGCGCGGTAACAACGGCCATGGGGGAGGAGAGCGTGTAGGTTTTGTCCTGGTAGTCGAGGACAAAGCGCAGCTTGCATCCTTCTTCCAGAAGGCTCGACGCTGCATCGAGGAACTTGTCTTCGAGTGTGAACGTCGCCAGATTATCCGCGCTCGATGCGCTGGCCTTGATCTGACCAATCTGCGTGACGGTTTCGGTTGAGCTGCCCGCAGCGGGCATCACTTTATTGATATGCAATGTTGCCTGCCCGCCCTGCGGCAGATGAGCCTGCACGGTAAATGCGTGCGTATCGGGCTGCTCGTTTGCCGTGTCGTCCTTCGGCAATGCCATGAACGTGGCTTCAGCGTACTGGATGTCCCATTCGTCGAATGTGAGCTGGCGGAAGTACGGCTCGCCGTCGGAAAGCGGACGCGTGGGCGCGGTTATGGCGGTGCCGCCCTGGATACGCGCAAGGGGAATCTCGACATCGCGGTAGCCCGCCATGCTAATGGAGATGCCGCCGTTAAAGTCGTACGCGTCAAGGAGCTTTGCCTCGTCTACGTAGCCTTCCGAAAGCGAGGCAATCTCAAAGATGGCGGTGCCTTCGTCATCGGTCGTGGCGGCGAGCTGCTTGCCTGCGGCGTAGCGCGACGTGAGCGTGACCTGCGCTCCCTTGATGGGCATATTCTTGTTGGCGACGTCGACCACGACCACACCAAACATGGTGCGCGAGAGAACGAGCACCCTGAAGGGGTCTTTTTCGTCGGCATAGGCCGCGGTGGGCGCGAACGGCAGCAGGAAGGCATTTTCGCTTCCCGGCACGCGAGGCAACATGATGCTCGCTAGTGAGGACGCTCCGGCAACAAGTAACGAACGGCGATCAAGCATCTTGGGCTCCCATCCCGCAAATATCGGTGGAAATAATCCAATTTTGCGAGAAGACGCTTCGTGGCGGTAGTGCCGTTCAAGGGTCAAAATGTCCAAATTGATCGAGCGAAGCGCCGGGTTCCGGAACGCGTTCGATGCGCTTGGCAGCCCGGTCGCTAACGCAACATGTGCGCGACCAGCTCGGCGCGTGTGCCGATGCCAAGCTTTGCGTATACGCCGGATAGGCGGTTTTTGACGGTGCCCGGCGATACTCCCATATGGCGTGCGATTTCAGCGTTGGTCCATCCGCGGCAGGCGAGCATGGCCATGGTGAACTCTGTGGTCGTTAAATCGTCGGCAACGTCCTCGCCCGAATCGGGGTTGTGGATGCGCCGCCAGCCGTAGCTGAAGCGGTACGTGATCTCGATGATGCGTGCGAAGTCGTCAGGGTATTGCGTTTTTAGGCATGCTCGATGAGCCCCTGCAAAAGGCCGTGGTGCTCGCCAATGAGCTCGATAAGGCCGTCGGGGCGCGCAATGTCCCAAGCGGCTCCAAAATGCGCTTTTGCGGCGTCGATGTCCTTGAGGCTCATGCATGCCATGGAAGCTGCCAGGTGCAGGAACAGTTCCGAGATGGGATAGCTATACGGGGAAGGCAAGTGCAGCAGGACGCTCGCGGCCGAGGCGAACAGGATATGCGTGGCGTGGACGGCGGGCGATTCCTCGTCGGCCGGCGTATCGAGGATGCCCGCAAGGCACCGGCGGGCGTCGGCGATACGGTTGAGCGACAGACTGGCGTATCCGCAGATAAAGCATGCGGAATAGCGCAGCGCGGGATCGGTGACGTCAAGATAGGGGTGCGCCGTCTTGGCGGCGAGTGCGGCCTGTCCGCGAAAGTACAGCGCTTCTGCCGTGGCGATGGCGCGTGAATCGGGGTCGGAAATGCCTGCAACCGCAGCGTCAATCTGCCCCGGCACAAAGGCGGTGCACATCAACGGCATGGGAACGCATGGGTAGCCATCGCAGTCCATCTTCCATCTCCCAACAGCTGGCAACACTAGCAGCAATTGTACTCTTGTTGCTCGGGACTGGAATTTGTGGGTATCGCCTACGATTGTGCCGAACGTATAAAGGAAGAGTCTATTGGCGATGCTCCCAAGGTGGCTACCGAAGTCTAGCTGACCTTGGGATATAGAAAAACTGCCGCCCCTGCAAAAAGCTCTGTCGCAGCGATGGGAAACGTATCTCGTTCTGCATATAATGAGGTCATATGACGGTGCGTCTGCATACGCGCGGCGCATTTCCATCGAACCGAGAAGGAGCTCTGCATGGATCCCAACAAGCGTCCCGACGACATGGTGCGTATCACCACTCCCGAACTTGCCCAGGTGTTCATCGATGAGCAGGTCGCTGCAATCCGCGAGCAGATCGGCGACAAGAAGGTCCTGCTGGCTCTTTCCGGCGGCGTCGACAGTTCGGTTGTCGCGGCCCTGCTCATCAAGGCCATCGGCAAGCAGCTCATTTGCGTGCATGTGAACCACGGCCTGATGCGCAAGGGTGAGAGCGAACAGGTCATCGACGTCTTCAAGAACCAGATGGACGCTAACCTGGTCTATGTGGACGCGACCGATCGCTTCCTGGATAAGCTCGTGGACGTCGAGGAGCCCGAGGCCAAGCGCAAGATCATCGGTGCCGAGTTTATCCGCGTGTTCGAGGAGGAGGCCCGCAAGGTTGGCGACGAGGTCAGTTTCCTCGCCCAGGGCACCATCTATCCCGACATTCTTGAGTCCCAAGACGGCGTGAAGGCTCACCACAACGTGGGCGGTCTGCCCGAGGATCTGCAGTTTGAGCTCTGCGAGCCCGTCAAACTGCTGTACAAGGACGAGGTCCGCGTCGTGGGTCGCGAGCTCGGCCTGCCCGAGAACATGGTCGAGCGCCAGCCGTTCCCCGGTCCCGGCCTGGGCGTCCGCTGCCTTGGTGCCATCACCCGCGACCGTCTTGAGGCGCTGCGCGAAGCCGACGCGATCGTGCGCGAGGAGATCGACAAGGCGGGTCTGACCATCTGGCAGTATTTTGCCGTCGTGCCCGACTTCCGCGCCACCGGCGTGCGCGAGGGCAAGCGCGCCTACGATTGGCCCTGTATCATCCGCTGCATCAACACCGTCGATGTCATGACCGCCGAGGTGCCTGAGCTCGACTGGGCGTTGCTCAAGCGCATTACCGCCCGCGTCACCGCCGAGGTTCCCGGCATCTGCCGCGTGTGCTACGACCTCACGCCGAAGCCCGTCGGCACGGTCGAGTGGGAGTAAGCTAACTCAGCTGGTAGGCGACGAGAACTAGCAGATGTGACAAAGGGACAGTCCCTTTGTCACATCCTCGATATTATGTGCGGGATGGTACGCCACGCGGCGTGCCATCCCGTTCGTTATTTTAATGAGCCGAGTGCGCGAGTGGGAAGAGTCACGAGCATGGTCGTTCCGCGCTCCGAGCTCTCTTCGACCTCGATGGAGCCGCCGTGGAGCGCGGCAATCTCCCAGACCAGCGCAAGTCCCAGCCCCACGCCGCCGTATGCCCTGCTGCGCGATTTGTCGACGCGAAAGAAGGGCTGAAAGATGCTCGTCTGGTATTGCTCGGGAATGCCCGGCCCCTGGTCGCGCACGCGTAGCAGCACACGGTCGCCTTCGGCGCAGGCGTTGATTTGCACGGTCGAGTTGGGCGCGCTGTAACGTATGGCGTTTTCGGCCAAGTTGAACAGCAGCCGATAGATTAGCGTATCGCTGCCGATCGTTTGCGCGTCGCCCTCACTTGCGAGCGCGATGCCCTTTTGCTCGGCAAGGGGCGCCAGGTCCGTGAGTACTTCTTCGATCATCGGCGCCAGGTCAATCGCATCGTTGCAAGGGACACTGCGCAGCTCGCTCATCTCGAGCAGGGTCTTTGTCATGTGCGTCATCCGCTCGGTCTGCTCCTGCAGCAGCCCGAGCAGGCTCGCTGTATCGGCGTCGGCGTCGGGGTGCTCGGCGCAAAAAAGCTCAACCTGGGCCTGCATGAGCGCAAGTGGCGTGCGCAGCTCGTGCGCCGCATTGCCCGTAAACTGTCTTTGTGCGGAAAATCCCTCGTCAAGGCGGGCAATCATGTCGTTAAACGACGCGCTGCAGCGCCTGAGTTCAGAGGGCACGTCCTCGCTGATTTTTGTGTCAGCGAGGTTGTCGGGCCGCACGCTCTCGACTTGCGTCGCAAAGAAGCGCAGCGGTCGCAGTGCGCGCCCGCTTACAAAGTAGGCCAGCACGCCGCCGAGCAGCGTCACCGCCGCAGTTATATACCAGCTCGTCGCGCCAAACGATTCTTGGGCGTCGTTCACGACGATGGTCAGCGCGTCGTCGAGCTCTTTGTTTGTCGGGTCAAATGAGCTGGGCGAGGCCGCCTCCACCTTGCTGTGCGCCGATAGTTCATTGCCGATCGAGTCCATGTAGCGCATGCCGGAGTAGCCAACCAGGCAATTCATAAGTACGCAGGTTGAACATATCAGCAGTGCCGTCATCAACGTGATGCGCCACTGCAGCGACAGCCGCTTCATTTGCCGTCCTCCATAACGTAGCCTTCGCCGATTCGGTTGCGGATGGGGTCGTGCCCCAACGCACCGCGCAGCTTTTTTCGCAGCGACGAGATATGAACGCGGGTTGCGTTGCTAAAGCTGTTGACGCTGCTGTCCCATACATGCTCGATAAGCTCTTCCTGGCTCACCGGCCGCCCCTGGTTAAGCATCAGGTATTCCAAGATGCCGGTCTCCTTGCGCGTGAGGGATAGGGTCTCGCCGCCCACGGAGGCGAGGCGCGCCTTGGTGTCAAAGCTCAACAATCCACAGGCTAGAACAACGTCGTTTTGCGTAAAGCGCCTGAGCGTGAGACTGCGTATGCGTGCCGCCAGCTCGTCAAGATGGAACGGCTTGGTGAGGTAGTCGTTGGCGCCCGCATCGAGCCCCGCTACCTTGTCGGAGACCTCGCCACGTGCCGAGAGCACAAGCACCTTGGTCTCACAATCAGTTGTCCTGAGTTGCCTGAGCACGGTCATGCCGTCGACATGGGGGAGATTGAGGTCGAGCACGACAAGATCAAAGGTCTCGACATCGAGCAGATCGAGGGCCTGCTGCCCGTCGTAGCAGCAGTCGACGCTATAGGCTAAGTTGCGCAGGCTGCGTGCGATCGCATCGCACAGCGCCCGCTCGTCCTCGACGACCAAGATGCGCATAACGTTCTCCTTGCATAGTCATTCGCGCTTAACACGGATTTTATAGTCGGTATGGTCCAATGGGTCGCGAAACGAAAGGAGTGGTCAGATTGTTCAAAGCGATTAAGCCTGTGGCGCAGGTGGCTTTGCTGATCGTTGGGGTAGCCATGGTTGGCTTTGGCATTATGCGCGGCGAGGCAGATGCCGTGCTGGCCAAGGCAATCAGGCTGTGCTTGGAGTGTATCGGAATTGGTTAAAAGAAAAAACACTGCATCGCATCTTTTAGCGCGATTTCGTGGATTGATTCAGGCGGCGGCGACGCTTGCGACCAATATTCACCTGCCTAACTTTGCCAAGGGCGGTATCTACCAGGGAGCCGGCAAAGCCGTCTGCGTGCCGGGGCTTAACTGCTACTCGTGTCCAGCGGCCTCGGGTGCGTGCCCCATCGGGTCGTTTCAGTCGGTGGTGGGATCGTCTAAGTTCAGCTTTTCGTATTACGTCACCGGAACGCTCATTCTGATCGGCGTGCTACTGGGACGTTTTGTATGCGGCTTTTTGTGTCCGTTTGGATGGCTGCAAGAGCTTCTGCATAAGATTCCCAGCAAAAAGCTCTCCACGAAAAAGCTCAAGCCGCTCACGTACATCAAGTATGCCGTGCTACTGTTTGCCGTGGTGCTGCTGCCCGTCTTGGTGGTTAACGATGTGGGTATGGGCGACCCGTTCTTTTGCAAGTACATCTGCCCGCAGGGTGTGCTCGAGGGCGCGATTCCGCTGTCCATCATGAACGTGGGAATCCGCTCCGCGCTGGGAAAGCTCTTTACCTGGAAGCTCGCGATCCTCATTGCGGTTGCGGTGCTGAGCGTGCTGTTCTACCGCCCCTTCTGCAAATGGATTTGCCCCCTCGGTGCGTTTTATGCGCTCATGAACAAGGTGTCGTTGCTGGGGATTCAGGTCGATCATTGTAAATGCGTCTCGTGCGGCAAGTGCGCCAAGGTGTGCCAGATGGACGTGGACGTTACGCGTACGCCCGACCATGCCGAGTGCATTCGTTGCGGCAAATGCGTGGGCGCGTGCCCCGTCGATGCTATTAGCTTTCGCTACGGGCTGGGTGTGACGGGCGACAAACCCGCGCAGTCCACGCAAGCCTGCGAAAACAAATAGGTACCTATATAAGTTTCGATATAAACGGAGGAACCATGAAACTGTCAAAAATTGCGGCTCTGTTGATGCTGCCCGTGCTGGCGCTGACTCTCGCGGCGTGCTCTGCCCCCAAGGGCGACGCGAAGGGTGCTACGAGCGGCGATGCGCAGATTGCCGAGCTCATAGCGCAAAAGCCGTCGAGTGCCGAGGAGGCGGCCGAGCTGTACCAGCAGCTGCTGCAAAAGGAAAACGAGATCTTTGCGAGCGATAACGCCCTATGGGAAAAGGTGTTCCTTGCGGCCAACAAAGACACTCCCATGATTGAGGACGGCAAGAACTACGGTGACTTCTTGCTCGATACCATCGAGGGCGCCAAGGATCAGTTTGCGGCTGACGAGCTTAAGACGCTTAAGGCCGGCGCGCAGCAGGTCAAGGAGATCGAGGACAAGCTCATGGCGCTGGAGAAGGAGTTCCCCGGATGTGGCAGCACGCCCGGCGAGGGGGAGAGCGTTGATGCCTCGACCGCGGGTATGACCAACGGCGAGAGCGGGGAGACGAAGTTCCCCAGCTTTAAGGGCAAGGACTTGGACGGCAACGATGTAAACAGCGACGAGCTGTTCTCCAAGAACAAGGTCACCGTCATGAACTTCTGGTTTACCACCTGCAAGCCGTGCGTGGGAGAGCTGGGCGATCTGGAGAAGCTCAACAAGGAGCTTGCCGAGAAGGGCGGCCAGGTCGTGGGCGTTAATTCCTTTACGCTCGATGGCAACAAAGACGCGGTGGCCGATGCCAAGGACGTGCTTTCCAAGAAGGGCGTGACGTATAAGAACATCTGGTTTAAGTCGGACAGTGAGGCCGGAAAGTTCACCTCCAACCTGTACTCGTTCCCGACCACCTACGTGATCGACCAGAACGGTAACATTGTGGGAGAGCCGATCATGGGCGGCATCAACTCCGCTGAGCAGCGCGAGGCGCTCAACAAACTGATCGATCAGGCACTCGCGAAGAGCGAACAGTAAGTCCGTGGGACAGACAACTGAAGGGGAGTCGCTGGAAACAGCGACTCTTTTTTCTGCTTCGGGGTAGCATCATGGGTATACGTCGAAAGGGCACGCAGCTTTTCGTGCATTGCCTGAGCGGTGCGCGAAGCAACCAAGCTGTGAGTTTTCTTAAGCGTTCTGGGTATGGCAGTGTCAAGAATATCGGCGGCATAAGCGGCTACACGGGAAAGGTGGTGCGTTAGCTATGAAGGTGGTTATCGTTGGAGGCGTCGCGGGCGGCGCATCGGCGGCGGCACGTTTGCGCAGACTCGACGAACAGGCCCAAATTGTCATCTTTGAGCGCACGGGTTTTGTATCGTATGCCAACTGTGGGCTTCCGTACTACATTGGCGGCGTGATAGAAGAAGAGAGCGCATTGACGCTGCAGTCTCCCAAGGGCTTTTGGGATCGCTTTCGCATTGCGGTCAAGACGAGTCACGAGGTGTTTGCCATCCATCCCGATTCGCATACGGTCGAGGTTCGCAATATGCTGACGGGCGAGGAATTTGTCGAGACGTATGACAAGCTCATCCTGTCGCCGGGTGCAAAGCCGATTCGCCCTGCGTTGCCGGGCATCGACTCGGATAAAATCTTTAGCCTACGCACCGTTGAGGACACGCTGCGTATTCACAGCTATGTTCGAGAGCGGCGACCGAGCAGTGCCGTCGTGATCGGCGGCGGCTTCATTGGCGTCGAGACGGCGGAGAATCTGTGTGAGCTGGGGCTCCAGGTGACCCTTCTGCAGCGTCCCGTCCAGCTTATGAACAACCTGGATTACGACATGGCGACCCTTTTGCATACCGAGGTGCGTGAGCACGGTATCGATCTGCGCCTCAAGGCCGATGTGACAGGTTTTGAGGAAGTTGATGGCCGCGTTGTCACCCATGTTGCGGGCGATGACCCTATCGGAGCCGATATGGTGCTGCTTGCCATTGGCGTGGCACCTGAGAGCCATCTGGCGCAAGAGGCGGGGCTCGAACTGGGCATCAAGGGGGCTATTGTGGTCAACGACCGCATGGAGACCTCTGCTGCCGACGTGTATGCCGTGGGCGATGCCGTGCAGGTCACGCATCAGGTGACCGGCGAGGACGCGGTCATTTCGCTCGCCGGCCCCGCCAACAAGCAGGGGCGTGTCGTCGCCGATGTCATAGCCGGCATGGACAGCTGCTACCGCGGATCGTTGGGCTCATCGGTTATCAAGGTATTCGACTTGACGGCGGCAAGCACGGGACTATCCGAAAAGGCAGCACACGCGGCGGGAATTGACTGCGACAGCGTGGTCCTGTCGCCCGGTTCGCATGCGGGTTATTATCCGGGTGCAACGCCCATGACCATGAAGGTTGTCTTCGAGAAGCAGGGATTGCGCCTGCTGGGTGCGCAAATCGTGGGCATCGATGGTGTGGACAAGCGTATCGACGTTCTGGCGACTGCCATCCAGGCAGGCATGTGCGGCGATAGGCTTAAGGATTTGGACCTAGCATACGCGCCGCCGTATTCATCGGCGAAGGATCCCGTCAATATGGCGGGCTTTATGATCGAGAACCTCAATCGCGGCATACTGGCGCAGTGGCATTGGAGGATGAGCCCAACTTGCCACGCGATGGCAGCGTGCAGCTGCTCGATGTTCGTACGGAAGGGGAGTACGAGCGCGGGCATATCGATGGTTTCGTAAACATTCCCGTCGATGATCTGCGCAATCGCCTGGGCGAGCTCGACCGGGCCAAGCCGGTCTACGTGATTTGCCAGAGCGGCATTCGCAGCTACATTGCTTGCCGCATTTTGGCGCAGCATGGCTTTGAGTGCTTTAACTTCTCGGGCGGCTATCGCTTCTTTGCGGCCGTGACTGAGGCTCGCCGCGGCAGCGCTAACGTTATGCCGTGCGGGTTCGAAAAGTAGCGCGCATTGGAATGTGACAAAGTGACAGCCTCTTTGTCGCATCGGGGATGTTATATGCGGGACGGTGCGCCACGTGGCGTGCCGTCCCGTTCGTTTTGGGGCAGTACGTTACATTTCTCACTGGAGCAGGCCAAAAATGAGGATAGAGTAGGACAAACGCGCCGAACGTGAACGGCGGGGGAGCGGGCGAGCGCACCCGCGCGAGAGAGGTTGCCGTCCATGCTGGATCTCAGAGTTATTTGCAAAAGGTACGTTACGCAGTCGTTTACGCAGGTAGCGCTCGACAGCGTAAGCCTGTCTTTTCGCGATAACGAGTTCGTAGCCATTCTGGGTCCCTCGGGTTCGGGTAAAACTACGATGCTCAACGTCATCGGTGGACTCGATCATTTCGATTCGGGCGATCTGCTGATCGACGGCATCTCGACCAAGGACTTCAACGACCGCGATTGGGATGCCTATCGCAATAATCGCATCGGCTTTGTGTTCCAGAGCTATAACCTCATTCCGCATCAGAGCATTTTGGAAAACGTGGAGTTGGCGCTTACGCTCACGGGCGTGGGGCATGCCGAGCGCCGCCAACGTGCGCGCAAGGCGCTCGAGGCAGTCGGTCTGGGCGAGCACGTTGACAAGCGCCCGAGCCAGCTTTCGGGCGGGCAGATGCAGCGCGTGGCCATTGCCCGCGCCCTGATCAATGACCCCGAGATTGTGCTGGCTGACGAGCCGACCGGCGCCTTGGATTCAACGACGTCCGTCCAGGTCATGGATTTGCTCAAGGACGTTGCGCGCGACCGTCTGGTCATCATGGTCACGCACAATCCCGAGCTGGCGTACAAGTACGCCACGCGCATTGTCAACCTGGCGGACGGCAAGGTCACCGACGATTCAGATCCCTTTGATGCTGCCGAGGCCGCGCGTCGCGAGGCCAAGCCCACGCGCAAAACCTCGATGAGCTTTGTGACGGCGCTTGGGCTTTCTGCCCGAAATCTCATGACCAAGAAGGGCCGCACGGCCATGACGGCCTTTGCAGGTTCGATTGGCATTATCGGCATTGCGGCGATCCTGGCGCTCTCCAACGGCGTAAACGACTACATCAAAAAGGTCGAGGAGGACACGCTCTCGAGCTACCCGCTGACGATTTCCAAACAAGATTATGACCTGTCGTCCATGATGGGCGGGCATGGGGCTACGGATGATGAGGTGTCCGAGGGCGAGGACTCGTCCGATGGCGCTACCGGCGGCAAGGCTCAGGGGACCGATAAGATCCCTGTGGTCACGGCCGTAAAGGACATGTTCGCAAGTGTTAAATCTAACGATATGACGAGCTTTAAGGCATGGCTTGACGACGGCGGCAACGGTATCGACAAAGAGGTCAACGCTATTCAGTATGGTTACGGCGTGACGCCGGTTGTCTATCGTTCGAGTAAGGGCGACGAGAAGCCCGTTCGCCTTGTTCCCAACGCTATGACCGAGGCCATGAGCGGAGGCGCGAGCTCGGCGGCAACGGTGAGCATGGAATCCATGGGAACGTCGGTCTTTAACGAGATGATTGACGACCAGAGCCTGCTCGACAGCCAGTACGATGTCGTTGCCGGCCATTGGCCTACGTCCGCCAACGAGGCCGTGATGGTGCTTTCGAGCCGCGGAACGGTGGGCGACTACACGCTCTACAGTATCGGCGCGCTGGATATCGATGAGCTCAACGACCTGGTTAACAGTGCCATGACGGCCGACGGCAAGGTCAAGACGCCCAAGACCGGCAGCGACTTTACCTACGACGATGCACTGTCCACGACGTTTAAGGTGTTGTCGCCGGCCGATGCCTATCGCAAAAACGAAGAGACCGGCATGTGGACTGACATGTCTGGCGACGCCGACTTTATGAAAGCCAAGGTTGCCGACGGTATTGACGTGCGCATTGTGGGCGTGGTGCGACCCAACGAGACGGCAAACGCGAGCGCATTGTCCCCGGGCATTGTCTATACGCATGCGCTGACTCGCCAGCTTATGGAGCGTGCTGCCGATTCGCAGATTGTGCAGGAGCAGCTTGCCCACCCCGAGACGGATGTCTTTACGGGCAAAACCTTCGACGAGCTGCAGGGCGAAGCCAAGCAGGGCGTGGATTTGGGCAGTATGTTCAGCGTAGACGAGGCGGCACTGAAGAGCGCGTTCTCGTTCGATGCATCTGCGCTCTCGGGTGTTGCCGGCGGTATGGACCTGTCGGGTCTTGACTTGTCTGGGCTGGACATTGACCTTTCGGGCGTTGGTAAGGACATCGACTTCAGCGACATCATGGCCAAAGCGCCAACCCCAGATTTCTCGGGCATCTTTGACGGTCTGGAGCTCACGCCCGAGCAAATGCAGCAGGTGGGAACGCTTGCCAACCAGCTGTTTGAGGGCTTTTTGCGGTCTGATCAGTTTAAGGCGCTGTCACCCGAAGACCTTAAAGACGCGTCAAAGCTCGCTGCCGCATTCTCGGCATATCTTGAGAATGATGCCGCAGCCCAGCAAATTTTGGCACAGCTCAAAGCGCTTGGCGGCGATGCCCTGGCCGAGCGTCTGCAGCAGGTGATGGGCGACTATGTGCAAAAGCAGCTGGCTCCGTATTTGCAGCAGTCTATGGATCAGGTGATGAAGGCGGTCAGCGAGCAGATTGCCACGACGGTATCAGCTCAGCTCAAGGCGGGCGCGGCAGGGCTTATGGACCAGATGGCGACGCAGATGTCTTCGAGTTTTGCCAACCTGGCGAGCGCCATGCGCGTGGATGCGAACGCCTTTGCTCGTGCCATCCACTTCAACATGGACGCCGAGGACCTGAGCTCGCTCATGATGAGCTATGCCAAGCGTCGAAGCTCACCTACGACAACAATCTGACCACGTTGGGCTATGCGGACGAGGCGGACCCCATTTCGGTCAAGATTTTCCCGCGCGACTTTGAGGCCAAGGAGCGCGTGCTCGATTACATCGATGCGTACAACAAGCAGGTCAAAGCTGCTGGCCACGATGAGCAGGCAATCTCGTATACCGACTACATGGGCATCATCATGGGCTCGGTGACCGACATCGTGAACACCATCAGCTTGGTGCTCATCGCATTCGTGAGTATCAGTTTGGTGGTGAGCTCCATCATGATCGGCATCATCACCTACATCAGCGTGCTGGAGCGCAAAAAGGAGATTGGCATCCTGCGCGCGATCGGCGCGTCAAAGCGCAACGTGGCCAACGTATTTAATGCCGAGACCTTTATCGAGGCTCATTGCCGGCGTCTTTGCCATTGTCGTCGTGGTGGCCGTGAGCTTTCCGGTTAATGCCTGGGCGCTTGCGGCCAAGCAGGTGCCCAACCTGATGAGCCTGCCCGTGCAGGATGCGCTGGTGCTCATCGCGATTTCGGTGTTGCTGACGGTTGTCGCTGGCCTGCTGCCGGCCCGCAGCGCATCCAAGAAAGACCCCGTGGAGGCCCTACGTTCCGAATAATGTGACAAAGGGACAATCCCTTTGTCACATTGGGGGCCCAATTACCGTTCGGCACGTTAAGGGCCCCCGCTCCCCGCTTAACACTTGACGGAGAATCTTCCTCTTTATATACCTATCGGTAGGCATATAGGTTGCATTGCCGATAGAAACGGAGTAACCATGACTCTCATCGCACCAGCCGAAAAGGACCGCCCCCGTGAGAGCGGCGCATTTGCTTGGATTGTCGTTATTGCGCTCGGTTTAATGTCTGCGGGAACAACCGGCACCTACAGCATCATTGCCGGCTCATTCATCGCTCCTGTATGTGAAGACCTGGGCTTTGACTACACTTCTTTCTCTTTCTATTTCACCGCGATTCTTCTTGGCCTTGCGCTTGGGCTTCCACTTTTGAGTCGTTTCATTCCAAAAGTAATCGGCAAACCATGGCATATTTGCGTTGAACTCGTCCTTATTGCCGCCGGCGCCGCAATGGCGTTCTATACCGAGGTCTGGATGTTCATCGTCTCCGCCGCAGTGATCGGCATCTGCTTTTCGTTCACAACGGGTGTCTGCATGTCCGATGTCATTGACCAATGGTTCAGTAAATCGTCTGGTCTTGCCATCGGCCTTGCGTGGGGCGTTAATTCTCTCTGCACGCTGCTATTGAGTTCTATCATTACACTGGTCATCGAGCAGCAAGGCTGGCGTACGGGTTACATCGTACTTGCGGCCGTTTCTGCAGCCATGATATTGCCCACAAGCGCATTTATCATTCGCCTTAAGCCCTCTGATCGCAATATGCTTCCGTACGGGGAGACCATCTCCGAAACCCATGAGAGCTGCAGCACCGATGAAAAGGAAGATGCCCCTTCGGGCATGGCGCTCCGCGATGCCGCGAAAACGCCGTCTTTTATTCTCTGCGCCCTTCTGCTCTGCGTGGCGCAACTCACCTGCTGCATGAACCAGCTGTTCCCGACCTATGCAAGCGAGGTCGGCTTCAATCCCATCGTGGGAAGCCTAATGGTTTCGGCGGCTTCGCTCTCCGATATTTTCCTAAATCCCTTCGTAGGCAAAACATGCGACAAGCTCGGTGCTATTAAAGCAACGGTCGCATGGACGGGAGCCAGCATTCTTTCATTCCTGCTTCTCATCTTTGGCGGAAGCAACGAGACCGTTTCCATTATCGCAGCCGGCGTAAACGACGTCATGTTCGCCATCGTTGGAACTGCAATGCCGATGATTCTCCTCTCGCTCTTCGGATCACGCGATTTTGGAAGGATCTATTCGATTATTTGCTCAGCGGGCTATGTTGTCGGAGCTTTCGGAATGCCAGTCATGATGAAGGTTTACGGTATGGCAGGGTCTTTCCAAGGAGTATTTGTCTTCTGTATCATCTGCAACCTTCTGATTGCGACATTTGCTTTAGTTTCCGGTCTCCTCAATAAGACTACCGCGAAATAACCTGACCAACGAACTGCCCTTCAGCCCTGTCATTTGTCTCTGCAAGTTACAACGAAATTGGGGCCGATTCCAACATAGCTGGAATCGGCCCCAATTTCTATTCAACAACTTTTTGCAATCATCGCGAACACGGGTTTCGAACCATTCCGCGACCCCGGAAGTCGTCGCATCGCGCTTGCCAAGGTGCTTCTGTTATTACGCGCCTATTTAAACATGAGTTCGACGACCCCTGCCCAAACAGCCTTTTCATCGATGTCTTCATCTTGGGCAACGGTATTGCTCGCTCCCTCAAGTACGGTGTAAAGAATCTGCACGTACAGCATGACGTCTGTTTCATCGGAAAACGCGCCAATTTCTAGGCCATGGAGAAGGATGTCTTTAAGCGCGTGCATAGTTCGGTTGATCGCCGTTGCCTGACGTTCCTGAACTGCAGGGATTCGATTTGCCTGAATACTGACCTCGGCCAGCACGCGACGGCGCTTTTCATCACTACGATAGCCACCTATAACCGAATTGCCGAGCTCGATAAGCGCCGCCTTGAATCCGTCCCTATCGACTATTAGCGAGTAGTCGCGCTGATAGTCGATAGTCGGAAACATACTATCTAAGAGCGTGGTGAAAATATCCTCTTTAGAGGGAAAGTAGTAGTACACCGATGGCTTGGATATGCCGACACGGTCGCAGATTTTTCCAATGGACGCCTTGTCGTAACCGACTTCTGCCACAAGATCATACATTGCGTCCAATATTTTTCCCTTTGTGCTCACGCTTCACTTCTCCATTGCAAATCACTTCCGCATTGCCAACATTATTAAGAATGGCAACGGAACATCAATTCGTGTCCAAACACGACCACTATAAACGGTGAACGGTAGGTATCGACAGGCGAATGGCAATTATACAAAATCACCTACCGAACGGTAGGTATAGTAGTACTATAGCTGGTGTAACCCCGCTATCGTCGCGGCCGGACAGCATTGCGGGAAACCCGACGGAAGGACCAACCATGTACGAGAACTATCGTATGCCGGGCGAGTTTGAGAAGCGCTCCAACGTCTATGTGACATGGCTTCCCGATTACATTCGCGCAGAGGCTTCGATAATCGCCAGCCCTGCGTTGACGTAATTAAAGCTTTGCTTGAGTACGGCGACGTTACGGTCAACCTCAACTGTGGCACCCCCGGCTCCTACGAGGAAGCCTGCTCGCGCCTTAAAGAGGAAGGGGTGGATCTCGACCGTATCCAGATTACGCAGTTCGAAGACTCCAACTTCTACGTTCGCGACAACGGCCCCAGCATCATGGTCGACGACGAAGGCCATTCCTATATGGTCAACCCCGCTTGGACCTATTACGGCGTGTGGGACAAGAACTCCCCAGAGTGCCAGTCCGCACGCAGGGCGGCTGTTCACATGGCGGTTGCGCTCGGGTGCTTCGATATCGTCAATTCCGAAATGGTTTCGGAGGGCGGCGACCGCGAGTTTGACGGTCACGGCACCCTGATCGCCATCGAGGACACGGAATGTCGCAAGCGCAACCCCGAGTTCTCAAAGGAGGAAGTGGAGGCCGAGTACAAGCGTATCTACAACCTCAACAAGGTTATATGGCTGCCGCAGCCTATGCTTGAGGACGACGACTATCGGCTGGGCATCCTCGACGAGAAGGAAGATGGAACTCCTGTCTTCGGCATGAGCTTCGCCGCCCACATCGATGAGATGTGCCGCTTTATCACCCCGAACAAGATTCTTCTTGCCGAGGTATCCGATGAGGAGGCCGCCTCGAGCAAGGCGGGTGCGGAGTCGCGTCGTCGCATCGACGCCGCCTACGAGATCCTGCGCGCCGAGACGGACTGGGAGGGCAAGCCCTTCGAAATCGTCCGCATGCCCACTGCCGAGCCGATCGAGGTTGTCATCGCCCCCGGCGATGAGGACTACGAGCTGTATAAGAGCTTCATTGACGAAATGGGCGGCAAGTTCATGGATGGCACCCCTTGGCCCGAAGGCCCCGTTCACTTTTATGCCGCAGCAAGCTACTGCAACTTCCTCATCTGCAACGGCGTCGTTCTTGGCCAGCGTTATTACCACGAAGGCATGAGCGAAGTCGTGAAGGAGAAGGATGAGCAGGCCAAGGCGGTTCTTGTGAGCTGCTTCCCCGATCGCAAGGTCATCATGATCGACTCTCTCGCGCTTAACCTGTCCGGCGGCGGCGTGCACTGCTGGACCAAGGACGTGGCCGCCAGCTGCTAGCAAGTTCTTAAACTTGCGCTGCCTGATCAAAGCGCCACAGTTACAGTCCCCGAGGGATATCCGTGTTTCCCTCGGGGGCACATTCGACACTTACCCATCAAACAATTGAAAGGAAATAGGCATGAATAACAGCCTTCGCGGTCGCGACTACCTCAACATCCACGATCTTTCCTCTGAGGATTTCCGTTACCTCATCGATCTTGCCTGGAACCTCAAGGCCCAGAAAAAGTCCGGTGTCGACCAGCGTTACTTCCCCGGCAAGAACGTTCTCGCCAACTTTGAGTGGGGCTCGACCCGCACTCGCTGCGCCTTTGAGACCTCTTGCAACGACCTGGGCATGGGCTTCACCTATCTGACCAACTCCCACATGGGTGATTGCGAGACCATCGAGGATGCCATGCGCGTCTTCAACGGCATGTATGATCTCATTGTCTATCGTGCACAAAAGGACGAGCAGTTCCTCTATGATGTCGCCGACTTGGTCGATATTCCAGTCATCAATGCCCTCACCCTCGGCGATCACCCGACCCAGATGCTCGCTGACGCTCTCACGATGGAGGAGCAGTGGGGTGGCCTGCGCACGAGCCGTGGCAAGAAGATGGCCTTCGTTGGCAACTGCGCCGGCGCCCCCGTGTGGTATGGCCGTCTGTGCGCGATGCTCGACATGGACTTCCTCGCTATCGGCCCCGACGACCTCCGTCACCAGATGTGCAAGGAAATGATCGAGGAGGTCGAGGCCTGCTACGCCAAGTACGCGCCCAACAGGACCTTCACCATCACCTCTGACCTTGATGCTCTGGACGGTGTCGACGTAATCGTTACCGAGGAGTGGCGCTACATCAACCCCGAGTGCGGCGATGAGGTTCTGGACCCCGACGACTACAACTCTTGGCTTGGCGACGCCGAGTCCCTGTACCCCTATCGCGTCACCAGTGAGCTGTGCAAGCGCACCAACAACCCCGACATCTTCTGCATGCACGAGCTCCCCTCTGTTCACAACGCAAATCACCGCGTTGGCAAGATGTTGCTCGACCAGTGCGAGAACGACCTGCATCGTGAAATCATCACCGAGGGCTTTGAGATTGCGGACGAGTGCTTTGAGGCCAACGCGTCGGTCATCTTCCGTGAGGCAGAGAACCGTCAGCACACCATCAAGGCCGTTATGTGCGCCCTTCTGGGTCTCTAGGAGCTGTATCAATGGAAAATGCAAAGTTAAAGAGCAGCAAGGTTTACGCATGGGTTCTCGTGATCGCGCTCGGCCTCATGTCTGCCGGTACGACCGGTTCCTATAGCGTAATCGCTGGCTCCTTCGTCGCGCCCGTGTGCGAGGAGTTCGGATTTGACTACTCCATCTTCTCGTATTACTTCACTGCAACGCTCATTGGTCTTGCAGCGGCTCTTCCGTTTGTCGGAAAACTCATCCCCAAGGTTGTTGGCAAGTTTTGGCTCCCCGTCGTCGAGCTTATTCTGCTCGCCGCTGGTGCAGGCATGGCTTTCTACACCGAAGTCTGGATGTTCATCGCAGCTGGCGCCTTGATTGGCGTTTGCTTCGCCTTCACTACCGGTGTTGCCATGTCCGATGTTATTGACCAATGGTTCAAAAAATCTGGCGGCCTGGCAATTGGTCTCGCTTGGGCAGTGAACTCGATTTACATGCTCATCATGAGCCCCGTCATCACCTCTGTCATTGAGGCTGCTGGCTGGAGGACTGGTTATCTGGTGCTCGCTGGCGTCTCCGCCGTGCTCATTCTCCCCGCTTCCATCCTGATTATCCGCTATAAGCCCCAGGACAAGGGCATGCTGCCATATGGCTATGTCGAAGGCGAGACGGTCGCCGAGACCGAGGAGACGACCGAGGATGGTGCACGTGGCGTCAGCTATGCACGCGCTATTAAGTCGCCTGCATTCTTCTTCTGCATCGGCTTCCTCTGCCTCGTTCAGCTTACTTGCTGCATGAACCAGCTGTTCCCCACCTATGCCGCCGAGGTCGGCTTTTGCCCCATGGTGGGTGGTTTCATGGTTTCCGCCGCATCGCTGTTCGACCTGTTCCTCAATCCGATCGTCGGTACCACCTGCGATAAGTTTGGCAGCACCAAGGCCATTCTGAGCTGGCTCGCCGTCTCGATTCTCTCCTTTGTCATGCTCATGATGAGCAGCGGCAACTCGACGCTCAGCATTCTTGCTGCCGGTGTTAACGACGTCATGTACGTCATCGCCGGCACCGCTCTGACCGTTTTGGTGATGGACGTCTTTGGCTCCCGTGACTTTGGTCGCATCTTCGCGCTCATCTGCTCCGTGGGCTATATCGTCGGCGCCTTTGGCATGCCCGTCATGATGAAGGTGTACGAGCTTGTCGGCTCCTTCCAGGGCGTTTTCATCTTCTGTATTGCATGCAACGTCATCATCGGTCTGTTCTTGCTGCTGGCAAAGAAGACTGGTAAGAGCCTCTCTTGGGACGAGTAGTTCGATTCGTCTTAGTCATACGCTGTAGGAGTTAATCTGTAGCAGCTTTAGGGCATCGGCTAACGCCGGTGCCCTTTTTCATGGAATGTGACAAAGGGACTGCCCCTTTGTCACATTTGCGCCTAGCTCGTTTTGCCCATCAGCGTAATACGGACGCTTGGACGGGTGTACTCGTCAAACTCGTCCTCGGGCTCCGTGTCAAACGAATAGTACGTTTTGATGGGGTTGTCACTCGTCCTGATGGAGATTCTCTCGTAGAGCGAACCGTTCAAAAAAGCCTGCCTAAACTCTTCGGGGAGCTTTTGCGGTGCTAGGAGCTCGGGACTCACGGTCTTGACGTCTACGGTTTGGACGACAGAGGAAAGTTCGTCCAAGTCGAGCTCGATGCGGGCGAGGTTGTCCTCAAGGCTCGCGTCGGGGTCGATCTCTGCTATGTAACTCACTTCCTTGAGCGTTCCCTTGTTGTCGAAATCCAGGTACGTATAGGTCTTCTGGGTATCGGAGTCGCCGTCGTGAAGGTAGCCGCGGACGTGATAGCCGTAATCTTGATATCGCTCGTAAGGGTCATCGGCGGACACGTACTCGCATGCGGGTCCTAGCGTCTTGCGGGCGATGGCAATTTGCTCGGCCGCGGCCGCGGCGTTCTCCTGCATCTCGATGTTTCCCTGCGCCAGCTGCGGGATATAGGCACCGCACACGATCGCGAGGGGCAGCGCCACAAGCGCGACGGCCCACTTCTTTGCACGGGGGACAGGCACGCCACAGGCCTCTGCCATGGCCCTTGCGTTGGCGAAGCTTTCGGCAAGCACGTCTGCCGCGGTGGCGACGGCGCCTACGGCAGCGGCGACTTCTGCCGCGCCGCCCAGGTTGCGTGCGGTCTCGTTGTCGCTGTTCTTGAGCAGGCGTGCGGCGGCTGCGTGCCAACAACGCCTGCGATTTGTGCCGAGCGGTCTTTCTCGCTCTGCTCGATGGCGAGCCGGTTCTGCATTTCCTTCCACTGCTTGCCGCGCATGCCAAAACGCGGCGCGAGGGCACAGTAGCAGAATATGACGAGCTCGATGGCGGTGAGCACCAAGGCGGTCATCATGCCCGTCTCTTGGAAGCCTTCGTGATGGAAGACGATGTCGTCGATCATTTCGAAAGGAATAATCAATAAGGGCAGCACGAATGCCATGGCAAGCGCCGCGCCGGCAACCTTGGGACAGATGCAGTATCGCTGGATGCGCTTACGTTCTTGTTCGGAAAGTGTTGCCATGGCTGATCCTTGGTGTCGTAACGGTCGTTGCGGCGCATGGGGCGCGGGGCGCATCAGTTTGAGCTAGCGCTGGATAAGAACATAGAGCAAGATGCTCATCGCGATGAGCAAGAAGCCTGCGATGTTAAACATCAGTGTGGCAAAGTTGCCCACGATGGGGCGTTCGACATAGCTTTTGTCTGGGTTGCTGGGGTTGTAGTACACGGTCATTTGGCTACCGAGGGGCCAAAGCTGCTCCGCGAGGGTGCCTAGGCGGGCGATGGGGCCTGTCTGCACGTGCAGCCAGCCCTTGGCGTCTTCGTAGGCGGTGGCTTGCGTGCGGATGGGGAGTCCCGACAAGCTTTTGGTCTTTATGCCACGGAATTGTTTTTTCGCGCGGTATTGCGTGCCGTCGACGGTGTATTCCAAAACGGGATTCATTCTGCCTTCACCCATAAAGCGATGGTCGATGACCGTCCCCATGGTCACGGCGGTACAGGCCTTGGCTTTCTTGCGGGCGGCGGCCTTCATGAGCGCGCTCACTCCGATAAGCAGGATGCCGATGCCCCCAACCAAGATGAGCGCGAGCAGGGATATCTGCGACGTGGTCATGGTGTTCTCCTTTGGCGCGATACCGTCATATGTGACTCAGTATAGAGAATCCCGCCATCGATGAGCTATTGCGGGGGGGGGGTCAATTCTGAATGTGACAAATGGACTGTTCCTTTGTCACATCGGGGACTGCGGAATCGAGGTCTAATACTTTTCCCGAGAAGTGAACGAGTGAAAACGGACTCCCGAAGCATCGACACTTTTGGCGTACAATTTCCTGCGGTTTTGCCAGTCAAATCCTGCGGTTTTGACGCCTAAAAATGTCAATGCTTCGGGAGTCCAAATACAGCCGTTCACTTCTCGGGAAAAGTATTAGACCTCGAAATATGGGCGGCGTTCGCGAACGGCAACTAGCTTGCGTCCGGTAGCCGGCACTTGGGGCAAAGGGACTGCCCTTTTGCCCCTTCACCATTGCATCGTATCTGGTGTGGAAAAAATATCGCCTGCGTTCTCGCGCCTGCGAAGAGTTCCTGAACCGCTTGAATGGGATGTGACAAAGGGACTGTCCCTTTGTCACATTGATTTGAGAGTGGATGTTGATGAATTTATCGCTGGCCCCCATGGAGGGGATTACCGGGCATGTGTTCCGTCGCGTGCATGCGGAGTGCTTTGGCGCGCTCGATTGTTATTACACGCCGTTTTTGCCGCCGCCGCGGGTGGGCAACCGCTTTGGTGGCAAGGCGTTTAAAGAGGTCGATCCTGCCAATAACCAGGGGCTTAACGTAGTACCTCAGCTGATGTCCAAGAATGCGGACGAGTTTGTGTGGGCGGCGCAGGTGCTCGCCGAGATGGGGTACCGCGAGGTCAATCTCAACCTTGGCTGCCCCTCGGGTACGGTTGTTGCCAAAGGCAAGGGTTCGGGCTTTCTGCGCAACCTGGATGGGCTCGAGGTGTTCTTGAGCGACGTGTGCGACCGCTCGCCCTTGCCGGTGTCGGTCAAGACCAGGTTGGGGTTGGAAAGCGACGACGAGTACAAGCGCGTGCTCGACCTCTACTGTCGCATGCCGTTAGCAGAGCTGATTGTGCACCCGCGCGTGCAAAAGGACCGTTATACGGGCTCGCCGCGCAAAGAGTTTTACGGCGAGACGCTGGAGCGGGCACCGTTTCCTGTGGCATACAACGGCGATATTTTTGATCTTGAGGACATGGATGCGCTGGTGGAAGCCTATCCCGGAACACGCCACGTAATGTTGGGGCGCGGCTTGCTTGCGAATCCCGCGCTGGCTCGCATGGTTAAGGGCGGCCCTGCCGCCACCGCCGCTGAGCTGCAACGCTTCCACGACATGCTGTTTGCGGCTTATGCGGACGAGATTGGGGGCAACGCGGTCTTTCGCATGAAAGAGTGGTGGTTCTACGCCAAATGCGCCTTCGCCGATCCCGCGACCGTTCACAAGCTCGTTCGCAAGACCAAAAAGGTCGATGAATACCGCGCTGCTGTCGAGCGCGTCTTTCGCGAGCAGCCGCTTGCGCCCGCTGCCCGCTTTTGCGGCTAAATGTGGGCGTTGGGGACGTTCTTAAACGACTATGTTGCAAAAAGCTGTACGTCAGCATCCAAAGATGTCGGAAAATGTCGACTTTGGATGCTGACGTACATGTTTGAAGGCGGTATCGCCCTCGTTATCCGACGACTTGGACGGCAAGTGCGTCCAATACACGTTCCGCGTCGGCGTCGATCAGGATGCTCCGATCGGCGATTTCTGCCGGAGCGACTGCCTCGGCAAAATTGATACATGCGTACGTGGCGCGCTCGTTTTTGGCGGTCATCTGCCAAAACGGGTACTTGATGATGACGGGCGTATTGCCGCCTACGCCAAGCTCAAAGAACAGAATGCGCATATTGCTGTGGCGGCGCAGGAAATCCTGGTAGCGATCGGCCGCAGCATACCAGCCCCTATCCTGCACAAACGTATCGTCGGCGCGCAGGTTCATCGTAAGCGGGGAACCACAGTGGGGACAACGGGGCACAAGTGCAGACGGAATGCGCAGGTCCTGTTGGGCGCCGACCATGCAATGTACAAGTCCTTCGTTGTCCCAAGTTTCCTGACAGCAGGGCTTACTGCACTGGAATAAACCATAGTCGCCCTGCGTGTAAAAGAGCCGCTGCTTATCAAAGCCGGCGCGCTGGAAGCAATGGTCTACGTTTGTGGTCAGCACAAAGTAATCGCGGTCGCGCAGTAGGTCCAGGAGCTGCTCATAGACCGGTTTGGGTATGGGGTCATATCGGTTGCACTCAATATAGCGGCTCCAAAATGCCCAGTATTCCTCGAGCGAGTCGTAGGGGTAGAAGCCGCCGGAGTACATGTCAGCAAAGCCGTAGCGTGCAGCGAAGTCGCCAAAGAGCTTCTCGAAGCGTTCGCCCGAATAGGTGTAGCCAGCCGCGGTGGAAAGACCCGCGCCGGCACCGATTATCACGGCGTCGGATGCATCGAGTGCGGCTTGGAGCTTAGCGATCTGTTTGGAGAAGCTCACGGTAGATTGATTCGTCAGACGCGAGAAATACATTGAAGATCACCTTAAGGTTGGAGTCGTTATGGTCTAGATGATGACGAACGGTATCGACGGCAACGCGCGCGGCGGCTTGCTGGGGATAGCCAAAGACGCCCGTCGAGATGCAGCAGAATGCAAGCGTGTCGAGCCCTTGGCGTGTCGCTTCGTCCAGACAGCTGGTGTAGCAACGGCGTAGTAGCAATTCTTCGCGCGGGCCGGGCTTATGGCTGGGCACGATGGGGCCGACGGTGTGAAAGATGTGGCTGCTCGGCAGGCTAAACGCTGGCGTGACCTTAACGCGTGCGGTCGGTTCCTCATGCCCCTGCTTACACATGAGGTTGGCGCACGTCAGACGTAGCTGCATGCCGGCGTATGTGTGGATGGCGTTGTCGATGCAGTGGTGCCCCGGCACAAAGCAGCCGAGCATTTGGCTGTTGGCGGCGTTGGCGATGGCGTCGGCTTTAAGCAGTGTGATGTCACCGCGCCAGACGGCAACGTGATTGCGGTAGGGGAGTGTGCCGGCATCGGTCGCTCCGCCGCGCTCAACAATTCGCTGATGCAGGTAGGCGTCCTGGACGTCGAGGGTTTCTGTCGTAAGCGCTTCGGGCGGCCGCACGTTCATAAGGGCTCTGAGCAAATCACGCTGCTCGTCGGCTCCGGCAGGAACGGCAACGTCGCGTCCATCCGGTCGCTCATCGAGCAATGCGTTGATAAGCCAAACACGACGCTCGGCTTGATTCATGGCTGGCCTCCTGTCCAATTGATTCGGGTGTGTCTGACAGTAGTGTGCAGCCTGGATCGTTTTTAAAAAAGAAGGCACAAAAAGGTAACCGTGGAGCGGTATGCCCCACGGCATCCATTTCCTTTAGGCTTGACGAGAGCACCTTTTGGCTGATGCCGGGAATAGAGCGATGGAGAGCGTTGAAGCCCAATGGCTGCCTGTGCCGGGCCCATGCAAAAAGCTGTACACTAGCATCAAAGATGTCGAAAAACGTCAACTTTGGATGCTGGCGTACATGTTTGGGTCGTATGGGCTTGGACGTCGGGGCGAGCCGACTGCAATTGCGTACTAGAGCAGGTTCTTCTGTATCCACGCGATGATGTCGCCCGACTCGTAGAGCGGTGCGCCGTCAATAAACAGGCAGGGAACCTGGCGTTTTCCGCCGATGGCGATGAGTGCCTGCTCGGCTTCGGTATCGGTCGAGATGTTGCGCTCGGGGATGGTCACGCCGTTATCGGCCAGGAAACGCTTGACCTTTATGCAATACGGGCAGCCGGTCATAACGTAGAGCGCGAGCTCGTGATCAGTAGCCATGGGCCTCCAATCGGTTGAGGTTTCGATTGAAATACCCAAAGCCGCCGCGGTCTATGCACGCGTCAACGACGACTCGATTGCCTGTACCAGAAACGCCGTGGCTCCGGTGCCGCAGGGCTTGTCGTAGTAGTCAACAAAGCGCTGGTCGGCAAGATAACCATTGGCGAGGTCCAGGTATGCTTCGTCCTGGGGCTCGTGTCCCCAGTTAAGGCCAATCCATCGGCGGTGCATTGCGACAAGCTTGCGGGCTTCGTTACTCTTTGGATCGCCGTCGCCCATGGCAATCGAGAGCTGGCCCAGAATAGCGCGTTCAAGTTCTTTCATGTCGTTCCATGTCTCGGGATCCATATCCAGCAGTGCTTCGTTTGCGGCGTCGATCGCCTCGTCGCCATAGCGCGCTCGCGCCTCGGCACCGTAGCGCTCCTCGTTTTCTTGCACGGAGCGCCAGCGCTCCAGTTGCGGCAGCACGGCGCCCATGAGCGAGACGGCTTCATCGAGCGACATGCCGGTGTTTTGTGCCAGGCGCGGGGCACAATCCTCGATCATTGCTTCCATTGTGGTGTCGTAGGTGTACTTGCCGCGGTCGTAGCACCACTTGCAGTAATGGTCGGTCGTGGCGCCCGCGGCATCGGTGCCGCAGTCGTCGGGCGTGAGCACCATGCCGCAGCTCTGACAATAGTGCTCGGGCATTTCGAGCAGGTGCGACAGCGGCTCTCCGGTAACGGCGGCAATGAGCTTCATCATATCGATGCCCGGGGTGACTTCGCCGCGCTCCCAACGGCTCACGGCTTGGCGCGTGACGTAGAGCTTGGCGGCGAGCTGCTCTTGGGTAAGGTTGTTGGCGCGGCGGACGGCGATGAGTTTTTCTGCAAAGGCCATGACGGCTCCTTTCTGGTGCTTGTTGGCTTAAGCATACGCGGCAGCCGATGTCCTTCCAAGCAACCGTTGGTTGCATGCAGATGACGATGAGAGAGAATCGCAGCCTGCGCCCCGCGCGCCTGTGCCGTACAATGACCGGCATGGAACCTATTGCACGCATACATACCGACCTGCCGCAGAAGTTCGGCATTCCGCGCAACAGTTTTTTGGCGCCCCATCTGCAGGGACGCATCGTTTTTGAGCCGGAATTTGCCTCCAATGCAGCGGTTGAGGGCCTGGACTCCTTCTCTCACCTATGGCTGCTCTGGCGCTTCGAAAACGGCACGCCCGGCGGCACGGCTAAAGATATTGCCGTCGACGCTAAAACACAGGACAGGTCCGGCACCAACGCAAAATGGTCGAAAACCGTGCGCCCGCCGCGCCTGGGTGGAGCCGAGCGCGTGGGCGTGTTTGCCACGCGCAGCCCGTTTCGCCCTAATCCCATTGGGCTTACCTGCGTCAAACTCGATCATGTCGAGCTTACCGACGATGGCCCAATCATCCATGTGCTAGGGGCCGATCTGCGCGACGGCACGCCCATCTACGACATTAAGCCCTACATTCCGTTTGCGGATTGCCATCCAGATGCGACCGGCGGCTGGATTGAGGATGCTCCGTGGCAAGAGCTCGATATCGAGTTCCCGCAAGCGCTGCAGGATATGATTCCGCCCGCAAAGCTCCCCGGCTTGATAGAGGTCCTTCGTCAAGATTCTCGCCGCGCGGGTAGCAAACACGAGCCAAACCGCGTCTACCATCTGGCTTACGCTGGGCTCGACATATCCTTTACGTTGATGGAACCAGGTTGACGGTAATCGCCGTCAACGACGCGCGGGACTAGCCGGCCATTCGCCGCGCCCGCCAAATTCAACGCCAAACCCTCATGACAAAATCGCCCACGCTGGTGGACAATAACGCCTACCAAAACAATCCGCTTTGCACGGGAGCTCAGCATGAAATACGACTTTACTTCGCTTATCGACCGCCACGGCATGGACGCCATCGCCGTTGACTCCTGGGGTGAAATCCCCGGCATGGCTCCGAACGCGCCCGACGAGGGCTTCGACCGCATCCCCATGTGGGTAGCGGACATGAACTTTGCCACGGTGCCCACGGTCCAGGAGCACATCATTCAGCGCGCCCAGCATCCCATGTTTGGCTATTTCGATCCTCGCCCCGAGTACTTCGACCGCATCATCGAATGGCAGAGCCGCCGTAATGGCGTCGAGGGCCTGCTCCCGGAGCATATCGGCTACGAGAACGGCGTGCTGGGCGGCGTCGTGTCGACCCTGCGCGCGTATGTCCAGCCGGGCGATGCGGTGCTGGTCCACAGCCCCACCTACATCGGTTTTACCAAGTCCATCGAGGCTGCGGGCTATCGCATTGTCCATAGCCCGCTTAAGCTCGACGATCAGGCGTGTGGCGCATGGACTTTGAGGACATGGAGCGCAAGCTCGCCCAAAACCACATCCATGCTGCGGTGTTCTGCTCGCCGCACAATCCCTGCGGTCGCGTATGGGAGCGCGACGAGATCGAACGTGCCATGGACATCTATCGCCAGCACGATTGTGTGGTGATCTCGGATGAGATTTGGTCCGATATCATCCTGCCGGGCCACAAGCATATCCCGACGCAGTCGGTGAGCGAGGATGCCCGCATGCGCACGGTCGCCCTCTATGCGCCGAGCAAGACGTTTAACCTGGCGGGCCTGGTCGGCAGCTACCACATCATCTATAACGAGACACTGCACGACCGCGTGTGCGCCGTGTCCAACAAGACCCACTACAACGAGATGAACGTCCTTTCGATGCACGCGCTTATCGGCGCCTACCAGCCGCAGGGCTACGAGTGGGTCGATGAGCTCAATCAGGTCATCCAGGGCAACATTGACTACTTCTGCGATTACGTGGACGAGCATTTTGAGGGCGTGGGCTATTCGCGTCCGCAGGGCACGTACATGGTGTTTCTGGACTGCACCGAGTGGTGCCTCGAGCATGGCCGCGATATTCAGTGGCTGCTCGACGAGGGGGCGCGCGTGGGCGTGGGGTATCAGGACGGCCGCCCGTTCCACGGGCCCTGTCACATCCGCGTGAATCTGGCACTGCCGCTTTCGCGGGTAAAGGAGGCGTGTGAGCGCCTGGACCGCTACGTTTTTGGGGGTATAGGGGGCGCTCGATTCGAGTGCTGCCCCATGTGCACGCCGTCAAAATGCGTGGGCACATGGGGTGCAGAGGGTAGCGAGCGCGTTTTCCGCATTCGCTACTTTTCTTGAATCTGCTTGCCGCAAAGATGTTCAATCGAAATCTCGTAGAGTTGGACGCCCTTTATGTCTTTGGCGATCTCCTCCTCGACTTCTTCGGCAGAAGGGTAGTACTTAAGCGCGAGCTGACGGACTTTGTCCTCGATAAACGCGGGCGCTTCATCTACCAGGCGACAACGACCAAAGACAACGGTACTCATAACGTAGGGAGCCCAGTCGCCGTCCTTGTACCACTCGTTGCCGTAAACGGTAAAGCAGACTTTATCATCATGCTTGAGTGAATCGACCTTGTGGCCAGCCTTGGCGCCATGGAAATAAATCTTGTCGTGCTCGGCGTCAAAGAAGTAGTTGACGGGAATGGCATAGGGGTAGCCATCATCGCCGTTGACGGCAAAGACGCCGCGCTTGCAGGTAGCGAGCAGTTCGCGCGCTTTCTCGTCGGTGATGGCGCGTTTCTTTCGACGTAAGGGCCTAAACATCGTTGGCTTCCTTTCTACTGCGCATGGTGGTTGAGCACAAACTATAGCGAAACAGCCCCATTTTTCTTGATACAGGCGAGTATGTTTTTGAGCTTGCTAAAGTCGAGCGGTTTGGGCAGATGGGCGTTCATGCCGGCGTCGTGTGCCGCCTTGGCGTCTTCGGCAAAGGCGTTGGCGGTGAGCGCGATGATGGGGATGTCGGCCGCATCGGCCTTTTCGCTCAGGCGGATCGCCCGGGTTGCCTCGTAGCCGTCCATGCCCGGCATCATGATGTCCATCAGGATTGCATCGAAGCTGCCGGTGGGACGACCAACATATAGATCGACCGTTTCGTTGCCGTCGGCGGCGCGAGTCACGACGATGCCTTCGCTTTCGAGCAGAGCTTGGGCAATCTCGGCATTGAGTTCGTTATCTTCTGCCAAAAGGACGTTCATGCCGGCGAGTGAGC
This sequence comes from Coriobacteriaceae bacterium AM49-12, assembly GCA_027669365.1. Lineage (GTDB taxonomy): Bacteria > Actinomycetota > Coriobacteriia > Coriobacteriales > Coriobacteriaceae > Collinsella. The sequence continues at coordinate 15,301 of JAQEDL010000008.1, read as the reverse complement.
AGCTGCTTACCTGCGTGTCTGCACATTCTTTTATCTGAGGGTTCTTGTCGATATCGAGCGGAATCCGGACGTCAAACGTACTCCCCACGCCAACCTCACTCGAAATCTCAATCGTGCCGCCCATCATATCGATGAGCGATTTGACGATAGACATGCCAATGCCGGTTCCTTGGAACTTGCTGCGCGCATCGTCGCCTTCCTGGGCAAACGGCTCGTAAATGTGTGCCAAAAACTCGGATGTCATACCAATGCCGGTATCCGAGACGCTAAAGCAAAACACGGCGTGCTCGTCGTCGACCGGTTTGATGGTCGATGAGAACGTGACGGTGCCTCCGTGCTTGTTGTACTTGATGCTGTTGTCGAGCAGGTTGACAAGGATCTGCCGAATATGGGTGGGGCTGCCGATCATATATTGGTCGACAGCGTAGGGCTCGCTGGTGTCGAGCATGGTTATGCCGCGGTCCGATGCGCGGAGCTTGCACAGTACGAGCGCATTGTCGCACAGCTCTTTAAGGTTGAATGATTCGTGCTCGAGCGTCACTTTGCGCTCCTCGATCCTGCCCATCTCGAGGATGTCGTTAATCAGTGACAGCAGGTGATTGGCGGCAACGCGCGCCTTGGCGCGGCTTTCGCGGGCGACCTGCATGTCGCCTTCTCTCAATTCCTCAATTTCGATAAGGCCCAGGATGCCGTTGGGCGGCGTGCGGATGTCGTGGCTCATGCGCGTGAGGAAAGCGGTTTTGGCGGCGTTGGCGGCATCGGCTTTCTGCCGTTCCTCCTGTGCGCGGTAAAGCGACCAGACAAGGATGACGATGCCGGTGAGCAAAATGCAAATGACGACTGCCGCAATGACGATGCGGTTGCGGTAGAGAAGTCGGAACGCATCCGATTCTTGCGCCGAGTACGATGTGGGGAAATAGCTGTTTGCAGAGAGCGATTCACCTGCATTGACGATGCCCTTATTGATGATTCCCAGCAGCTCGGGCTTGCCGCGCGAAATTAAACACGATAGTTGTGCCGTGTTGGTGAGTTCCTGTGTTTCGAAATCCTCGATGTCGTAGATGTCGCGGAGAGTTTCCAGGCGCGTGCTGGGGACAATGATGCAACGTGCCTTCCCCTCATCGAGGGCTTTGAGCACCTCGCCGTCATTCGAATACTCGGTTACCGTTGCGTTCGGAAAGAGACTTTCGAGCTCAAAACGGTTAACGATTGTGCTCTTTGTACAAGCGATGTTCTTAAGGTCGCTGTTCAGGTTTTTGCCACTGTGAATGGCGGTCAGCGAAACCGTTCCCATCGAGTTTGACTGGATGACCCCTGTCTGCTCGGCGAGCCAGTAGTCGCGAAACAACGGCAGGGCGACATCGATGGTCCCGTTGGAAAGGGCTTTGATCATTTGTTTGTTGCTCGAGAGTGCGATTGTTTTGACCGTAATGCCAAACTTGTCGTGCAACGTCGTTGCAAGCGAGGCGAGCGACCCTTCCATCTCGCCGTCGTCATTTTGCGTACAGTAGGGAAGTTGGTTTTTAAGATAGCCGAGCGTGATGGTATTGCCGTTTGCTTTGAGCCAGGTGGTCTCGGGGCCGGTGAGCGATGACGAGCCACTGTTTTGGGTCGAGTAACTCGATTTGACTTCCTCGTTATAGCGCGGGTTATCGCGGGCGATGGTCGTCATGGCGGCGTTGATGTCGTTCATCAGATCGGGGCGGCTTTTGGGAACGGCAAAATAGTAGTCGCTCGAGCCTACGTAGAACATGGGTGACGCATCGGGCGACGAAATGGTGTCGTTCATGATGACGGCGTCGACCTCGCCGTCTGCAAGCGCCTCAAAGAGGGCACTGCCGGTGTCGATTTCTTTATAGGTGCAGGTGACGCCTTCGTCGGCGAGCCACTGCTGGCCGACGATAGTTTGCATAACGCCAGAGTTGCAGCCGATGGTGAGGCCTTGGAGCGCCTGGGGGTCACCCTTGGCCAGATCGTCGCGGTCGGGCCTGGCGTAGATGTAGTAGCGCTCGGTGCCCTCGGGGTTCGAGGAAAAGAGCAGCTTCTGCTCGCGCTCTGCCGAATACGAGATGTTGGGCATGAGGTCGATCTCGCCTGCCTCGAGCATGTCCATAAGCTCGGAGAAGGTGCCGCTAACGTATTCGTATTGCCAGCCTTTGTGTAATACGAGAGGGTCTGGAGGTACTCGTAGCCCCATCCCGAGAGGCGCTCGCCCGGCGTGCCTTCCTGGAAGCCTTTGTTGTTGACGAGCCAGCCAACGCGGACCGTCTTGACCTGGTGGTCGGAGTCGGCGGCAAAGGCGGGGGCAGGCATGACGGCGCTCAGTACGGTGAGTACGGCAACCGCAACGGCTAGGGTGCGATATAGAGCCAAACGAAGGATGGCGGAAGGTTTCACATGAAATCCTATCGAGTCGAGACAGTATCACATAAGGATACCAGCTCAACCTGCCCACTCAGCCACCGCACCGCTAAACGGTCAGGTAGTCATTGGGGACGTTCTTGTTTGACTAGTCATTTAAGAACGTCCCCAATGACTAGTTCCGTTTGCGGGGGAGGCGTGGGACAATACCGAGCGAATGTGATTGGGCGTCTGGGAAAAGAGGTCGCGATGAACAAGTTGAGGACGCTTGCCGATGTTTTGCGCCAGGCTGGCTTTGCGCGCATCACGGGCCTGTTTCTCGTCTTCTATCTGCTGTGCTCGACGGCCGTCTGGCTGTCCGAGCCCACGACCCTCACGTTTGGCGACGGCCTCTGGTTTAGCTTTGAGACCGTATCGACGATCGGCTTCGGTGATATCCCGGCCGAGACGCCGGTTGCCCGCGCTATCACCGTCGTTTTGAGCGTCATCAGCATCTTCTACATCGCCATGCTCACGGGCGTGGCGGTGAACTACTGCAACACGCTCATCAAGATGCGTCAAAAGGACACCATGGCGCGCTTTATGGACGATCTCGAGCATTTGGAAGAGCTCGATCGTGACGAGCTCGCCGACCTGTCGCGCCGTGTGCGCGAATATCGCCGACGCCAACGCTAGAACGGGCGACGCGCGTCACGACGAGGGGGACTGAATATGAATATCACGGTATACCTGGGCGCGAGCGTCGGCAACGACCCGGCGTTTCTGCCTGCAGTGCGAGAGCTCGGCACGTGGATTGGCTCCAACGGCCACGCGCTGGTATACGGCGGCTCCAAGTCGGGCCTGATGGGCGCGCTTGCCGATAGCGTGCTCGATGCTGGCGGGCATGTGACGGGCGTTGAGCCGAGCTTTTTTATCGAGGCAGAGTTTCAACACGACGGTATTGACGACCTCATCGTGACGAGTGACATGGCCGAGCGTAAGGCCAAGATGATCGAGCTCGGCGACGCGTTCATCGCCTTCCCGGGCGGTACGGGCACGCTCGAGGAGATTGCCGAGGTCATGTCCGCCGTGTCGTTGGGGCACTTGAGTGCGCCGTGTATTCTGTATAACTTGGACGGCTACTACAACGACCTCAAGTCGCTGCTCGAGCATATGATCGATAAGGGCCTATCGAGCCTGCAGCGCCAGCAAGGCATCTACTTTGCCGATGACCTGCACGAGATCGCATCGATTATCGGCAGCTAAGCCTTAGGTCTGTCGCGCGTGCGGTGCCCAGTAGCGCCGTTTACGCGTAGATGGTTTGCCCGCCTGCGCGGTACCCGTCTTACAATAAAAGTTATCTTTGTCGCTTTTGACCAACGGGAGGTCCCGATGGATAACCTGGCAAAACCCAAAAACCGTGCGCTGTTTTTAGTGAGTGTGGCTGTGACCGGTGCGTTTGCTGGTGCCGCGGTCCGGCTGTTTTTCTTTGCGATGGAGCATGGTATCGACTATCTATGGACCGAGATCCCGCATATGCTGGGCGTCGCCTCGCCCGAACTCGCGAGCGGTTCGTTCGGTTTTTTGCCGTATCCGTTTTTCGTCTGCCTGCTGGGCGGCCTGCTGATCGGTCTGTACGAGAAGATGACGGGCGCCAAGACCGATGACCTCAACCAGGTGATGGCCAAGGTAAAGCGCGACGGCCGCTATCCGTACGATAACCTGGGCAAGCTTTCACTCGCGGCGTTGCTGCCGCTGCTGTTTGGCGGAAGCATTGGACCGGAGGCCGGCCTGACCGGCGTTATCGCGGGCCTGTGCAGCTGGGTCGGCGACCGCATGCGTCGCTTTGGCGCCGAGTTTAGAGAGCTCACACTGCTGGGTACCCAGGCTGCCCTGACGGCGCTCTTTACTGCGCCCGTCTTTGGCTTTGTGGCGCCGCTCGCCGGCAGCGCTGACGGCCGGGGCGCCGACGACGATGAGGACTCAGCGTCCGATGAAATCACCATCAAGCTGCCCAAGGCGCAAAAGACCGTGGTCTACGGCATCGCGATTGCCGGCGGCCTGGGCACCTATCTGTTGCTCGGCCAGCTTATGGGCGGCGGTATGGGCATGCGAGGTTCGAGGCGCCAGGTGGCAACCTCGAGCTTGCCTGGCTTATTCCCCTGGCGCTTGCCGGTACAGTCTGCGGCTGGCTGTACTTTGTCTCGGAGCACGCAAGCGAGGCGTTGGCCCACGCCATAGGGGAGCGCCCTGTTGCCAAGGCCATGCTGGCCGGTTTGGCGCTCGCTATCTGCGGCACGGTCCTGCCCTACACCATGTTTGCTGGCGAGACGCAGGCCGATGTGCTCATGGAGACCTATATGACCATCCCCGCTGGCGTGCTTATTGCAACCGGTCTTGTCAAGGCCATGCTGGCACCTGCCTCATCAACATGGGCTGGCGCGGCGGCCACTTCTTCCCCGTTATCTTCTCGGGCGTGAGCCTGGGCTACGGCCTTGCCATCCTGACGGGCGCCGATCCGGTCTTTTGCGTCGCCGTCTGTACCGCCTCGACGATGGGTGCCGTCATGCGTCAGCCCGTCATGGTCGTGGGCTTGCTGCTCATGTGCTTCCCGCTCAAGGGCATTGTCTGCATGATTATCGCCGCGATCATTGCGGCGGGCATTCCGCTGCCCAAGCCGCTGCGCAAGTAGCACGGCAGCGCATGGTCAATACGGGTATCTCGAGTCCGGTGCGAGGGTTTTCAAGTTGAGCTTGTGCTCCTGACGGATCGTTATTTCCAAAATGCTGCTGTAACCCACGACACAGGTTGAGTGCCTCCCCAAAATAGACCACGCCGATCTGTGGCGCATGCCCGATGATACCGCACTTGCCTACAGGTCGCGTGCTCGATAGACCTTGGTGCTGATGGCACAGCTCAGTGCAAAGAGCACGAGGGCGAGTGCGGCAATTCCCGCACACAGGCAGCCGAGGACGGCGGGATCGGGATTTGCCCCAGCAATCGACATGAGCCAGTTGCTGATGGGGTTGGAGGAGCTCAGCGTGGCCATGGCAAGGCATCCGAGCAGGGCAAACAAGCCAACAGCTAGGCGCAGCGCCTCCATGTGTCCAAATCGAAAGAACAACGCTGCGCCAAAAACACCATCATGAGGGAGATGAGCATCGAGCTGTCGAGGCAATTGCGATCTCAAAGACGGCCTGTCCCGTCGAGGGAATACCTGCGTTATTGAAGAGTGGGATGGTGACGATGTTCAACAATGCAGCCGCGCATGCCATGATGGCCGAGAAGACAACGATGCAGAGGTAGCGTGCGCAGATGATGTCTTTGCGCGAGATGGGCAGCGTTGCCCGATAGCGCTCCCATCCGTTTTGATTGTCGAAGCCGGCCAGCGAGCTCATGACCATGATGGGCGACATGGCGCTGACCGCGCAGGCACCGGCGCTCATGCCGGAATCGCCATCCGATGCGTTGGCGAGGGTCAGCACGACAAATATGAACAGGCCGACGCCCGCGATGCTCGGGACGAGCGTGCGAACGATGGCGAGCTCGGACATAAAGGCGCGTTTCATTTCGAAGCCCCTTTCAACATGAGGCGCAGATAGTCATCAATGGTTGCCCGATCGCAGGGAATCTCGGGGAAGGCCTCGAGCGTTTCGCGACGGTTGGGCACGAGCACGTCCACGCTATAGGCGTGGTGGGCGGCACGGGCGCCTTCGACGCAAGCCATAAGCTCGGCGGCTTGTGCTTGGGCGCAGTGGGCGATGCCGGCTCGGTCGGTAATGTCCTCGCGCGGCAGGTCAAACGCAATCGAGCCGTTATCGATGCAGATGACGCGGTCGGCAGCGCGATCGAGGTCGGACGTAATATGGCTCGAGAGCACTACGCTGCGCTGGCCGTCGGAAACAAAGGCGAGCAGCTCATCGAGCAGCTCCTCGCGTGCCATGGGATCGAGGCCCGCGGTGGCTTCGTCCAAAACGAGCAGCTTGGCATTGTGGCTGAGCGCGCAGGCGAGCTGTAGCTTCATGCCCATGCCGCGGGAGAGGTCTTTGACCTTGGTTTTGGGGTCAAGGCCAAATCGGTCGATGAATCCGGCGAATGTTTCGCGACTCCACGTGGGGAATGCCGGGCCTACGAGCGTCTCGATCTGGCCCACCTTGAGCGTGGAGGGGAAGGGGCACGTGTCCAGGACAAGGCCGACGCGGGAGCGCAGATGGCGCTGCGTCTCGTCGGGCACGTTGGCGTCGCAGCGCTGCCCAAACAGGTGCACCTCGCCGGCATCGAGCTTTATAAGCCCGAGCGCGGCGCGAATCGTCGTTGTTTTGCCGGCGCCGTTTGCGCCCACAAAGCCGACGATCTGGCCGGGCTCCACGGTGAGTGTGACATCGCGTAGGGAAAAGCGGTCGCTTACGCGGCGTGAGACGCCTTTGAGTTCTAGCAAGTTTTGCATGGTATAGCCTTTCTTGCAGATGGCTACTGCATGGTTTCGGGGGCTACAAGGTCGAGCATCTCGTGCAATTTGTCGCGCGTGACGCCCAGGGTTTCGGCCTGCGTAGCGGCCTGCGCAAGCAACTCTTCGATATGGCAAAGCTGGTTTTCGCGCAAGAGTTCCTGGTTGCCCTCGGCGACAAAGCAGCCCTTGCCCTGCACGGTACAGATAAAGCCAAGTTGTTCCAGGTCGGCATAGGCGCGCTTGGTGGTGATGACACTCACACCGAGGTCGCTCGCGAGCGCGCGGATGCTGGGGAGTTTGGCTCCTGCAGCGAGTGCGCCCGAAAGGATCTGAGCTTTGACCTGCGAGGAGATCTGCTCATAGATGGGCTTGTCGCTCGAATTGGATAGGATGATGTCCACAGCGGCTCCTTAGCTGTTGGGCTACACGTGTATATAACCGGTAAGCACAGTATATATACACTATGTACAGTTACGCAAGAGACAAATTCGGATTGGGCCGGCTACCCAGGCCCCAACTGATGAATTTGTCCTGATAGGTGCCCTATGGCGGGATTTCGCGGCTACAATGGTGCGGTTACAACGACGTAATGCACTCAATGCAAGAAAGGATCCGCATGGCAAGCCTGTCGGATGAAATCTCGTCGCGCCGCACATTCGCGATCATCAGCCACCCGGACGCCGGTAAGACCACGCTTACCGAGAAGCTGCTGCTCTATACCGGCAGCATCCAGACTGCCGGCTCGGTCAAGGGCAAGAGCTCGGCCAAGCATGCCGTTTCGGACTGGATGGACATCGAGAAAGAGCGCGGTATTTCCGTTACCTCCTCGGTGCTGCAGTTCACCTACAACGGCGCCTGCGTCAACATTCTCGATACCCCCGGCCACCAGGACTTTTCGGAGGATACCTACCGTACCCTTATGGCCGCCGACGCCGCGGTCATGGTTATCGACGGCGCCAAGGGCGTCGAGGCCCAGACCAAAAAGCTCTTTAAGGTCTGTACGCTGCGCCATATTCCCATCTTCACCTTTGTGAACAAGCTCGACCACGAGGCTCGCGACCCCTTTGAGCTCATGGAAGAGATCGAGAACGTCCTGGGTATCAATACGTATCCCATGAACTGGCCGATCGGCAGCGGCCGCAACTTCCGCGGCGTGTTCGACCGCCAGACCCGTCGCGTTATCGCGTTTGAGGGCGACGGCCACGCCAACGCCACCAAGAAGGTCGCCGAGGTCGAGGCCGAGCTGGGCGATCCCGCCATGGACGAGCTCATTGGCGAGGAGAACCATAAGAACCTGATGGACGACATCGAGTTGCTCGATGGCGCCGGTGACGAGCTCGACCTGGATGCCGTGGCCTGCGGCAAGCTGAGCCCGGCGTTCTTTGGCTCGGCGCTCACCAACTTTGGCGTGGAGCCCTTCCTCAAGGAGTTCCTGCGCCTGGCCCCGACGCCGCGTGCCTATACCGATACGCTCGCCAGCGAGCCGGTCGCGCCCGCCGAGAACGACTTTAGCGGCTTTGTCTTTAAGATCCAGGCCAACATGGACAAGAACCACCGCGACCGCATTGCCTTTGTGCGCATTTGCTCGGGCAAGTTCGAGCGCGGCATGGATGCCTTCCATATGCAGGGCAACCGCAAGCTCAAGCTGGCCACGGGCACCTCGATGATGGCCGACGACCGCGCCATTGTGGACGAGGCGTACGCCGGCGATATCGTGGGTCTGTTCGACCCCGGCATCTTTAGCATCGGCGACACCGTGTGCTCCGGCAAGCGCCACGTGCAGTATCCGCAGATCCCGACGTTTGCCCCCGAGATGTTTGCTCGCATTACGCAGGTCGACACGCTCAAGCGCAAGCAGTTTGTGAAGGGCATGGAGGAGCTTGCCCAGGAGGGTGCCATCCAAATCTTCCGCGAGCTGGGTGCCGGCATGGAGAGCGTCATCGTGGGCGTGGTCGGCGTGCTGCAGTTTGAGGTGCTCGAGCGCCGCCTCAAGGCCGAGTACCGTGTTGAGGTTCGTCGCCAGCCGCTGCCCTATACGGACATTCGCTGGATCCAAAACGACCCCGACACCATCGATATCCCGGGCCTTTCGCTTACGCGCGACACGCTGCGCGTCGAGGACATGCGCGGCGGTAAGCTGCTGCTGTTCACGAGTCCGTGGAACGTGGATTGGGCAACCGACCACAACCCCGACCTGATCCTGTCGGAGTTTGGCAACGTAGCGTTTTAATGCATCGGCGCGGTGGCCTGTGGGGCTGCCGCGCCGTTTGCTTGCCTGATGCCGTGTGAGCGGCTATTATACCCATCGTCGTCTCAAGACCGTGACGTCCGAGCAGTTCGGGTCCGATATCCTGCTCGTTAAACCTAAAACCAAAGGAGTACATAATGATCAAGAAGGTCATGGAGGACTACAAGGTCCTGTTGCGGAGCATTCCCGCGGCAACGGTTTCGCTGTTTTTCGTGAGCGTCATCATGATGAACCTGCTGGCCAACAAAGAGCTCATCAGCCTGCCGTATCTGGCACTCGATTGCGGCTTTGTGGTGAGCTGGGTTTCGTTTTTGTGCCAGGACATGATCTGCAAGCGCTTTGGCGCCAAGGCATCCATCAAAATCTCTATCCTCGCGCTGGCGGTCAACCTGGCCGTGAGTCTGTGCTTTTGGCTGTGCTCGCTCACGCCCGGCATGTGGGGCGCCTACTATGACACGGGCATGATCGAGGTCAACACCGCCCTTAATGCTACCATCGGCGGTACCTGGTACGTGGTGTTTGGATCTTCGCTCGCCATGCTCGTTTCTGCCGTGGTGAACTCCACGCTCAACCAGTCGCTCGGCCGTATGCTCAAAAAGAATAACTTTGCGAGCTTTGCCTTCCGTTCCTATGTGTCCACGGGTGTTGGCCAGTTTATCGACAACCTGGTCTTTGCCATTGTGGTGAGCCACACGTTCTTTGGTTGGACCTGGGTACAGGTCCTTATGTGCTCGCTGACCGGCGCTGTTGCCGAGTTGCTGTGCGAGGTCTTCCTGAGCCCCGTGGGCTACAAGGTCGTGCGTGGCTGGGAGCGTGAGAATGTGGGCGCCGAGTACCTCGAGCGCCACGCAATCGCCTAAGGAGCAAGTATGCGGGTTTTGATCACGGGTGCTTCGGGTGGTATTGGAGCCGCGTGCGTGCAGCGCTTTTTGGACGAGGGTCACGAGGTCGTGGGTTTTGATCTGCTGCCGGCGGCAGTCGAGCACGAGCACTATCGCCATCTGATCGTTGATGTCTGCGAGCCGGATTCGTTTCCAGACGAGCTTGAACCCCAGGTGATCGTGAACGTTGCCGGTACACAGGATTCGGCCGACGATATTGCCGCCAACCTGCGTGGCACCATCAACGTGACCGAGCACTACGCCTTTGTGGGGGAGGGGCTTGCCGCCAAGCCGGCGCCGGCCATTACATCCGTGGTCAATGTGGGGTCGGCGAGCGGGCATACGGGATCGGAGTTTCCCGCCTATGCCGCCAGCAAGGGCGGCGTTATCGCCTACACCAAGAACCTTGCAAACCGTCTGGCGCCGCAGGCTATCGCCAACAGTGTGGACCCGGGTGGCGTCATCACGCCGCTCAACCGTTGCGTGATGGAGGACGAGCACCTGTGGAGCCAGATTATGGAGCTCACGCCGCTTAAACGCTGGGCCACCGCCCAAGAGATCGCCGAGTGGATCTACTTTGTGGGCGTGGCCAACCGGTTTATGACCGGGCAGAGCCTGCTGATCGATGGCGGCGAGGCCGGCCGTACCCAGTTTATCTGGCCCGAGTAGAAAACGCGCCCGATGGAAATCCGTCGGGCGCGTTTTTGATGTATTGATTTTTAGCCGAGGCAAGTCCAGTTGACGGGGGTCGAGCCGTGCTGTTCGAGTAGCCGATTGGCTGCCGAGAAGGGGCGCGACCCTATAAAGGCGGGGAGTTCTGCCGTGGCGCGGTTGGCCGAAAGCGGCGAGGGGTGCGTAGAAGCTAGGCAGAACTTGCCGGTTGCCTTGCCCGCGCCGATCGCGTCGAGCTTGCCCTCAACCATTTGCTGGGCAAAGCGGCCCCATGCCAAAAAGACGACCGGCTGGGCAGCTGACAGCAGCGTTCGATAATATAGTCGGTGAGCGTGCTCCAGCCCAGCTTGGCGTGCGAATTGGCGGCATGCTCGCGCACGGTGAGCGTGGTGTTAAGGAGCAGGACGCCCTGTTGTGCCCATGGGGTTAGGTCTCCCGTGGCAGGAAAGGGGCAGTCCAGATCGGCTTTGAGTTCCTTATAGATGTTGCGCAGGCTCGGCGGCAACTTGGTTTGCGTCGCGGGGACCGAGAACGATAACCCCATGGCCTGGTTGGGTCCGTGATAGGGATCTTGACCCAAGATGACAACCTTGACCTGGTCGGCCGGCGTGTAGGCGAGGGCATTGAGGATGTCGTCTTGTGCCGGGTGGATGGTCTGCTCGGCACGCAAAAGGGCGATGCGCTCGAGCAGCTGGTTCGTAGTGTCACGTACCGGCTGCGGCGCATCGCCCAACCAGGTTGCTATGTTGCGGTCGCGAGTTGCGGTGTCCATGGGGCTCCTTTATGCAGATACTCTGTTGGTATCTATTGTAAAGGCGCACCGGTTGCCTTTATGCCGCGGCTGTATGAAGAGTGGGGTCTACGAGACGCGCTCGGGCGTTCCTGCCATACGAGCCTGTTCATGCGCGCGTAGGCGCGGAAGCTCGACGGTTGCCACCATGACGCCGGTGAGGATGAGGGCGGCGCCAAAGAAGGCGATGGGGCTCAGGACCTCGCCGACCAGGAAGAACGAGAAGACAGCGGAGCAGACCGGCTCGAGCGAGAAGGCGAAGCCGGTGGTCTCGGCGGGCACGTGGGGCTGCACGAGCGTTTGGGTGATAAAGCCATAGGCAGAGCAGATGAGCGCGAGTGCGACGACGACCGCGACCTCGCTCGGCGTGCTGGGAAGCGTAAAGCCGCCAAAGGCAAATGCGGCGATGCCCGAGAACAGGCCGCCAAAGCCCAGCTGCCAAACGCCCAGAGCCAGCGGGTCGACATCTTCGACAAAGCGCTTCGCCACAATGATATGGCCGGCATAGACAAAAGCGGAGAGCAGCATGATGATCGCGCCGGGATTCAGGCCGGTAAAGTCGGCGCCGAGAGCAGCAGCATACCGCAGGTGACGATGGCGGTTCCGATGAGCACCTTGCGCTCGGGGGCGCGACGCAGCAGAGCTGCGTTGGCAAACGGCACGATTACGACCGTCAGGCTCTGCAAAAAGCCGGCGGTTGAGGCGGAGGTGAGGCTGGAGCCCAGGCACATGCAGGTGAGCTCGGTTGCCATGATGGCGCCGATGATGGCGGCGCGAACCATAAGGTCGCGGTTGATGCGCGGCGCGTGCTTGTGGAAGAGCAGCAGGCAGGCCACAAAGGCGATGATGCAGCGCAGCGCAACGATGCTCGTGGCGTTCATGCTGTCCATGCCGATCTTCATGAGGGGGTACGAAAAGCCCCATGCGACGGGAACGGAAAACGAGAGCGCGATTGCTTTTTTGCGATCCATGGGACTCCTTTTGTTACAGAACGGTTTCGCAAAAAGGATTCTGCTCCCAGATATGGATGTAGTAAAGCGAATGTATCTTCAGTATGATTAAGAAATACTAATGCTAGTAGAAAAAGCCCTGGCAAAACGTTTTACGGCTATACCGATGTGGAGGCACGATGGCATCGCGATATCAGATTGTATGTATGGTGGTCGATTGCGGCAGCCTGAAACGCGCGGCCGACGAGCTAGGCTATACGCAAAGTGCGGTGAGCCAGGCCGTCAAGGCGCTCGAGCGCGAGCTGGGCACCACGATTATCGAGCGCGGCAAGCAGGGCGTCTCGCTTACGCGCGACGGCAAACAGTATCTGCCGTATCTGCGCCAAATCGTAACGGCCGAGGCCGAGCTTGAGGCAAGCGCCAGGAGTTGCTAGGGCTTTCGTCGACCGACATTCGTATTGCGACGTTTACCAACGTGAGCCGTACCGTGCTGCCGCGCGTGATCCGCGACTTTGGGGCCCTGCATCCGGGCGTGCGCTTTACCCTCAAGCAGGGCGATTACACGCGCAATGCCCAGTGGGTGCACGATGGCGTGGTCGACTTTTGCTTTACAGCGCGTGGATTTACCGAGGGGCTCGAGAAACGCGTGGTCTATCACGACGAGCTGGTGGCGCTGTTGCCAGCCGTCCATCCACTGGCGGCAAAGGAAAAGGTGACGCTTGCCGACCTGGCGTCCGAACCGTTTGTGCTGCTGGATGAGGGCGAACAGAGTCTGGTGCTCGATGCGTTTGCCGCGCACGGGCTATCGCCGCATGTGACGAGTGAGGTCACCGATGACTACACCATTATGGCGATGGTGGAGGAGGGCCTCGGTGTGAGCATGCTCTACCGCCGTACCGTCGAGGGCATGCGGGCCGATATTTGTGTGCGCCCCATCGTGCATGCTCCCTCGCGCGACGTCGTGGCGGCTTGGCGCAGCTGGGACACCATGCCTATCGCCACGAGGCGCTTTATCGACTATATGAGCTCGCATATTGTCAATTAATGACTGGCGTGGCGTTGAGTGTGGTGATTAGCGGGCTGTCGCTTTGGCTTGCGCCAGACGGTAGGTGCGTGCCGGATGGCAGAGCAATACCGCCACGACCATAAAGAACGCTGTGGTGCCCAGGCTGATGGGGTAGACCATCATGATGTTCGCAAAGGTGCGGAAGTGCGGGAACACGCAGAATACCCAGTAGAAGCGGATGCCGCAGACACAGATCATGGTGATGAGGGCGGGCATGAGCGAGATGCCAAAGCCGCGCAGGTAGCCGGACATATTCTCGTAGAACATGCTAAAGGCGTATGCCGGGAAGATCGAGCACACACGGATATAGCCGATCGAGACGATGTTGGGGTCGCTGTTGAACAGCGCCAGGATCTCGCGCCCCAGACCGACGATGATGACGATGGTGGTGAGTGCAACGATGCCGCCTTCGACCAGGCAGACCTTGAGCGTCTTGGTGCAGCGGTCGATCTGGCGCGCGCCGTGGTTTTGTCCCACAAAGGTAGTGCAAGCCTGACTAAAGCTGTTGAGCAGGTTGTAACACACATACTCCAGGCTCATGGCAGCGCTGGATGCCGCCATGACCTCGGTGCCCAAGCTGTTGATGGCGGACTGGATGATGATGTTAGCGACGGCAAAGACGGCGCTTTGGATGCCGGCGGGCAGGCCGATCTTAACGATGCGCTTGAGGGCGACGGGGTCTAAGCCTAAGTCGCGTGGGGTGACGCGGACGACGGAATCGGTCTTGAGCAGACGGATAAAGAGCGTGACTGCGCTGACGGTATAGGCGATGGCGGTGGCGATGGCGACACCCGCGACGCCCCAGTGGAGCACGGGGACAAAGATGAGTCCAGGCCAATGTTGAGGACGGTGGACACGGCAAGCGCCTGCAGCGGCATGCGGGTGATGCCGACGGAGCGGAAGATTGCGGCCTCAAAGTTGTAGAGCAAGATCGAGGGCATGCTGAGTAAAAAGACGCGCAGGTAGAGCGATGCGAGCGGCATGGTTTCGGTGGGGACGTTGAGTGCGGCGAGCATGGGCTCGGCAAAGATCTCGCCCAGCGCGATGACGACAAAGCCCACGAGTGCCATAAGAATCGAGGTATGGACAGCGCGCTTGACCATGTTCTGGTCGTTGCGGCCGATGGCGTTGGCGATGACCACGTTGGAGCCAAGCGACATGCCAATAAACAGGTTGAGCATAAGACTGGTAAGCGGAACATTGGAGCCGACCGCCGCCATGGCGAGGGTTCCCTGGTCGCCCGAGAAGTTACCGATGATGACCGTGGCGATGAGGTTCGACAGCTGCTCCAAGATGCTCGTGGCGGCCACGGGGAAGGCGAACAGGGGAATATTGCGCCATAGCGAGCCGGTGGTCATGTCAATGTGCTTAGATGCGGTGTCTGCCATACGCTCTCAATCTCTAATATGCTCTTTCGTGCTTATTTGCGCAGACGATGATACTCCTAATGCAACCAGTCGGCACTTAGGGACGTTCCTTTTAATATGAGCAGGACATTGTCAAGAGGCAAAATCGGGCCTGGCCCCAACGATATGGGGTCAGGCCCTCTCCCTATATCAACCCGTCCGCGGCGACCTCGGCGTGTCTTACCGACGCTCGTCTTTGCAGTTTAATATCCGCCCGTGGCGATCTCTCGCTGGGCAATCCGTTGCTACGGCTGAGGCTTCTACGTCGAACCGACAGTCTGTGCACGCGTGTGGCGCCCTGGGCGCTCGCAGAAAAGGGACCTGAGGTTCGCCTCAACGGCTTCGGATCGAACCGCTTCCGGGGTGACTGGCTTATGTGCGGGGGACCCCCCATTACAGTCTGAAATAGGCCATCGATAAATTTCGATGGCGAGCATTCGGCGCATTGCCTACGATACGGGCAAGCCCCGAGGGGCCGCCGATCGGGCGCCTCCGGAT
>JAQEDL010000079.1:0-2642 GCA_027669365.1 Coriobacteriaceae bacterium AM49-12 | reverse complement strand
GGCCGGCGTGCGGCTCATCCGTGAGAACGCGGATGCATTCGGGTGCGGCAACGTGCATGCGGTCCCCCGGTGTCGCCCCCGAAGCGCTCGCGAAACTGCCTGTCCCCGAAGCGCAACGCGGCCGGCGTGCGGCTCATCCGTGAGAACGCGGATGCATTCGGGTGCGGCAACGTGCATGCGGTCCCCCGGTGTCGCCCCCGAAGCGCTCGCGAAACTGCCTGTCCCCGACGCCGTGTTCGTCGGCGGGAGCGCGGGCGAGCTTCCCTCCATCGTGGAGGCGGCGCTCGAGAAGAACTCGCAGGTTCGCCTGTGCGTGCCATGCGTCACCGTTGAGACGCTCACCGAGGCGTGCGCGCTCCTCTCGGGTTCGCGCTTTAAGGGGTTCGAGGCGTGCCAGGTGTCGGCCGCCCGTGCCGAGGCTGTAGGCTCGCACCATCTTATGAAGGCGCAAAACCCCGTGTTCCTCGTCAGTGCGCGCGGTGCGAGCGCGGATGCCGAGGAGCTTGCCGAAGTCGGCGCGCTTGCTGAGTCGCCTTTCGGGGAGAACCCCTCTGTCGAGGGGAACCCATCCGTTGAGGTGGTCTCGCTTACTAACTGCAGCGCCGCAGGTGGGGAAGGCGGCGCCCGGTGAGCACGTCCATCCCGCGCTTCATGGTCGCTGCGCCCTCGAGCGGGAGCGGCAAGACGGTCGTAACGTGCGCGCTCCTGCGCGCGCTCGCGCGCCGCG
Organism: Coriobacteriaceae bacterium AM49-12; assembly: GCA_027669365.1. GTDB lineage: Bacteria > Actinomycetota > Coriobacteriia > Coriobacteriales > Coriobacteriaceae > Collinsella. Next base: position 1,915 of record JAQEDL010000079.1, on the reverse strand, counting down.
GCATTGCATGCGCGGCCTTCAAATGCGGCCCCGACTACATTGCCCGCTCTTTCATCGCCGCGTCGTGGGTGCGCGCTCGGGCAATTTAGACGGCTTCTTCACCGACGCCCCGACGCTGCGCGCCCTGCTCGCACGCGCGCCGCGGGCGCGGATGTCGCGGTGCTCGAGGGGGTTATGGGCTTCTACGCGGATGTCGCGGTGCTCGAGGGGGTTATGGGCTTCTACGACGGCATGGCGCCCGGCGTGGCCGACGCGAGCAGCTACCAGGTTGCGCGCGACACGGAAACGCCGGTCGTTTTAGTGGTGAACGGGCGCGGGGCGTCTTTATCGCTCGCCGCTGTAATCCGCGGCATCGCCGAGTTCCTGCCTTGTGCGAACGTGCGCGGCGTCGTGCTGAACAAGACGAGCGCCGCTGCCTGCGCCTACGCGGCGCCTGCGATCGAGAAGCACACGGGCGTCGCGGTTTTGGGGAATATCCCCGCCGACGAGGCGTTCTCGCTCGAAAGCCGGCATCTGGGGCTTGTGACCGCCGACGAGGTCGAGCAGCTCTCCGCGCGCATCGACAAGATGGCCGAGCTGGTGGAAAAGAGCGTCGACGTCGACCGCTTGCTCGAAATGGCGGCGACGGCACCCGATATCCGCGAGGAACCTTACCGGTTGGAGCCGATCGCGGGAGCGCGGCCCATCGTCGCCGTCGCGCGTGACGAGGCGTTCTCGTTCTACTACGAGGAGAACCTGCGCGCGCTCGAGGATCTGGGTTGCGAGCTGGCCTTTTTCAGCCCCCTGTGTGATAGCGAGTTGCCCCGGGGGACAAGCGCCCTCTATCTGGGGGGCGGCTACCCGGAGCTCCATGCGCGGCAGCTCTCCGAGAACGCGCCGATGCGCGAGGCGGTGCGGCGCGCGGTGGAATCCGGCATGCCGACGGTCGCCGAATGCGGTGGGTTTCTGTACCTGCAGCGCGAAATCGCCGATAGCGAGGGGCGGCGCTGGCCTGTTGCGGGCGCTTGAGGGCGCAAGCGGAGAACGGGGGAAGGCTGTCCCATTTCGGGTACGTGGAGCTTACTTCCCAACGCGACGGGCTCTACGGGCCGCGCGGCACACGCATCCGCGCGCACGAGTTCCACTACTGGCAGTCCACCTGCCCGGGCGGCGACTTTTGGGCGCAGAAGCCCCGGCGCGACAAGGGCTGGCCGTGCATGACGACCACCCCGTCCCTGGTGGCGGGCTTCCCGCATGTGTACTATCCTGCTAACCCCGACGTTGCGCGCGCGTTCGCGTCTGCCGCAGCGTCGTTCGCAGAGAGGAGACGGCATGGCTGAAGCAACCGAAACCGCGCTTGCCTGCATCCGCGAGGAAGTCGAGCGAGCGTTCTCGTCGGCTCCGGGCGCCGTGCTCGAAGCCGCGCTTTCCCGGATCGCGCCCGCAGACGAGTGCGCCCGTGCCGCCGCGTACGCCGCGTGGGACTCCATCGCGCACCCCTTGGGGGGATTGGGCGACTTTGAAGACGCCGTCGCGTGTATCGCCGCAGCTCAGGGGAGCGCCGAGGTGGCCGAGTTTCCCCGTGCGCTCGCGGTATTCTTCTCCGACAACGGGGTCGTTGCCGAAGGCGTGTCGCAAAGCGGACAAGACGTGACGCGAGCCGTCGCGCGTAACATGTGCGAGGGGGCCGCGAGCGCCTGCCGCATGGCGGCGTTCGCGGGTGCCGAGGTCGTGCCCGTCGACGTGGGTATGGCCCGGGGCATAGAAGACGCGCGCATGGTGCGCGCGAACGTGCGGCGGGGGAGCGGCAACATCGCTCACGGCTCCGCTATGTCTCGCGATGGGGCCGTGCGCGCGATCGAGGTCGGAATCGCCGTCGCGTGCGGGCTTGTCCGCGCCGGCGTGCGCCTTCTCGCCGCGGGCGAGATGGGCATCG
>JAQEDL010000078.1:0-2826 GCA_027669365.1 Coriobacteriaceae bacterium AM49-12 | reverse complement strand
GGTTGAGGAGCTCGTCGCCGGGACGGTGCAGGCAGACCTTCCTGAGCTTGCCGATCTCGGAAGGCACGTGCAGACCTTTCGTCATGGCCTCCTACCTTTCTTTCGGGCCTTTCGGCCGAATCTCTCAGCACCCTTCCGTAACGGATGCTGCTTGCTGACAGCTCTAGTTATATCCAAATTCCAACCGCAATTCCACCTCGCCCCCGAACGGTCAACAAAGTTCGATGAACGGTATATCGAATATGATTCCCCCATAATGCACTTCGGCGTTCTAAAGTAGCTTTTCTAAGGTAAATGCTCTTTTTTCCTAAAAATCATTCGCAATTACAACTCCAATCTTTCGATTAAGAATTGCATATCTAAAACGGTTTTATGTATATAAATGACGCTTGTTCGTGTTTCTGTCTGTATTCGATGATATTCAGCTACCTATCATTCTTATTCACACATACTCACCAGTTGAGTGAGGATATAGACCGTTTTTCACAACGCGAAGGGCGTCAGCTCTATGGCTTGTCAGCGTAAGAAGTAGGTAAAGATACCGTTCACGCGATACGTCCGTGCCATAGGTCGACTAAATTGAGACAATAGTGAATAGTGTTAGGCAACCGTCCCCCACGGGGACTGAACGGACAGATGCATATGCCGAGCAAAATCGAAAAAAAGCAAGCCGCTGCAAAGCTGCGTAAGCCGCCGCGCGACCTCTCGTACACGCAGAACCGAGAGCTCAGCTGGCTGCGCTTTGACAACCGTGTGCTTGACGAAGCCTTCGACGAGACCGTTCCGCTGTTCGAGCGGCTAAAGTTCGTGTCGATTTTCGAGTCTAACCTCGATGAGTTTCTCATGGTGCGCGTGGGCGGCCTGTCCGATCTGGCAGAGCTCAAAAAACAGCCTGTCGACAACAAGAGCAATATGACCGCCTCCGAACAAGTCGATGCTGTCATGGCCGAAATGCCCGGGCTCCTTACCCGATGGGAGTCCATCTTTAAGAGCATCGAGGGCAAGCTCGACACCCTGGGCGTTCACCGCGCCCGCATCGATTCGCTTACGCCCGAGGAGCGCACCTTTGTAACCCGTTACTTCCAGGCCTACGTGTCGCCGGTCATCTCACCGCTGGTGATTGACCCGCGCCACCCCTTCCCCAACCTGCGCAACGGCGCACTCTACCTGGCCTGCGGCCTGGACGGCGTCACCGACGAGGAGAGTCTGCTGGGCCTTATCGAGATCCCACCTCGATGAACCGCGTGGTCGAGATCCCCTCGCCCACCGGCACCTACTCCTACATCTTGCTCGAGGACGTCATCCTCGCCTGCCTGGACAGCTGCTTTGGCTCCTATAAGCCGCTCGACCGCGCGCTCATCCGCGTCACCCGCAACGCCGACATCGACCCGGACGGCGAGGGCGTCGAGGAGGAAGAGGATTACCGTCAGCACATGAAGCGCATCCTCAAGAAACGCTTGCGCCTGCAGCCGGTGGTGCTCGCGGTCTCGGGGTCGCTCGAGAAGGCGACGCTCAAGACCATCCGCAAGGCGCTCGAGCTTTCGCGCCGCTCTGTCTTTACCTGCGATATCCCGCTCGACCTAGGCTACGTCTTTGGCATTGAGGGCAAGATTCCCGAGCACCTGCGCAACGAGCTGCTCTTTACACCGTTTAAGCCGCAGCCCAACCCCACCATCGATATGACCCGCTCCATCCGCGAGCAGGTACTTCAGCACGACAAGCTGCTCTTTTATCCCTATGAGGCCATGAACCCCTTCCTGGATCTGGTGCACGAGGCCGCCTACGACCCCGAGTGCATCTCACTGCGCATCACGCTCTACCGCGTGGCCAAGCAGAGCCGCCTGTGCGAGTCACTGATCGATGCCGCCGAGAACGGCAAAGAGGTCACGGTGCTCATGGAGCTCCGCGCGCGCTTTGACGAGCAGAACAACATCGAGTGGGCCGAGCGCCTGGAAGAGGCCGGCTGCACCGTCATCTACGGCTCCGAGGCTTTAAGTGCCACTCCAAGATCTGCCAGCTCACCTATCGCGAGGGCATGGCGCTAACGCGCCTGACGCTGCTGGGCACCGGCAACTTTAACGAGAAGACGGCCAAACTCTACAGCGACTTTATGCTCATGACCGCTCACCCCGGCATCGGCGAGGACGCCAACCTGTTCTTCCGCAACCTGTCGCTGGGCAACCTGCGCGGCGATTACCGCTTCCTGGGTGTGGCGCCCGTCGGACTGAAACCGCTCATCATGCGCGGGCTTGACCGCGAGATCCAGCGCGCCCTCGCCGGCGAGCCCGCCCGCGTGTTCTTTAAACTCAACTCGCTCACCGACCGCGAGGTCATCGACAAGATCGCCGAGGCATCGTGCGCAGGAGTCCGCGTGGACATGATCATCCGCGGCATCTCGTGCCTCAAGCCGGGCGTTCCTGGCAAGACCGAGAACGTGCATGTCCGTTCTATCGTCGGACGCTTTTTGGAGCATGCGCGCGTTTACGCCTTTGGCGTGGACTCGGACATGATCTATCTGAGCTCGGCCGACATGATGACACGCAACACCGAGCACCGCGTGGAGATCGCCTTCCCCGTGCTCGACCCCACCTGCCGCGCCCTGGTGCACGAGTACATGAGCATGCAGCTGCGCGACAACGTGAAGGCCCGCAGCCTCACGAGCGACGGCACCTGGGTCCCCGTGGAGCGCGCAGAGGGTGAGAAACCCTTCAACTCGCAGGAAGCCCTGCTGGAGCGTGCCTACCGCAACGCCGAGGCCGCGCCCGAGTCCGTCATTGAGGCAAAGCCCGCCCCTGCTCCTAAGCCGCAGCCGGCCACACCCGAGGT
>JAQEDL010000077.1:0-2878 GCA_027669365.1 Coriobacteriaceae bacterium AM49-12 | reverse complement strand
CGCCTGCGGGCGAGGGCGCCACGGCTGCCGTGGTGTCGGGCAACGCGTCGCTCGCGCTCGATGGCGCGGGCGTCAAGGACGCCGCAGCCGCCATGGCCAAGGCCACCGTTGAGGCCAAGACCCTAGCCGAGGAAAAAGAGATTGCGCAGGCCAACCGCTTCCCCAAGTTGTCCCTTGTGGACCTTAAGTACCGCGACTGGGAATCGCCGGTCTACGACGATGCCATCTCGCTGGAGGACTTTGTCGACAGCTTCCGCGCGTTCGCCTGCAGCCAGATGAAGCTCTACTACACGCCCGAGATCATCCGCCGCTTTGTGGCCGGCATGGCCGCCTCCAAGCTGCTGATCCTGGAGGGCATCTCGGGTACCGGTAAGACGTCGCTGCCCTACAGCTTTAGCCGCTACCTGGACAACCCCGCGACCATCGTGTCGGTGCAGCCGAGCTTCCGCGATCGCACCGAGGTGCTGGGCTACTTTAACGAGTTTTCCAAGCGCTTTAACGAGACCGAGTTCCTCCGCGCCGTGTACGAGGCGGGCCTGCGCCAGGACCCGTCCATGATCGTGCTCGACGAGATGAACCTCGCCCGCGTGGAGTACTACTTTGCCGAGATCCTGTCGGTGCTCGAGATGCCCAGCCACGACGAGTGGGTACTCGATCTGGTCCCCACCCAGTGGCCGCCGATCCCAAGGCTCTGCACGACGGCAAGCTCACCATCCCCGACAGCCTGTGGTTCATCGGCACGGCCAACAACGACGACTCCACCTTTACCATCACGGACAAGGTATACGACCGCGCGATCCCCATCGAGCTCAACGAGCGCGCCGATGCGTTTGAGTGCGAGCCGCACGAGCGCGTGCACGTGACGGCCGACCACCTGCAGTATCTGTTCCAGAAGGCCAAGGTCGAGTACGTGATCGACGACGAGCTGCTCCAGAAGATGCACAAGCTGGACCAGTACCTGCAGACTCGCTTTAAGCTGGCCTTTGGTAACCGTATCATCAAGCAGATGTACGACTTTATCCCCGTGTACGTGGCGTGCGGCGGCACCGAGCTGGGCGGTATGGACTACATCATCGCCCGCAAGGTGCTCAAGAAGTTTGAGTCCATGAACGTGAGCTTTGTGCGCGACGAGATGAAGGGCCTGATCGAGTACATCGAGAAGACCTTTGGCGAGGGCGGCCTGCCCGATTCCGTCATGTACCTGCAGCGGATCCAGAACTTTTACTAATGCTGTAAGCGCGGGGCGGCGTGATGTCGCCCCGCCCCTTTCCGATCGATCCAATCTATGGAGTAACCCATGTCCGAGACCATTCAGGACCTCTATACCAGCTTCTCCGAGCAGATGGAGCCCATCCAGGAGGACAGCCGCTACTTCCGCTATCTGTTTGAGATGGCGCAGGCCTCGGGCACCACGATCGAGCAGCAGCGCGAGGAGCTCGTCAAGGTGGTGGACGAGGAATGGATCAGCATGATCGAGGACTCGCTCGACGCCATCAACACCATTATCGAAAAGCCGCGCCGCTTTATCACCACCGAGGAAGAGGTGGTGCCGGTCTCGCTCGCCAAAAAGATCAGCGCCGACAGTGTTCGCCATCTGAGCCAGAACACGCAGTTTTTGGCGCCGAGCGACGATGGCGGCGTCCATCCCACGCGCATCCTCAACGTCAATACCGTCGAGACCTACGACCTGTACGAGAATCGCTTTATCTACCACCTGATTCAGCGCCTGCTGACGTTTGTGGACAAGCGTACCGACGTGATCTTTTGGTCGACGGGCAACGAGATCCGCAACCGCTTTAAGATGCACAGCAAGATCGACGACGCGTACGAAGAGATCGAGTATAACGTCGAGATGACGATCAAAAACCGCCAGAGCTTTGCCGAGAACGACGCCGACAACATGGACGTCTTTATGCGCATCGACCGTGTGCGCCGCCTGGTCATGGCGCTGCGCGGCGCGTCGTTTTGCCAGATAATGAACGGGTGCAGCGCGGTCCGCAGTCCCATTCAGCGCACCAACCTCATCATGAAGGACCCCAACTACCGCAAGTGCTACCAGCTGTGGCAGTTTATGGAGCGCTACGACAAGGTGGGCTACAACATCGACGTGCAGCAGCAGGCGCTGGCGTTCGATGACGAGTACATGGTGCAGATGTACACCAACCTCATCAACAATTACGCCGTCTTTAAGAGCCTGACCGACGACGAGCGCAACCTGCAGGAACTCGAGAGCGTGCAACACGCACCGGTGGCGCCCAAGTTTATTAAAGAGATTAAGGAAGAGCAGGTCGATAGCCCCGACCTGCCCGACGTTGAGGTCCGCCGCGTGTTTGTGGAGGAGGTCACGCAGGCCCAGCTCGATGCCGAGCAGGCGCTGGCCGAGGCACGCGAGCAGATTGAGGAGCTCCAGGGGCAGCTGAAGTCCTGGAAAGTGCAGGCGCACGCGCTGACCGATGAGCGCGACGATCTGGTAGATGAACTGGACGAGGCCAAGACACGCGAGCTGGCGTTGACGCAGCGCGCACAGATTGCCGAGGCTGATGTCGAGGAACTGCGCGCCTCGCTGGAGGATGTCGAGGCCGGTAAAAAGGCTGCCGAGGATGCCGCTGCAGAAGCACGTGAGACCGCGGCGGCTCAGCTTGAGCGGATGCGCGCCGAGGCCGATGCCGAGGTCTCAGTCGCCCGCGCCGACGCAGATGCTAGGGTCGCGGCTGCCGAGCAGACTGCTGCCGAGCAAGTCGCGCGGGTCAAGAGTGAGTCTGCCGCAGCCTTGGCTGCCAAGACGGCTGCCGACGCTGCCGAGCTGCAGGCCGCCAAGGACGCCGCCGCAGCCGAGCTTGCCGGCGTGCGCGAGGCGTCTGCCAAGGAGCTCGCCGAG
>JAQEDL010000076.1:0-2895 GCA_027669365.1 Coriobacteriaceae bacterium AM49-12 | reverse complement strand
GGCTGATATCCATAGGGTAGCCTCCGGTTCCCTCATGTCGGCAAGTAACCTAGATCACGATTCCTTGGCAGTGGTCGATTTCGTGTTGGATGATTTCGGCGGTGTAGCCCGAGAAGTTTTTGATGAGGTGGACGAAATTCTCGTCCAAATACTCAACCTTAATGCGGCGATAGCGAGTACAGGGGCGCTCGCCGGAAAGCGAGAGACATCCTTCGCTCGTCTGATAGGAATTGACCTGCTCAAGAATTTGAGGGTTGTACATCAGCAGCGCCCTGTTGCCGTCCTTTACGCAGATGATGCGTTTGCGCACGCCAATCATGTTGGCGGCAAGGCCCACGCACTCGTGCTCATGCTCATGGAGCGTATCCAGGAGGTCCTGCCCGGTCGCGGCATCGTCGGGTCCCGCGTCTTCGGAAGGCAGGCGCAAAAAGAACTCGGATTTCATGATGGGCTTAATCATGGCGGGCTCCTCATGTCTCGTGCTTTCGTGAACTTTTAATAATAGCGCGGAAGGAAAGCTGCGCGTCAGCGTTACAATCTTTCAACGTTGGACCATGTTGTCGGATCCGTCGCGTGCGGCGTCTGACGTAAGTCTAGGGCTCATGCTCGCCCTGGACTGTTCCTCTGGGGCGATGCGACTGTCGTTCCAAGAGGAAGGAAATGCATGGGGAGCAAATCTCAGCAACAAGTTCAAGCAACGCCATCGGCCACTTCGGCGTTTCTCGTCGTAATGTATATTGCAGCCTTTGTCGCCGCGTTTAACGAGAACATCATTAACGTGGCACTGCACGATATCATGGCGGCCTTTTCGGTGAGTGCCACCACGGCGCAGTGGCTAGTTTCGGGATACATGATCGTGACGTCGATCTTTACGGCCATCATGGCCTTTCTGTCCGGTCGTTTCTCGACGCGCAAGCTGCTGTTTTTCGCATGCGGATGCATGGTCGCCGGAGAAGTCCTGTGCCTGGTCGCCCCGTCGTTTACCGTTTTGCTGCCAAGTCGTATTTTGCAGGCTGCGGGATCGGGCATCTTGTTTCCGCTCATGATGAATGTGGTGCTATCTTGTGCTCCGCGCGAGAAGCTCGGTCTGTATCTGAGCCTGGGCGGTGCCTGCATTACGCTAGGGCCGGCGTTTGGGCCCGTGATTAGTGGTCTTATGTGCACGTTGTTTTGCTGGAGGGCGGTGTTCGTAGTGCCGCTGGTGGGCGGTGTCGTGGTCGCCGCGGCGGCAGCAAAGCTCGTTCGGAATGTCGGAGAGCGCTCGAACACCACGCTTGATATTCTGTCGGTTGTTTTGCTCGCCGCCGGCATTACGGCGTTTGTGTATTCCGTAGGCGAGTTCTCGACCAATGTGATGGCCGGTATCGCGACGCTTTTCGCCGCTGTTGTGGTGCTCGGCCTGTTTGCGGTTCGTCAGCTCAAGCTCAAGCATCCGGTGCTTAACGTGCGTCCCATGGCGAGCGTTCGTTTTTGGCCTGCATGCCTGCTTGTGGTGGTGTCGATGATGACGACGTTCTCGATGAGCGTTTTGTTGCCGCTCTATTTTGAGGGCGCATACGGCATGACCGCACTTGTCGCGGGTTTGCTCATTTTGCCGGCGATCGCCTGCAACGCTGTGACCTCGATTGTGGGCGGACGCGTGATGGATGCCCGTGGTGCGTGGCCGCTGCTGCCGGTCGGCTTTGCCTGATCGCTGTGGGGCAGACGGCAATCTCGATGACCGCGGCAAGCATGAACATCGGCGTTGTCGTGCTGCTGACCGTTGTGGTGTATGCCGGCGTCGGTTTGGTACTGAGCCCCTCGCAGACCGCCGGTTTGGAGACGCTTCCCGCCGCTGAGCATCCTCACGGAACGGCATTGCTTAACACGTGGAACATGATTGCCGCGTCGTTTGGTCCGTCGCTGTTTATCGGCCTGCTTTCGAGTTCTGCGGTGGCTGCTGGCGCCGCAGGCGTTGCGTCGGACGTTGCCCAGGCGATAGGATTTGCAGCCGCCGTGCGCGTGGCGGCCGTGATTGCCGTTGTCGGGTTCGCGGTGTCGCTGGTGTACGCTCGCCGCGAGTCGCACATGTCGCATTAATGTGTGCACATAGATTCTGCAGCTAGATTGGATGGCGACACCATAAACTAATGGACGTTTTGCCGAGAGGCATGAATGTATAAAGCGCAAAGAGTGCGCGACGGGCCCCGCGAATGGGGCGATGATGCCCGAGAGGGCCAAGAAGGAGTCTCATGTCTGAGAACGAAGAGATCATGAACGAGACCGAGAACGAGACCATGGCTGCCGAGGTCGAGGCAGTCGAGACCGTGGAGACCGAAGCTGCCGAGGTTGAGGCTGCTGACGAGGTTTCCGCCGAGGAGGCCGAGGTTGTCAAGGCCGCCGCTGATTACGATGACGAAGAGCTGATGGACAAGATGCAGAAGGCCGCCCGCCTGCTGCGCAGCCGTCGCTTTGCTATTTCCAAGGAGGAGGAGGCCAAGGCCGAGCGCATGGCGAACATCGAGCGCGCCATCAAGCTTCTTGACCTCAAGCCCAAGATGGAGCAGAAGGAAATGTCCGACCTGCTGGGCATGCGCCTTCGTGAGCTCGATGGCCTGATGGCCGAGGCCGAGGCTGCCGATCTGGTCGGCCGCATCGACGACGCCGAGGGCGATATGCGCAAGATCGTTGTCTTCGCTGCCGAGGATGCCGCTGAGGGCCTGGTCGAGCTTGCCAACAAGAAGGAGAAGCTCCTGCCCGAGCTTTCTTACGAGGAGGCTACCGAGCTGATGGCCGCTCTCGATAAGGTTATCGCTCCGCTCGTCGCCATGGGCCTGGACGAGGACCGCGGTCCTCGCGGCGGCCGTGACGAGCGCGGTGGCCGTGGCGGCGACCGTGGCGGTCGCGGCGGCTTTG
>JAQEDL010000075.1:0-3253 GCA_027669365.1 Coriobacteriaceae bacterium AM49-12 | reverse complement strand
CGCACGTCGGGCGTGATTGCAGTTATCGGGGGAATTGGGGGGCGACGTATGAGTAAAGGCGTGCTGTACGGGGTGGGCACGGGGCCTGGCGACCCCGAGCTGCTCACGATCAAGGCCGTCCGCACAATCGAATCGTGTCCGGTCATCGCCGCACCGCAGACGGCGGACGGGGCCATGGTCGCGCTCGACATCGTGCGCGGCGCCGTCGACCTTACAGGCAAGACGGTGATCCCCGTGCGATTCTCGATGACGCGCGACGTCGAGCGCCGCGCGGCCGAGCATGCCTCGCTTGTTCGCGAGCTTGTCGCGCACCTGGATGCGGTCCGCGACGTCGCGCTGCTGAACCTGGGGGACCCGAGCATCTACGCCACCTTCCAGCGCATAGCGCCCGACGTGCGCGCCCGCGGGTTCGAGGCGTGCGCTATTCCCGGCGTGCCGAGCTTCTGCGCGGTCGCCGCGGCGCTCGAGCGCGACCTCACGCCCGAGATGTCGTCCGCGGCGCTCGAGCGCGACCTCACGCCCGAGATGTCGTCGCCTCTGCACATCGTGCCCGGCGCTACGACGACGTGCGCCACGCAATCGGCTGGCCGGGGACGAAGGTGGTCATGAAGGCGCGCCGCTCGCTTGCGGACACGAAGCGCATCCTTCGCGAGGAGGGCGCCTTCGACGGTGCCGAGCTCGTAGAGGACTGTGGGCTTCCGGGCGAGCGCGTGTATCGCTCGCTCGACGATGTGCCCGATCGGGGCAGCTACTTCTCGACGATGGTGGTGCGCTAGATGAGGATTTCCTGCATAGCGTTCACTGAGAGGGGGTATGCGTTGGCGGGGCGCGTCGCACGTGCGCTTTCCGATTGCGCGCAGACAGGTGAAGATGACCCTGGCTGGAACGTTTCCGTTTCGCGCGGGTTCGGCGAGGGGAAGGCCGACCTGCGCGCATGGACGGCGCTCGCGTGGGAAGCGTCGGACGCGCTCCTGTTCGTGGGCGCGGCGGGCATCGCCGTGCGGGCGATCGCGCCGCATGTCGCCTCGAAGGCAAGCGATTCCGCGGTTGTGGCGATCGACGAGGCGGGGCGCTTTGCCGTCCCGCTTTTGTCGGGGCATTTGGGCGGTGCGAACGAGCTTGCGCAAACTGTGGCACGCGCGGCAGGGGCCATCCCCGTCATCACCACGGCGACCGACGTCCGCGGCGTGTGGGCGGTGGATACGTGGGCGCGCTGTGCGGGGCTCGCCGTTTCGAATCCCGAGGCCATCAAGCGAGTGTCGGCGCGGCTGCTTTCGGGCGGGCGCGTGGCGCTCTATTCCGACATGCCGATTTCGGGACAGCCGCCTGAGGGGGTTGACATTGCGTCCGACCGCGCTCGGGCCGATATCGTCGTGTCGCCGTTCGCTGGCGCGAATGCAGGTGCGTCCCTTCGCGCAGCGGAGACGACGGGCGATGTTGTGCCCGCCGGTGAGACGGGGAAGCCGGCGGGCGTGCGGGCGCAGGAGCCTGCGCCCGAGCCGCTTCGCCTTGTCGTGCCCTGCATCGTTGCGGGCATAGGGTGCCGTCGCGGTGCGTGCGCCGAAGCGATCGGGGAGGCGTTTCTTCTCGCGTGCGGGCAGGCGGGTATCTCGCCTTCGGCCGTGCGCGAGGCGGCGACGATCGACGTGAAGGCGCACGAGGAGGGTCTGCTCGCCTTCTGCCGCGCGCGCAAGATTCCGCTTGCGACGTATTCCGTAGAGGAGTTGTCGCAGGTCGAAGGCAGCGTTTCGCCATCTGATTTCGTGCGCGCGACGGTGGGGGTCGACAACGTGTGCGAGCGCGCGGCGCTCGCGGACGGGGGCAAACTTATCTTCCCGAAGCTCGCTCACGGCGGCGTGACCGTCGCGTTTTCCAAGGTAACTATCGAACTTTCGTTTAAGGAGCTGTGATGGGAAAGCTCTTCGTGGTGGGGATCGGCCCGGGCGGCCCCGACGGCATGACGATTGCGGCTCGGCGCGCGCTCGAGGCGGCCGACATCGTTGTGGGGTACACGAAATACGTGGAGCTCGCGCTCGCCGCCGTGCCCGACGCGGCGCATCTCGCGACGCCGATGATGCACGAGGTCGAACGGTGCCGCCTGGCGCTTTCGCGCGCGCAGAGCGGAGAAGCCGTGGCGCTTGTGTGCAGCGGTGACGCGGGCGTGTACGGCATGGCGAGCCCCGTGCTGGAGCTTGCTGAGGACTACCCCGATGTAGACGTGGAAGTTATCGCCGGGGCCACCGCGGCTCAGAGCGGGTCGGCGGTGCTCGGCGCCCCGCTTGCCCACGACTTCGCGGTCGTGTCGCTCTCCGATCTGCTCACGCCGTGGGAGGTCATCGAGCGCAGTCTCGCCGCCGTGGCGAGCGCCGACTTCTGCATCTGTTTGTACAACCCGCGCAGCAGAAAGCGCGCCGACAGGCTCTCGCGCGCGGCGAAGATTATGCTCGAATGGAAGGCCCCCGACACGCTCTGCGGCTGGGTACGCAACATCGGACGCGAGGGGCAGCAGTCGGGCATGTGCAGGCTCTCCGAGCTGGGGGAGTTCGACGCCGACATGTTCACCACCGTGTTCGTCGGCAACGCGGACACGAAGCGCGTAGGCGGCCGTATGGTCACGCCGCGCGGGTATCGGGAGATTCCATGCGAAAGGTAACGATCATCGGGGCGGGGCCCGGAAACCCGACTTGCTCTCGCGCGCGGCGCTCGACGCGATCGACATCGCCGACGTGGTCATCGGCGCTCATCGCGCGCTTGTCAGCATCGACGTGCCGCCCGACGTGGTGAGATGCGAGCTCGTGAAGACGGCGGACATCGTCGCCGCGCTCACCGATGCTGTGTCGTGGCAGCGCGCCGTGGTCGTGATGACGGGCGATGTGGGGCTGTTCAGCGGCGCGCGCCGCCTGGTGGAGGCGCTCTCCGGCGACGCGCAGGTGGACGTGCGCGTCATTCCCGGCATAAGCTCAGCGTCGTATCTCGCCGCGCGCCTCGCGCGTCCATGGCAGGATTGGCGCTTCGCGAGCGCTCACGGCGTGGCGTGCGACATCGTGGCCGAGGCCGAGCACGCAGGTGAGCTCTTCCTCGCCACGTCGGGCGGGGAAGACCCCTCGCGGCTTTCGGGCGAGCTTGTGCAGGCGGGCTCGGGGACGCTTCGCGAGCGCTCACGGCGTGGCGTGCGACATCGTGGCCGAGGCCGAGCACGCAGGTGAGCTCTTCCTCGCCACGTCGGGCGGGGAAGACCCCTCGCGGCTTTCGG
>JAQEDL010000074.1:0-3505 GCA_027669365.1 Coriobacteriaceae bacterium AM49-12 | reverse complement strand
TAATGATTTTTTTAATCCCCGTCCCAGAAAAATCACCGACTCGTGAAAGGGGTCTCCATGGACCTTGCCGATATTCGTCAGGCCATCGATGGCATCGACGCCACGCTCCTCAACAGCTTTGTCGAGCGCATGGACATTGCCACCGAGGTCGCCAAGTCAAAAATCGAGATGGGCAAAGCCGTCTTCGACCCCGCCCGTGAGCGCTCCAAGCTCAACAACCTCGCCAGCCGCGCGCCCGAGCGCTATGAGGCACAGACCATCACCCTGTTCCGCTTGCTCATGAGCATGAGCAAGGCCGAGCAGCAGCGCTACATCAACGAGCTCAAGGGCATCACCGTCTCGCAAAAGGCCCACGCCACGGCTACAGCCTCCGACACGCCCTTCCCTCAAACGGCCACCGTCGCCTGCCAGGGCGTCGAGGGCGCTTACAGCCAAATCGCCGCGTGCAAGCTCTTCGACGTGCCCGACATCGCGTTTTTCGAGACCTTCGAGGGCGTCATGCGCGCCGTACGTGACGGCTTCTGCGAGTTTGGCGTGCTGCCCATCGAAAACTCCACCGCGGGTTCCGTCAACGCCGTCTACGACCTGCTCGCACAGTTCGATTTCCATATCGTGCGCTCGCTGCGCCTCAAGATCGACCATAACCTGCTCGTCAAACCCGGCACCAAGCTCGCAGACGTGCGTGAGGTCTACAGCCACGGCCAAGCCATTGCCCAGTGCGCCGGCTTTATCGAAGCCCACGACCTGCACGCCACCAAGTACCCCAACACGGCCATGTCGGCCGAGATGGTCGCTAACTCCGACCGCACCGACGTTGCCGCCATCGCCTCGCGCAGCTGTGCCGCACTGTATGGCCTGGAGATACTGGAATCCAACATCCAGGACTCGGACAACAACTACACGCGCTTTGTCGTCATCAGCCGCGAGCCACGCGTCTACCCCGGCGCCAACCGCACCTCGCTCATGATTACCACGGCCAACGAGCCGGGCGCGCTCTATCGCGTACTCGAGCGCTTCTACGCGCTCAATATCAACCTCATCAAGCTCGAGAGCCGCCCCATCCCCGGGCACGACTTTGAGTTTATGTTCTACTTTGACCTGGACTGCCCCTTTGGCAGCAAGGCCCTCGATGACCTGCTCGATTCCATCGACGACGTGTGCGAGAGCTTCACCTACTTTGGCAGTTACACGGAGGTGCTCTAGATGACCGATGTCGCCGCAACCCGCCCCTACGGAGTGCTGGGCCGCGTGCTGGGCCACAGCTACACCCCGACCATCTACAAGGAGCTCGCGGGGCTCGAGTACGTACGATTTGAGCGCGAGCCCGAGGACCTCCAGGCTTTTATGACGGGTGACGAATGGGAGGCACCAACGTGACCATCCCCTACAAGCGCGCCGTCATGGAATACCTGGACGAGCTGAGTCCACTCGCCGAGCGTATGGGAAACGTCAACACCATCACGCGCCTGCCCGACGGCCGCCTGCGCGGCGACAACACCGACTACTTTGGCTTCCAATGCCTGGTCGAGGAGCTGGGCGTCGAGGTTGCCGGCAAGAAGGCCCTCGTGCTCGGTGCCACCGGTGCGCCGGCACCACTGCCAGCATGGTGCTCGGCGACCTGGGCGCCATCGTCGTGCCGGTCGGCCGCACGAGCGAAGTCAACTACGACAACATCGCGCAGCAGTCCGACGCCGCACTGCTCGTCAACTGCACGCCCGCCGGCATGTTCCCCCACTGTCCCGATGCCCCCTGCACGCTCGAGGGGCTCGATGCGCTCGAGGCGTCATCGACATTGTCTACAACCCTGCACGCACGGGCCTGATGCTCGAGGCCGAGCGCCGCGGCATCCCCTGCATCGGCGGCCTGCTCATGCTCGTGGCCCAGGCGGCGCAAGCCGTTGAGCGCTACACCGGCCAGGTCACTCCGCGTGAGCGCATTCTGGACGTAACGGAGCGCCTGTCACGCCGCGAACAGAACATCGCGCTGATCGGTATGCCGGGCTCGGGCAAGACCCGCGTGGGCGAGCAGATTGCCCTGCTCACGGGGCGAGAGCACATCGACCTGGACCGCGCCCTCGAGGAGCGCCTGGGCATGCCCTGCGCCGACTTTATCGTCGAGCGCGGCGAGGCGGCCTTCCGCGAGCAGGAGACGGCGGCGCTGACCGGCATCTCCAAGCGCAGCGGCCTGGTGCTTTCCACGGGCGGCGGCGTGGTCACGCGCGACGAGAACTACCCGCTACTGCACCAGAACAGCCAGATCGTGATGCTCAACCGTAAGCTCGACGAACTCGCCCACAAGGGTCGCCCCATCACCGCCCGCGATGGCATCGACAAGCTGGCCGAGCAGCGCATGCCGCGCTACCGCGCCTGGGCCGACTACCTCATCGACTCGCGCGATTGCGCCGCCAACACCGCCCAAGCCCTCCTCGACACCCTCCCACCCGCTCTCTAACCAAAACCACCACAAAGGGGACAGGCACCTATGTGGCGGTTTCTCGACTGCAAAGGAAGCAAACATGAAAGCACTCGTCATCAACGGCCCCAACCTCAACATGCTCGGCATTCGCGAGCCGGGTATCTACGGCAGCGACAACTACGACCGCCTGGTCCAGATCTGCCAGGAGGCGGGCGCCGCGCAGGGCTTTGACGAGGTCGAGGTCTTCCAGTCCAACCACGAGGGCAGCATCGTCGACAAGATCCAGGAGGCCTACGGCAAGGTCGACGGCATCGTCATCAACCCGGCGGCATACACGCATACGAGCGTGGCGATCCTCGACGCCCTCAAGGCCGTCGCCATCCCTGCCGTCGAGGTACACATCAGCGCCGTAGAGACACGCGAGGACTTCCGCCAGGTAAGCTATGCACGCCTAGCCTGCTTCGCCACCATCACCGGCGAAGGCCTGCAGGGCTACGCTCACGCACTGGAGCTGCTGAGGGAGCGTATCGAAAAGTAAAATGCCAACCCCAACAAACAGCAGCGGCTTGCTCGCACTCGGCTCCAGCAGCACACAAGATGAAAAAAGCCCAG
Organism: Coriobacteriaceae bacterium AM49-12; assembly: GCA_027669365.1. GTDB lineage: Bacteria > Actinomycetota > Coriobacteriia > Coriobacteriales > Coriobacteriaceae > Collinsella. The sequence continues at coordinate 478 of JAQEDL010000074.1, read as the reverse complement.
ACCACCAATGAACTGCCTCCCATTTCTTGGACATGAGAAATGGGAGGCTTTCTTTATGCGCGTTGATTTGAGAGTGAAGCATGATGTCGAGGCCAGGAAGGCGGCCATAGGGCTCTTCGAGCTCGGGCACGGGTATAAATCTGCCGCGATTGCCCTTTCGCTTCCCGTGGAAGCCGTGAGAAGATAGCAGGAGATATACCGCGCATTCGGGAGCGAGGTGCTGCTGCGCATGGACGGAAAGCGGGGCAGGTGCACATACGAGCAGAAGGCCGCCGGTGGCCGCCGAGATCTTCTCGCGCACCGCCAACGGCTGCGGGCACCGGCAGATAGCGATGTGCCTCAGGGCGGAAGAGGGGGCCGTGATAGCCGATGTTAGCGCTAATCTAAAATTAACCACTTTCGCAAACGCATCTCGCCGAATGCGCTAACGCGCTTTCGCCGACCCCGCTAACGTACTTTCACCAACTGCGCTAACGGA
>JAQEDL010000073.1:0-3591 GCA_027669365.1 Coriobacteriaceae bacterium AM49-12 | reverse complement strand
GCCTCGCCGGCTCGCTGCGGACGCTGCGCGTCCGCTGACGCTCGCCCCTCGCGGTTCGAGCCCCACCGGCGTCCAAAAGAAACGAGCCCGCATCCCTGGGGGACACGGGCTCGGAAGCTCCATATGGTAGGGGCGGTGGGACTCGAACCCACAATCCTTGCGGCGAGAGATTTTAAGTCTCCTGCGTATGCCAATTCCGCCACGCCCCCGTGAGACTAGAAGTCTAGCACAAGCCGCCCGTTACGCGTTGACAGCCATCGAGTGCTGCCCCGACTTTTCCAAGTACTCGGCAAACTTGGCCTCGTCGCCCTTGTTCTTGTACTGCAGAGCCAGCAGATACTCCAGGCGGCAGCGTTTGACCGGGTCGTCGCCGACATCCTCGAGCATGCGCTCCAGCTCGGGAATGTCGTTGTGGCGCTTGAGGATCATCGTGTCGTACATCAGTTGGCATTCGTGTGCGACTGCCTCGGCCTGACCGCCCTCAAAGCCCTTGATCTCGTGCAGCAGCTCCTTGGACTTTTTGCGGTCCTCCTGGCCAACGTAATAGTTAAAAGCTTTGATCACCAGGTCGACGCGCTGCATCTTGGGCAGGTTGAGTCCCAGCAACAGGTCGAACATCTCGTTGGCGTGTTCGTGGTCCTCGCGCAACAGATAGGAGTTCAGGCGCAGGTAGTCGCGGTTGTAGCGCGGGTACAGCATGCTGGTGAGTTTGCCGTCGAGCAAACGATCGAACTCGTCCCACTGTTTGGCAGCCATCAACTGCTGCAGGCGCTTAAACGTGGTGCGTTTTTTGATGCTAAAGAACACCGACACGGCGATACAGATGATAACGACGGCGGTCCAGAGTGTGCGGGAATCGGGCATATTAGGGTCCTTAGTCGCTCATAAAGCGAGCGGTATGACAACACGTACTGGATGTATTATACGCAGCGCGCAAGCAAACTGGCATAAAAGCTCATCGAGGCCGAGTGCCATCGCTCGCTGCGGTACACTTACCTAAAGTAAACCATGAAGGGAGACATTACCTATGAAGAAAATCGTTTTGGCTTGCGGTGCTGGCGCTGCTACTTCCACGCTCGTTGCCCAGAAGGTCGCCACCATGCTCGATGCCAACGGTTATGCCGGCAAGTACGAGATCGTGCAGTGCGCTATCTCCGAGGCCAAGGATTACTGCGACGAGGGCGCTGACCTGCTGATCGCCACCACCGTTGCCCCCGAGGGACTCACCTGCCCGTACGTGAGCGGCGTGCCCTTCATGACCGGCATGAACCGCGTCGCTGCCGAGAAGGCCGTCCTCGACGTCATGGCTCAGTAGGCGCTGACTGTATGAGTGAGCAGAACGCCAACCCGGTCGAGCTTTTTGGCATGCGCGTTGCCCATGTGGGCATCAACGCCACCGACCCGGCAGACGCCTTGGAGATCGCGGAGCTGTTCTCGACGATGATGGGCCTACCCGTTATCGAGACCCCGGTTTCGTACTTTAACGATTCGCTGATCGAGGTCATGAAGCAGAACGGTCGTGGCACCAAGGGCCACATTGGCTTTGCCGTCAACGACATCGATGCGGCCGAGAAGTGGTTTGCCGAGCGCGGGCTCGAGGTCAACGAGGAGTCGCGCGCGCTGCTGCCCGACAGTAGCACCAAGCTCGTGTACTTTAAGCGCGAGTTCGCCGGCTTCGCCGTGCACCTGTGCCGCGAGTAGCGCACGAGCTGCTATGGCTAACGAAAAATGGGGTAAGGCGCGTGGCTTTGCCCCATTTTTAATGCCGAGAGGGTGACTGACGGGCTGCCGTAAATCGAAGGTGAATGCTTTTCCGCGAAGTGAACGAGTGAAATCGGACCCCTGGAGCATCGACACTTTGGAGGCACCGTTTCCTGCGGTTTCGTAAGGTTTTTCCTGCAGTTTTGGCGTCAAAAAGTGTGGATGCTTCGGGGGTCCAAAATAGGTCGTTCACTTCGCGGAAAAGCATTCACCTTCGATTCGTGAGAGACGCCCCTACCGCGGCAGGCGAATCGTAAAGCGGCTGCCGACGCCCTCGACTGAGGTCACGCCGATGACACCACCATGGCTATCGACGATCCACTTGGCAATGGCAAGTCCCAGACCCGAGCCCTGCGCGCCGGCATCGCGTGCGTTGTCGGCGCGGTAGAACCGTTCAAACGCGTGAGCTGCGGATTCCTGGTTCATGCCGATGCCCTCGTCCTCAACGCTTATGTCGACCGTGTCCGCGCCCGCATCCGGCGCTACGCCAAACGAGATGGGCGTGCCCGCGTCCGAATACTTGGCGGCGTTTTGCACGATCACGCGCAGAGCCTGCTTCACGAGCGCCACGTCAACGGGCGCGTCGCAGCGCGGGTCGCTGGTAAGTGCGGCATCGTACGCCAGTCGATATGTGTGCGCGGCATCGATCATCTGTGATTCTTCGCATACCTCGCTGACCAGTGCGGCCAGGTTGGTGTTCGCGCGTCGCAGGACCGTGCGACCGGCATCGCCGCGCGCCAAAAATAGCAGCTGCTCCACGAGCTCCTGCATATGCTCGCTTTCGGCTTTGAGCGAGGCGATGGACTCTGCTAGCACGTCCGGGTCGTTTTTGCCCCATCGGTCGAGCATGTTCACGTAGCCCTGAATCACCGCGATGGGCGTGCGTAGCTCGTGACTCGCATCGTTGACAAAGCGCATCTGCTGCAGCTTTGCCTCTTGCATCTGACGCAGCAGGCGGTTGAGCGCGACTTCGATACTCGCCAGATCGGCATCGCCGGTGGTGACGCTCGGCGAGTCGACGCTTGCGCGCTCGATGGCCTGCTCGAGCGTTTCCATCTTGCCGCCGGCGAGCTGCATGCGGCCGAGCTCGTCAACGCGCAGGGCCAGGTCGTTGAGCGGCGCCATAGTGCGGCGCACGCGGCGGGCTCCACCGAGCATGTTGAGCACGCTGATAACCTGCCAGCCTGCAACGACAAGGTAGAGGGGCCACAGCGCGACGAGGTCCTGCGCGAGGGAGAAGGTCTTGGTGCTACGCGCAAGCTCGACGGTATAGGTGAGCGTTGTCAGGTCCCAGCCGCGCGCGGGGGTCAGCGACATGCTGCGAACGGCGGCGCCGGGGATCCATCCCGCGGTAAACGCGCCATCGGGCAGCGTCTGGTTGTAGCCATAGACGAGGATCGCCGCCGCAACAAGCAGCAGTAACAGATCCAGCCAGACGTAGCTCACCAAGCGGCGCCACATATAGCTCCAGTTGATGGCGCGGGCGATGGAGGTGACGCGCTTGGTCTCGGCGTTACGCGCGGCAGACATAGCCCACCCCGCGCACGGTCTGGATGATGCGGGCGCCGCCGGCGTCCTCGATCTTGGCGCGCAGGTGCGCGATGTGCACGTCGACGTTGTTGGTGTCGCCCACGTATTCGTAGCCCAGCGCTTCGCGCGCGATGCGCTCGCGCGTGAGCACGGTTTCGGCATGCGTCATAAGCAGGGCGAGGACGTCGAACTCGCGGGCCGTGAGCGCGATGGGCGAGCCGCCGACCGTGACTTCGCGGCGGTCGGGATCGAGCGCGACCGAACCCACGGCGAGCGCGGCGGGGGAGGGCGCGGCAGCGG
>JAQEDL010000072.1:0-3760 GCA_027669365.1 Coriobacteriaceae bacterium AM49-12 | reverse complement strand
GGCTTCCTGCTGTGCTCCTACGCCAACGTGCCCGTCCTGGGCGTCGCCTGATCGCCATCATCATCGGCATCGACAAGTTCGACCTGCTCGGCCTGGGCGGAGCCCAGCCCCAGCTTTCCGCGGAAGGGGATGAGGACGATGACTTCTAGTCCCGAGAACAAGATCACGCGCTCCGACCTCGTCAAGAGCGCCGTCAACGTCGGCGCCCTGGGCATGGAGTTCTCCTGGACCTACTACAAGCAGATGAACATCGCCTTCTGCCTGATGGTCGCCAACATGCTCAAGAAGATCTACGCCGGCCGCCCCGACGACTACGCCGAGGCCCTGCATCGCCACTGCGCGTTCTTCAACATCACCGTCCAGTTCGCCCCGTTCGTCGGCGGCATCGCGATGGCCATGGAGGAGAAGGTCGCCCGCGGCGAGATCGAGCCCGAGAGCGTCAACGACGTCAAGGCGCCCTCATGGGCCCGCTGTCCGGCATCGGCGACTCCATCTTCCTGTCGACGCTGCGCGTGGTCGCCGCCGCGGTGGGCATCAGCCTGTGCCAGGCCGGCAACCCCTTCGGCCCCATCGCCTTCCTGCTCATCTACAACGTCCCCGGCTTCGCGCTGCGCATCTGGGGTGCCGTCAAGGGCTACGAGCTGGGCGTGGGCTTCCTGGACGAGGCCCAGAGGACCGGCCTCATGCAGAAGATCATGACCTGCGTGGGCATCGTGGGCGTCATGGTCGTGGGCGCCATGTGCAAGGACATGTTCTGGGCCAGCATCCCGGTGGCCATCGGCTCGGGCGAGGACGCCCAGACCCTCCAGGACATCCTGGACGGCATCATGCCCGGCATGCTCGGCATGCTCGCCTTCTGGCTGTACTACTGGCTGCTGTCCAAGAAGATCAACCCCATGGTGCTGATCGTGGCCACCATGGTCGTGGGCATCATCGGCGCGTTCTTCGGCGTGCTGGCGTAAGGGCCCGGCCTATTATTTGCCCCCAAGGGAAACGGCGACCCATTGCGGTCGCCGTTTTTTATTACCGAAAGCTAGTTGGAGGTGCTTCGTGATTCGATCTGACAATCCACCCGATAATGGCGTGAGCGGGGCGATGTATCTATTTGGCACGGCGCTCTTGTGGAGTTTTATCGGCATCCTCGTTCGCGCCAATTCGCAGTCAGCTCTTTTGATCGGTGCCGTCACGGCAATATTTATGGCGCTCTTTATCCTGCTCGTCGGCAGACCCGTCCTTCGCGTCAGCCGTCTTATTGTCCTTGTGGCCGTCTGCAACTTCGTGACGGGCACCACGTTTAACTTTGCCAACCAGCTCACGACGGTCGGCAACGCGATCGTTCTGCAGTACACCTCGATGATTTTCGTTATCGTGTATCAATCGCTCGCAACACACACGTTGCCCTCGCCTGCGAAGATTGCCTCCGTGGTGGTTGCTTTTACGGGTATGGGACTTTTCTTTTTAGGTGATTTGAGCGCCGAGGGCATGCTCGGAAATCTGCTTGCCGTCATTTCGGGCGCCACCTTTGGGCTGTGTTTCTTTTTAAACTCTCGCCCCGATGCGTCGCCCATGGTGTCCTCGCTCATCTCCTGCGGCATCTCGATACTTCCGATCGTCTATTTTGCCGGCGACCTAGGCTCCGTGAAACCCTTTGAGTGGGGGCTTATGCTGGTGCATGGCCTTTTTTGCAGCGGCCTTGCGAGTGTGCTGTATGCCAAGGGGATTGCGCGCACCAACGCGTTTGCGGCCAACTTGGTTTGCATGAGTGAGGTCGTGCTCGCTCCCTGCTGGTCGGCGCTCCTCTTTGGCGAGGTCTTTCGCTGGAACGAGTTTTTGGGCGCAGCGATGATCGTTTTGGTGATTGTGGCCAACTTGGCATCCGATGCTTTTGGCGACGGCTTTCTGGTGGCGCTTGTCCGCCATCGAAACAAAGAGCGTGCCTAATGGGATGCGCCTGCCGTTTACGGTAAAAAACACCCCGCTGAGCGACTGGTATTAAATAAGGCGAACCTGCATACCTATAATTGGTATCAAATCATTTGTGCCTGGCATGGGTGTTAGCAGCACACCAGGTACGCTTCGAGCCGTGGAATCGAACTCCCGGAATTGATATCAACAACGCGCGCGACGGGAGTGACGACGGTTCGAGATTCCTTATTGGGAGGAATTATGCTTGTCCAAGCAATCCTCGTCGGCTTAGTCGGAGCGTTTGGATGCCTCGACTACCAGCTCGGCACCCTCTACGCGTTCCGCCCCATCGTCCTGTGCCCGCTCGTGGGCCTGGTGCTGGGGGACCTGCAGACTGGCCTTGCCGTTGGCGCCAGCTGGAGTTGCTGTTCATGGGCTCGATTTCCATCGGCGCCTACGTGCCGCCTAACGAAACCGTCGGCGGCGTGCTCGCCTGCGCGTTTGCCATTCAGCTCGGTCAGGGTACCGAGACGGCCATCGCGCTCGCCATGCCCATCGCCGTCCTTGCGCTGACGATCGGCAACATTACCAATGCCTTGTTCCCTGTGTTTGTCGATATGGCAGACAAGTTCGCCCTCAGGGGAAACCTCAAAGGCATCTACGCCGTTCATTGGGGAATTGGAATCTGGGGCTGCGTCGAGTACTTCCTGCTGTGCGGCGGCGCCTTCTATTTGGGTTCCGACGCCATCCAGGGCCTGCTCGACTTCATCCCGCCCTTCATCATCGACGGTTGCGGCGTTGCCGCCAACATCCTGCCGGCCATGGGCTTCGCCATGCTCGGCCGCCTGGTGCTCACCAAGCAGCTCGTGCCCTTCTACTTCCTGGGCTTCCTGCTGTGCTCCTACGCCAACGTGCCCGTCCTGGGCGTCGCCTGATCGCCATCATCATCGGCATCGACAAGTTCGACCTGCTCGGCCTGGGCGGAGCCCAGCCCCAGCTTTCCGCGGAAGGGGATGAGGACGATGACTTCTAGTCCCGAGAACAAGATCACGCGCTCCGACCTCGTCAAGAGCGCCGTCAACGTCGGCGCCCTGGGCATGGAGTTCTCCTGGACCTACTACAAGCAGATGAACATCGCCTTCTGCCTGATGGTCGCCAACATGCTCAAGAAGATCTACGCCGGCCGCCCCGACGACTACGCCGAGGCCCTGCATCGCCACTGCGCGTTCTTCAACATCACCGTCCAGTTCGCCCCGTTCGTCGGCGGCATCGCGATGGCCATGGAGGAGAAGGTCGCCCGCGGCGAGATCGAGCCCGAGAGCGTCAACGACGTCAAGGCGCCCTCATGGGCCCGCTGTCCGGCATCGGCGACTCCATCTTCCTGTCGACGCTGCGCGTGGTCGCCGCCGCGGTGGGCATCAGCCTGTGCCAGGCCGGCAACCCCTTCGGCCCCATCGCCTTCCTGCTCATCTACAACGTCCCCGGCTTCGCGCTGCGCATCTGGGGTGCCGTCAAGGGCTACGAGCTGGGCGTGGGCTTCCTGGACGAGGCCCAGAGGACCGGCCTCATGCAGAAGATCATGACCTGCGTGGGCATCGTGGGCGTCATGGTCGTGGGCGCCATGTGCAAGGACATGTTCTGGGCCAGCATCCCGGTGGCCATCGGCTCGGGCGAGGACGCCCAGACCCTCCAGGACATCCTGGACGGCATCATGCCCGGCATGCTCGGCATGCTCGCCTTCTGGCTGTACTACTGGCTGCTGTCCAAGAAGATCAACCCCATGGTGCTGATCGTGGCCACCATGGTCGTGGGCATCATCGGCGCGTTCTTCGGCGTGCTGGCGTAAGGGCCCGGC
>JAQEDL010000071.1:0-4032 GCA_027669365.1 Coriobacteriaceae bacterium AM49-12 | reverse complement strand
CTCGAGCGCAAGCTCGGGCGCCACCTGCAGGAATGCCCTGGACCCCGCCCTCGCGTGCCTCGATGGCCTCGAGCGAGGCCCGCGCGACCTCGGTAGCAGAGAAATCGCCGGCGGCAACGTGCGCAGCCAGCTGCGCGGCGGTGAATCGATCGAGATTGAGCTTCATTACTCGCTCTCCCCCTCTCCCAAAATGGACGGCACGCGGAAGTAGCGGTCGCGCGCGCTGCCGGCGTTTTCGAGCGCAATGTCGAGCGGCAGGTCGCGCTCGGGCTCGCGCAGGTCATCGCCCATCACGTTGGACAGGCTTCCGATGGGATGGAACGTGGGCTCCACGTCGGGCAAGTCATATTGCAAGACGGGCTCGAGCATCTGGACGGCGTCGTTCATGTAGGACGTCATCTGGGTGAGCTCGTCATCGGTCAGTGCGATCTTTGCGTACTCGGCGATGCCGCGCACGTCTTTCTCGCTGAGTGCCATAGGCGCTCCCTTCCGCATAACAGTTAAACCGCTCTAGTATACAGGGCAACGCCGCTTGGAGCAGGTGCTTTACCCAAATGCAGCGAAAACGTAACGAGGGCGGTGGATTGGCAGGCAGCGGGCTGGCCGTTCTGGAGCGAAACCGCACCGTCCATAGCGAAAACCGTCCCGCCCACAACGATAACCATCACAACATTCGACGCTTTTCGCCAAAATCGCGATTTTCATCGAATGTTGTGATGGTTTGGAAGTCCCGACCACCACAAAGGTGCCTGTCCCCATTGTGGTGGTTCTGAAGAATGTCCTATGCCGAGGCCTTGGCCTTGCGGCGCTTGCGGACCGCGTGGATCACGATGTCCAGCAGCAACAGCACAATGGCCACGACCACGATGAGCACGGCAAACTCGCGCTTGCCCCAGTGACGGCCGGCCAGCGACTTTTGCTTGTCGACGTCCTTCTTGTTGTACTTGGTGCGCACGCAATGCACCAGCAGGCGATGGTCGTTCACGCCGTAGGGCGTGCAGGTGACGAGCGTCACCTTGTCGGCGCCGGGCTCGATAGTCAGCGACTCCATCTCCTCGGGCAGTACCACCTCGGAGTCCACCATCTTGTAGGCAAGCGTCTTGTTCATGGTGTGCAGCAGCACCAGGTCGCCGGGCTCCAGCGAGTGGATGTCGTCGAACATGCTCAGGTTGCGCATACCCGAGTGCGCGGTGAGCACGCAATGCGTCGAGGTGCCGCCCACCGGCAGGCTCGTGCCCTCCAAGTGGCCGACACCCGCCATGAGGACCTCCTCGCTCGTGCCATGGTAGATGGGCATGCTCACGTCGATGGAGGGGATCTCGACCCAGCTCATCATGGGGTCGCGGTCAAAGATGAGCTGCTGGGCGTAGGGCTCGATCTGGTCGGCGGGAAGCTCGGTGGCCTCGCCGGCAAGTTGCTCGTTATAGGAGCGCGCCTGGAGCAGGATGCGCTCGCGCTCCTCGGCAGACAGCGCGTCCACGGTGCTGGACACGGTGCTGATCTGGTTGAACACGCCCGAGGCCTCGAGCCGGTCCAAGATCCACGGCCAGGTCATAAGGCCCACGCCAATAAGGATGATGACGATGGTGATGAGACGGTCGGCCCAGCGCGGCAGCCGCTTGCGGCGGCGCTTGGGTTTTGGTTGAGGTTTGGGCTGAGGCTTGAGCCACCGTTGGCCGCGGCGTTATTGCTCTTCATATGTTTGGCGCCCTGCACCATCGCCAGTCACTCCTCTACAACTCAAGTTGTCTAAACAAATAATAGCCGATTAGCGAGCTCATGCGTCGGACAACGCAGCTAGACTGCACTGTCCGGGCCACGTAACCCCACTCAACCAATCAAGCCATATGTTGCTTTCATCGTCTCGAGCAACTGCACCATCGTTACGCCCGCAACCCCGATCTGTTTCAGATTGACGTCGCCTACCTCACAATCTTTAACAAACGCAAGCATATCGTCTTTCAGTTCTCCGCCCAGGTCGACACCTTCCGACTCGCCGAGCAGCTGAGCAAGCCTCAGCGCATCACGTTTATGCTTTTTTACCTTCTTCGAATCAACGTTCTCCCCCGCCTCCCTTCTGGCTTTTAGGTCGAGATACGCCTTCGCTTTGAACGGGACAATGTATTCCGTACCCAGGACCGAAACGCCGTCTACGGTCCGAATTCCCTGAAGGAACAAGCTGTAGTAAGCATCGTCCAACAAAATTGCCGAAAGACTGCTTATGTTTTCATCAACGTGAATTGGCGCCACATCAATCCCCTCACGACCCTTTAGAAAGTCGGGGCACTTCGCGAAGAGTTCGATCATATGGGGGTAACCCGGCCTCTTAGGCTCTGTAAACCGATAAAAACATGAGCCTTTGCCTTCGCCCCAGCCGCAGCGGTAACCGCCATCACGCACCAAAGTCCATATAGCTTCTGCCGTCTGAGGCAACCGGTCATCGGCGACAATTACCACATCAAAATCGTGAGTCGCCCTAAACGGAAGTCCCGCCTCCGCGAGCAAAATGTCGCATGCCGTGCCGCCGATAAGGGCATACGATCCTTCAGCTTCTTGCATATGCTGCTGAAATTCTTGGAGACCTTCTACAGCGCTTCTTGCCATGGATATTCCTTTCCAAACATGCGATCGACTTCGAGCTGAATTCGCTCATCGTCGATTGCCGCCAAAGATAGCGCAAGCGAAATGTTGTCGACACGGGAGGAGTCGGCAAACACGGGTGCATAGCGCCACACTTGGATCATCGCCGTCTCGTTATCCGGCAACTCCCCGTCTGCGACTTCGAGGTCGCTCAGTTGACGCCATGTACTTCTTAAGACGGCCTTTTGTTCCATGCCCGGCGCAGCGAGCATCGAACGCGCAGCGAGCGCCGTCTCCCCGGCGTCAACAAGATAGTCGATCTGCGGCGTCTTCCTTGCAAAAAAGACCTTCGAGACAGGCGAGGAGAGCTCTGCCATGTGCTCGCTAAGCAGAAGATCAACGGCAACAGGGAACACGACGACACGTCGCTCGCGACGCTCGCGCCTCGCGAGCCCCCTGTCAACAAGCTCGGTTATGGCCTCACTCGCGCGGCTTGCCGAAATCCCAAGCGCACGACAAAGGTCATAGGGACGATATGGCTCCTGGGCTGCTCCCCAGATTGCGGCAGCCTGTGCGTTGGGTGACATCTTGGTCGCGTGATTGCGAAACCGGGCACCGCCCCTCTCCGTGCAAGCTGTGCCCATAAATGGAAGAAAAGCCTGTCTACCGGGGCAGACAAAGGGAATCCCTTGTGCGACCAATGCTTTGCGCTGACGTGCATCGGCATCAGGAAACGAAACGACAACAGGAGTCTCCGCGCGCAAGGCTAGCTGACTATAGACTCTCTTAGCCTCGGGAAGCCCGACGCCAGTAGGCAAGCTTGCAAGCAAAAACGAAAAACCGTTTGCGTCAACAGCGCGGACCCCAATCGCCCGCAGATGCAGCGGCAAGCGTGCGGATCCAGGCCAAGTTTTGGTCTTGGCGAAGAGGCCTAGTGCTTCTTGTAAGTAGATTAGCGCTTCGTTCATTTCCATTGTTTTCGTTCGATTCCAGTTTGTATTGGAATTATACATAATTTTCGGAATTAAGGAGATACCGTTCGTGCCTAAGCCTACATTTGGGTTTTCAAAATGTCCCGAATCGGCGGGGCGATTCGGGATATAATGTCAATAGAAAACGACGCACCCCGCGTAAATGTACGAGAGCGCGGGCGGCCTAGTTTTCTGGTTTTGTTAAATGCCCGGGCTCCGAACCCCGGGCATTCTTATTTGCGCTTGCGGCGCAAATGCCTTCTACCGTCCGCACCGCGCGTGCGCCTACGGACCCTAAACCGAACCTCATACGAGTCAAGAAACGCGATGACGAACGTACCCGCATCGGACGGTGGAGGCTGGCTGCGTTGTCCAATCAGAACCACCCTTAAAAAGGGTGGTTTGCTCTTAGGGTATAACCCACGGGCCCCGGGCTCGCGTCTAAAGGCGCGGGCCCGGACTTCGTCCAGGCCTAGTGCAT
>JAQEDL010000070.1:0-4863 GCA_027669365.1 Coriobacteriaceae bacterium AM49-12 | reverse complement strand
CCCCGCGTTCCAAGCGCGAGCTGGCCTCGGCCATCGAGTGGCGTGCGCATCGCTCCGCGCTGCCGAGCCTGGCCTCGGCCATCGAGTGGCGTGCGCATCGCTCCGCGCTGCCGAGCCTGCGTCCCGCCGTCAACGCCACGGGTGTGGTCATCCATACCAATCTGGGCCGTGCCCCGCTTGCGGAGTCGGCGGCAAAGGCCGTGGCCGAGGTTGCGCGCGGGTATAGCACGCTCGAGTACAGCGTCGACACCTGTTCGCGCGGGTCGCGCAAGGAGCACGCCGCGCAACTGATCCGCTCGCTCACCGGTGCCGAGGACGCGCTCGTGGTCAACAACAACGCCGCTGCGGTGCTGCTGGTGCTGGCAACCCATGCCGCGGGCAAAGAGGTCATAGTCAGCCGTGGCGAGCTTGTTGAGATCGGCGGCAGCTTCCGTATCCCCGACGTCATGGAGGCCTCGGGTGCCAAGCTCGTCGAGGTCGGGGCCACCAACCGCACGCATCTGGTCGACTACGAGCGTGCCATCACGCCCGATACGGCGATGATCCTTAAGGTCCATCCTTCTAACTATCGCATCGAGGGTTTCCACGAGGAGGTGGGTTCTCGGGAGCTTGCGGCGCTTGCTCACAAGCATGGCCTGCTGTTCTACGAGGACCAGGGTTCGGGCGCGCTGCTGCCCGATGACATCTTGGTGCGCGGCGGCGAGGAACCCACGCCGGCTTCGGTTTCGGCGGGGCTCGATGTGGTGTCGTGCTCGGGCGATAAGCTGCTCGGTGCCGCACAGGCGGGCATTATCATGGGCCGTCGCGATCTGGTCCAGGCCTGCGGCGCACATCCGCTCATGCGCGCTCTGCGTCCGGGCAAGTTGGCGCTCACGGCGCTCGAGGCCACACTTCGCATCTACATGGACGGCGCCGACGTGGCCCATCGCGATATTCCGGTGCTCAGCATGCTCACGCTGCCGCAGGCCCATTTGGAACGACGTGCCCGCAAGCTGCGCGATCGTATGGTCGCCGGGCTCGATAAGGCTGGCTGCCCGTGTGCCGTGCAGGTGGAAATCGTCGAGGAGTCCTCGACGCCCGGCGGCGGTTCGCTGCCTACCGTTGAGCTGCCGACGATGTGCGTTGCCGTGCGCTTTGTTGACGAGCGCCTGACGGTCGACGCGCTCAAGCGCTCGCTTGTCCAGGACTTCGACACGCCGGTCGTCACGCGAACCTCGCACGATCGCATTTTGTTTGACGTCCGTACGCTTGTGGGCGACCGCGATATCGAGACGGCGGCGTCGACGCTTGCCGCATGCGTTGCCAAGGCGGTGCGCTGATGAGTGAGGCCGAAGCGTTGGTGGAATGCCCCGTTATCGTTGGCACGGCGGGCCATGTCGACCACGGTAAGTCGGCGCTTATCGAGGCGCTGACGGGTAAAAACCCCGACCGCCTGGAGGTTGAGCGCCGTCGAGGTATGACCGTTGAGCTTGGCTTTGGCGAGTTGGCGCTGCCGAGTGGCAAGATCGTCGGCCTGGTCGACGTGCCGGGCCACGCGCATTACCTGCGCGCCATGGTGCAGGGTGCCACGGGCATCGACGTTGCTGTGCTGGTGGTATCGGCCGTCGAAGGCGTGATGCCGCAGACCCGCGAGCACGTGCATGTGCTGGAGCTGCTGGGCGTTACGCATATGGTGGTGGCGCTGACGATGTGCGACTTGGCCGACGCCGAGATGACCGAGCTTGCCGAGCTCGATGTCGATGACTTTTTGTCGGGTACCGTGTTTGCGGACGCGCCGATTGTGCCCGTGTCGTCCAAGACTGGCGCGGGGATCGATGACCTGCTGGCTACGCTCGACGAGCAGGTTGCCGCTTGCTGGGATTCCTGCCGCGACCGTGCCGAGCGAACCGATGCCGCGCCGCGCTTGCCCATCGACCGCTGCTTTACGATCAAGGGCGTCGGCACCGTCGTGACGGGAACGCTGCACGATGCGCCGGTTGCGGTGAGCGATGAGCTCGTTGCGCTGCCGTCGCGCACGACCTGCCGCGTGCGCGGGATCCAAGTGCATGGCGATACGCAGCGGGCGCTGCCCGGTCAGCGTGTGGCGCTCAACCTGGTGGGTGACGGCGTCGCGGCACTTGACCGCGGTGAGATGCTCGGCGTGGCGGGCCGCTTTGGCCAGACGATGCGCTTTATGATGACGTTTACGTATTTGGGTCGCGAGGGAGCCAAGCCGCGTGTGCTCGAGTCGGGTGCTCGTGTGCACGTGATGGCGGGTACGGCCGAGGTTGTCGGTCGCATCATGTTCATGGAGGGCGAGGCCTCCATGGCGGTGGGCGAGACCCGTATCGTTCAGGTGCGCTTGGAAGACTCGCTGCCGCTACGTGCCGGGGACCATGCCGTGGTGCTGTCATATTCGCCCGTGATGCTTATTGGCGGCGGGCGCGTGCTGCTTTCGCGCTGCCGTCGCTCGCGCGAGCTTGCTGAGGGGGAGCGCGTGCTGTACGCGGCTCTTGAGGCCGGCGATATCGCGGGCGGTGTGGGCGCTTGGCTGGCGTTGCAGACGCTGCCGGTTACGGCGATTGATGTTGCCGAGGCTTTGGATCTTGGTGCCGGCGAGGTCGATGCCGCACTGCGCGGGTTGGTGTCGCAGGGCTCTGTTCGCAAGCTTGACGCGGGTGATGCTGGCCTCTTGGCGGACGTCGTGGTGCTCGACGCCGCGATGGATGCACTGGCGGCGACCCTGTCAGCCATGCATGCGGCGTCTCCCAAGGAGACGGGCTTTACGCCTGGCGCCGTTGCCCATGCTGCGTGGCCTACTGCTGATGAAGGCGTTGCCGCGGCTCTGATTGCCGAGGCTGCTCGCGTGGCGTGTGTGCCGCCGAGGGCGCCGAGGTATTCGACCCGCACTCCGCTGCCGCCGCGGCGCGCGTGGTGCGCGAGGCCTGCGAACGTATCGTTGCCTTGCTGGACGAAGCCGGCCTCGATGCACCGACATTGCCCGAGGTGGGCGAACAGCTGCAGCTCGATCGCGACACCATGACGCGTGCCCTGCGCGAGCTTTCGCTCAATCGCTCGATCGTGAAGGTCGAGCGCGACGTTGCCCTGTCTGCTGCCGCCGAGGCCCATGCGCGCGAGCTTGTTGCCGCCGCCATTGAGGCAGCCGGCGGCGCTGCCACCACGAGCGTGCTGCGTGAGGCGCTGGGCGTGTCGCGCAAACGTGCCATCAGCATCTTGGAGCACCTGGATGCCGTACGTTTTACGGTGCTCGACAAGGACGCCGGCGGCCTGCGCTCCTTACGCTAGGCCGGTCACCCGCCCCGTCTCCTCAGTTGCGGTGAAATAGTTCTTAGTTGGGGGCTTTGGCAGCAAAAACAGGAACTATTCCACCGCAACTTCTTGCTCGTCTTTATGGGATGGGGCCTGTTCGGTTTGGTAAAATACCGCCGCACTTGGGAACGGATGGGCTCCGGTGGGCTCCGCGGTCCTCAAAACCGTTGCGAGGCGTGCAAAACGTCTTGGATGTGTTCGATTCACATACGTTCCCGCCATACGCTACCAGCGCTTTTGTGCTCGCGGTCTTACTGCGTGCCGCAAAGGCGCTGTTTTGTTTTTGTACGGGTCCGCCGTGTCGTCTGTCATGTCGTCTACGGTATTTGCCCCGTGCGCTGGATTTTGAACGTGCCGATGGAGGTGTTTTGCCGTATGACTACCGTAAGACGGGCCGATCTTTCTTGTGTCGTTCAAGCGGGCGGGTTGTCGTCGCGCATGGGCTGCGATAAGGCTCGCATGGCGTTTTGCGGCGAGCCGCTCATCGAGCGCGTGCTGGGTCGGCTGGCGCCAATTGCCGGCGAGTTGGTTGTGACGACTTCGCGTCCCAGCGAGCTTGCCTATCTTGAGGAACTTATGTTTGATGGCCTGCGCCCCCGCGTGGTGATGGACGTCGACGGTCCCGCCGGTGCCATGCGCGGCATCGCGAGTTCGCTGACTGCGGCCCGGCTGCCTCTCGTGGCGATCGTTGCCTGCGATATGCCGTTTGTCTCGCCGGAACTCATCGGCGCGCTTTCGGATCGTGTCAAGGAAGGCCCGCTCGATGCGTGCGTGCCGCGCGAGGAGCGGGGGATTGAGCCGCTTTGCGCCGTCTGGCGCTGTGACGCGTGTGCGCCGGTTGCCCGTGAGTTGCTCGACCAGGACCGCCAACGCATCCGCTGTTTGATCGACCAGGTCCATGCCGGCTATCTGGATGAGCCCCAGATTGTCGAGGTTGCCGGTTCCACGCTCTGCTTCGAAAACGTCAATACACCCGAGGAGTTTGCGGCGGCCGAGCTGCTCGCCTAGACGATTGGAGTTGCCATGTCTCACGATATCTGTCCCGACACGGGAGAACCTTGCACTTGCGATGGGTCCGAGCCTTGTACTTGCGGCTGCGGAGGCTGCGGGCATACCGCGGAAGAGGAATCGGCCGCCGCGGCGTATCGTGAGGCGCACCGCGAAGGCCCGTCCGGTGATGCCCTCGACCACGAACGCAAGATTATCGTGTCGTTTGACAGCACCTTCGCTGTGATGGAATGCGAGCAGCTTTGCCTTGCCGCCGGTGTGCCCGGGCGCATCATGCCTTTGCCCGGCTCCATTACCGCCGGCTGTGGGCTTTGCTGGGTCATGCCGTTCTCGGGCGATGCCCTCGCCGCCTTCCGTGCCGCCACCGAAGGCCGTATAACCCCCGCCGACTACCATCAGCTCGTCCTCTAATTACCAACACCGCCACATTGAGGACAGTGAACTGCGCCCCGAAACTTGGACTGAATAAATAGCGACTACGCCGCAAGGGCCCGGCTCCGGAACTCCTCCGGCGTCAGGCCCTTCAATCTTACCTGCCTGCGCCGC
>JAQEDL010000007.1:0-64765 GCA_027669365.1 Coriobacteriaceae bacterium AM49-12 | reverse complement strand
GAGCCAGTAGCCGCAGGGCAGCTCGGCCGCCGTGCCCGCGTTGAGGGCCGCGAGCTCGGCGCAGAGCTCTGGAGGGAAGCGAGCGAGCTGCGCGCTCAGCGCGCTCGTAAGGTGGGAATCGGTGTTGAGCCACTCGGCAGCTTCCTGCGCGGTGGTCTGGGAATTGGGCATGCCGGCGCTGTGCAGCACAGGCAGCGCGGCGTCGCGCACGGCGTCGCTTGCCCAGGCGAGGTCGGTGGCGATCTTGGCGTCGCTGTCGCCGTCGACGACGTTGGCGCTAAAGATCTGGTAGGCGTCGTAGCTGCGCGCCACGGTGCCGCTCACCGTGATGGAACCGGTCGAGGTCGGCGCGGCCTGCGCGGATGCGGGGAACACAACCGCGCAGGTGCCGATCAAGAGGGCAAGCAGCGCAAACAAGATCGGGAAGGAGCAAACTTTCTTATTCACGACGCTCGCCTCCCTTCGCATTCGCCTTGCGACGAATGTGCATCCAGGCCGCAGCAGCGCAAAGCACCGCCGCGCCGGCAAGGTACGTCAGAGTGACGCCCGACATACCAGAAAGGGGCAAAGAGGTTGAGTAGGTGTTGGTGAAGGTGGGGGTGGAACTGTCAGTGAGTTCGCGGCCCGTGTCGTTGGTCACTGGATTGCCGTCACGATCCTGAATCTGCTTGTAGGTAGCAGTGACGTCTATATGGTGGTTAGAGTCGTCAGTCGCGTTAACCGTAATCTGATAGACCGACTGGTCGTACGTATAGTGCGAGAACAGCGAACCGTCGTCTTTCTCGCGCACGTAGTACGTGAAGGTCTTGGAAGCACCACGGCCAGCGGGGCCAGACGCGAGCTGGTCGAGTTGATCGAGTTTGTAATCAATCTTGTCGAAGCTCAGGGTCTGGGACTTGTCGCCGTCGGCAGTGGTGGACTTGCTGCTAACGATATCCGTAAAATCTGTGTCGGTCGCAAGCTGGAGCGTGAACTCCTTCATCTCGCCACCCTCAACGACCTTAGTCGCCATAGGCGTCCAGGAGCCCTTCGAGTCGTACGGAGTGAACTTGTTAGTGAAAGTCGTGGAGTCACCCTCACAGATAATTGGATAATAGTCTCCACTCTTCTGCACCTTGCTCCTCGCTTTTACGTTCTCCCACTTCCCAGACGACTCGCGGAATTCGTACTTGGTTACACCGACGTTTTTAATCGTGTAGTTATGGATGTAAAGATCCTTCAGTTGGCTTGAGTTTTCTTTACTCGGAACAGACATGAGCAAGGTCTTGGTATCTTCGGCCGTCACCACAATCTTATACACGCTGGAGTCGTACGTGATGCCAGAATCACCACCGGGGTCTTCGACCAAGTAGTATGTGATTTCGTTACCCGCGCCACTCGATGCGAATTGTTCACCAAGGTCGAACGTAATGCTGCCTTCTGCATCATTTGCTGCTGTTCCAACCTCGGTGCAAACGTCGCGATTGAATGTCGTGCCAGCTGTCGTGCCAGCCAAAGGGTCGTCTGAATCCTTGCGATACACCGTAAAGGAGAACTCCCCATCATTGAGCTTGCGGCCTTCCAGCTTCTTGGTCGCCTTGAGCTTGAGGCTCGGATAGACATACGTGTCCTCAGGCGCGCCCATGTACAGGTCGCCGTTCGACATGATGCCGCCGCCATGGTTCCAGGAATAATTGCCCGTGATAAACGTCGCGCCCGCCTCTAGCGCAGCCTTTCGCGCATTGATCGCCTCGGGGTCTTGAGCCTTAACATCCGAACTCAGGCCGATGCTTTTATATACCTGCACGCCACCGTTAGCGGGGATAGTAATGGCTTTCTGGAGCTCTAAGCTTCCCCGATACTTAGCATCGCCGCCGCCAAGCATTTTGCCAATCACCGCCGCGATCGGAGTCGTATGACCCTCCGCCGCAAGGAAGAAGTCCGCGTGGCCGTTTTCGCGAAACACTTCGGCATTGTAGGCGTCGGAGTCCTGGTCCTTACCGTGACCACCGCCGGAAAGATGGGGGGTGCCGTTATTGCCTGTATTACTCACGGATTCGTAGTCGTTCGCGTTTTGCTCATTTCCGGCAGAAGTATTACCGAAAATCGCCGTGCCGTCGGTGCCTGTCACCAAAGTCTTACCCGTCGGGCAAACCGCAACGCCGCCACCGTAGCCACCGGCCTCATTGCTGCTTATATAGGAGTTATAGACAAATAGCCTACCAGCATTAGACGCGACCTTAGAATCGCCCTGGACGAAGATGCCGCCTCCACCCCAGTCAAAGCGAGACATGCAGTGGTTATTAGTGATATAGACTGGATTTGAATTTGACGTTCCTTTTATCATCGCGTCAACCATCTGGCCCACGCGAATGCCGGCACCCTCAGAGCGAAAACTCACGTTAGAGGCAATAGTTCCCCCCGTAATGTTGAGCCATGCCATTGTCTTTCGCGAGCTCGCCCCTTGGTGTTCGATGTCGGTCACATAGACGCCGCCGCCGGCTTCCTCAGAATAGTTGCCCGTGATCTGGCCGCCCGAAATGGTGACATGAGTACCGTTTTTAGCGGCAAGTCCAGCACCGCCATGATCGCCATTACCATCGTTACCACAGTAATTGGCATATTTATTGTTAGTAATGTAGCCACCAGAAACAGTAACGCTGCCGCCTTCGGCCATGATGCCGCCGCCGAAACCAACACCAGTAGCAAGCGTGCTGTTGCCGGAGATTACGCCATTAGTTATGTTGACCGTGGAGTCTTTAGCATACACACCACCGCCACTAGGAGCACTGTTGCCGGCAATTACGCCACCGGAAACCTCGAGGGTCGAATTACCGTGTATTTCAATTCCGCCGCCCGCACCCGAGCCAGAAGCTCCACACACATAGCCGCCGCGCATGTTGACGGTAGAGCCGTTCTCGGCATAGACCAAGCTGCTAACGCTGCCGCCTTGTTTTTGCGTGATCACGCCGCTCACAAGGTTAAACGTGCCGCCCTTGCCGTTGTTGTTATATAGATTGATGAGCTTTAGATTTGCGTTGCCGCCGCACGCCACGATGGCGCCTTTAATCTCAACGTCATGTTTGACAAGTGTCTCGGTTGTGCCTGTTCCGCTCGGGGACGATTCGGTCACGTAGTAGGTAAGATTAGATGGAATGTTATCGTTATCGTAAGTCAGTTCGGCATTCTTGCCATAATTGGCGGCATTCTTGTCATAATTATCGGCATTCAGGCTCTGCCCCTGATCAGCTAGCTGCTGGCCCTCGCTGACCGTCTCACCCACCTGTGCAGAATCCCTAATTGTAAGTGACGCACCACCGGCAACATTGAATAACGGCTTGTCGGCGCTCGAGTGCTTAATCTTATGACCACTTAGGTCAAGGGTGGTATTGCTGCCGCCTTTGTTAAGTGTGATTTCACCAGGAAAGTCAATATCAGCCGCAAGCGTAAAGCTGGCGGTTTGATTTTCCTCAACGCCTAGAAGCTTTCCCTGCAAGTCACCGGCATTCTTGATGTCCGTGGCTGTCTCTTCGCTCGCCACAGCCTCCTCGGCTGACGAACCAGCGCCATCGTCGATCGCTTCATTTTCTTCTGCCTGCGACTCGTCCTTGGGCTGCTCCTCCTGCTGGATTTCGTCGTCGCCCGCAGCATCGTCACTATTCTGGTTTTCGGTATCCCCGTTGTTGGTGTTTTCTACATCAGTAGACTCAGTTGAGGAACCCCCCCCCATCACAGTTTCCTCGGTAGGAGCTGCCTGGGCATCGTTGGCAATGGCCTGCGAGATCGGAGGCATGACGAGCGACAGTACCAGGCTCAAAACGGAGGCTCCGCACAAAACGCCTGCCAGTACACGGCGCGTCGCTTTATTACTTTGCTTAGATTTGTCTGAATTTGCTTTCATCGATGTCTCCTCCCCAAGAGACCGCGATCCTGCTCTTTCACCATCAAACTTGGGCGCGCAACCTATAATTGCTCGCGCTCGATATGCATATTATTATTCTTTGTTTAAACAACGCAAGGCTAACAATGTCAATTTTACTTCGCGTTGCCTTAACTTCTTGACAATTATTCAAACTATGCGTTGTTTTTCGAGGGTTAAATTTCGGAAAGACGCTGGTAAACTCGTTAGCAAATCTAGATAAATGACACTTTATCATTGTTTGTACAACATTTTGTTTTACCCGCTCAATCTGTGAACGGTCAAAATTGCGCCGTGAATGGCAGTATATCTACCTGCAAATATTAGTTTTGAGCTAATTGGTCAATTACTGCACAACCAGTGTGTGCCGACATGTTCATACATCGACACTTGAATGACATCGCATGTTACCGGCTGCAAATCTCCTCGCTACAAAAAAGCGTTCCAACAATCGACTGCTGGAACGCTTGGAAAACCACCACAAAGGCGCTCTGCCCTCTTTGTGGCTGCCCCCAGGCGCTACAGAAGATGTTCCTCGATAAAGACCGCAATGCCGTCATTGTCGTTGCTGGCGGTTACAAAATCGGCGGCGGCGCGGGTGGCGGCGCTGCCGTTTGCCATGGCAACGCCCACGCCGGCGTCGGCCACCATGCAGGTGTCGTTATCGGCATCGCCAAACACGCAGATGTTCTGGAGCTCCATGTCGTTGAGCTCCGCCACGCGCACAAGGCCGCGAGTCTTGGACACGCGCGGATCCATGAATTCGTAGAGCCGCTGCGTGGTTTGCAGAGCTGCCGCCTTAACAGTGTCATCGGCAAACGTCGACGCCCGCTCAATCACCCGCGGCATTACCTCGGGTGCCATGGTAAACATCACCTTGGGCTGCGGCCCGCGCAAGAACTCGGCAAAATCGACCACCTGGTAGGGCACGCCGTCGACGCGCGACAGGTGCTCGACGCACGCATTGCTCTCGGCACGTAGAACACGCCGTCTCGGGGGCAGACGGGCGTTGCCGGAAGGTCCGCCATGTGCTTGCAGATGCGCGCGATGGTCTCGCCCGGCAGCGGATAGCTCAGCTCGTTGATGTCGTGCGCACGGTCGATGACCTCGGCGCCACCGCAACCCACGAGCACGTCCACCAGGCCTTCGATGCCCCAGAGCTCGTACATGGCCTCGGTCGCGTGGGCGTCGCGCCCGGTGCACAGGCCAAAGAGCACACCGCGCTCGCGCAGGGCGCGGATCGCCGCCACGGTGCGCGGGGACACCGTGTGCTGGCTCGTGAGTAGTGTGCCGTCGATATCGCAGAACACGGCTTTGATGTGGCTGAAGGTAGTGTCCATGGGGGCCTTTCTGGGTTGTGCGGCGGTGTGGGGCGTATTCGCGAACGGCGTACATGGTATACCAAGGCGCGCACGGGGCGCTTTGGTGCAAAACCACCACAAAGGTGCCTGGCCCCTTTGTGGTGGAAATGACGTTTGCGGGCCAAACCATCACAACATTCGATGTTTTTTGGCAAAATCGCGATTTTCATCGAATGTTGTGATGGGTTTTACTGCCTTGCGGCACGATTAAAATGCCGGCGTCCAAACAGCAGCAACGCCGCGGGAACCGCCGTCACGACCATGCCTGCCCCCACGAGTGTCCGTTGTACGCCAAATGTCGCCGCCAGCCACGGGGCAATCGCCAGCGGGGCCACGCCGGCGAACATATTGCCAAAGCCCATGACCGAGTTGACGCGACCGAGCTGCTCGAGCGGAGCCGTCGTTTGCACGATGGTGTTATGAAGCGGGTTGACGATGCCCCAAGCTATGCCCAGTGCAATCTGGCCGACAAGAGCCACGCCCACGTACGGTGTCCCCACATAGAGCAGGCTTCCCAGGCCCACGGACATGAGCGCCACGAGCAGTGTTTTTAGGTTTACCAAGTGCGGCGGCAAGCGGAGCGCGAGCACGGCACCCAGCACCGCGCCCACACCGCAGGCCGACGAAAGCCACCCCATCCACTCAACGCCGACGTGCAGGACATCGCGATAGAAAAACGACTCGAGCGGGTCAAAGGCGCCATAGCCAAAGTTCGAAAGAAAAATGATACAAAACAGCAGGGCAAGAACGCTGTTGGTAAAGACCGTCTTGATGCTGGTCGCGAAGGTGACGCGGGAGGATATGCTGGGGTTGGAGCTTTGTTCCGCACGTTCCCCTTCCTCTGCCGAATCGGCATCCACATGTCCGGCGACATGGCTGGCCTGCGGCCTAAAGCCCCAACTGACGACGAGCGCCAACATGGTAAAGAGCATCATGAGCACGAACACCGCGCGCGACGATGCAGCCGCCGCGACAAAGCCGCCCAGCGTGGGTCCGACGATAATGCTCACGTTTGAGAACATGGCGATGGCGGAATTGATGTCTTTGAGTTCGGCGGGGTCGTCGGTGAGGTAGGCCGGATAAGATGTGGCGATGGGTTGGGCAAATCCCATCGTAAAGCCTAGGAGCACCGCGCCGAGCAGGACAATGCCGGTCGCACCACCAAAGGCAATGATTGCCGTGCCGGTTACAAGCGTGCCGACGATGCTCAGCAAGAAATGACGGCGCGGACCCCAGGCGTCGAGCGCCGCGCCGCCCGCAAAGGATCCCAGGATCACAAAGACGTTCATGAACAGGACGGCCAGCGATGTCGCGACGACCGAAGCGTCATCCGTATAGGTGAGCGTTCCGATGACGCCGATAAAATAACTGGTCTGAAAGCCGGTGTAGATGAGGAAGCGCATTGCCACCAGGCGTTTAGCCTGCACGGACAGCGACGAGTGGAATTTTGGAAATACAGATGTGGGCATGGGGGCTCCTTATTGCATACGAATGTGGGCAGCGAGCATTTGGCCCTCCGTCCATTGGCTCAATCTATCCGTATGCCTTACTAAGGACACATCGAGCCCCTTCCTTCTGTCTTTCCGCCCGTCATGAACTACTTGGTAGATTGTAAGGCATGTCCCAACCATCCACCAAAGCAAAAACCACCACAAAGGTGCCTGGCCCCTTTGTGGTGGTTTTGACGTTTGCCCAGATAAAACCTGCCAAAATAAACCTGTCCCTTTTTGGCATGTTATGGCAGCGCAGCGAGCCGGTTCCAAGTGCCCCAGGTCGCCCCGAAAGAGGAGCGACGCGTACTTTGGTACGCGAGCGACGGCTTGAGGGGCGAGATGGGGTGCTTGGGGCCGGCGCAGCGTCGACCCCTAAAGATGATCTTGGATCAGATCGCAGATGACCCGGGCGTCGTTGATGTTGATGGCTCGGGTCGCAAAGCCGGCGTCGAAGGCCTGACGTGCCAGGGCCTCGTTGCAGGCAAGGGCCAGCGTGTGGCCGTCGACCAGGTCGAGTGAGCTCTTGCCGCGCAGACGGTCGACACCGGAGCGCGCGACCACGATGTTGTCGAAGCCCTCGGTCTTGTAGCCCTCGATGATCACCACATCGACATCGTTGTAGCGCGACAGCAGCTCGCGCGCGGGCATCTCGTCCTCCTCGCGCGTGTCGGCGTACTCCGCCCAGCGCGTGGCGCAGATGAGGCCCACGTGCTTGGATCCGGCCTGGTGATGACGCCAAGTGTCCTTAGCGGGCACGTCGATATCAAAGCCGTGATGTCCGTGATGCTTGAGCGAACCCACGCGCAGGCCGCGGCGGGTGAGCTCGGCGATAACCTTCTCGACGAGCGTGGTCTTGCCCGAGTTTTGGTAGCCGATAAACGCGATCGCGGGGACGGTCGGGGTCGGAGCTGCGGGTGCGACAGCGACGGGTGCGCTCGCAGGTGTGACACCGTCAGCGGCCACGGCCTCAACAGCAGCGGCCTGACGCTCTGCGCGATCCCACACGCCCGAGCGGCCGCCTTCCTTGTGCAGCAGGCGCACGTCGACGATCTCCATGCCGCGATCGACGGCCTTGCACATGTCGTAGATCGTAAGGCACGCGGCACTCGCGCCGGTCAGGGCCTCCATCTCGATACCCGTCTTGCCCGTCACGCCGGCCGTAACCAGTACGTGAAAGCCAACCTGCCCGTCCGCGCGCGCCGCGCCCAGCCCTCGGGCACGTCCTCGGCCGGCGTCCCCGCCGGAGCGATGGGCGCAATGTCGCACTTGCTCTTGGTAATGAGCAGCGGATGGCACATGGGAATGATATCGCTCGTGCGCTTGATGGCCATGATGCCCGCCACGCGCGCACAGGCAAGCACATCGCCCTTTTTGGCGCGGTCCTGCAGCACCATAGCCTGCGTCTCGGGGTGCATGAGGATGGTGCCCTCGGCGATGGCAATGCGATGGGTCTCGGCCTTGTCGGATACGTCAACCATGCGCACCTCGCCTTTGGCGTCCACATGCGTCAGCTCGTCGCGACGGGCGTCGCGGGCGGCTCGGTGGCAGCGCTGGCAGACGGCTGCGCGGACGCGTCGGAGCTGCCAGCATTCACCGCAGCCGTGACTTTATGGGCAGACATCGCGGCCCTGCGAGCGGCCTTGGTGGCATCGGCGTACCTGCTCTTGGCCATATGATCATCCTCCGATTTGGGACATAAATCGTTGCGTGCCCTCAATTATCGCGTGTTCCTGCGGTTTGTGGGCCACGGCATCGCGCCAAATCGAAAGCACCTGCATATCATCACCACGGCGCAGGGCGTCGCGCACCGAATACTCGGCATCGCTGAATAGGCACGGACGCACGTTGCCGTCTGCCGTCAGGCGCAGACGGTTGCAATTCGCACAAAAATGATTGGACATGGCACTAATAAAGCCGACCGTTCCCGCCGCGCCCGGAAAATGCCAATAGCGCGCAGGCCCGCGCCGGCAGGAGCGTCGTTGATGTCGAGCGGCTCGAGCTCGCCCAGTCCCGCCGCGGCGGCCCCGGCATTGATGCGCGTCCGCAGCTCGTCGCTCGGCACGGTGTCGCTCGCATCCCACAACTCGGGATTGAGCGCGGGCGCATGCGGGTCCACAGCGCAATGCGAGCTCGTGTGTTCGTCGCCAATGGGCATGTATTCGATAAAGCGCAGGTGGATGGGGCGGTCAAGCGTGAGCCGCGCGAGGGCCGCCACATCTTGGTTGAGCCGGCGCACCACAACGCAGTTGACCTTAACGGGCTCAAAGCCCCAGGCCAGCGCCGCGTCGATGCCAGCCATGGTCTGCTCGAGTCGACCCAGGCGCGTGATCTTTCCAAAGAGCGTAGGGTCGAGCGTGTCGAGCGAGATGTTGACGCGGTTAAGCCCCGCATCTTTGAGCTGCGGCGCCAGCTTGGGCAGCAAGGCGCCGTTGGTGGTAAGCGAGATGTCCTCGATCTGCGGAATCGCGCGGATGTCACGAATGAGCGGGATGATACGGCGGCTGACCAGCGGCTCGCCACCCGTCAGGCGCACGCGACGAATGCCCTCCCCCGCCACCAGGCGCACAAAGCGGGCGATTTCCTCGGCGCTGAGCAGCTCGTCGTGCGCGCGGGGCGCCACGCCATCGGCCGGCATGCAGTAAATGCAGCGGAAATTGCACTTGTCGGTAACGGCAATGCGCAGGTAGTTGATATCGCGGCCAAAGCCGTCATGTTGCACGCGCCCGTCCACGCAGCCCTCCCCTCACGCGGCGTTTTATTCTTCGGAAAACATAATACCCCACGGGAGAATCATGCCGACACCCGTACGACAGGACAGGTCGCTTCGAGCAAAACGGACTTTCCAAGCCCATCCTCAACACAGACCATCACAACATTCGATGCTTTTCCCGATTTTGGCAAAAAACGTCGAATGTTGTGATGGTTTGCCTGCCCACGGCACCCCGCAGAAGGGCCAAAGCGCCCCTAAAGGCCGCCGTCCCAGTGCCGAATCACGAATTCTCGCAGGTCGTTCTGCCGCTTTTGGAACGCTTCGCTTCGGTCGCACTTAAGGCTATCGCAAGCGCGATGGCGTTCATCGCCCGGTGCAATTGCAGCTGATGGGCAAACTGAGTCCCGGTGAGGACGATCATCTTAAAGCCCAGCGCGCTCAGCACAGTCATGCGCTCCGCATCCGACGCGCTGCGCTGTTTATCAAGATGGTCCGAGCCGTTGTATTCAATTCCCGTACCGCTCGCAGGCGCATATACGTCAATCTCGAAATACCCGGCCTTAGCGAGATACTTGAACTCGTTGGGAACATCGACCCGATGGTTGAGCTCGATCTTGACGTATCCTAGCCCGCCCTGGGAACGTTTTGCTACGACCATGATTGCGGTGGCCGTCTCCATGGGCGACCGCGCGCCATCGTGCACGCGCTTGAGCACGGAGACCGCGCGTATAGCCCCCTGACGAGATCGGTTCTCATTGCAATAGGCAATCAAATCGGCAACGGCATACCTCTGCCCCATCTCGATATAATCGCCTGTCGACAGATGATTCAAATGGTATCGGGCGCAGATTTCATACCCATATTCCAACTGCTCGGGCTCGCTCATCCACGAACCCGCTTGGACAAAGCACATGGCCTCATCAACCACCAGAAGGCCCTCCGCCACCTCGATAAGATGGCCTGGAGGCACCGGCGCCCCAAACACGTGGCACCTAAATCCAGCCGGCGTCGAGCGCTCAAAATCGAAGTTGACGAGCGTGTCGATATGATCGAGCTCTTCTCGTGGAATACCAAGCGAAACCAGATAGTCGGTAACGATCCCAACTGCCGTTGAAGCCCTCAGCCCCTTGGCATCGAGTCCCAATTTGGGCAGGCTCGCGGTCGGCTCCGCCTCGTTAGCAAGCGAGTCCTCATCGTATAGGCTGCTTGCTCGCGAGAGCGGCTCGGACGGGCGCGCCACGTTGTGGTACAGCCAGGCAGTCTTATGGGACAGGACAATCGGCAGGTCCATGAGCCCTCCAATGGAGTCGGATAACCAACCTTATTCCCCTGCCCCCGGGTCCGCACACCTTCGTGCGCAAGAAAGCGATTCCACCCGATCGAGTGGTAGAAAAACCATCACAACATTCGATGCTTTTCCCAATTTTGGCAAAAAACGTCGAATGTTGTGATGGTTTGAGGCGAGGTGAGGAGCATGGAGGGGTCAAAGCATCGTGCTCGAACGGGTTAATCCAACTCTTTTAAGCCATGCGCCAGCTGCCAGTACTCGCCGTGCTGAGCGAGCAGCTCTTCGTGCGTGCCGCGCTCGATGATGCGGCCGTGTTCGAGGACCATGATGGCGTCGGCGTCGCGGACGGTGGACAGGCGGTGCGCGATCATAAACGTGGTGCGTCCGCGCATGATGCGGTCCATGCCGCGCTCGATGAGCTTTTCGGTGCGCGTGTCGATAGAGCTCGTGGCCTCGTCCAAGATGAGCACCGGCGGGTCGGCAACGGCCACGCGCGCGATGGCGAGCAGCTGGCGCTGGCCCTGCGACAGGTTGGCGCCGTCGGCCGTGACCGGTGTGTCGTACCCTCTAGGCAGGCGGCGGATAAACGAATCCGCGCAGGCAGCCTCGGCAGCGGCGCGCACTTCCTCGTCGGTCGCGTCGAGCTTGCCAAAGCGGATGTTCTGTGCGATGGTGCCGCTAAACAGGTGCGTGTCCTGCAGCACAATGCCGAGCGACCCGCGCAGGCTGGCCTTGGCAATGTGCTTGACATCGATGCCGTCGTACGTGATCTCGCCGTCATCGACCTCGTAGAAGCGGTTGATGAGGTTGGTGATGGTCGTCTTACCGGCGCCTGTGGAGCCCACAAACGCGATCTTTTGCCCCGGCTTGGCAAACAGGTTGAGGTCCGTGAGCACACGGGTGCCTGGCACGTAGGAAAAGTCCACGGCATGGAAGCGCACGTCGCCGGCAAGTGGGACCAAGCCGCACGTGAGCTCGGTGCCGTCGGCAGCCACCGCACGGCCCGACTCATCAACGGCAGCCACATCATGCAGGTGCCCGTACGCGCCCACGCCCTGGCCCTCGGGAATCTTCCATGCCCACGCGGCGCCGCCCGTCTGCACCAGCTCCACGCAGCCCTCGTCCACCTCGGGCTCAAGATCCATGGCGGCAAACAGGCGCTCGGCACCGGCCAGCGCGTTGAGCAAAAAGTTGCCCAGCTGCGTAAACTGGTTGATGGGCATGGCGGCCTGGCGTACAAAGACCAGGTAACTTGCAAGCGCGCCCACGTCGGCGAGCCCCTTGATGCAGAGCATGCCGCCCGCCACGGCGACGATGGCGTAGTTGGCATAGCCGATCACCACGGTCATGGGCACCATCGAGTTGGCGTAGGCCTGCGCGGCACCACCGGTGCGGCGCAGCTCTTGGTTGCGCGCGTCAAAACCAGCCACGTTGGCTTGCTCGTGATTAAAGACCTTGATGACCTTTTGACCCGAGACCATCTCTTCGATATATCCGTCCAGGTCGCCAAGCGATGCCTGCTGGGCGGCAAAGAAACGCTTAGAGCGCGTGCCCGAGTAGCGCGCATACAGCACAATGGCCGCATCGCACACGAGCGTGATAATCGTGAGCTGCCAGTTGAGGATGATGAGCATGGCCGTGGTGCCGACCACCTGGATGATCGCCTGAATCACGTTGGCAAAGCTGTTGTTGAGCGCCTCGGAGACGGTGTCGACGTCGTTGGTAAAGAAGCTCATGATGTCACCCGAGCGCGTGCTGTCGAAGTAGCTCAGCGGCAGCGTCTGAATGTGGGCAAACAGGTCGCGGCGGATATCGGACACCACGCGCTGGGCCGCGCGCACCATAATCTGCGAGTAGCCCAGAGCCGAGAGCACGCCCGCGGCGTAGATGGCAGCGGTAAAGATAACCTGCTTAGCGAGCAGTTCCTCGCCGCCCGTTGCCAAACCGTTGACGATGGGGCGCACCATGTAGGTACCGGCAAGGCTTGCGATGGCCGCAACAGAGGCAAGCACACCCACTGCGAGCAGCGAGAACTTGGCGTGACCCATGTAGGAGAGCAGGCGGCGAAGCGTCTGCGCCAGATTGGCGGGACGGGCCTGAGCGGATGTCTTAGGCATGGCGCTCACCCCCTTCCGTGGCTTGAAGTGATCCGCTGGGGCCAGGCGAAGACGGGGCATTTGCGCCGTCTGCGACGTCCGCATCCCCCGCAAACTCCATCTGCGAGGCATAAATCTCCTGGTAGATGTTGTCGCCCGCCAGCAGTTCCTCGTGCGTGCCCACGCCGTGGACACGACCGTCGTCCAACACCACAATGCGGTCGGCATCCATGACGCTCGCGATGCGCTGGGCGATGATGAGCACGGTCGTATTGGGAATCCGAGCGATGTGCTCGCGAATCTTAGCGTCGGTCGCCATATCGACCGCGCTGGTTGAGTCATCAAAAATGAGCACGCGCGGATGCTTGAGCAGCGTGCGCGCAATGCACAGGCGTTGCTTCTGGCCGCCCGAAACACCGGCGCCGCCTTGGCCCAACTCGCCGTCCAGCCCGCCGATGCGATCCAGGAACTCGTCCACGCATGCCGCCCGGCAGGCCGCGAGGAGCTCATCGTCCGACGCCTGCGGATTGCCCCACTGCAGGTTCTCGCGCACGGTACCCGTAAACAGCACGTTCTTTTGCAGCACGATACCCACGGCGTCGCGCAAGGTAGCCAAGTCGTAGTCGCGCACGTCGTGTCCGCCCACAAGCACGGTGCCCTCGGTGGCGTCGTACAAGCGCGCAATCAGCTGCACAAGCGAACTCTTGCCCGAGCCCGTGCCGCCGAGCACGCCCACCGTGGAGCCTGCTTCAATGCAAAGGTCAATATGCTCGAGCACATCCTCGGCTGCATCCGCGCGGTATTTAAAGGAAACGTCGCGAAACTCGATGCTTCCGTCGGCCACCTCGTGCACGGCAGCGGCAGCGTCGGGCGCCTGGATAAGCGAACGCTCGTCGAGCACCCGCGAGATGCGCTCCACGCTGGCAAGTGCGCGCGTGAGCAGCAAAAACACGTTGGAAATCATCATGAGCGAGTTCATGATCAGCAGCACATAGCTCATAAAGCCCGTGAGCGAGCCCACGCCGAGCTCGCCGGCAAGAATCATGCGCCCGCCGATCCACAGAATGGAAAGCGCCGCCACGTACATCGACAGCTGAAACACCGGCAGGTTGAACACGGCGTTGCCAAAGGTCTTCGTCGCGGTGCGCGCAAGCTCGGTATTGACGGCATCGAACTTGGCCTCCTCGTGCTCGGCACGCACGTACGCCTTGACGGCGCGCACGGCGGTGAGGTCCTCCTGCACCACACCGTTGAGATGGTCCATCGAGGTCTGCAGCTGGCGGTAGAGCGGACTGACGCGATAGGTGATAACGCCCAGCACGATCGCCAGCACCGGCAAGATGATCGCGAAAACGGTGGCGAGCGGACGCGACAGCACCAGCGCATAGACCAAGCCGACGATGAGCGTCACGGGACCGCGCACCATGGGGCGAAAGCCATTGCCGATGGCATTTTGGATGACGGTGATATCGGTAGTCATGCGGGTGACGAGCGAGCTGGCGTCGTAGTTATCCAGATTGCCAAAAGCGAGCGTCTGGATCTTGCGGTACTCCGCCTCGCGCAAGTTAGCGCCCAGCCCCGAGGCGACGCGAGCAGACGTGCGTGCATAGCCCAAGCCAAGTACCAGCGAACATGCGGCGCATACCAACATATACGTGCCCTGCAACAGCATGTAGTTGATGTCGCCCGCGGCACGCCCACATCGATGATATTTGCCATGATGACCGGGATAAACAGCTCGAGCGCCGTCTCGGCCGTCACAAAGAACACGCCGAGTATGGCATCGCGGCGGTATGCCCCCAGATAGGAAAACAAAATCTTGAGATTGCGCACGCAGGTTCATCCCCCATCAAACGTTGTTCGCAAACCCAGGTATTATGGCGCGCCGTGCATCGGTGTCAAGTGCTCCGAAATCGATTTCTGCAAGGCTAGTGCAGGCGCCAAGCTCGCAGGACGCGCCCCTGTATTCAATTGGAAATGAACGCGAGCGTGACTTTTTTCTCCCCGCCGCCAACACAAACCTTGACTCTACAATCGTTGTAGGGTTTTCACTACACTGGTACGTAAACAGACCAAGCCAGAAAGCCCCGCCCATGGAACACGACCTCACACGCGGCAATGTCCTTAAGACCATCGCGGTCTTTGCCCTGCCTTATATGCTCTCGTACTTTTTGCAGATGCTCTACGGCATGGCCGACCTGTACATGATGGGGCAGTTTAGCGGCGCCGCCGGCATCACCGCCGTGGGCAACGGCGCGCAGACGCTCTATATCATTACCGTGACGCTCGTGGGCCTGGCCATGGGAACGACGGTTATCGTCGGCCACGCCGTGGGTTCGCGTCGGTTTGACCGCGCCGAGACCGCCATCGGCAACACCATCACGCTCTTTATGGGTGTCTCGGTGGTGCTGGCCGCTGTCCTGATCGCACTGTGTCCGCAGATTGTGGCACTCATTGGCACGCCGGCCGAAGCGGTCGAAGGAACCGCCGCCTACCTGCGTATCTGCTTTATGGGCATTCCCTTTATCGCCGCGTACAACATCCTCTCGGCCATCTTTCGCGGCCTAGGCGATTCGCGCTCGCCCATGTACGTGATTGGCGTGGCATGCATCATCAACATCGCGCTTGATTTTCTGTTTATCGGTCACATGGGACTCGGCCCCGTGGGTGCGGCGCTCGGCACGGTAACCGCCCAGACGGCAAGCGTTGCCCTCGCGCTCGTGTGGCTCAAGAGCCGCCGCACGCACATTCACCTCAAGCGCAGCGACCTGCGCCCCCAGCCCGAAGTGCTCGGTAGCATTCTTAAGATCGGCGTGCCCGTAGCCGTGCAGGACGGCTGCATCCAGGTGGCGTTTATGTTCATCACCGTCATCGCCAACCACCGCGGCCTGGTTGATGCCGCCGCCGTGGGCTTGGTCGAGAAGATGATCAGCTTTTTGTTCATTGTGCCGAGTTCCATGGGTGCCACCGTCAGCGCACTCACGGCGCAAAACGCCGGCGCGGGCAAGGGCGACCGCGCGCGTCAGGTACTCAAGGACGCCATGACGATCTCGGTGGTGTACGGCTGCCTGATCACGGTGCTGATGTGGCTGGTGGCACCGGCGTTTATCGGCTTTTTTGCCAAGGACCCCGCGGTGGTCGCCGCCGGTACTGGCTATATGCACAGTTATATTTTCGACGCGATTTTTGCCGGCATCCACATTTGCTTTAGCGGCTTTTTCGCTGCATACGGCAAGAGCTACATCGGCTTTGCGCACAACGTGCTGGCCGTTGCGCTCATTCGCGTGCCGGGCGCGTGGCTGCTGTCGAACGCCTATTCCGACACGCTGTTTCCCATGGGCATCGCCTCACCGTGCGGGTCGATTCTGTCGGCGACCATCTGCGTGATTGCATTTACCGTGCTCAACCGCCGCGGAACTTTTGACAAGCTGGTGGCGTAGCGAGGCGACGCAGGCCTAGCGCCTCTCCCCTGTTTTACCGAAAGGAGCGGTCCTGTGACCGACATGCCAAGCGAACACACCGAGGGCCTGCTCCGCATTGGCGAGGTGGCGCGCTTGCTCAATTTGAGCGTGGGCACACTGCGCCATTACGAACAGATGGGGCTATTGGAGCCGGCATATGTCGATCCGACGAGCGGGTACCGCTACTACGGATCCCGGCAGCTCTCCACCCTCAACACCATCGGCAACCTGCGCGTTCTCGACTTGCCGTTGGCGCAAATTCGCGAGTTTGTCACTACGCGCGATATGGATTTGATGCAACGGCAACTGACCAAGCAACAGGAGTTAATTGAGCACAGGCGGCGTGAGTTGGAGCGCATGTCGCGCAAGATTGACCAGCGGCTTGCCTTGCTTCATGGCGCTTTGAATGCTGATCTCGACACCATTAGCGAAATCGAGGAACCCGAACTTCGCTGCGCCACGCTGCACGAGCGCGTCAATCCCACCGACGCCTATTCGCTGGGATGGCATATCCGCCAGCTTCAGCAGGGGCAGCACGAAACCTTTGCCTATCTGGGCAATCTGGGTGTGGGTATCGCGCCCGAACGCCTGGCAGCCGGTGACTTTAATGGCTACGACGAGGTCTTTCTGCTGCTCGATGACACCGATGATTACTTGGGCGATGTTGAGACGCGACCTGCCGCGCGCTGCCTGACCATAAGCTTCCGCGGCACGCACGGGCAAGCAGCCCCACGCTACGAGCAGCTGCTCAGCTATATGCGCGAGCACGGCCTGGCACCCGCCGGTCCCTCACGCGAGATCGCCCTCATCGATGACATCATCAGCGACGACCCGGCAACCTACGTGACGCAGATCACGGTGCCCGTTTCCCCGTCCAAATAAAATCCGCCCGGAAGGCATCGTGCTTCCGGGCGGTTCTTCAATTTGGTTATCGACGCCTTACGCCTCCGGCACCTGACCAGTCGCCAGGATCTGCTCGAGGGCGTCCTCGTCCAGCACGGGTACGCCCAGCTGCTCGGCTTTGGTGAGCTTGGAGCCCGCTTTGGGGCCGGCAACCAGATAGCTCGTCTTCTTGGACACGCTGCCCGAGACCTTGGCGCCGAGCACCTTGAGCGCCGCGCCTGCCTCGTCGCGGGTGCGGTTGACGAGCGTGCCGGTGAGCACGAAGGTCAGACCCGCGAGCGGTTGTGCATCGGCGAGCTCGCCCGCCACGCCCGCGTCGGCTGCGGCTTGTGCATGCGCGGCGCCCAAGTCGACCTCGAGCGACAGACCCGCCTGGCGCAAACGCTCCAGCACGGCAAGGTTTTCGGGCACGGCCAGGAACTGCTTGACGCTCGCCGCAATCTTGGGACCGATGCCCTCGCACTCGGCGATGTCCTCTTCACTCGCCAAGATGAGCTTATCAATCGACAGGAATCGCTCGGCGATGACCTCGCCCACGCTCTTGCCCACGTGGCGGATGCCAGGCAAACAGCACGCGACCGAGCGGCTGGCTCTTGGACTTGTTGAGCTCGGCGATGATTTTCTCGGCCGTCTTGAGGCCCACCGGGATGGGGTCGCCCTTCTTGACGCCCTTTTTGCTGTTGGAGCTAGCGTACACGCGCCTGTGTCCAGGCCTGCGATGTCGTCGACCGTGAGCTGGTAGAAGTCCGCGACATCGTGGATCAGGCCGGCAGCGATCATCTTGTCGACGATCTCGTCGCCCAGGCCGTCGACGTCCATGCAGCCGCGGCTTACCCAGTGAAGCAGGCGCTCCTTGAGCTGTGCGGGACAGTCGATGGACACGCAGCGGTAGGCAACCTCGCCATCCTCGTGGACCACGGGGCTACCGCACACGGGGCAGACCTCGGGCATGTGCCAGTCGACCGAATCGGCCGGGCGTTTATCGAGCACCGGACCTACGACCTCGGGAATCACGTCGCCCGCCTTGTGCACGATGATAGTGTCGCCCTCGCGCACGTTTTTGCGACGGATCTCGTCGATGTTGTGCAGCGTGGCGCGCGCGATGGTGGAGCCGGCAACCGTCACCGGGTCGAACTCGGCGACCGGTGTGAGCACACCGGTGCGGCCCACCTGGATGCGAATCTCGCGCAGGACGGTCTGCTTTTCCTCGGGCGGGAACTTAAAGGCGATGGCCCAGCGCGGTGCGCGGGCGGTAAAGCCAGGTCGAGCTGCTGCTGGAAGCTGTCGACCTTTACGACCACGCCGTCGATGTCGTAGTCCAGGTCACCGCGGTGTTCGAGCGCCTGGGCACAGAACTCGTGGACCTCGGCGGGTGTGGCACAGCGAGCCACGTTAGGGTTGACGCTAAAGCCGGCGCTACGCAGCCAATCGAGGAACTCGCGCTGGCTGTGGACGTGCAGCGGATCGGTATCGGCGATGGCATAGATAAAGGTAGCGAGATCGCGGCGCGCCGTGACCTTGGGTCCTTTTGGCGCAGGCTGCCGGCGGCAGCGTTGCGCGGGTTGGCGAAGGGGTCGCGCCCCTCGGCATCGGCCTCGTCGTTCAGGCGCACAAAGCTGCCCTTGGGCATATAGACCTCGCCACGGACCTCGATGGTGCGCTCGCGGTCGGCGCCCATGTGGGCGAGCGCCGGCTCGGACAGGTGCATGGGCACATCCTTGATGGTACGGACGTTGAGCGACACGTCCTCGCCCGTGGTGCCATCGCCGCGTGTGGCTGCGCGTACGAAGGTGCCGTTTTGGTAGGTAAGCGCCACGCCCAGGCCGTCGATCTTAAGCTCGCAGGTATAGGTGACGCTGCCGGCACCGAGCGCATCCTCGGTGCGCTGGAGCCACGCGTCGAGTTCGTCCAGATCCATGGCATCGTCCATGGAATACATGCGCGCCATATGCGTGACCGGCGTAAACTGCTCGCTCACGTACCCGCCCACGCGCTGGGTATAGCTGTCGGGCGTCACCAGGTCGGGGTAGGTGGCCTCAATTTCCTGCAGCTCAACGAGCATCTTGTCAAAGGCGGCGTCCGTGATCTCGGGCGCATCGAGCATGTAGTAGCGATAGGCGTGGTAATCGAGCTCGTGGCGCAGCTCGGCCGCACGCGCTGCCGCCTGGGCACGGGCATCGGCCGGTACGGCGGTATCCGTGCTCGCGGGCGTTTCGGTATCGATGTCCACGCCGTCACCAAACAGGCTCGATTGCTCCATAGCGGCACTCCTTCGCTCGATTTCAAACGGATACTAGAGTACCACCGGTCGCAATGAGGCCGAATAGCGGTCTCGAACCGCACCGAATCGGCAGCCGCCAGACTGGGGTGGATCGCGCGATCAAACCATGCCCCTGTCAGTTCCAAATGATCCGTTTTCCTCCGTCCCCAACGGATCAATAAGAAAAAAGGGCTGTCCCACGTTGATGGGACAGCCCCCCTGGCCTCGATATGTGCGAAACGGCTCGCTAGTAACCCTGACCGTAGCCTTGACCCTGGCCCTGCTGGCCCAGCAGCTCCTCCAGGTACTGGCGCAGCTGTTCGTCGGTAATACCGCCGTTGCCGGTGTCGGTCGCGCTGTCGTCCTGCTGCTGGTTCTGCAGCTCCTCGTCGGAGCCCAGCTCGACGGTAACCTTCTTCTCTTCCTTGCCGCGCATGAGCGTGATCTCGACCTTCTCGCCCACCTCGTGGCTGCGCAGCGCGATGATCAGGCCATCGGCGCTCGAAATCTCATCGTCGCCCAGCTTGGTAATGACATCGCCCTCTTGGATGCCGGCCTTGGCGGCAGGACCGTCCTCGACGACGCTTGCCACGTACGCGCCGCTATCGGTGCTCAGCTTGTTAGTGCGAGCATTGAGCGCGTTGACGCTCGAAAGCGTGGCGCCCAGGTACGGATGAACCGGCGTCTTGCCGTCGATGATCTGGTCGGCAATGTTCTTGGCATAGTTAACGGGAATGGCAAAGCCCACGCCCGAGCTGGAGCCCGAGTAGCTCTCGATGAGCGAGTTGATACCCACCAGCTCACCGTTGTCGTTAACGAGCGCGCCGCCGGAGTTGCCCGGGTTGATGGCGGCATCGGTCTGGATCATGTTGGCATAGATGGTGTTACCGTTGGTAGAGCTCATGGCCGTGGAGCGATACAGCGCCGACACGATACCCGTGGAGACAGACTGCTCGTTGCCGAACGGCGAGCCGATCGCCATGACCCACTCGCCCACGTTGAGCTTGGAAGAGTCGCCGATCTCGATCGGCGTGACCTTAGAGGCGTCAGCATCCTTGAGCTTGATGACGGCTAGGTCGCTCGAAGCATCGTTGCCCACGAACTCGGCCTCGTAGGTGGTGCCGTCGTCCATGGTCACCACGTACTGGTCATAGCCATCGACCACGTGGTTGTTGGTGAGGATGTGGCCCTCGGTATCGAGCACAACGCCCGAACCGACGCTGCCCGAGCCGTCCGACTCGTCGGCAGACTGCGAAAGCGAGCCATTCTGGCCGCCGCTCGAAGTGGCGGTAATGGAAACCACGGAGGGCAGCGCCTTGGCAGAGACGGCCTCGGCCAGCGTGGTGTCC
Organism: Coriobacteriaceae bacterium AM49-12; assembly: GCA_027669365.1. Lineage (GTDB taxonomy): Bacteria > Actinomycetota > Coriobacteriia > Coriobacteriales > Coriobacteriaceae > Collinsella. Next base: position 43,946 of record JAQEDL010000007.1, on the reverse strand, counting down.
TCGGAGTCGATCGTAATCTTTTGCGTCGATGAACCCGAAGCACCCGCCGTCACGGCATTCTTTCCGCTGCCAATGTTGAGCGTGCCACTCATAATGAGCGCAATGACCAGCAGGGCGCCGCATGCACAGCCGGCGAGCGCCGTAATAAAGATCGGCAGCTTTTTGGTCTTAGTCTTGACCACGGTGTGCTTGTTTACAACCTGCTGGCTGCCCAGCGGCTTTCCGGTCTGCGTGTCGTAGGCCTGCACGTAAGGAATGTTACTGCCATCGGCAGGCGTCGACTCCACCTGCACGCGCGGCTGCTGCTGGGTCTCGCCGGCGTTGCCCGCATCCTGGGGACGCTGGGAATCGTACTCGCTCATAGCTGCGATCCTTTCGTCAAATAACCAAAGGCCCGCCAAACATGTGGCGGGCCATCATTGTTCACGTTGAGTTGTACCCCAAGCTGGGCAGTCCCGAGCACTAGATGCCAAGATTTCAGCTTTGCTTAAGTAATGACATGCTTATAGGCCAATTCGTTTTATGCCGTCATGTCTATTCGATATAACAGTCGATAGCAAAGCTATATGTTGAATCGTTAATGAAGTCCGTAATCGTCGCGCCCATGCCTGATCCGCACGTCCACTTATCCTTCTCCGCGTCGTATGGCGTTGGCCCCCACCCCGTTTCATATGATGCTTCGCCTTCTGCGAAGTAGTTCATCACATATTTATCTTTCTGCATGAGCGCATACCAAGCGTTTGCATACATCACAAGCGGATCGATTTGGACTATCGAGTACTTTCCGGAACGAATCTCAATTTCTGTTTTATCGTTATAATAAGCGACTGTGAGCTCAATCTTGGCAAGCAGCGGCAACGTTTCATCTGATTCCCTCTGGATTGTTATGACATCACCGGCCATAGCGTCGGCAGACACAGTTTTGCTCTCTGGCGTGAAAATAGTCTCTCTGCTTCTTGTTCGCGTTTTTTCATTGCCATTTTCATCTCTGACCACCGTGTCGACCACGAGCGTCAATCGCTTCTGAGCGTCCGGCAACTCCACGGCTTCTGCCATCCCGGCTCGCATCAAAATAGGAGCCCCCGCCATCAGACCTAAGAACTGCTTTCTATCAATCATTCTTCATTCCCCTTGTCTACTTGATTTGACTTTCTCAGCTGAATGGGGATACAGAACAGTCCCGTCAAGTTCCTTATCTTCCACAAAAACTAGAATCCATTTATCACCTGCTTTCAACCCTGAGACATATCCGGAACTTGACTTACGGCGCATATCGATTCTCTTACGGCAACCACTTGGCATAAGCGCCTCAAATTGCCCGTTATGAACATCCGATAGAGCGCGCACCTCGACTGCAACAACCGTGTCGTTTTCTCCCCCATTAGTCGCCCTTAACAGAAAGAAGCTCGCTGCGGTGAGCAAAGCAAAGGAAAGCACCAATAGGAGCATTGCCCTTCGAATGAACTTGTCGCCGTTCACGAGTACAATCAACCCTTGCAATATGTGCCATCGTGAGACGTGTAAATTGATACGTCATATGGAAGAAACTGTAGCTGGTTTGTCCATCCATTCCAAACAACAAGCAGGTACTTCTTGGCATTCGAGTATGTGTTATGCATTGCCACGTAGCCCACAACTGCCATTGCGTGCCCGCTGCCATTTGACCGGAGCCTTCCAGAGAAAATACTCAGATTCCCCGAGTCGGTATTCACCCTAAAGGAATCCCATGACGGATACCAAACGAATGACGTCTCAAGCTCCTTGCCTCGTCTTGCACAAAACTCCTTTAAGGCCGGAGCGGGTTTGTCAGGAGAAGTCTTGCCTTGAGTAAAGTACAGACCAGTCGCTTGATCATATTTCTTTTCTTCTTCTTCCCATGTCCCCGACAGCCTCCAAAGCTCCGAGTATAAATCGGACAATTTAAGGCGGTTCAAAGTCACATAGTGACTGCTAACTGCAAACATTGCCGAAACAGCGCAAGCATAAGTCCCCGTTTCTTTGATAACTTCTGTTTGCGTTGGCGTTATTATTCCCGAAACCGTTTTGCTCGCATCAACAACATATCCCTGTTTATACAAATCCTTGGCAGATACAAAAACGTCATCGAAATGTTCCGGCGATCCGCTGCGATTGCCTCCCGAGGACAATTTATTTGGTACTTTTTTTCCACTTGCGTCTAAAACAATGTTTTTATCTAAGTCGGCAACGCCAACAGTTAGCTCGTCAATCTTTAACGCAACGACGTTATCCGAGGATGCGAGGAGTGCAATTTCTTCGCTTGCACTCTCGATAGGTAAAAGAGCGTTCGGAGCCAAGCAGTATTCGCTGATCCACCAAGATCGCTCTGAATCAAATACGACGTAGCCATAGTTAACGTCATCCCGCTTCGCACGAACGATATACCCGATTGATTCCCCATCGGAATTCACCATTTTTACTGGGTCACAAGCGGTCACCGGCTCATCCGATACATCATCAAAGAAAGCCTGCGCTTGCTCCACAGCTATTTGCGGTGTGACACGGACCAAGTCGTCGTCTCCAAAAACCAACCTTGGAGACATCAGGGCGGCAAGCAACACTATGAATCCGACAATCACCTTTCTCGAATAACGCATTTCTTCCTCCATCCGTGTAGTAGGGAGATACGGTAACTAGATGATATTTGCTAGATAGTGTTATACGTTTGATATTGTTTTTACTGACACACTTTTAATCGGTGAAAGGTCTTCTTTTCGCCCTAAACGAGAAAAGGGTACTGGTGAAATCTCCGGTACCCTCACATTGCCCTCTATTTACTTGCTAGTCCTTAAACAGATAACCCACGCCACGGACGGTGGTGATGTGTGCCGCAATCTGCGGGCCCACCTTGGAGCGGATGCGTCGAATGTGCACGTCGACGGTGCGCGTGCCGCCGCAGTACTCAAAGCCCCACACGCGGTGCAGCAGCACCTCGCGGCTGTAGGCACGGTTGGGGTGCGTGGCCAAAAAGCTCAGCAGCGAGTACTCCATCAGCGTCAGGTCGATGGGCTCGTTATCGAGCGTCACCTGGTAGGTAGCCAGGTTGATCTCGAGGTTATCGATGTTGAGTACATCGTCGGCGGTGACGGTCTCCTCCTCGCCCATCAGGCGCTGCGCACGAGCCTTGAGCTCGTTGGGCGTCGCCGTGGGGCATACAAAGTCGGCATGCGCGTGATTGGGCAGGCGCAGGGTGCCGAGCGCCTCGTCGTCGACGATCACCAGCATGGGAACGCCGCCGCGATCGTCAAGCCACTTGGCGATCTGATCGATGCGGTCGCTACGGATGCCATCGGAATCGAGAATCAGCAGGTCGAAGTCGTGCGCCGCAGTCGGCGAATCGGGGGTGGCCAGGCTCACCTCGACACCCAGGGTAGTCGTCAAGCTGCGGGCAAACTCGTGGAAGCGCGTCGTGCGCGCCATGAACAGGGCACTCTTTTCGGACATATCGGCCTCCAAAGAAATGAGCTCAATCGTACTGGGACAAGCCAGCGCGATTAGGAGTTCGCCAGGTAGTGCTTGATCTCCCACTCGGTGATCGTGGATTCGAACTTATGCCACTCGTCACGCTTCTTTTTAAGGAAGAAGCTGTGGATGTGCTCACCGAGGGCATCCTTCATAAACTGCGAGTCCTCAAATACGTCGAGCGCCTCTTTGAGCGAGCGCGGCAGCGGCGTGTAGCCGGCCTCGACCATCTGACGGTCGGTGAGCTTGAGCGTCTCGGCCGTGGCCTCGGGCGGGAGTTCCAGTTTGCGCTCGATGCCGTCGAGACCGGCCGCCAGCGTGACGGCGTTGACCAGGTACGGGTTGGCCATGGGGTCGGGGCTGCGAAGCTCAATGCGTGTGGAAAGCTGCTTGCCGGGCTTGTAGACCGGGATGCGGATCATGCTTGCGCGGTTGCGCAGGCCCCACGTGGCGTACTGCGGCACGGAGTCGCCGCCCGTGGTGATGCGCTTGTACGAATTGACCGTGGGGTTGGTGATGGCGCTAATCTCGCGCGCGTGCGCCAAGATACCGGCCATATAGTGCTTGGCGACGTCGGAGAGATGGTACTTCTCGTCGCCCTCGCCCCAAAAGACGTTGTTGCCGTCATGGTCGAACAGCGACTGATGCAAAAACATGGCGCTGCCGTCCTCGCCCGCCAGCGGCTTGGGCATAAAGGAGGCGTGGCAGCCGCTCTCGTAAGCCTGCTGCTTAATGATGAGCTTGGCCGTGGTAATGGCGTCGGACATGCTCAGGGCCTCGGCGTGGCGCAGGCTCATGCCGTGCTGTGAGCGACCGGCGGCGTGGAAGGTGTACTCCACGGGCACGGACATCTTCTCGAGCGTGAGGACCGTGTTACGACGCAGGTCGCGCGCGGCGTCGCTCACCGAAAGATCGAAGTAGCCCACGTTGTCGAGCGGCTCGGGCGTGCGCTCGTCGGGGAAATAGTAGTACTCCAGCTCGGCACCAACGTTGAGCAGGTAGCCGGCCTTCTCGGCCTTATGGAACATGCGGCGCAGCGCAGCGCGCGGGTCGCCGGCGAAGGGCTCGCGATCGGGAGTGCACACGTCGCAGAACACACGGGCGACGCCGTTGTGGCTCGGACGCCACGGCAAAATCTGGAAGGTCGAGGCATCAGGGAACGCCAGCATGTCGGCTTCCTCGGGCGTGGCAAAGCCCTCGATGGCCGAGCCGTCAAAGCCAATGCCCTCCTCAAATGCGACCTCGAGGTCCTCGGGGCTAATGGCAAAGTTTTTGAGGCGGCCGAGAATGTCGACAAACCACAGACGCACAAAGCGGATGTCACGCTGTTCTACGGAGCGGAGTACGTAATCGATGTTCTGCTGGTTCATGTCGCTCCCCTTTCTTTCGGGCGGGTTTCGACTGGTCTATACCGCAGATACTATCGCAGAAAAATGTTTCCGCAGGGTTGAAGCGTATCAAGCGCTCAAAAAACGTGCGTGGGCAGGCAGGTATACCTTACGCGCGACCGTAGGCTAGCGCGAGGTTGAGGCGCGGTGTTCGATGTGGCCGGGGATCTCGATGCGCTTGGGAGCCAGCCTTGCGGCCTCGCCCACCGTGGTGGTGACGACATCGATGCGCTCGGACAGGCGCTCGACTACGCGCTCGGCAATGGTGAGGGTGTCCTGCGCTGCCGTGGTCACACCGCCAAAGAGCACGTGGTTCCAGGGGTAATCGTCAAACGCCGCAATCTTGAGACCTGCCGGCAGCGAGGGACCCAGCTGTGCTAGCGCCTCGGTCAGGCGCAGGAAAACCAGGCCGTTGACGGCGATAAGGCCGAGTTTTTTGCCCGCATAGTCGCGGATGGTCTCGTCCAGGCGGCCGACGCCCGTGACGCCACCATCGGCCAGGGTAACGACCTCACCCGCAAGGCCGCGTCGCGAAAGCTCGTCGGCAAAGGCCTCGGCACGCTCGCGACGCACAGGGCTGTCGTCGCTTGCCTCGGTGAGCAGGCACAGGCGCTCGCTGCCCGCGACAGCCAAGGCGTCTACCAGGCCGGCGACCAGCTCACGGTTGTTGGAGGTCACCAGATCGACACCGCCGGCGGCAATATCGCGGTCGAGCAGCACGACGGGCAGGCGCCCCGCGGCCGCGGCGATTGCCTCGTCATTGCCGCCACAGGTGTTGACGACCAGGCCGTCCACGCCGGCATCGATAAGTCTGGTGAGCGACTCTGCTTCCTTGGCGGGGTCGTTGCCGCTAATGGCCGTCATGAGCGAGCAGCCGCGCGCGGCGGCGCTGGCGGAAAGCCCTTCGAGCATGGCGCTGGAGAACGGGTTAGCAATGTCGGCCAAGATCACGCCGATGAGGTTGGTACGCGAGCTGCGCAGATTGCGCGCGGCGGCACGTGGACGATAGCCGGTGCGCTCGATAACTGCCGCGATGCGAGCACGGGTTTCCTCGGTCATCTGCCCAGGGCGGTTGTTGAGATAGCGCGAGACCGTGGCCGGGCTCACGCCCGCCTCGGCAGCAATGTCCTTAATCCTCATCTGCGCCATAGCGCACCCCGTTTCCCAATTGTCGGCAGTCTGGGCCATTTTAGGCATTTATGCGAACTGCCTACGCCACCAGACCCGCAGAGCGATCTTAATTTCACCGCAGCTAATAAAGGGCGCGAGTTAGATAGCCGAGTCTTTGGGCAGCTCGAAATAGTCGGGATGCAAGGCGATAACCGGGCCCTGCTCCTCGGGCATCAGATGCAAGTGCGTCTCTGCCAAATAGCTCGCCGTGTCGGTGTCGCCCTTCTTAATGGCCTCGAGAATCCGGCGATGCTGCCGACGAATCGGTTCCCAATCCAGATCCTGCGACACCATACGCAACCAGTTGTATCGCTCAAAATGCGTGTTGACGCTCTTCATCCAATCCCACAACATATGGCGGCCGGCAATCTCAAAACACGTCTCATGAAACAGGTTATCCAAGTCGAAAAAGCGACGCGTTTCGCGATGGTCGAGCGATTCGGACTCGGCAAGAATCTGCTCAAGCCGCTGCTTTTGCTCGGGCGTGGCGGCCGAACAGCATTTAATAAGCACGCTTCTCTCGAGTTTCTCGCGCAAGAAGCAGGCGTTCTCGGCGTGCTCCATGCTGATTTTTGAGACATAGGTGCCGCTTTTGGGACGCGTTTCCACCAGCTCCTGCTCGCGCAGGCGCACAAAAGACTCGCGAATGGGCGTGCGCCCGATTCCTGTCTCCTTTTCCAGACCAATCGCCGAAAGGCGCGTGCCGGGTTTGAGCTCAGCATAGATAATCTTGGAGCGCAATGCGTTGTATGCCTGATCTTGCAGGCTCTGATAATGCTGGTGCTGTTCCATAAAGCCCTCGGATGAAGCCCACGGTTTGTCGAATATCACCACGTAATACTATCGCATCGACACGCCCCAGCTCCCAATCAGTCTTTTTGGGACGGGGCTCTTTTAGCTACCCTGGCCCGCAGATCGGCCCCCCTTGCCACAAAAGTGGCCCATCTACTACGTTAACACGGATAGCCTCGGCCATACCGAAAACCGTGAAAACAAAACCGCAGGTAGATAGCTTGTCGATTTTCGAAAAAACCGACTATGGTTGACCCCTGCGGCTTAAACGTAGTAGATAGGCCCTTTTCGTGGCGCAGCACTACTGCACCCCAAATTGGCACCCCGAGCCTGTTATAAGTTGCTGTGAAATACGGACGGTTGATAATCAAGGGTTGAAAATCAAGGCGCGCTATACGGCTTGCTATATCTCACTATACTTTGCTGTACGTCGCTGTACTTTGCTTTAACTTGACAATAATCGGCCCGTTACCATCCGGGATATAACGGACCCCAAGCCAACGCTGGCTTGGGGCCCGTCTTGTACCATGGCTCTTTTGGACTATGAGCGCTCGTATTTCGTGGCCCGCCCGGTTCCCTGCCTTACGATTGCATTCCGTTCAAGCAGAGATTCGAGTGCCGCCAACGTCCGCATGCGGCTCAGCCCCGTCTGTTTTTCAATCTCGCTTCGCGACATAATTCGCCCGCCCGACAAGGCCTTGAGAACCTGGACCTCTTCCTCGGACCCTTCAAAGGCATCGGTAACGGGCAATGTGACGGCCACCATGCCGCCGCGAACATCAAAAATTGGTTGATTGATCGAATCGCGATAGGCACGTCTAATGCGCGCGATTCCCGTACCAAATTTCTCGATGTAATCCAGCTTTAAGAAGGCCTCTGCAACGATGGGGTTTCTGAGCACGGATATCTGCCCATACAGGTATTGTTCCGTCGTCAACCCGGCGGGCAGCGATCCAGGGGAGGTCACAACGACACGATCATCGTACAGGGCAATTTGAACGTTCGCTCGAACGTCCCACGTCCGATGCACCAAAGCGTTTGCAACAGCTTCGCGGAATGCCTCAAGAGGAATTCGATCGGTTTGGACGCGCTCCATCCCTTCGATACGCTCATAACGGTAGTAGCGTGCAAACATAGCCACCGCCCTGTCCGCCTGCTCAATTGCGGATACATTTGTCGCCGCCTCGCGATCCAAGATCACATCCTCGGTATCGCCAAAACGGACGCAGTCGATGCCTGGAAAATCATTCTTATCCGCTAAAATCGCCGCGGCATTGGTATAGCCATCCTTGCCGAGCAAGCGGAGCGTACGCATGATATCCGGCGTTAGCTCGGAAATGCCGAGATGTTCAACACACTTATGCTCGAGCGTGTGAAAACTCAAGTCCTGGCGAGCCGACGTGAGCGCGTCGAACGTTACGTTGCTGCCTTCGAGCGTCAGCCTGCCATACTCAAACCGGTCGACCTCCACCGTTGCCGAATCGTTTCGCCTGTAGGCCTTTCCCTTGCTTCGATAGGGTTTGTCCTGGCCCTCATAAACCGTAAGGATTACGGTCCCGTGTTTCTCATCGCGCTCGAGCGTGTAACGGGGAGCGGGATCCAAGCTGTCATTAATCATGTTCTCGATGCGGAGACACTCTGCGACCGGATCTGCAAGGCCGACAGCCACGCCCTCGTCATCAACGCCAAACTCAATCTTGCCCGTCCCGTAGTTTGCATAGGCGCTCACCGTTTTAAGAAACGTCGGCGTAACGCTTTCCTTGTATTCGACTGTAGGGTTCTCTCTAACAACCATATGCACAACCCTCTCGTTTCGTACCATTCATAACCGTATTATAAGACGAAAACCGTTTGCGTACTGATTTATCAAAGACGCAAACGGTTTTCGTCTTTATTTGCGTACGGAATTAAGACGCATAATTTCGCTTTCGTATGGCTCAATACCGGACACAGACTGTTTTCGTCTGTCAATACGCCTGCAATCCAAACGAAAAGAGCCCCGAGCTCGTATGAACTCGGGGCTCTTCGTGCCGCACATCTATGAGAGGAGAAATTCGATGCGTACGGGCGCTACTCCATGAAGCCGCAATGGTGCAATGGGGCCAGATTTACATGCACCAAGTTGGTGCAAAGTAACCTGCCCCCACGCAACAAGGGGTTGACTAGAGCTCGCAGGCAACCTTGTAGCCATCGCCGATGGCATCGCGGATGTTACCGCACTTGTTGGCATCGCCCAGCACGTGGGTGGCAATACCGGCAGCGGCAAGGTCGTCGGCCAACTTGGTATTGGGACGATAGCCCATGGCGAGCACCAGCGTATCGGCATCGGCGATGGTGTGGGCCTCGCCATCCTTCTCGTAGCTGATGGCATCCTCGGTGATCTCGGTCACCTTGGCCTCGGTCAGCACGTGGACGCCCTTGGAGAGCATGCGCGTGATGAGCACCGCGCGACCGGCACCACCCTCGTTGGCGGCGAGCGTCTTGGTCATCTCGATAACGGTGACGTCGCGATTGGCCGGCGAAAGGTCGTTGACCAACGGGGCCAGGTAATCGGCCGTCTCGCAGCCAACGGTGCCGCCGCCCACGATGACGATCTTCTTACCCGGGAAAGCCTTGCCGCCCAGCAGGTCGTCGGCCGTCATAACCTGCTTAAAGCCCTGCATGAAGGCCGGAGCGATGGGCTCGGCGCCATAAGCCAGGACAACCTCGTAGCCGGCGTAATCGCTCTGAATGTCCTCGGCAGTAAGCTCGGTGCCAAATACGCACTTCACGCCGGCCTCGGCCAGGCGACGATACTGGTACTTGATCACGCGCGTGAGCTCCTGCTTTGCCGGCGGAACGGCCGCGATGCGCATCTCGCCGCCCGGTTCGTCCTGTTTATCCACGAGCACCACATTGTGACCGCGCTTGGCGGCAATGTAGGCTGCCTCCATGCCCGCAGGACCAGCGCCCACAACCAGTACGTTCTTGGCCTCGGCGGCAGGCTCGTAGCCGGCCTCGTCGCGCTCCACGTCCGGGTTGACGGTGCAGGAGATGCGCTTGCCAAACATGATGCCGTTCAGGCAGCGCAGGCAGCCGATGCAGGGACGGATATCATCGGCGTTGCCGGCAGCGGCCTTGTTACAGAACTCGGCATCGCACAGATTGGCGCGGCCCATCATGCAGATGTCGGCAGCGCCGTCCTCGATCAGCTCCTCGGCGATCCAGGCCTCGTTGATACGTCCGACGGTGGCGACGGGAATGTTGACGTGCTTTTTGATCTCGCGCGAGCAGGCGGCGTGCGAGGCCTGCTGCGTTCCGGCGGCGGGAATCGCAGAGCCGCGCTTGATGGTGGTGCCGCCCGACACATGAATCATGTCGACACCGGCCTTCTCCAGGCGACGCGAGACGTAGATCATGTCGTTGAGGGTCAGGCCGCCATCGGTGTACTCATCGCCCGAAATGCGGACGTCGATGATAAAGTCCTTGCCGCAGCGCTCGCGAATCTCGGCGATGACTTCGAGCAGGAAGCGCATGCGGGCGTCGAGCGAGCCGCCGTACTCGTCGGTGCGCTTGTTGTAGAGCGGGGTCAAAAAGCCGCCGAGCATGCCGTGGGCGTGCGCCGCGTGGACCTCGACGCCATCGACGCCAGCCTTTTGCATACGCACGGCGGCGTCGCCAAACTGGTGCGTGAGCTCGTGGATCTCGTCGACCGTGATGGGGCGCGGTGCCTCGCGGGCGTAAGACGGGCCCACAAAGGACGGAGCGATCAGGCGAGGCGTGCCCGGAATGTTAAAGGCCATGTAGGCGGGGTGGAAGAGCTGCGGCATGATCTTGCAGCCGTACTCGTGGACGGCCGCGGCGAGCTTTTCCCAGCCGGGGATAAACGTGTCGTCGTAGCAGCACATGTCACCCGGCAGATAGGTATAGGTAGGCTCGACCGTCACGACCTCGGTGATGATGAGGCCCACGCCGCCCTTGGCGCGGGCACGGTAATGATCGACCAAGTCGTCGGTCACATAGCCATGATCGGCCAGGTTGGTAGATACCGGCGGCATAAAGACGCGGTTCTTGACCTCGGTTGTACCGACCTTGATCGGGCTAAAGAGCATCGGATAGGCGGAGGACTCCATACAGGGTTCCTTTCGTTTGAGCCGCTCGGCGGCAGTTGCTAACGTACATATCGTATCAGCAACTGCCGTATCCGCAGTCAAACATACCCAAACGCCGGTCGGCTAATGAATACCGCGGCCCAGGTCTTCGGCAATTTTGTCCACGCCCTTAAGCGCGGCGCAGGTTTTTTTATTGGAACAATGTCCCGTGCAAACGCCACCTTGAGCGCAGTCGGCGCAAGTGCCCTTACGATAAATGCGCACGCACACGGCGACAAACGCAATGCCGATAACAGCCAGTACAACAATATCGATAGGTGCCATAGCAAGCCTCCTCTAGTTAACCATCACTTACTTTACCCCATTCTCCACCTACCAAAAAGGGGCAGGTTTATTTTGGTCGGTTTTATCTGCGGAAACGCCACATCTCCCTCACCAAAAAGCCGGGTGTCGCTGGGACACCCGGGCTTTCGGAAAGGGGTTGATCCTTATTCGGACTTAAGCGGAAACTGCGGCGGAAGCAGTGTTGGTCTCGTCCTCGTCGGTCCATGCATGTTTGGGCATGGGACGGAAGATCTGGAAGAGCATCGCGACCAGCAGCACGATGGCCACAACCGTCCAGAAGCCAAACTGACCCAGAACAAGCAGGTTGTAGAACTGGTTGATGAACAGGCCGATGACCCAAGCGAAGGCGCACTCGTAGCCGATGGCAATCGCAGTCCACTTGCCAGAATCCATCTGGTTGCGGATAGTGCCCATAGCGGCAAAGCACGGAGCGCACAGCAGGTTGAACGCACCAAAGGCGACGCAAGCGCCCATGGTCGGGAACATAGCCGCAAACGCGGTCCACAGGCTCGGGTCGGTCTCGCCGGCGTCGGCAACGGACAGCAGCGAGCCGGCGGTGGCGACAACGTTCTCCTTGGCAACGAGACCCGAGACAGTCAGCGCAGTTGCCTGCCAGGTGCTAAAGCCGAGCGGGGCGAAGATCCAGGCGACCAGGTTGCCCAGCATGGCAAGCACGGAGTAGTCCATGAACTCCTCGGGGATGCCCTCCATGGAAGGCAGGAAGCCAAAGGAACCGTTGTAGCTACCAAAGTTGGACAGGAACCAAACCACGACGGTGGACGCGAAGATGACCGTGCCGGCCTTCTTGATAAAGGCCCAGCAGCGCTCCCACACATGCAGCGCCCAAGAGCGGATCGCCGGGAAGTGGTAGGCGGGAAGCTCCATAACGAACGGCGTCGGGCGACCGGCAAAGAGCTTGGTCTTCTTGAGCATGAGCCCGAGGCGATGACGGCAAAGACACCCAGGAAGTAGAAGAGCGGGCTGATCCATGCGGCAGTGGTAGAAGTATCGCCGATGATGGAACCCATGAGCAGGGCGATGATCGGCAGCTTGGCACCGCAGGGAATGAACGTGGTGGTCATGACCGTCATGCGGCGGTCCTTCTCGTTCTCGATGGTCTTGGTGGCCATGACGCCGGGGACGCCGCAGCCCGAGGATACGAGCATGGGGATGAACGACTTACCGGACAGGCCAAAGCGGCGGAACACGCGGTCCATGATGAAGGCGACGCGGGCCATGTAGCCGCAGTCCTCCAGGAAGGACAGCATGACGAACAGCAGGAACATCTGCGGCACAAAGCCGAAGATGGCGCCCAGGCCGCCGACAATGCCGTCGCAGACCAGCGAATCGACCAGGCCACCGTCCTCGGTGCCGCCCGCCACAAGGGCGTCGTGGACCATGGTGGTGATGCCGGGGACATAGGGGCCGTACTGTGCTGGGTCGACCGAGTCGGCAGCATCGCCCGCGCCTCGACAGCTGCGTCGTAGGCGTCGCGACCCTGGCCGAGCACATACCAACCGTCGGTACCAAAGAGCTGGTCGTTGGTGAAGTCGGTCACCGTGCCGCCCAAGGTAGAAACGGCGATGTAGTACACGCAGAACATGATGACCACAAAGATTGGCAGGCCGAGGATACGGTTGGTAACCACGCGGTCGATCTTCTCGGAGGTGCTCATCTTTGCCGGAGCCTGGGTGAGGCACTCGTCAATGATGTGGCAATCACGCCGTAACGCTCGCCGGTGATGATGGACTCGGCGTCGTCGTCGCAGTCCTGCTCGCACTGGGCGACCAGCTGCTCCACGCGAGCGGCCTTCTCCTTGGTGAGGTTGATGAGCTTGCAGGCGTCCGCGTCGCGCTCAAACAGCTTGACCGCGTAGTAGCGGCGCTTGTTGGCGGGAACGCTCGCCGGCAGGTTGTTTTCGATGTGGTCCAGAACGTCCTCGATGGAAGAATCGAACTTGTGCTCCGGCACCTGGCCCTTGGAAGCAGCGGACTTCTTGACCTGCTCGAACAGCTCCTTGATACCCTTGTTCTTAAGAGCCGAGATCATCATAACCGGGCAGCCGAGCTTCTTGGAGAGCTTGTCCGTGTCGATTTTATCGCCGTTCTTCTCGACCAAGTCGGCCATGTTGAGGGCAACGACCACGGGCAGGCCGGTCTCGATAACCTGAAGCGCCAGGTACAGGTTGCGCTCGAGGTTGGTGGCGTCGACCACTTGGACGACCACATCGGGCTCGCCGCTCATGAGGTAATCGCGCGAGCATTGCTCCTCGGGGCTGTAGGGGGAAAGCGAGTAGATGCCGGGGAGGTCCGTAATGGTAACGTTCTTGTCGCTTAGGAGCTTGGCTTCCTTTTTCTCAACCGTGACACCGGGCCAGTTGCCAACGTAGCCGTTGGCGCCGGTGATCAGGTTGAAAAGCGTGGTCTTGCCGCAGTTGGGGTTACCCGCCAGCGCGACATGGATCTGAGAATCCGCCATTCAATCCTTCTTCCTTGTGTGCCCGCGCTGTCATCTCCGAGCGGGCTGGATATTGTGCTTCAACGTTGCATTGCTAAGTTAGAAAAACCTAACTTTACCTGCAAGAATACATGCCGCTGGCCCTTACTGGACCTCGACGACGGCAGCCTCCTCCTTGCGGATGGAAAGCTCGTAGCCGCGCACGTTGATCTCGACCGGATCTCCGAGCGGTGCGACCTTTACGACCTTAAACGACGTGCCCTTGATGAGCCCCAGGTCCATAAGGTGACGGCGCAGTGCACCCTCACCGTGAAGCTTGACGATGGTAGAGCTCTCGCCCACCTTGACGTCACCCAACGTCTTCATGTACTTGTCCCCCTTTCAGCTTTTTGCGAAATGCTACGAACTAACCGACGGTCATGATGTGCATGGCAACCTTGGAATCGATACCAAAGCGTGCACCCAGCACCGTGACGATGATATTGGCGCCACTCGAGCTCACCACGTGGATCTCGTTGCCCTCGACAAAGCCGAGGTCCTTGAGATGGTGCTTCATATCCTCATTGCCCTTTACGCGAGACACGCGCACGGTTTCGCCCGCTTTTACCATCGAAAGCGGCATAGCCGGCATCTGCGGTCCGCAAGACATGAGTGAGCTCCTAACGTCAGTTCGTCCTCAACATCGACGCAGCAAAAGTTAACCACGTCTATGTTCGCTATAGTAAACTAGCACGTGGTTAACTTTTTGGAAAGGGTCCCCATTTAGATTTCGAAAAAGTTTCCTATACGAAACAAAAAGGCGCGGCAAAGAGCTGTCCTTTGCCGCGCCCTGTCATGCTTAGAGCGAGAGGTTTCTGATCGATGTGACGCAGGAAGCCTCGTCTACGCCCGAAACGCGGAAGATGATGTCCTCGCCGCACTCGCCGTAGAGAGCCATGAGCCCCATTACATCGCGGCCGTCGGTATGGCGATCGCCGATACTGACCGATACGTTGCTACGATGCTTGGCAATGATGTCGTAAAGCAGCGCAACCGGGCGGGCATGCAGTCCCAACGGATCTTTAATCGTCTTTGTAAACTCGACCATGTCCCCTCCCGCGGCATCGCACATTCGGCCGGCAAACCCAACCACGTGGTAGTTATTGTAGCGTTAGATGCTTGTCGAGAGCTCCTCTGAACACCTCGTGGGCAAAAAGTGGCAAATATGAGTACTGTCACCGATTTAGTAGCAGCAAAATCGCGAGCAAAGTGCCTGCTTTGAGCGATTCGAAGAGGTTGAAAGCCGTCAAACGCCCTTTAAAGGGGGTTAGATAAATTGATTTTGAGCCCGTTTTTGCTCAGAACAGGCCGAAAAATATGACACCTCTTTTGCAACAGTACTCATATTTGGCATTTTTTGACCACGGGGTCCAAAACCATGCCCCAAAACACAAAAGGAGGGGCCTCGTAAGGCCCCTCCTTAGGAAAGGGAATCGATTTATTCCACAGCCGTAGATTAATCCTAGCCGCTACTCCATCATGTCGAGGACGGAGGGGCGAAGCTCGTTCTCGGCGGCCTCGGGATCGGTCTCGCGCAGGCGGTTGATGTAGCGGTTGTACCACATCACGCAAGGCCCAGGAAGACAACTACACCGCCAACGTTGTAGACCAGCGTCAGCCACAGAGGCTGATCGAGCGGAATGGTGCCGCAGATAAGCACGAAGCAGAAGACAACGAGCAGGAAGGCGGCAATGACCAGACCGAAGGTGCGCGAACCCATACGGAAGTCGCGGGGCGCAGCGTCGAAGTTCTTGCGCAGCATAAAGTAGGCAAGCAGAATCAGCAGCGGCGGGAGCAGAGCGGTGGCAGCCGTCATGTTGGTGACGATCATGAGCAGGTCGTCTAGGTTGCCGGAGCCCAGGGCCGGGATGATCAGGATGGGGACGACGATGGCGAACTGCAGCCGGGCAGCGCGGGCAGGAATGCCGTGCTCGTTGAGCTCGACGATCTTGCTACCAAAGACGCCCTTGGGGATCTCGGTGAAGAAGACCTTGATGGGAGCAGAGGTCCACATCATGAGGGAGCCCAGCGTGGCGGCGAGAAGGATCAGGCCAATGACGCGCGTGGACACTTCCATGGGAATGCCAAAGTGGGCAAAGACAGCGCCGAATACGTCGAAGATACCGGTGGAGATGGCAACGCCGCCCTCGGGAATGAACAGGTTGACCAGCAGCGAAGCGCCTGCATACAGAAGGCCGATGGTCAGGCCGGCGATAACGACGGTGCGCACGAAGGCCTTGACGCCACCCTTAAGGTCGTTAAGGAACACGCCGACAGACTCAGCGCCGCCAACGCCCTGGATGATCCAGGCAAGCGTACCGAAGAAGCCCCACATAGTTGCGAAGTTGCTCGTGTCGGGAGCCATGTTAGCGGGGGTAGGAGCCGTAGCGAACTCGACGCCGCCAAAGGCAGCAGCCAGGGACAGCAAGATGAACACGGCAGTCAGGCCGAGAGCCGCGGTCGAGCCGAAGGAGGAAATGGAGCCGATCCACTTAGCACCCTTGGTCGAAACCCACGTGGCGATAGCAAAGACGACGATCTCGATAATGGTGATCCACAGCTGCGAGAGCTCGGCATTGGCACCAAAGAACACGTAGCTCGCGTAGATGATGACGTTAGGCAGGACGGACGCAAAGTAGAACAGGTTAACGAACCAGTAGCTAAATGCCGTCAGGAATGCCCAGCGACCGCCCATCGAGGTCTTGACCCAGGCGTACACGCCCGACTCGGAGTCCTTGTTAAGGCCGACGAATTCGGCGGTAACCAGGGTATAGGGGACAAAGTACAAAAGCGTGGCGAAAAAGAACGACGGCGCAGCTGCCAAGCCGATGGCCGCGTTGTTGTTGATGATGTTCTTGATACCGAACACGGCGGCGACCGTCATGCCCAGCAGAGCGAACGAACCAATCGTTCCTCGTTTTTCAGAGCTCATAAGCCCTCCCAATCATCCGTTATATCTCATCTAAAACCGTCCGGACTGCAAGCGCAATCGTGGACGGCGCACCTGCTAAGGGGAATGGGGAAAAGGGAGTCAACAAAGCCATCCCCCTTAACGGCGCGAAGCAAACGTCCAAACGGACGAATACTACTTGTTGGGGAAGGAATAACCTTCAACCGTCACGTGCAGTACCACGACGCGGGAATCCGCGGCATCGGCCACGACACGGTAGGCCTCGTCAATTTCGACGACGGCAACGCCGCCGGCGGGAATCGTCACGGTCTCCCCCGCACCCTCAAAGCGCTCGCGATCATCGATATCGCTGTAAGCACGGATGCAGGTGAGGTCTGCCTTGGGGGCAACCTCGACGGTCAGGTCGCCGTCGAGCGGAGCGAGCACGGCATGGTAGCGACGGTGACCGACCAGATCGGCGGTAGCGGCCTCGCGGGCATAGACCCACCAGTACACCAACGAGTCGCCGATGGAGTAAGCCACGTCGTGCTGCAGGTCGGCAACGCCATCGAGCGCCTGACCGGTGCGCATCCACTTCTTGACGGACTTCATCTGAGCGTCGAAATCGGCGCGCGAGTTAAAGACATGCATGACTTATGCCTCCTTAATGGGTGCCAGCGCCTGAGCCAGATCGGCAGACGTCAGCGGTCGCAGGGACACCTCAAAGCTGAAGCTCTCAAAACGGGTGCGGTAGGAATCGAGCACCTCGGAACCCCAAGAGTTCGAACCAAGGCCGAGCAGCTGGTCGTTGATATTGACCGTAACCGTGTCGCCCTTGACAAGGTCGTAGACGTGCTTGGCGTTATCTATAGCCTCGCAGCTATAGGGCCATGCCGAGAACGAGAACGGGTTGGAGGCGGCGTCGCTCGGACGCGTCACGACCAGACCGTCACCGTGGCTGGAGCGCAGGGCGACCCAACGGGTGCCCTCGCGGTTAGCACAATCCTGAGGCATAACGTAGGGCGTGAACATGTCGTCGACCGTAGTGCGGTAATGACCGACCGGGTTGGCGCGCAGCGAGTCCGGATAGTTCTCGCCCGGGCCGTGGCCATACCACTCGACGGCACGATCGCAACCGGGGACCTCGAAGGAGATGCCGATGCGCGGGATGATATCCGAGTAATCGCCGTAGGGCTCGCCGGAAACCTTGAGGTCGACTCGACCGCTCGGAAGCACGGTGTAGACGAGCTCGACGCGCATGCCGAACGCGCGGACGGGAGGAGCGATACGCTGGCTCACGGTAACGACGACCGCATTGCCATCCTGCTTCCAAGAAACCTTGCGGGTAGACGTCTGCATCACATCGATGAAGTTGTCCTTCCACAGTGAGTCATACTCCTGGGCATGGTTATCGACGAGCGGATGCCAAAAACCAACCTGGGGACCAGAGGCCATGACGTCGCGGCCGGATGCCTTCCACTCGCTCACGGTACCGTTGACTTTGCTGAAGGTCAGCTCGCCGTTGAGGGAGTGGATGCGGATCTCCTGCTCGGTCTCCTCAACCGTAAGCTCAGGACGAGCGGGGGCCACGATGGTCGGCGCCGGATGGTTTGCGATGGCAAACTGGCTAGCGCCCAGCTGGAACATCGGCTCGCACCAGACGTGAGCGGCCATGGTGTAGGCGCGCACGGTCAGCAGGGTCTCGCCCACTGCGGCCTCGCGAATCACCAGTGGCAGCTGGACGGACTCGCCGGGGGCAACCGCGCCGGGCATGAGCGTCTTGCGGCAGACCACGTCGCCGTCCACCAGGGTCTCGGCCGACAGGCAGACATCCTCGAGGGTGGTGAACCAACGCTTGTTGGTGACGGTCAGCTCGCCTGCCTCGGCGTCATAAGCCATGCGGACCGGCAGATAACCTGGCCGTACTCGGTAAGGCCCGGACTCGGCTGCTGCCAGGGGAACACCATGCCATCGATGCAGAAGTTGCTGTTGTTGGGGTAATCGCCGTTGTCGCCACCATACATATCGTAGGCAACGCCGTCCTCGGTCACAGCAGCCAAACCGTGGTCGCACCATTCCCAAATGAACTGGCCCTGGATGCAATCCCAACGATCGAAGACCTCCTGGTACTCGGACAGGCCTCCGGGACCATTGCCCATGGAGTGACCGTACTCACAGTTGATGCGCGGCTTGGGGAATGGGTGCTCGCCAAAGTCGTTCATCTGCGAAACACGGGAGTACATCGTGGAGATAACGTCGACGGTATCGGCGTTGCGGTCCTCCTCATAATGGACCGGACGATCATCGAGCTCGTGAGCCTTGGCGTACATCGCGCGGATGTTGCAGCCATAGCCGCTCTCGTTGCCCATCGACCACATAATGATGCAGGCGTGGTTGCGCTCCTGCATCACCAGGCGCTCAATGCGGTCGACGTAGGCCGGCTCCCATGCCGGATCGTCGGTGACCAGGGCGATGTTGCCGATATTCTCGAAGCCGTGGCTCTCCATATCGGTCTCGGCGACCAGCATGATGCCATACTCATCACACAGCTCGTAGAAGCGCGGGTCATTGGCATAGTGAGAGGTGCGCACCGCGTTGATGTTGTGCCGCTTCATGAGCTCCAGGTCGCGGCGCATGCGATCGAGGCCCACGGCGCGGCCCTTGTGATCGTCGTGATCGTGGCGGTTGACGCCATGCATCTTAAAGTAGGTGCCGTTGAGGTAGATATGATTGCCCTCGACCGTCACCTCGGCAAGACCCTGGCGATGCGGAACGTACTCGCTGGCCTCGTCGCCATCGTAGACCTCAAACGTAAGGTCATAGAGGAAGGGGTCCTCGGGATTCCAGAAGTGGGCATCGGCAACGCTGCACTCGGCATGGCCGTCGACGCACTCACCCGTAGCCACCACGTTTCCGCCATCGCTGAGCGTATACACAACGCGGGTAGCGCCCTCGGCCACCGTATCGAGCGTGATCAGAGCGGCATCGCCCTCGCGGTGCGTGCGGAACCTAAAGTCGACCAGGTGCGCGGCGGGACGCTGCATAAGGTACACATCGCGAAGATGCCCGAGGCCCACCACATGTCCTGATCCTCGATATAGCTGCCATCACTGTACTGCAGAGCCTTGACCGCAAACAGGTTGTCGCCCTCGACGAGCGCGTCGGTCACGTCAAACTCGGCAGACAGGCGCGAACCCTTGGTCATGCCGATAAACTGGCCGTTGACGTACAGCTCGCCATAGCTCTCGATGCCGTCGAAGCGAATGATCTCGCGAGCGCCGGCAGGCACGGCGGGAAGGTTGACGATGCGCTGGTAGACGCCCGTGGGGTCGTCGGAGGGAACGAACGGCTGATCCACCGGGAACGGGAAACCCTCGTCGGTGTAGGCAAGGTTGCCATAGCCATCCACCTGCACAGGTGCGGAACCTCCACGTGATCCCACTCGGGCTCGTACGTGGAGAGCTCCTCGTTGGAAACGGCAGCAGGCCCCTCAAAGAGGCGGAACTGCCACGAGCCGGACAGCTGGACAAACCCGCGCGACAGCTCGCGGCTGTACGTAGCGGCGAGATCGGCGGTCTCGTAACCCATAAAGTACGCATGGGGTGCCAGGCGGTTCCTGTGGGTGAGCGCTTGGTTTTCCCAATCGTTAATGGCGTCCATGGTGATGCTCCTTCGTCATCGTAGTGATTCTTGTGCAACCGGTTGTCCTTATCTTACGGGCGATGCAAAAAATTGTGCAACCGGTTGTCCGCTGAACGGTCGATTTGGTCGGATTAACGGTGCAACCGGTTGTACAGCTGCGACACTTATGTCACCCTGAGTATCGAAACTCAGCGCAAAACATCGTTCTTAAGCTCGTAGGCAACCGCCACGCCCGCTGATATCTCACCCACACGAGACGTATTCGATTGCGGCTTGGTTGCAAAACGACACCTGTCACCGGATATCATGAACGCTGTTCAGGTGCACTATAGTAAGCTGTATCCGCACCAGCCCGTATCAGTGACAACATCGACCGCATTTTCCAGGAGACGCCATGACCCAACCAGTTCGCACCGCACCTACGCTTGCCGAGGTTGCCGCAGCTGCCGGCGTGTCGCGCTCCACGGCATCGCGCGCCCTCAACGATTCGCCCCGCATTAGCGAGGAAACCAAAAAGCGCGTCCGTGCGGCGGCCAAGAAAGTCAATTTTGTCCCCAATGCCCGTGGCCGAGCGCTCGCTGTCGGGCGCACGGAAATCATCGCCGTGCTCGTGACCGAGCCCCTGAGTGAACTCTTCAGCGACCCCACCTATAGCGAGTTTTTGAGCGGTATTACCGAGGAACTGTCGGAGTCGTCCTATCTGCCCGTTATCTTGCAGGCGTCTTCTACGCATGAGCGCAACCGCGCACGCGAGCACTTTGAGCGCCGCTCGTTCGACGCCGTGATCGACGTCTCCCCCTACAAGGGCAGCGAGCTGCTCGAGGTGCTGCGCGAGCTGGGCGTACCCACCGTGTTGTGCGGCCAGCTCGAGGGCCACCCCTATCGCGATGTGTTCTCGACGGTCTACTCTGACGACGAAGAGGGCGGACGCTTTGCGGCACACGCCATGAAGGAGCGCGGGCGCAAAGATATCGTCGCCGTGTTGGGACCGCAAGACAACCCCGCTGTTGTCGACCGCCTGCGCGGCTACCGCGCCGTCTTGGGCGAAGACCTCCCAGACGCAAACGTTATCTATACCGGCTGGAACAGCGGAGACGGCTATCAGCCATGCGCCAGATCCTCGCGCGCAAGATTGCTTTCGATGGCGTGCTCTGCGGATCGGACCGTATCGCGGCTGGCGTCATCACCGCACTCAACGAGGCAGGCCTATCTGTTCCGGCGGAAGTTTCTGTCGTCGGCTTCGACGATCACGAGATTGCGACGCGCTGCGTCCCCGCACTCACGACCGTCCGCCAGCCCCTGCGCGAAGAAGGCCACATGGCCGCCAACATTGCGCTCGACATGATCAAGGGTGCCGAGCCCACCACCACCGTCATGCACATGCAGCTCGTTCAGAGAGACTCGCTGTAGGAAACTGGGCCGGGCTTTCCGCCAGACAGTTGCTGTGGAAAGCCCGGCCCGTTTTGAGCGCTCATTCTGGGGCACAGTTTCCGTTAGACAGCTCAACCGGAAACTGTGTCCCATTATTTGCCGATTCTGGGTCGCGCTTTCCCAGAGGACCCCCTTTGGGAAAGCGCGACCCGTTCTGGACGCAGATTCCGGGACGCACTTTCCGCGACGCCCGGTCATCCCATGCCCTCACAATCTCGGCGCATAAAAAACGAGGGAAGGCACGCGTCCTTCCCTCGTTGCGGGCAATATGTAGCCGCTCGCTTACATCAGGCGCAGGCTGACATCCTTGAGCTGGGCGCCGGAAACGGCACTCGGAGCGCCCGACATGAGGTCGGAGCCGCTGGCCGTCTTGGGGAACGCCATGACGTCGCGGATGGAGTCGGAGCCGGTGAGCAGCATGCACACGCGGTCCAGACCCAGAGCGAAACCGCCCATCGGGGGTGCACCAAACTTGAGGGCCTCCATGAGGAAGCCGAACTGCGACTCGGCGCGCTCCTCGGTAAAGCCCAGGAGCTTGAGCATGGACATCTGCATCTCGGCGTTGTGGATACGCATACCGCCGCCGCCGGCCTCAAAGCCGTCCATGACAAAGTCGTAGGTGCAAGAACCGGCCGCCAGCGGGTCGGCCTCGATCTTGGCGATGTCGGTCTCGGTCGGCAGGGTGAAGGGCTGATGCTCGGCAGCATAGGCCTTGCGGTCCTCATCCCAGTGGAACAGCGGGAAGTTGACGACCCACAGGAAGTCGTGGCCCTCGCGCTTGATCCCGAGCGCGTTGGCCATGTGGGAACGCATGCCGCCCAGAATCTCGTCGGAGAGCAGGCGCGGACCGGCGGCGAACATCACAAGGTCGCCGGGCTCGACGTTCATGCGCTCACGCAGAGCCGCCATCTCCTCGTCCGAGAAGAACTTGACGATGGGGCTGTTGATGGAGCCGTCCTCGCGGAAGGCGATCCAGGCCAGGCCCTTGGCGCCAAACGTGGAGGCCACGCCGGCAAGCTTATCGATCTTGGCACGCGCCCAGGCGCCGGCGCCCTTGGCGTTGATGGCCTTGACGACGGAACCCTCCTCGTTTGCGGCGGTCGCAAAGACCTTGAACTTGGAGTTGGCAAAGATATCGGTCAGGTCGACCAGGTGCATGCCATAGCGGGTATCGGGCTTGTCGGAGCCATAGGTGTCCATGGCCTCCCAGTAGTTCATGCGACGCAGCGGCGTGGGCATCTCGACGCCCATGCGGCCGAAAGCATCGGCAAGAACCTCTTCGAGCGCACTCATGACGTCGTTCTGGTCAACGAAGGACATCTCGATATCGACCTGGGTGAACTCGGGCTGACGGTCGGCACGCAGGTCCTCGTCGCGGAAGCACTTGGCAACCTGATAGTAGCGCTCGACGCCACCGACCATAAGCAGCTGCTTCAGAAGCTGCGGGGACTGCGGCAGGGCGTAGAAGTTGCCCGGCTGGATGCGGCTGGGAACGATGAAGTCGCGGCGCCTCGGGCGTGGACTTGAACAGGGAGGGCGTCTCGACCTCCATGAACTCACGGTTGTGCAGCGCCTCGCGAATGGCAAAGGTGAAGTCGGAGCGCAGCTTGAGGTTGGCCATCATCTCGGGACGACGGAGGTCCAGATAGCGATAGCGCAGGCGGGTGTCCTCGCTGGTCTCGATGCCGTCCTCGATCTGGAACGGCGGGGTGACGGACGTGTTGAGCACCTCGGCGTGGTCGGTCAGGACCTCGATCTCGCCGGTCGCGAGCTTGGTGTTGGTGGTCTCCTCGCCACGGGCGCGCACGACGCCGTGGATCTTGATGGGCCACTCGGGACGCATGGTCTCGGCGATCTTAAAGGCATCGCCGTCGGAGTGCTCGGGGTCGAAGGTGAGCTGCGTGATGCCCTCGCGGTCGCGAAGGTCGCAGAAAATAAGGCCGCCGTGGTCGCGGCGACGGCTCACCCAACCGGTGAGGGTGACCTCTTCGCCCACGTTCTCGCGGCGAAGCTCGCCGCAGGTGCGGGTGTGCATGGAATGCTCGTCAATGGGACGGGTCTGGCTCATACCAGTGATCCTCCTTTATGGATCTGTGCCGCCCCGTGTCGTTCCGGGCGGCGTCGTACAGATTTGCCCGGCCTGCGTAAACCGCGCAGCCAGACATGGCGTTCTATCTTATCGCACCCACGTCGATGTGCCGCGAAAAACTAACTCCTGCCCAAAGACTTGACGGAGACGAAACAATTGGTGCACCGCGGCCGTCGCCAAGGCGTGCCACGTGCGACAATGTGCCCCAATACAACTGCACTCGGAAAGGCCCGCCATGACTGCACGCCTCATCGTTATGGATATCGACTCCACACTCATCAACCAGGAGGTCATCGACCTGTTGGGCGAGGAGGCCGGCGTAGGCGAGCAAGTGGCGCAGATCACCGAGCGCGCCATGCGCGGCGAGCTTGACTTTAAGCAGGCGCTCGAGGAGCGCGTGGGGCTGCTTGCCGGCTTGGATGAGAGCGTGTTCGAGCGCACGTTTGAGCGCGTGACGTTTACCCCCGGCGCGCTGGAGCTTGTGCGCTCGGCGCACAGCAAGGGCTGGAAAGTCGGCGTGGTAAGCGGCGGCTTTCACGAGGTCGCCGATAAGATCGTGGCCGCCGCGGGCATCGACTTTTGCCTCGCTAACCGCCTGGAGGTCGTGGACGGCAAGCTCACCGGCAAGCTGGCGGCAGACATCGTGACCAAGGAGTCCAAGCTTATCCAGCTACTGGACTGGGCAGTTGAGTGCGGCGTCGATATGGCCCATACCGTGGCGATCGGCGACGGCGCCAACGACATCCCCATGATTCAGGCCGCGGGCACGGGCATCGCATTTTGCGCCAAGCCCAAGACGCGCGAGGCCGCCCCGTTTGCCATCGACGAGCGCAACCTGATGCTCGCCATGGACATCATCCTGCGCGACTAGTCAATCCATCTAACAAGTGAATCAGTCTGTCCTATAGTTTCCGAACAATTTTGTCTTAGTGTTCGGAAACATACCCTTTGAGTGCTAGACTTTGCGCCGTCGAAGGGAACATATATGGATAAGCGAGATCTAGAGCAGCTGCTGAGCGATGTTGCCGGCGGAGCGGTCACCCCTGCCGACGCCCTCACGCGCATCCAGACGGCTCCGACCGCCGATTTGGGCTTTGCGCAGCTCGACCTTTCGCGCGGGGTGCGCCAGGGAGCCGGCGAAGTTGTCTACGGCGCCGGTAAAACCGCCGAGCAAATTGCCGCCATTATCAAAGCATTACTCGATGCCGGCCAGGAGCGCATCCTGGTCACGCGCCTGGACGACGAAAAGGCAGCCCGCACCTCGGAGCTCCTCGGCAACGGCATCGACCTGGGATATGTCCCGGACGCCCAGCTCGCCCTCGTGGGTGGCAAGCCCTCCCCCAACGGCAACGGACGCATCGTCGTCGCCTGCGCCGGCACGAGCGACCTGCCCGTCGCCGAAGAGGCGGCACTGACGGCCGAGTTCTACGGCAACGAGGTCGATCGCCTCTACGACGTGGGTGTCGCCGGCTTGCACCGCCTGCTCGCTCATGCCGAGGAACTTGCCCAGGCGCAGGTGGTCATCGCCATCGCCGGCATGGAGGGCGCCCTGGCGAGCGTTGTCGGCGGTCTTGTGAGCTGTCCGGTCATCGCCGTTCCTACCAGCGTGGGGTACGGCGCGAGCTTTGGTGGCGTAGCCGCGCTGCTCGCCATGCTCAACTCCTGCGCCAGCGGCGTTTCGGTCGTCAATATCGGCAATGGCTTTGGTGCCGCCTACCAGGCAAGTCTTATCAATCATCTGAGCGCCGGCACGTCCAGCGCCCGTTAAGGAGCATTCCATGTCAAATCATCAGCGCACGCTTATCATCGACGGCACCTCGGGCATCAGCGGCGACATGACCGTCGCGGCCCTGCTCGACCTGGGCGCCAGCGAGGAGCACCTGCGCGAGCAGCTCGCCACGCTGCCGGTCGACGGCTTTTCGATCGCCGTGACGCGCGTAAACAAGCATGGCATCGACGCCTGCGATTTCGACGTTCAGCTTGCAGAGGAGCTCGAGAACCACGATCACGATATGGCTTGGCTCTACGGCAACGAAGCGACTGCTGAGCACGAGCATATGCACGAGCATGAGCACCACCATCATGACCATGACGAGCACGAACACGAACACTGCCACGAGCATGACCATGAGAGCCATGGACACGAGGACCATCATCACGCCCACCACCATCACCACCGTTCTTTGGCAGATGTCACCGCCATCATCGACGGCTCGCAGCTAAGCGATGGCGCCAAGCGTCGCGCGCTCGCCATCTTTACCGCGCTCGCCGCCGCTGAGGCCAAGGCTCACGGCAAGACGCCCGAGACCGTCATGTTCCACGAGGTGGGCGCCATCGACTCCATCGTCGATGTCTGCTCTGTCGCCATCTGCCTCGACGACCTGGGCGTTGAGGATATTGTGGTCGAATCGCTCTCCGAGGGACACGGAACCATTCGTTGCGCCCACGGCCTCATGTCCATTCCCGTCCCCGCCGTGGTCAACCTGTGCCAGGCAGGCAACATCGCTCTCACGCCCGCGCCTGTCGCCGGCGAGCTCGTGACGCCCACGGGTGCCGCCATCGTCGCGGCACTGCGCACGTCCGAGCACTTGCCCTCTCGCTACCGCATCGAAGCCGTCGGCTACGGCGCCGGCAAGCGCCCCTACGAGGGTTGCTCCGGCACGCTCCGCTGCCTGCTCGTCCACGCGGACGCATAGCCATGGATGCCCGCAAGGAAAAAAGCCGCGCCGCCATCGTTGCAGCATTCTCCGAGCTCCTGCGAGAGCAAGATTACGGCAAGATCACCGTCGGCGACATCATCGCTCGCGCTCACGTAGGCCGCGCGACATTCTACGGCCTCTTTAAGAGCAAAGATGACCTACTGTCCGAGCTCGTGAGCGACATCTGCACCCACGCCCTCGACGACGATGGCACACCGCTCGACGACCCACTCGTGCAGGTCGAGCATATTCTCAACAATCTATGGGAACGTCGCCAGGCGTCCGAGCGCTGGTAGCCGGCGCCGGCTCACGCGTCTTCGCCGACTGCTTACGCAAGACCATCATGTCACGAGCAGCCGAAACCGTCCCCACCGACCCAAACGGCCCCGCCGCCACCATGGACCGAAGCTTCCTACTACACCACATAGCCTCAAGCTCGTAGGAATGGTCCAATGGTGGGCCTGGCACAACTTCCAAGCAGATAAGACCGAAGTAGCCAAAGACTACCTATCAGCCATTAAGCCCCTCTTCAACTAAGTAAGAAGCTCATCCCAAAGCATCACCCCAACCCAGGGCGCCACGCATCCCAAAGTGTCAACAACAGCCCAGCGCCCCTATCAGCAACAAGCCCCTCCCATCCAAATTCAGATTTATATGTTGGGTTGCTTGTTCTAACGCGACTAAAATCCCGCAGCTGGCCGCATGGGGTAACTTCCCAGCGCATTCCGCAGGACGCAAAAAGGCTCGCCGCACGAAGTGCGCAGCGAGCCTTTTTGCATGTCCGAGGACGCGCTGGGAAGTTACCCCATGCGGCCAGCGGACAACTATGTAGCCTTGGACTAGAACATGCCCAAGAAACCATGCACAAACAACGCAGCCACGATGGCACCGACAAACGGAGCGATGCCAGGAACAAGCAGGCCGTACTTCCAGTTGTTGTCAGCCTTGTTCTTAATCGGCAGCACCTGATAGGCCATGCGAGGACCAAGGTCACGCGCCTGGTTCATGGCGAAGCCGGTGATGCCGCCCATGCCCATGCCAACGGCCCAAACGATCAGGCCGACGCAGATTGCGAGCATCAGAACGTTCTCGCCGGCGCGGCTAGCGGCAGCAAGGATGGCGCTGATGAACACGAAGGTGCAGATAGCCTCGCAGAAGAAGTTACGAGCATAGTTCGTGCCCTCGGTGGTGGGGTTGGTCGAGAAGATGTTGCGCTGGGCAATGGGGTCGACGACGTCCTCGGAAGCCTTGAACTCATCGGCATACATAAACCAAGCGATCACGGCACCCACAAAGCCGCCGAGCATATCGGCAAGCATGAAGGGGATGCAGTTGCCCACGGCACCAGGCCGACGATGCACTGGGCAAGCACCATGCGGGGTTCATGCACACAGCGCCACCAAAGACAAACAGGCAGACCGAGATGCCAAAGGACCAGGTGGTGATGGCAAACATATGGCCGGAGCCCTGATACTTGGTGCCCTTGAGCACGGTATCGCAGTGAACACCCACGCCAAAGACGATCATGAGGCCGTTGCGCCGAATTCGCAGAGGAGTTTGGTAAGCATAAAACCTTATCTTTCTTGTCGGTTATAAACGATTCGTTTAAGCCGCGCGCTAGTGCTGTGCGACAACAACACCCAGGCCATCGGGGATGACGGCGACCTTGGCATCGGCACCCTTCATCTCAAAGGCGAGCTTGAGCGCTTCCTCGATAGTGTTGACCGGCGTCATGTGCATATCCTTGAGCATCTGGTGATCGCACAGGTCGGCGACCATGATCACAGGGTGATGCGCCAGGATGCGGGCAAAGATCTGGCTCGTCCACTGATCGGGCAGGGTCTCGTCCTTAGGACGATCGATGCAGGCGCGCTCAAACTCTGCCGGATCGTTGTCGGCGATGTTGTGATAGAAGCCTCGCCACCGTGACCGTCGGCACAACCGGCGACGTCGATGATCACGCCGCCCTCGGGAAGCGTGGCCTCGGCAGCGCACATGCCCTTCACAGCCTGATAGATGTTCTGATCGAGGGGGTAGCCGCCGTTAGTGGTAATGGCGATCTCGCACTCGACGGGCTCAACGCCGGCAAGGCTCTTCACGAACTCGCAGCCAGCCTCGTGCGCCTTGTGGATGTCGCCGGCAAAGGAGCCAATGACCTCGTGCTTGCCGTTGAGCACCACGTTGAGCACAAAGGCAAGGTGAGCCATCTCGGCGGCGGCAAACATGTCCTCGCTCACGTGGTTGTGGCACAGGTTGCCGGCACGCGAGTGGGAATCGTTCACAAACTGACCGTTGTGGTTGTACATGATGGTCTTGTAGCTGGCAATGCCGGGCAAGACGGACTTGCGGCTACCAGAGAAACCGGCAAAGAAGTGCGGCTCAATAAAGCCCTCGGCAAGCAGCAGATCGCAATCGGCGGCAACCTTGTTGATGATGCACTCGCCACCAGAAGGCAGGGTGCCGATCTTTTTCATCATGCTGTCGTCAGTCGCGACGTGCATAACGATTTCCTCGTTGGCAACGATCTCCTCGCCATATTTGTTGACGAGTTCCTCGTGCGTCGACGGACGGTGCATACCCGTAGCAACCAGAATGCGCACGCGAGCCTCGGGCGCAGCGGAATGGATGTGATGCAGCAGAATAGGCATCGTCACACGCGAAGGAACGGGACGCGTATGATCGGAGCTAATGATGACAATATCCTTCTTGCCAGCACAAAGCTCCTCGAGCGAAGGCGAGCCATAAGGGTTGGCAAGCGACTCCTCTACCAGCTCTTCCTGCGATTTCGTAGTCTTAAACTCGTTTTGGTGACCTTCCATCACACCCGCGAAGTTCTTATCCTCAAGTTCCAGATGCAACGTCTTGTGGTCAAACGGCAGTTCACATTCAAACAATGACGAGCGCCCTCTTCCTTTCAACTGACACACTAGATAAACCGTTGGAAGGATACGCCGCTCACCGAAAAACACCACCGTCTACCGACTCATTAACACAACGTTCATATTTGACCCACAACAAAACGACCGCGATCCCAAACGAGACCGCGGCCGCTACAGTCGTAAGTCGAGAAGCGCCACATGCATCTCAATCCCGATCGATAAGACGCGTGGCGCGAAGCGCCAAACGCGCCGCCGGGACAAACCCCATCCAAAACGCGCGAAGCGCGCCATTCTCCCCTCAGCCCCAATCCCTGAAGACCGAGGACGAAGGGACCCGATGGGTTTCCCTCTGAATGCATTCCGCAGCACGAAGCCCCCTTATCCGCAGCTCCGAAGGAGCAGGATAAGGGGGCTTCAAGTGCGAGGACGCATTCAGAGGGAAACCCATCGGGTCCCGGTGAGAGCCACCGGGCTATCGATTACCCCGTGTTCTGCAATCCTGCCGAGACGCCGGTCACAGTCGAAAGAATCAGGCTCATGTACTCGGCCTTCTTCTCCTCGGCCATCTCGTCCTGGTTCATACGCACCTCGCGAAGGGCGCGGACCTGAGCGATGGATAGAGCGTCGACGTAGGGGTTACGCACGCGGACGGCGCAGCCGAGCACGCGACGACGCTGCAGCGGCCACTCGTCACCGACGATGGCAAGGACCCACTTACGGGTGAGCTGCATCTCGGTAAAGACCTTCTTGGACAGATCCTGGCGGTCGCCAGGTGCAGATACATCTTGGCGATGCGCTGGTCAGTCTTGGCGATCGACATCTCGATGTTGTCGATAAAGGTGCGGAAGAACGGCCACTCCTGGTAGGCAGCCTTAAGCTGGTCCAGATCGCCAAACTGCTCGCAGGCGGTACCCAGGCCGTACCAAGCGGCCAGGTTAATGCGTGCCTGGCTCCAGCTGAAGATCCACGGAATGGTACGCAGGTCGTCGAGCGACTTGGCACCCAAACCGCGCTTGGCCGGACGCGAGCCGATCGGCAGCAGACCGACCTCGGTCAGCGGCGTAACGGTCGAGAACCACGGTGTAAAGTCCTCGGTGTTCAGCAGGTCCAGATAGCGCTCGTGGCTTGCGGCGTTGAGCTTCTCGGCCATATCCCAGAACTTCTGCGTGGTCTCGGTGTTGGTCTTCTCGACGCTCGGAGCCGACTGCAAAAGCGTTGCGGCGGCAACGGACTCAACATGGCGCTGAGCCAGCGTGCGGTTGCCGTAACGGGCAAAGATGACTTCGCCCTGCTCGGTGAGCTTAAAGAAGCAGTTGACCGAACCCTTGGCTGCGCCAGCACGGCCTTGTTGGCCGGGCCGCCGCCGCGGCCCACGGCACCGCCGCGACCGTGCATGAGCACCAGGTCGATATCGTTCTTCTCGGCCCACTTGGCGATGCGCTCCTGCGCGGAGTGCAGCGCGAGCATGGCCGTGGTAGGACCGGCGTCCTTGGAGGAGTCGGAATAGCCCAGCATGACCTCCATGCGGCGGTTGGTCTGGGCAAGGCGCTTTTGCACCACGGGCAGCGTAAGCATCTGGTCGAGCACGTCGACGCAGCCCTCGAGGTCCTCGAGCTGCTCAAACAGCGGGATCACATCGAGCTCGGGAACGTCTTCCTCGTGTGCAAAGGACAGGTGGGCAAGCTCAAAGACGTCGGCCACATGCTGGGCGCTCTTGGTGAACGAGATGATGTAGCGGTGCGCCATCTTCTTGCCGTAGCGCTTCTGGATGGAGCCGATAGCGCGGAAGGTATCGATGACCTCGCGCGTCATGGGCTGCAGGTCGCCATGGATACCGTTCTCGTGGATATCCTTGAGGGCGCGGGCATGCACCACGGAGTGCTGACGGAACTCCATCTCGACCATATGGAAGCCGAAGGACTCGACCTGCCAGATGATAGTCTGGACCGGGCCGTAGGCAGCACGGACGGCACCGCAGGCGGCCAGCGAGCGCTGGACGACACGCAGGTCCTCCAGGAACTCATCGGCGCTGTGGTACATGGTATCGGTGATACGACGGACGGTGGCGTTGAGTCGGTCTGCCATGACGAGCATGACGGCGCGATGCGGCTCATGCTCGGAGATCAGTTCAGCACGTGCCGTGTACTGGGTGCTCATCTCGACCTGATGGTTCCACAGGTTGATGAGCTCGGCAGACGGCTTGCTGTAGGTGGCCTCGAGCGTGAGGTTGCGGCCGATGCGGCGGCACTTGTCCTCGAGCTTGAGCACCATATGGGTGAAATACTTGGCGGCGACCTCACGGCTCACCTTGGCGGTGACGTTGGGGTTACCGTCGCGGTCGGAACCGATCCAACTGCCGGGATGGAAGAACGCCGGGCACAGCGGCGGCACGGTACCGGCCTTGTCGCCCAGCACCCAGTCGTCAAAGCGACGATAGATGACGGGGATGACGTCGAACAGCGTGTTATCGAAGATGTCGATGATGGTATCGGCTTCCTCGACCGGCGTGGGCTTCTTGAGCGCGATGGGGCTCGTACGCACCAGGCGTCGATCTCCTGCAGCATATGGCGCTCGTTCTCCACCAGGTCGGAGCCGCCCAGACGCGGACGCTCCTCCAGCAGATTGGAGATACGGCGAATCTTGCCCTCGACGGCCTTGCGACGGGCCTCGGTGGGATGTGCGGTAAAGACAGGGTGGAACTCGAGCTTGCCGAGCAGCTCGTTGGCGCCCTCGACACCCATCTCGTTTACCAACTGGTGATAGGCGACGGTGAGCTCGTTGGCGGGATCGACCTCGGTATCGGTCGATGCGCCGGCCTCGCGCTCGCGCAGCTGCGCCACACGGTAGTTCTCCTCCGACAGGTTTGCCAGGTGGAAGAAGCTCGTAAAGGCGCGAACGATGACCTGCTGCTTATCGAGCGGCAGGCTGTCGATCAGATCGACGACCTCACGGAATGCCACGGCGGTGGGCTCGTCGGCGGTGGGCACGCCCTGCTCGTCGACGGCCTCGTCGGCAGCGCGGGTACCGGGGTTGCCGGCATTGGCCACAATCTCGGCCGACAGGATCTTGTCGAACAGGTCCGCGATCTCAGGATCATACTCGCTAAGCACACGACGCTCCAGGCGCAGGAACAGCGCCAGATTGTCGCGCAGCTCCTCGGGGATCTCGATCTCGGCGAGACGCTCCCTGGACTCGGCATTCGAGCCGATTCGGTTAACGAGGCGGTTGACCACGGCAGCGACGCGCGCCGCGGCTTCGGGTACAGACTGGTTGCTTAGGTTCTCAGCCACGTTTCCTCCCATTCCTCCTTCTATGCACGTAACATGCGGTATTCATTATAGGCGCTTGCGAAATACTTTCGATACTGATTGCGCTTTACCACACAAAAGTATTTTCTGCATTGCAAGGGTTTTTGCTCTAAATGGTCGTATTTCTCGGTGGACGGCATACACAAACGGGGGCATTCCGCATAAATGCGAAACACCCCCGTAACAATCGCTCG
The DNA here is from genome assembly GCA_027669365.1 of Coriobacteriaceae bacterium AM49-12. Lineage (GTDB taxonomy): Bacteria > Actinomycetota > Coriobacteriia > Coriobacteriales > Coriobacteriaceae > Collinsella. The sequence continues at coordinate 11,052 of JAQEDL010000007.1, read as the reverse complement.
CAATGGACGGGACACTCAAGCGGGTCCGCAGCTCAAAAAGATGCGCTACAGGCGCTCGCGAACCGCCTCGACCACGTTGGCCAGATCGACGAGAACCTCGTCATGGCTCTGCATGTCGCGTACCTTGACCTTGCCGGCGGCAAGCTCGTCGCCACCCAGGACCAGGATGAGCTTAGCGCCCACCTTGTCGGCCTGCTTAAACTGAGCCTTGAGCGAACGGCCTGATAGTCTGCCTCGGTCACGATGCCCGCGGCGCGAAGCTCCTGCGTAATGACAAAGACGTTCTGGCGCAACTCCTTGCCGGCATTGGCGACGTAGACGCACGGGGCCTCATCGGCACCCAGGTCGCTGCCAAAGGCCTGCAGGGCCAGCAGGGCGCGCTCAAAACCGACGGCGAAGCCGACGCCGGCCGTGGGCTTGCCGCCCTCGAGCTCGACCAAGCCGTCGTAGCGACCGCCGCCACCGATGGAGCCGACGCCGGCACCGGGAGCCTCGACCTCAAAGACGGTGCGGGTGTAGTAGTCCAGACCACGCACCAGGGTGGGATCCTCGACATACTCGATACCGGCGGCATCCAGATAGCGCTTGACCTGCTCGTAGTGCTCGCGGCACTCGTCGCACAGGTTGTCGCCCATCAGCGGCGCGTCGGCCATGATCTCGCGGCAGTGGTCGTTCTTGCAGTCGAAGGCACGCAGCGGGTTGAGCTCGGCGCGCTCGCGGCACTCGTCACACATCTCGTCAGCGTGATCGAGGATAAACTGCTTGACCTGCTCGCGGTAAGCCGGACGGCACTGAGCGTCGCCCATCGAGTTAATGAGCAGACGGAGCTTGGAAAGATCGAAGCCCAGGCGCTTGTAGAACTCCATGAGCATGATGATGCACTCGGCGTCTGCCGCCGGATCGGGAGCGCCGAGCCACTCGATACCCACCTGGTGGAACTGACGCAGGCGGCCCTTCTGGGGACGCTCGCCGCGGAACATGGCCTCGGCGTAGTAAGCCTTAAACGGCGTGGAGCCCTGGGGCACCAGGTTGTTCTCCACGACTGCGCGCACCACACCGGCCGTGCCTCGGGACGAAGCGCCAGGCGCTGCTTGGGCTTGAGTTTTGTGTCGGTGCCCTCGGTAAAGACGCGCTCCAGGTTGGCGCCGCTAAAGACGCGGAACATCTCCTTGCGCACGACGTCGGTCGACTGGCCGATGCCGTGGACAAAGACGTCCACCTGCTCGATCGCGGGCGTCTCGATGGGTTTAAAACCAAACGGCTCGAACACGCCGGCAGCGATCTGCTGCATCTTTTGCCAAGCGCGCATCTCGGCGCCGATAAGGTCGCGGGTTCCCTCCGCCTTCTGTGCCTGCATGGGCAAACACCTTTCTTTTGTATCGCGTCATAGGTAGTGGACATTATACGGCACAAAGCAGCAACGCGGCGGCGTGTCTGACCGAACGAGGGTATGGGGACTCGTTCGGCCAGACGCGCCGCCGCGGTTTGTGATCCCTTTTCCTCCGTCCCCTTCGGATTACGTGATCCCTTGGGACGGAGGAAAAGAGATCATTTCGTAGACCCGTGGCTGCCCTGGAAACCGATGACAATACGAGCATCCATTCGGCTTCCAGGGCAGCCACGGGCAGAACAGGCAAACAGGAATAGGCGGCGACCCGCTACTCCCCCGCCACGCTTGCGCGCAGCTTGGCGGCGATGGGCTCGGATGCCAGCAGGAACACGAGCATGACCACGGAGCACGCCAGGCACACAATCCAGGTGCTCGCAAAGGAGCCCGTGGCATCGAACAGCACGCCCGAGACAATGGCGCCCACGGTGCCGCCGACCATCTCGAGCGAGGTAATGGTGCCCGTGACCTTACCCAGGTCGGCCATGCCAAACTGCTTGGACGCGGCGATGGTAGGCGTGATGGTGCCCATGCACGTTCCAACACCAAAGCTCACAGCGGCGACAATGGGACCGAGGTCCGTCGTCGGGAAACACAGCGCCACGCAGGCGATAATGCACGCAACGGAGCCAAGGATATTGCCAAAGCGCAGGCCAAGGCGGTCATAGATCGCACCGAGCGAAATCTTGGCAATAACGACGGTGACCATGTAGGCCGAAAGTACGGTACCCGCCCACATGGGATCGTGGCCGCCCGTGACAATCTTGGCACCGTTGACGGTAACACTCGTCATGTTGGTAACCTGGTTGGGCAGGATGGCGCCATTGACCAAGCCCATAAAGAGGAAGGCGACGACAAGCAGCCAAAATGCCGGGCTCTTCTTGATACGAGACCAGCCGACGCTAACCTCGGGCGCCGTGTGCTCGTCCTTGTCGCCAGCCGTCGAGACGGACGGATCGCCCGGGTTCTCGCCGAGCGGCTTAAGGCCGATCTCGGAAGGCTTGGTGCGGAAGGAGTAGGCCGTGATGGGCAGTGCCGCCACAATGCAGACGGCAGCGAGTACCAGGAACGCAGAGCGCCAGCCAACACTCACGATAAGCGAGCTCACGATCGGCGAGAGAATAGCTCCGCCAAAGCCCGAACCCGAAAGTGCGATGGAAATGGCAAGGCCGCGTTTGGCGGTAAACCAGTTGGCGGTCACCAGGCTAATGAGCAGACGGGTCGAGGCCACAGCGAAGCAGCCCGAAACGGCAAAGAGCACGTAGACCTGCCAAAGCTCACCGACAAAGCTCATGCCGGCAAGAACGGCAGAGGTGGCGATTACAGTGAGGGAGCCCAAAACGCGGCCGCTTACTTTATCGGCGACATGGCCAATGACAAGCGAGCCGATAACGCTCACCACGGTGGAGATGGCGTTGGAGATGTTGTACTGCGCAAGCGTGATGCCCAGGTCGCTTACGATGAGCGGCTGAAACAGGCTCATGCAGTTAACGAAAATCGTGTAGCACGTGGCCATGATCACAAAGCCGGAGGCCACCACGAGCCAGCCGGGGAAGAACTTACGCTGCTGGGACATTGGTTACTCCTTGTGGTCCGCAATGTATCCGAGAGCGACGGCGACATAAGCCGCGGCGCCGAGGGGAAGCTCGGCATCGTTAAAGCGCGCTTTGGGATGGTGCTGGGCAAAGTGTTCGTCCGTATCGGTCACGGCCGCGCCCACCGTAAAGTATGCACTTGGGATCTCGCTCGAGATAAGCGCGAAATCCTCGCTCGCCATGGCATGGAACAGCGGCAAGAAGGCGGCCTTGGGCAGCACCGCGCCCACGTAGCCAAGCGAGGCCTGGGTCATATCGCTGTCGAGCACGAGCGGCGGAACGTCCGAAAGCGTCTCGATGGTTGCCGGCGTACGATATGTTGCGGCAACGCCGTTGACGACCTCCGCGATACGCTCCTTGAGATGAGTCATGAGCTCGACATCGAAGCCGCGCAGCGTTCCCTCGAGCACGCAGGTGTCGGGGATGACGTTGGCCGCCAAGCCGCCAGCGAACTTACCCACGGTAAGCGCGACCTCCTTGGCCGCCGGCACCTCGCGGGAGATAAGCTCCTGAAGCGCCAGGTGCACATGCACGCCGGCCGTGATGGGGTCGATGCAGATCTCGGGGCTCGAGCCATGGCCGCCCTTGCCCTGAAGCGTGATGCGAAAACCGTACACGCCCGAGAGCGCCGGACTGCCGTAGAGCACCAGCCAAGCGGCGACTGACTATTGACATGCATGGCAAAGGCGACCTGAGGACGCGGGTTCTGAAGCAGACCGTCGGCGATGGCGGCGCGGGCACCCTCAAAGGTTTCCTCGCCCGGCTGGAACAGCAACTTAACCGTGGCGTTGGCATCAACAAGCGCGGACTCGCGGGCCTTGAGCAGGCGCGCCGCTCCAAGCAACGCCGTTGCGTGCATATCGTGTCCACATGCGTGCATGCAGCCGTTCGTAGAGGCGAAAGGCTCGCCCGATTCCTCGGCAACGGGCAGGGCATCCATATCGCCTCGGAGCATGACGACCGTTCCGGCCTGCTCGTCCTTGCACGTGCCATTGCCCTGAGCGGCCGCGGCCGCACCGGCACCGATCAGGCCAACGACGCAGGAACCGTCGACTAGCGTGGTATGGGGGATGTCCATCTCGTCCAGACGTGCCTGGATATAGGCAGACGTCTGCGGAAGATTGTTACCGAGCTCGGGCATCTGATGGAGATCGTGACGCCATGCGGCAAGCTCACCGGCAAATGCCTGGCTTCTTTGACCAGGCCATCGCCGATAGCGGTCTGCGCCGCTGTGGTAGCCTGAGGCGCTGGTTGCGGTTGAAAATCAGACAGAGCTGGTGCCATAGATGCCCTCCAGTAATGTTTTTGCAGCACGCACTTTGATAGCGTAAAGTGCAAGGCACAACTGTAAGGGCATGGCATAAAAAATGCCGCCCTGGGAGGGCGGCGCAACAAGTTGTTTACAATTGCGGGTGAGATTTTCGGCGCAAGAAATCGAAATGCGTCTCGCTCAAGATAATCGACAGGAAGATGAGCGCGAAGCCGGCAAGCAGGCGCGAGGTGAGCGCCTCCCCCATCAGCAGCACCGAGAACAGCACGCCCGAAGGCGACTCCATCGAAAGGAGCAGCGAGCCCGTCGAGGCCGGGACGTGCGCCAGGCCGACGTTTTGAATGAGCAGGGCCACGCACGTGCAGCCCACCGAAAGAAAGGCCATCACGGCGATAAAGCTCGGCGTCCACACAGACAGAGGCGCCTGGGTTTCGAACAGCAGCGACGAGACCAGACTCAACACGCCATTGCCCACAAACATCCAAAACGTGATGACGTTGATGTCCATCTTGCGACCGTACTTGGCAGTCACCGCCATCTGGATGGCGAAGAAGATCGCGCCGCCCAAGGTAATAACATCGCCGGCATTGAACTCGACGCTATCGAGTGCCACCAGGCCAATGCCCGCCAGGCACAGCAGTGCCGCACCCAGGTTATAGCGGGTGAGCTTTTCGCCGCTCAGGACATAGCTGGCAAACGGCACAAGGATACAGTACGTGCCCGTCAAAAATGCACTCTTGCCTGCCGTGGTCTGCGCCAGGCCAATCGTTTGCAGTCCGTATGCTCCCCACATGAGCGCACCCATGCCCAGCCCGACGATCAGGTTGCGGGCATTGAAATGAGCGATGATGCGCTTATGGAAAATAGCAAACATAACCAGTGACGCCGGGAGAAAGCGAACGTAGACCAGCTCGAACACCGGAATGGTATCGAGCGCATCTTTCATGGTGGTAAAGGAATAGCCCCAGATGACCGCCACCGAAAGCAGCAAGACCTTCCAGAAGAACGGAGAACGCGCGCCGGCGCCGCGGGAGGTGCCGCCGGCACCCAGGTCTTCGCGCGCTACAGGGCTATCGGGCATGTTTTCGATTTCATCAACGGCATTCTGAGCCATAGGGCATCCTCGCGCTCAGTCTGGGCGTGGTGTCCGCACGTGCATGGCCGCGTGCCGCCTCATGGTCAAATAAAACGGGGCGCACCGGACCCCCGGCACGCCCCGCTACTGTAGCAACAACCAGCGTTGCACCGCAATCCAGCCCACTAAAGCATTTTGTTCCGCCGTTCTACCGAACGGCGGACCGGCCGACGCTGCGCGAGCCGCATTCACGCCAATCTGACGTTCAATTTCAAGGGCGCGACCAGAAGGTCAGCGCCCTTTCATTTCACGTCACCTTGGCGCAAATGCGGCTCGCTCGCTGGCATTAGCGCTGCATCGGCGTTAACGTTGCTGTACTAGATAAGCTTTGTTGATTCCAGCTTTTCGATGATCCAGTCGTTGGCTTTGATGACCGGGCGGCGGAAGACGACGCCCAGTGCCAGCGACGGAATCAGATAGCTCGCCAGAATGCCTAGCTCAATCCAGTACTCCATATGGTAGGCGCCAGCCATGGCGGCATGCATGGCGTTGATGCCGTGGGTGAACGGCAGGAACGGATAGATCGCCTGGAACACAGGGCCGGTCATCTCGATGGGGAACGTACCGCCCGAACCGCCGACCTGCATAACCAACAGCACGACGGCGAGCGCCTTGCCGATATCGCCAAACGAAACCGTAAGCGTGTAGACGATATTGGAGAACACGAGACTCGCGACCCAACCCGCCAGCACAAATTGCAGCGGGTTGTCGCACTGAATGCCAAAGAACAGGATGTCGCCCGCGCACACGAGTGTCGCCTGCAGCAGGGCCAGACCTCCAAAGAACAGGTAGCGGCCCAGGTAGATCTCGTGCAGGCGCACGGGGATCAGCTCGTTGATGAGCTCATCGTCAACCGAGACCTTCATCATGGCCGCCAGTACAATCGAGCCCACCCACAGCGACAGAATCGTGTAGAACGGTGCCATGGCCGAACCGTAGTTGCGGATCGGATAGACCGGTTTGCGGTCGAGCGCGACGGGGCCGGAAAGCGACACGGCGAGGCCCTCGGGGTCGTTGCCAATCATTGTCTTAATCATGGCCAGGTCACCCGACATCAGAGCGCTATCAAGCTCGTCCTTAAAAGCGCTGATCTTGTCCGACGCCTCGCCCAACTGATCAGAAGCCTTGTTGACCAGCGTCGCAGCCTTGGAGAGGCCCTTTGCGAGCGAGCCAGAGGCGTCGGTCAGACCGCTCACAGCGCTATCCAAGTCACCCGAGATACCGTTCAGGGAATCCAGAACGCCCGAAATGGTCTTCTTGAGCTCCTTGGCCTTAACCGAGAACGTGGAATCGTAGTCGGACTTGGCTCCCGAGATACCCGCCTTGGCATCGGCGATGGCCTGGTCGACCTCGGCACGCGAGTTGTTGACCTCCGCCATGCCGTCCGAAAGGGACTTTGCGGTCGCCGTCAGGTCCTTCGCATTGTTGCGGTACTCCACGGCAATTCTGCCCAGCGACGTCGCAGCGGACTCGAGACCGTCTTTGAGCTTGTCATCACTCACCTGGTCGGCAAGGTTGCGGAGCTGATCGGCCATCGCATCGATATCGTCAGCACGCGTATTGAGCGCCGCTGCGACTTCGTTGAGCTGAGACACCGTAAGGTGAACATGCTGATTCGCGGCATCGAATGCCTTCGCAAGCTCGGCGGACACGTTGTCGAACGAGCCCGCGCTTCCGTCAATCGCCGCGTCAACGGCATCGTTGGCGGCCTTGAGCGCTTCCTTGGAATCATTGATGCCGCTCTTGGCGTGCTCCATCAGCTGCTTCGTCGACTCATCAACGGTGCCCGTCTGCTTGAGCATGCCGCCCGCCGATGTCAGTGAATCGGACGTGGAGCTCAAAATGCCCGCGAGCGACGTCGCACTCGCCTGAACGTCCTGCAGGTCCTCGACCGAATCGCCCAGCGTCGAGGACAGATTGGCGATAAAGTTGCTCACCTGGTCGGTACTCATATAGTCGAGCAGGCTGGACACGGTCTTAAGGCCGATGGTCGTGATGGTCTTGGTAAAGGTCTCGTTGACCTGACTCTGGACGGCGCTCGAGCCTTTTCAGTCACGATCTGTGCGATGGCGTTAGCCTTCTGGTTCTCGTAGAACTCGATATCGGCGTGCTTCACCTCGGTCGAGAAAAGCGTCATCATGTCGGCGCTAAACGTTTTAGGGATAACGACGGCAGCGTAGTACGCGCCCGACTTGACGCCATCGATGGCCTTATCGCGATCGTTGAGCACAACCCAGTCGAAGTTCTCGTTGCCGCGCAGGGTGGCGGTTACGTTTTCGCCCACGTTGACCTCGACGGGAATCAGATCGCTCTCGTAACCCTCATCAGTGTTGACCACGGCGATCTTAAGGTTGCCGGTGTTGCCGTACGGATCCCAGCTTCCGGCGATGTTAAACCATGCATAGAGACATGGCACGATGATCAGGCCCATCACGACGACCATGCCGATCACGGAGCGAGACACGTTTTGGACATCGCGCTTAAACAGGTGCAGGATGTTTTTCATTTATGCCTCACCTCCTTTAGAGTGCTTGCCAAGCGAGGTGGTGTCCCCGTCGTTTCCGTTTACGTTGTCAGCGCCGTCGGCATCTTGAGCCTTACGATGCGCACCGATATGCGACAGACGGCTCGTAGGCTGTTCGCCTCCCTTGGCGCCACGCTCGCTGGCGTTGAGACCAAACATGCGACGGGCGGCAGGGATGGCAGCCGTGTGCTCGCGCATCTCGCGGCGAAGGTCCTCGTCCGAAAGCGCCGAGATACGCATCTGGGTATTGAGGCTCGCACGGATGTATTCGATGTTGATGAGCCAGCCGCAGATGGCGATAACCGAAATGATCCAGATAACGAGCAGGATGATCTTGCCGTTATTGTCGATATCGAGCACCGTCGAAAGCACAAAGAGCAGAACCTGCACGCCTACCACGGCGGCAAAACCGCCCTTGATGTAGTACGGGTAGCGATGCTCAAACGCCACGGCATGATCGAGCAGCTCGCGACGGTACGAATCCGAATCGAGCATGACGCGCATGGCCGTGCGCAGCGAATAGCGCTGGCGCGGCAGGTCGTTGGACTCGCAGATCATGAGGCCCGTCGTGGAAAGCTGCTTGTCAAAGAGCAGGTTGAGGTTGAGCAGCAGCGGACGCAGCTGCAGACCGATAAAGAGTGCGATGGCAAGGAACACGCCCAGGATGCACAGGTTGAACAGGTAGTTGAACGAATACATGCCACCGACGGTCTCGCGCAGCAGGTTGATGCCATAGGTGAAGGGCAGCAGCGGATGCAGCCATTGGAAGAAGCCGGGCATCATCTCGATGGGATACATGCCCGACGAGCCGGGGATCTGCACAATGACGAGGATGACGCCAATGGCTTTACCGATATGCTTAAACGTGGTGGACAGCGCATAGATGATGTTGACGTAGGTGAACGAAATAGCGATGCCGCCCAGTACAAAGAGCAGCGGATTGACGCACTGAACGCCAATGACCAGGTCGCCCACCGTAACGATAATGGCCTGGAACGCGCCCAGGATCACCAGCAGCAGCCAGCGGCCAAAGTAGCCCTGACGCGCCGTAAAGCTACCGATGCCCTCGCGGTCGACCTCGAGTTTATAGATAGCGATGAGCACATAGCCGCCTACCCACAGCGCCAGATTGGTGTAGAAGGGCGCGATGCCCGAGCCAAAGCTCTTGACCGGATAGATTGACTTGGACGTCAGCTCAACCGGAGATGCCATGAAATCTGCCACGTCATTGACGTCGACGTCCATGAGGTCGGCTAACTCGCCCATAGACTCAGAGGTCTGCAGCGCCGCAATGTCATTGGCGGCGGTCGCGAGCTTGTCCTGAACCTTGGCAAGGGAGGCGTCGGTTTGGGACAGCGTGGTCTTTGCCTGCTTGAGCGTGGCGTCGAGCTGCGCCAGCGTGCCGCGCGCGCTCGCTATCGTGGGGGTCATACCCGACACAATGCCGGTCAAATCGCCCGAAACGGCGGCAAAGGAGTCAAGCGCGCTCGAAGCCTTCGGAAGTGCGTTCTGACCCAGATCGGTCTGAGCCTGACCGAGGCTAGCCGTACCGGTCTGAATTGCCGCGTTGAGTGCGTTGCTCGCGTTCGAGATTGCCGTAGCGTCGTTTGCCATGGCGCTCGACTGTGCAGAAAGGCCATCCTTGATGCTCTGCAGCTTCTGGTTTTGCTCGCGAAGCGAATCGATGGTCGATACAATGCGCGCGTCAATTTCCTCGGAACCTGTCGACGTGTCATTAACGAGAATCTCCAAGTGCCCGATAACGGCCTTATTGTGATCGATCGTCGCCTGGAGAGACTCGAGCGAGTTGTCGATGCGGGTGGTCGTAGATGTGACCGTACCCGTTAGCTTGCCAATCGCAGCGTTCGCGGAGGCTGACGTCTTGGTGAGTGCAAGGCTACCTTCCGAGAGTGCCTTGGAGAGCGAGGTGATAGAGTTGCCCGCCGTGGCGCGAGCCTCGCCCAGCAGATTATTACCCTGAGCGATTGCCTGCGTTAGCGAAGCGCCTGCCCCTGCAGGCCCGCCAGCGCAGCATCGGCCGAAGCAATCGAGCTGCTTGTCTTGTCGATGGCGGTGTTCATGTCGCCGATGGAATCACGTACTTCGCCCAGGGTATCAGACGCCTCGGACACCGAGTCCGCCAGCGAATCCTGGGTCTGGGTTGCCTTGTCTTTAAGGTCGATGCCGGCATCCTTGGCGATGCCCGCTACGGTCTCGCCCACCGTGGAGACAAACTCCGAGTTGATCTGCTCCTCGATGGTGTTGGCACCGGTATCGGTGACCTTGGGCGCAATGGCGCTCTTCTTCTCATTGACGTAATAGGTGAGCTTCGGCTGATGGTAATTGCCATCGAGCATCGAGACAAGATTGTCGGAGAAGTTCTTGGGGATTACGATCGCCGCGTAGTATTCCCCGCTCTCGACGCCCTCTTTGGCATCGGCAGCCGAGTCGACGAAGGTCCAGCCCAGCTGATCGTTTTCCTTGAGCTGGTCGACCACCTTATCGCCTGCATTGAGCTCGCCCACCAAGTCATTCTGGGTGCCTGATCGTTGTTGGCGATGGCGATTTTAATGCCCTGGGTATTTCCGTACGGATCCCAGTTGGCAACGATGTTGTACCAGGCATACAGCGAGGGAATGACGCACACGCCCAAGGTAACCACCAGGGCGACGGGGTTCATAAGCAGTCGCTTAATGTCGCGCTTGAATATCGCAAAGGAGACCTTTGCGTTGGATAGTTTGCTGCCGAGACTCACGCTTGGACCATCCATCCTGTCGTTGAATCAAATCGTACTATCAACAACCATTGTACGTAGGCGCTTTAGCGTCTCGAAGCACAATGGTATTGAGTTTTGCGGGTAGCAATATACTACGAAGATTAGTTAACGTACAGTTGTACAGTATCTTTAATTTCAGCAGGTCACAAAACCACAACCCGCACAAATTAGCAATCCGAATAGTCATCGGGGGCGTTCTTAAACGACTAGTCAAACAAGAACGTCCATTACAGTCGAAATTGTCAGCCCGGGACCGTCTCGGGCTACGATTGAGGCGCGCCCAGAACGGGCCGCCGACCGGGCGCCCGCGCACGGCCGAACGTCCCTGCCCCCGAGAGGGCCCGTTGGGTGCTGCCGGCGCGGGA
>JAQEDL010000069.1:3074-4925 GCA_027669365.1 Coriobacteriaceae bacterium AM49-12 | reverse complement strand
GGCACCGGCCGAAACCGACATCGAGAGCGCCATGTGATACCACCATCCTCCTCGCGGCGGCGGCACCGCGAGAGCCTGAACATCGAATACCAAACTGCGCGGCGGCGGCACCGCGCAAACACCCTTCACGGGCAGAGTATAGTGGCTTTGCTACTTTCCCGAAAGTAGCGCAATTGGAGAAGTGGGTATCACGTGAACGTAATACCCACTTCTCCTGCGCCCTGCGGGCACTCCGCAGCCATTCGGCTGCTGCGCGGGCTTCGCCCTTGCCGACTCCGCCACCGCGTGGTGGCTCCGCGCCCACCTGTCGGCTCGGCTTGGCCAGCTCGCGGCGGCGCTCGCATGAGGGGGCAAAGCCCCCTCAAACTCCCCCTCTAGGGTCGGGGTCGGGGGTCGGGATTCCATGGGGGGGAGACGCAGTACGCCGACCTTCGGGTCGGCTTGCCCCCATGGTTCCATCCCGAAATCAACCTTCCTCGCCGACTTGGCAAGGAAAGGTCGATGAGCAGGTGTGCCCATCGACCCTTATCCCAGTCTGTCTTTTGGCTCGACCGCCGCGTCAATGCAGCAATCCGTGAACGAGGTCGCTTAGATCTGCTTCGCAGACCACGCGCCCCCGTGGTCACCGATTGCTGCATTGACCCGCCTGCCCGCACGTGTGGAGCGGGGAGTCGCCGTCCTAGAAAACATCCAGCGTGTAGCTCGCCATCGTATCGGTGTTTCCCTTCCCAGTTCCTAGTCGAAAACGCGTTCCGGACTGATATCCCGGATTATCTGTAGGTAGTCTTCGCCCTCCGGTTCATTCATGTCCTCATAGGTGCGCCATGACTTAATGTTCCGCATGACCCAAGGCTGTTTAGAAAGGGCGGCGCAAACAGGGCACTGCGCTCCGAACTGCACCTCGCGGTTCTTTGCCTGCCAAGTGCCAAGACCGATGCGGACGTTACCCATTTGCTCCGCGTATGCTCCCACGCAATCGTAGAGGTCATCTACGTTGTAGCCATTCCTTTTTGCCTTCTCCTCATCGAACTCGATGGTGAAGCGCCAAGGTTTCGTTGTCATATCACTCACCCGCCTTGATTTCCGGCTCCGTCATATCGACGTGGATATGACCGCCTCGTACCACGCGCCGTCCGGCAGACCGTCGGTGTCGCACCTCCAGCCCCTCAGCCACTTGATGACGGTAGACCTCGACACGCCCAGCGCCTTTGCTATGTCCGAGTGGTTGGCATCCGGGTGCTCCCGGGCATAGGAGCGAATCAGCTCGCGCTTCTCACCGCTTCCCTTCGGCCGACCTTGCAACGCATGACCGGCATCCTCGCTCAGAATCTCAAGGTTCGAACGCGCCATTCTGAGGTGCAGCGCCTGCTTCCTGTAGTTCCGCTTGTTTTTCGGGATCGCTATTCCCGATATCCTCTCCAAGTCCTTGATGGGGAACTTCTTGTACCGCAGGTCGAGGCATTCGAGAGCGTTCTCGACCTCATGGTCGTTGCCGAACGGGTGCTCGGTGTCTACCGAATCCAGGAACGGCACCAGCGAATCCATGTCCGCCTTGACGCGTTCGCGGTCGGTGATGCCGCACTTCACGGCGTATATCGCCAGAGCCATCAGGCAGAAGTACCTATGGCTGAACGTCGCACCCGCGCGTATCTTGCGCAGCCACCAGTTGTAGAGGTCTTCCTTGGCATCCCACGAGCCGTCGGCGCGTCCGCCACCGACGATGACCTTCTCGTACCACTCGGGGAATCTCTCCTTGGCCTGTTCGAGCGTGTACCTCGTCTCCCTCCACTTCTTCGACAGGTCTACCTGCTGTTCCGGGGGAAGGAAGTCGTTCAGCTCTTCGAGCGAGAA
>JAQEDL010000069.1:0-2884 GCA_027669365.1 Coriobacteriaceae bacterium AM49-12 | reverse complement strand
CCTGATGCTGCGGGTGCTCCCATTCCCTCGACGTATGCTTGTTCCACATCCTGTCGGTCAGGTGGTACTTCATGTCCTTCAGCAGGCTCTTAGTGTTCGGGTATAGGTCGGCGGGTTCCTCGAGGACGTAGTACAGATGAACGTTGTGGCCGCTCAGGATGATGTAGTTCGGCTCGGGATAAACAGGGTAGTCGCTTCGGCAGTTGTACAGGAAGGCCGTGAGCGTGCCGTCATCCTGCCCGTCGAGGTCGAAAATCATGGCGCACATCTTGCTCTGCGCGTCGGCGGTGTTCGCCCTGCCCCAGTAGGTGAGACCGTTCGTTATCGCCCAGTTCGCATCGCGGAACTCGGCAAGGGTCTCCTCGAACGTGTCCTCGAACAGGATTCGGCGGCGTCTCCTGTCTCCGACGAGCTTCCCGTCGCTGTCGTAATGCCCGCCGAACGAGCCGAGGATTATCGGGTTGGCCTTGTGCAGCCCACCCGGCTCGCCCTCCGTCTGGATGAAGCCATCGCCGAGCTGGAAGATGTCCGAGTAGACTTCCATGGCCGACACCTCGGAAGCCCCGTATTCGAGAAGAACAGACTCAAGAGACAACCCGCTCACCAACCCATCCCGGAAGCCCTCATAGGCACGTTATTTTATCAATAGATTTATTGTACACCTAGAGCCAGAAGAAAAGGCTCCCTCTGGAACCCATCCCGGAAGCCCTCATAGGCACGTTATTTTATCAATAGATTTATTGTACACCTAGAGCCGGAAGAAAAGGCTCCCTCTGGAACCCATCCCGGAAGCCCTCACAGTCCGCCTATATTATCACTGATTTTTTGGTACAAGCAGCCCCAAAAAACAGGGGGTCGGTGCCATTCTCCGACCCCCTTACGACCGGCCTAGGCTATGGCCATAATCTCGTTGTCGCACGCCCTGCGGATGAACGCCGAGCGCGTCAGGCCGAGCCGCTTGGCGGCGTTGTCGATGGCCGTCAGCTCGGTCTCGGAGAACTTGAGCGAGGTGGTCCTCATGGCCGCCTTCGGCCTGCCGTCGATGGGCTTGCCGAACTCCCAGCCGGAGAAATCACCGGATTCGTACTTCTCGCAATCGGACTCGACCTGCTCGACGGTCGTGCCGAACATCTTGCAAAGCTCGCTGTCGTTCATGACTTCCTCCTCCCGAAGCCGAGTTCCCTCTTGATTCGTTCCTGCGGCGGGGTCTGCGCGTGCTTGATGAGCCAATCGCCCGTGGACTCGTTCAGCACCACGACGAGCTCAATCGCCCTGCCACGGCTGTCTAGGCCGATGCCGACGAACTCGGGCGGCTCGGTGCCGAGCCTTGGCATGCTGCGCTTGACGTGCTCCCACGCGAACCTCGCATCGTCCTTGCTCACGTCCGGGTGCCTTTCGGTGACCCGGTCGAGCACGAAGACCTTGTTCACGGCGCTCCGGCATCGCCGAGGAGTTCGACAGGATGACATGCCAAGAACAGGTTCGCCTAGTCCTCGACATGCTGACCGACGCGGCGAAGGAAGACGACATGGACAAGGTTCGCGCGACGCTCATACCGCTGACGCTAATCGCCAACAGGGTCAAAGTCCTCGAAGGGGACGAGTAGCCGAGCCGGCGAGGGCGGGGCGCTCAGATCCGCGCAAGCGCGGAACACGCCGCCCCTAACCTATGGCACCCGCTGCCCCGCTATATCCCCATCCAAGCCCTCTTGAGCCTTTGCCAGCGGCTCTGCTTCTGCTCGGTGGACTCAAGCGCGAGCGTCTGGGCGGTCTCGTGGTGGAGCGCCTGAGCGCCCTGCACGGCCTTGGTGCTGTCGGCAACGGTCTCCATGAGCTTGGCTATCTGCTCGTCCTTCTTGGCAAGCTGCTCGATTAGTGCCGCGACAGCCGCCGAATCACCGCCGCCGTGGGTGCTGGCACCTGTCTGGCAAGTGTCTGGCAAAGTGTCTGGCATCTGTCTGGCAAGACGTATGGCACGCTCGATGGCTGCACCCTGCGCGACTCCCCACCCGGCGGAGAGTTCCACCAGCTCATCGTATGCGTCTTCCTCGATTCGGAAGGTCTTCTTAACCTTGGCCAAGGTGCTGGCTCCTGTCTAGAAAGTGTCTGGCAAAGTGTCTGGCAAAGTGTCTGGCACGTATTGCACCACAGCACCGCCCGCTATGCAATGAGGAAGCACCCGTCAACCGATTGAATCGCCGCCCAAGGTCTCGGGGCGCACCTGCTCCCCACCCCTTGAGCGACCCGTATCGAGAGAATGTTCCGATGCCCTCATGTCACGCGCTTCGGCGGCAAGCCCATCGAGTTCCGGAGCGAGCCTTTGCATCTCGGCCTTGACCGCCTTCGCCGCCGCATCGACGGCCTTGCGCTCGTCCCTCGGCTTCAAACTCTCCCGCGCCCTCTCGACCGCAGCCCGGAACGCACGGCTGTCGATGACCGGGTTGTCCGCAACGCTTTCGAGGACTTGGAACGGCCGGTCGAAAATCTTGAGCGCGAAGGCGTGCGCGATTTCGGCGATGTTCGATACAAGCGAGTCGAGCCGCGACTCGATTTCCGCGAGCGCCTTGGTGAGCGATTCGAGCTTGCGGCTTCGCCTTTCGATGAGTTGATCGAGCCGCTCGACCTCGGCCGACTTCTCGCTGATTGCGGAATCGAGTTCGGCCACCTCGCTTCGCTTCGCTTCGAGCTGCGCGCTCGCGGCCGACAGGTCGCGTTGCAGCTGCTTCCACTCGGGAACATCGACGTGCCGCCTATGGCAGTCCATGCGGTCGCGCTCGACCCCGTTCCTCGATGCCGCCAGCTCAAGCTCACCCATCATGAGGTTCTGCAAATCGGGCAGGCGGGCGAGACCGAGGGTCTTGAGCGCACCGCCCATCGACACCTGG
>JAQEDL010000068.1:0-5247 GCA_027669365.1 Coriobacteriaceae bacterium AM49-12 | reverse complement strand
CCGACTTCTTCCACGGCACCCTCGAGCTCGTGGAGCCCGGCGTCCCCGTGTTCCTGTTCATGGGCGAGGACGAGAACCGCAAGCTCGACGAGCGCGTCCGCGCGTTCCTGACCCGCGGCGTGACCGGCGACACCGACATCAACATCATCGACACCGCCGAGTTCGCCATCCCGGGCCTTGACGACGAGTTCCGCGTCATCGTCTCCCCGTGGATTCTGACGGTGCTCGTGACCGACCGCCTGGCTCGCTACTACGAGACGGTCACCAAGCACAACCTCAAGTATCGTCGCTACTATCACCAGTTCGACTACTAAAGAAAACGGGTGCGGGAACGTGCCAGGCTATTGAGAGGAACACAGAATGAGACAGTACATCATCGCCAGCCATGCGCACTTCGCTACCGGCATCAAGGAGAGCGTCGAGCTGCTCTCGGGCGCTCGCGACAACGTCCACGATCTTTCGATGTTCGTCGATGACCGCATGGACGTGGCCGAGGAGGCCCAAAAACTGCTGGCGGGCATGTCTGCCGACGATGATGTCGTTGTCTGCACCGACCTCTTTGGCGGCAGCGTCAACAACGAGTTCACCAAGATCGTCCAGACGCGTCCCCGCACGTACCTCGTTACCAACATGAACCTTCCTCTGCTTATCCAGCTGCTGTTCTCTGACGAGTCGGCGCCGGTTGAGGAGACGATTCGCGCCATCGTCGCTGCGGACGATACGCGCGTGAAGTTTGTCAACGATCTTTTGGTCGATGACGAAGAGGAAGAAGAGTTCTAATCCGCAGCACCTACTGACACGCCGTAAGACGGCACAAGACCTTTGGGGGGTCACATTATGATTCAGCTACTTCGCGTCGACCATCGCCTGCTTCATGGCCAGGTCGCGGTCTCTTGGGTCCAGGGCCTTGGCTCCAACTGCATTTTCTGCGTGGGCGATAAGTCGCCAACGACCCGGTGTGGAAGACGACGCTCAAGATGGGCAAGCCTGCCGGCTGCAAGCTCGTCATCAAGGATATGGCGAATGCCATCGAGGCCATTAACTCGGGTGTGACTGACAAATACAAGATGATTATCTGTGTCGCCACCATCGCTGAGGCAAAGCAGCTTGTTGAAGGCTGCCCGCAGATCAAGTCGGTCAACCTGGGCAACACCAAGCCCAAGGACGAGAAGCGCCCCGATGCTCGTCAGGTCTCTCGTCAGATCTTCCTGACTGCAGCCGAGGAGGCCGATGTGCGTGAGATGCTGAACAACGGCGTCGAGGTCGAGATCCGTCCTCTGGCCGATGACCCCAAGGTTGACTGCGCAAGCGTGCTCTAGGCGTTCAATTTCGAAGAGTCTGAGCTCTTCGTAGTGTCCTATTAGGAAAGGGGGATATATGCTTACCCAAGCAATCCTCATCGGACTTATCGCCGCATTTGGTAAGTTCGACTTCCAGCTCGGTACGCTCTATGCGTTCCGCCCCATCGTCCTGTGCCCGCTCGTGGGCCTGGTGCTGGGGGACCTGCAGTCCGGCCTCGCGATCGGCGCCAGCCTGGAGCTTCTGTTCATGGGCTCGATCTCCATCGGCGCCTACGTGCCGCCTGATGAGACGATCGGCGGCGTGCTCGCCTGCGCCTTCGCTATCCAGTTGGGCCAGAGCACCGAGGCAGCCATCGCGCTCGCTATGCCCATCGCCACGCTGTGCCTTGCCATCAAGAACATCCTCAACGCCGCCCTGCCGATTCTGGTTGACCGCGCTGATGTCTTCTCCGGCCAGGGCAACCTTAAGGGTGTCTATGCGATGCACTTCCTGATCGGTTTGACCGGTATCATCATGGCGTTCCTGCTGTGCTCGCTGTCGTTCTATCTGGGTGCTGACGCCATCCAGGGCATGCTCGACTTCATCCCGCCCTTTGTCCTTGCTGGCTTTGGCGTTGCCGCCAACATCCTGCCGGCCATGGGCTTCGCCATGCTCGGCCGCCTGGTGCTCACCAAGCAGCTCGTGCCCTTCTACTTCCTGGGCTTCCTGCTGTGCTCCTACGCCAACGTGCCCGTCCTGGGCGTCGCCTGATCGCCATCATCATCGGCATCGACAAGTTCGACCTGCTCGGCCTGGGCGGAGCCCAGCCCCAGCTTTCCGCGGAAGGGGATGAGGACGATGACTTCTAGTCCCGAGAACAAGATCACGCGCTCCGACCTCGTCAAGAGCGCCGTCAACGTCGGCGCCCTGGGCATGGAGTTCTCCTGGACCTACTACAAGCAGATGAACATCGCCTTCTGCCTGATGGTCGCCAACATGCTCAAGAAGATCTACGCCGGCCGCCCCGACGACTACGCCGAGGCCCTGCATCGCCACTGCGCGTTCTTCAACATCACCGTCCAGTTCGCCCCGTTCGTCGGCGGCATCGCGATGGCCATGGAGGAGAAGGTCGCCCGCGGCGAGATCGAGCCCGAGAGCGTCAACGACGTCAAGGCGCCCTCATGGGCCCGCTGTCCGGCATCGGCGACTCCATCTTCCTGTCGACGCTGCGCGTGGTCGCCGCCGCGGTGGGCATCAGCCTGTGCCAGGCCGGCAACCCCTTCGGCCCCATCGCCTTCCTGCTCATCTACAACGTCCCCGGCTTCGCGCTGCGCATCTGGGGTGCCGTCAAGGGCTACGAGCTGGGCGTGGGCTTCCTGGACGAGGCCCAGAGGACCGGCCTCATGCAGAAGATCATGACCTGCGTGGGCATCGTGGGCGTCATGGTCGTGGGCGCCATGTGCAAGGACATGTTCTGGGCCAGCATCCCGGTGGCCATCGGCTCGGGCGAGGACGCCCAGACCCTCCAGGACATCCTGGACGGCATCATGCCCGGCATGCTCGGCATGCTCGCCTTCTGGCTGTACTACTGGCTGCTGTCCAAGAAGATCAACCCCATGGTGCTGATCGTGGCCACCATGGTCGTGGGCATCATCGGCGCGTTCTTCGGCGTGCTGGCGTAAGGGCCCGGCGTACTACTGGCTGCTGTCCAAGAAGATCAACCCCATGGTGCTGATCGTGGCCACCATGGTCGTGGGCATCATCGGCGCGTTCTTCGGCGTGCTGGCGTAAGGGCCCGGCTGCATAGATTTTCGTTGCAACCTGGAAAGGGGATGGAGCAGGCCTATGCCCTCCATCCCCTTTTTGTATAGAAGGAGTTCGTATGTTCGCGAAGGATCGCGAAGCAATGCGCCTGACGCCGGCAGAGGTCAGGCTGATTCTTATTGAGTCCCTGCAGTGGTGCGCCAACAACGCGGTCTACTTTTTGGGGCTTATCGGTGCGGCCACGTATGATCTGGCTGGCACGGCCTTTTTGGTTGCCGCCATTACGCTCGTGCGCAATCTTATGACGTCGGTGGGCAATATGGTGTCGGGCTCGGTCATCGATCGCTTTGGACCGCGCCGGACGTCGTTTGTGACGTGCGTGATTACGGCAGTGCTATCGCTTGGCGTGGGGTTGGCGCCGTTGTCTGTCCCCGGGCTTGTGTTTGCCGCGTGCGTCTTGGGACTTGCGGGCGGCTTTATCAACACCTGCACGCATGCGTTTCCGGGATACCTGGAGTCGACCACCGAGGGCCGTACCCGCGTGAACGGCCTCATGGTGTTCTACAGCAATATCGCCTATACCGCTGGCCCGCTGCTCGGCGGTGCCATCGTGAGCTGTTTTGCCACGCAATCGGTCTATCTGCTCATGGCGGGCATGATGGGTGTGGCGGCCGTGCTCTCCTTGGGCTGTCACGAGTGTGTTGCTCCCGCAAAAGGGGAGAAGCCGAAGGGCGGTATTTTGGGCGGCATGGCCGAGGGTGCGCGACTTACGTTTCGCGACCACGACCTGCGCCTCATCTTTATCTCGGGCTTTTTGGGTTTCTTTGCGTTTGGCGCGTTCGATTCGCTGGAGTCGTTGTTCTATCGCGATGTGCTCAACGTGGATATCGTCTGGCTGGGCTGGCTGTCCTCGGTCGTGGGCCTCACTTCCTCGGTGGGCGCGTTCATCCTGACCAAGCTTTCTGCCCGCCATGTCAACCTGCGATTGCTGCTCGGCGCGCTCATGGCCGTGGGCATTGGGTCCATGGTGTACGTGGGCACCGATATGCTGGGGGTCGCGATTATCGGTCAGGCGATTAACGGTCTGGCCTGGGGATTCCTGGAACCGCTGCAGATGATCTTGATTCAGGAGCGCGCCGACATCAAATACCTGGGGCGCATTACCGGCTTTGTGCGTTTTGGCCTGATGAGCGCCGGCGTGCTGCCGCTGCTGGCGGCTCCGTTTTTGGCGGAGGCTTTGGGCGTTCAGGCGGTGCTGTTTGGGGCATCGACCATTATTGCGCTGGTAGGAACGCTGTTCTTTGTCACACAAGGGAGGCGCCAGAGGCGTTAGCTATACATTCAATTCTAATTTAATACCACTCACCAGAGAATTTCGACCGTTCACCGAGGATTGGAGCAGATTGATAAGTGGTATTAAAAACACATTAGGTGTATGTCTATAATTGGTATCGAAAAGAAACGCGATGTATAGAGTTGCGTGCAGGACAGAAAGGAAAAGCCATGAAGGAAACCGAGAAGATCGAGATCATGCACTTTAGCCAGGAGGCTACGTCGAGGACGGCAAGAACGTCTACGAGGCCGGCAAGAAGATGACCGCGCTCGCCGACAAGGTCGCCGACGAGGCTACGACGCCGTGTTCCTGATGGGCGTCGGCGGCACCTGGGACGAGCTCATGCAGCTCGAGTACCTCATGAACAAGTTCGGCGACCGCGACCTCGAGGTCTACCTGATCCACGCCGCCGAGTGGAACGTCATGGGCCACAAGCGCATGACCGAGAAGTCCGTCGTGCTCACCGCCTCCGAGTCCGGCACCACCCCCGAGGTCCTCGAGGCCGTCAAGAAGATGAAGGAAAAGGGCATTCGCGTCTACGCCATGACCAAGCCCGAGGGTCTCATCGGCCAGGCTGTCGGCGCCGAGAATTGCGTCAAGATGGCTTCCGATCATGGTAACGGCGGCTGCGAGATGGGCTACTACCTCGCCGACTGCTTCGGCCTGCGCCTGCTCAACCGCCGCGGCTGCTTCCCGCAGTTCGATAAGTTCATCGAGCAGACCAAGGACGTTTGGACCCACCTGGTCGACATCCGCAAGAGCTTCGAGCCGCGCGCCGAGGAGCTCGCCAAGAAGTACGCCCTGGCCCCCTACACCATGTTCATCGGCTCCGGCGCCCTGTGGGGCGAGACGATCCTGTTCTCGATGTG
>JAQEDL010000067.1:0-5262 GCA_027669365.1 Coriobacteriaceae bacterium AM49-12 | reverse complement strand
GCGGCGGGCTTGGGCGCGGGGGCGACGTTCGCGGCGGCCTCCTCGGCCTTCGCACGCTCGGCACGCAGGGCGGCCAGCTCCTCACGCTCGCGGCGTGCCTCTTCCTGGGCCTCGCGACGAGCTTTCTCGGCGCGGAGCTCTTCCAACTCGGCGCGTTCCTCGGCAGACAGTGGTTGGGACTCAAGCTTGGCCATGGTACAGCCCTTTCTTTTAAAAAAAGCCGCCGACACAATGTCAGCGGCTTATCAAATCCAAGGGTGGAGACGAAGGGAGTCGAACCCTCGGCCTCTGCCATGCGACGGCAGCGCTCTCCCAACTGAGCTACGTCCCCAGGACAAGTCGATATTTTACCTACGGCTCGCCAACTGTCAACGCCCAATAATCAGTCTTTTTGGGGCGCGGCTATTTTGACAACTTTTCGAGCAGGCGATCCTCTCGATGATTTTTCTGGGACGGGGATTAAAAAACATTGTGTACCGAATGATTTTTTAATCCCCGTCCCAGAAAAATCATCGGCGAATGCGTTACTTTGTGCTGGTAAGGACGCCGGTGGTATCGAAGGCTGGGGTGAAGCTCTCGTCTACCGCGCCGCCCTCTTGCCAGAACATCGTCGTAAAGCCCAGGTCGTCGGCATGGTCGAGCACCTGCTCATACTCCTCGCGCGTCACGGCGCGCGCCAGGTCGCCGCCTTGTTCGCGCATGAGCGCATTGGGCGTGTACTGGTTCATGACCGAGATCGGCACGTCGCCCACCGTCTGCCACACAAGGTCTAGCACGCGGCACGAGTCATCCGCATGCCCCGGCAGCACCAGGTGGCGCACGATCATGCCGCGCTTCATGAGCCCATTCTCGTCCACTAGCTCTCCCCCGCGGCGCTCGATCTCGCGTGCCATCTGCGCTAAGCCCGACACGGCCACACGCGGGTAGTCCTTAATGTGGGAGAGCGACTGCGCAAGCCCGGCATCGGCATATTTAAAGTCCGTAAGCCACACGTCGACCAGGTCGCCCAGCGCCGCCACGGCACTCGCGCGCTCGTAACCACTCGTGTTGTAGACAATTGGGATGACCAACCCGCGCGTCCGTGCCGCGGCAATCGCGGCAGGCAACAGGTGCGCATAGTGCGTCGCCGTCACCAGGTTGATGTTATTGGCGCTCTGGTCCTGCAGCTCCAGCATAATCTCGACCAAACGCTCGGGCGAAATCTCAAGACCGAAATTGCCCGTCGAGATCTCGTGGTTTTGGCAGTAGATACATTTGAGCGAACAGCCGCTAAAGAAAATCGTACCCGAGCCGGCCTCGCCCGAAATGGGCGGCTCCTCCCACATATGGAGCGCCGCGCGGGCGACCTTAAGCGTGTTGTCGGCGCCGCACACGCCACGCGCGCCCTCGTCGCGCGCCGCACCGCAACGGCGCGGACACAAATGGCAGGCGGGCGAAAAAAGTTCGGTCAACGACGTCGGCATAAAAACATGCTCCAAAACAATGATTCAGCAGCTCAAACGTAAAGGGACCAACCGCACAGACGGCTCGAGCCCAAGGCGCCGTAATCGTCCGACACGATTTTTATAATGTCAAGACTGGAATCGACAAAGTGCCGCTTTATGATGTAGGTATTCCGCCCCCCGCGGAGCAACTGGGTGAACCGTCGCGTTTATTTAGGGAGCCCACACAGTCGTACCTAGTACAGGTATCCTTCGTTGTTAAGGACGCTGGAACAGTCGATGAGGGCACCCACCTGTTTTAGGTGGGTTCATTTTCGTAACGTGGGGGGTGGTTTTCATTTGCCGAAAACCACCATTACAGCCCATATGGATCCCCGCCGGTATCCCGACAAGCTATCGACAATACCCTAATATCTGGTAAGCGCGTGATTATCGCTGCGTGCAATTCCATGCACCCCCCTTGGTCGAGTATCATGGTTCGGCTATGCCCTTTGCGCTTAGCAACCTTTGACCTTTTCCTTCGACGCTTGGCGGTTTTTAGATTCATGGCTTCATCCCCGAGCTACATACCGTATCTATGCGTGGCAGCAGCGGCCTTCATCACGACCTTCCTCACGGTGCCCCTGGTCAAGTGCTTGGCAATTAAGCTCGACGCCGTCGACTATCCTTCTAAGCGCCGCATCAACACCAAGCCCATCCCGCGTTTGGGCGGAACGGCGGTGTTTTTGGGCCTGGTCGTTGCCTGTATTGTGCAAATCCTAGGCACCTGGTACCTGGGTTGGCCGCCCGTTTTGGTGCCCCACCCCCGTCTGCACATCAGCTACCCCATACTTGCGCTTTCTTTTACCGTCATCTTTGCGACCGGCGCTATCGACGACGTCTTCCAGCTCAAGCCCAAGCAAAAGCTGGCCGGACAGGTCCTCGCCGCGCTTATCGCCTGTATCGGCGGCCTACGGATCGGCGTCATCGTCAACCCGTTTGCCCCCGGCGAGATCATGCTCGGATGGCTCGCCTACCCCATCACCGTGATCTATCTGGTGGCATTCACCAACATCATTAACCTCATCGACGGCCTCGACGGCTTGGCCACGGGCATCTGCGGCATCGCGTCGTTCACCATGTTTTCGATGGCCGTTCTCTCGGGCCGCATCGACGCCGCCGCGCTCTCCATTGCGCTCTTTGGCGCCTGTCTGGCCTTTTTGCGCTACAACTTCAACCCCGCAAGCATCTTCTTGGGCGACTCGGGGTCGCTGCTTCTGGGCTTTGCGCTGGGCTCCATCTCGCTGCTCAACGTGAGCCGCACCGCCGCGCTCACCTCGCTTATCATTCCGCTCATCGTTGCCGGCGTGCCCATCATCGACACGTTTAGCGCCATCGTGCGCCGCAAGCGCGCCCACATTAGCATCGGGCAGGCCGACAAGGGCCACATCCACCACCGCCTGATCCAAGAAGGCTACAACCAAAAACAGGCAGTGCTCCTCATCTACGCCTGGTGCATCATGCTTTCGGCCGGCGCCGCCGCGATTAACCAGGTCGAGGTGCCCATGCGCGTGCTCATCTTTACCGTGCTCGCCATTGGTTCGGCGGCCTTTGCCAAGCATCTACATCTGTTTGAGCCCGTGCTGCGCCACCATTACAACAAGCGCACACACGAGGATGAGCTCGTCACCCCCGACGACCCCGCCTTTAAGCAGGAGGAGCAGGCAGCCGAGGAACGTAAGGAAGAGCGCCACCACAAGCTCTAGGGTAAGCTGCCGAGGAAGCGCCCAGGCGCCGCCGGCCAAACGCGCAGCCATGCCGCGCCCATCGCACATGCCGCCGATCTCCCGCCCCTCGCCTACTTACGACCCGCCCCTCCAATAAACGCGTTATCATCTTGACCAATGAACATACGTTAGGAGCAATCATGCCAAACGAGAACAGCTACGAAGTCGCGCTGCAAAAGAGCAACGCCATTCGCGAGGGCCTGGCAAAAACGCCCGAGAAGTTCACCATGCTTACCGGCGACCGCCCCACCGGCCGCCTGCACCTGGGTCACTACTTCGGCACCCTCAAGGGCCGTGTGGAGCTGCAGAACATGGGTGCCAAGACCAACGTACTCATCGCCGACTACCAGGTCATCACCGACCGCGACACGACCGAGCACATCCAGGACAACGTGTACAACATGGTCATGGACTACCTTGCCTGCGGCATCGACCCCGACAAGACCATGATCTACGCGCACTCCGCCGTGCCCGCCGCCAACCAGCTCATGCTGCCGTTCCTGTCGCTGGTCTCCGAGGCCGAGCTGGCGCGCAACCCCACGGTCAAGGCCGAGATGGAGGCCTCGGGCCACGAGCTCACCGGCCTTCTGCTCACCTACCCGGTGCACCAGGCCTGCGACATCCTGTTCTGCAAGGGCAATGTGGTGCCCGTCGGTCGCGACCAGCTGCCGCACATCGAGCTCACCCGCACCATCGGCCGCCGCTTTAACAACCGCTACGGCAAAGTGTTCCCCGAGGTCGAAGCGCTGCTGTCCGAGACCCCGCTACTGCCGGGCCTGGACGGTCGCAAGATGAGCAAGAGCTACGGCAACGCCATCAACATCTCGATGACCGCCGAGGAGACGGCCAAGCGCATCAAGAAGAGCCAGACCGACTCCGAGCGCATGATCACATTCGATCCCGAGAACCGCCCCGGCGTGTCCGGTCTGCTTTCGACGGCCGCCATCTGCACTGGCCGTTCCGAGGTCGAGATTGCCGAAGAGATTGGCATGGGCGGCTCCGGCCAGCTCAAGAAGTACGTGACCGAGGCCGTCAACGAGTACTTCGCGCCGATCCGCGAGCGTCGTCAGCGCTACGAAAACGACCTGGACTATGTGAAGGACGTGCTGCACGAGGGCAACCGTCGCGCCAACGAGATTGCCGAGCAGACCCTGGCCGAGGTTCAGGACGCCATGGGCATGGTGTACTAGATCGATCTGCTGGCTAGAACTTTCGATTGCTATAGGGCGGGCGCTAGTGCGTCCGCCTTTTTTGGTGCCCGACCGGTTCGGCTCTGCCCATTGCACTCCCCCGAAAAACAGGAACAGGCCCGCTGGCAGTTAGTTGCCAGCGGGCCTGTTCCCGAAGTACACCGTTGAATCGCACAGAGGGGAGGAATGCGAATCAAACTCAACAGGGCAGGCTTTTTCATCGCCTATTGCCTGCTCCGTTGCTGAATACAATATAGTTCACCGTGGTTTACTTTGTAGCGTCAATATGTTCCCCCATAGCTTCTCCATAAGTTAGCTCAGGTAAACTAGAACCACCACAAAGGGGACAGGCACCTTTGTGGTGGTTTTAACCACGGCAGAGCCGCTAGAGCCCTGCAGGCCAGCGACAGGCGGCCAAGTCGACGTGCATGTCGTCCTTAAACGCCACACCCTCCCCTAGCAAAAGCTCACGTTGAGCATCGGGACCGCCAAAAGCAAAACCATCGCATATGCGGCCATCGGCAAACACCACGCGGTGACAGGGAATCTCGCCGGGGCGCGGATTGCCATGCAGGGCATACCCCACGTACCGCGCACTTCGTGGACGTCCAGCAAGCAGCGCCACCTGACCATACGTGGCGACCATCCCCTCGGGAATCTGCTCGACCACCTCGTACACCCGCTCAAAAAAGCCCTCAGACGCCATTGCTCGCTCCCTTCCACCCGGAATAGCATAAACCACCACAAAGGTGCCTGTGAACTGCGCCCCGAAACTTGGACTGAATAAATAGCGACTACGCCGCAAGGGCCCGGCTCCGGAACTCCTCCGGCGTCAGGCCCTTCAATCTTACCTGCCTGCGCCGC
>JAQEDL010000066.1:0-6145 GCA_027669365.1 Coriobacteriaceae bacterium AM49-12 | reverse complement strand
AGCTCCTTCGCGAGCTCGGCATAAAGGCGCCCCTCGACGCAGGCATGCACTTGGGCGAGGGCGCGGGCGCATGGCGTATCTGCCCTTCTGGATTCGGCGCTGCGCGTGTACCGGGATGGGAAGACGTTCACGGCGACTGGCATGGCTCTTGGGCGAGGGCGCGGGCGCATGGCGTATCTGCCCTTCTGGATTCGGCGCTGCGCGTGTACCGGGATGGGAAGACGTTCACGGCGACTGGCATGGCTGCTTACGAGCATTTCGAGGCCGGGAAATGACGGTGACGCTCGTCATCGGCGCCGCCGCGAGCGGCAAGAGCGCCTACGCCGAGTCCCTGTGCCTCGGGCAGGACGGCCCCCGCGTGTACCTGGCAACGATGGAGCCCTTCGGGGAAGAGGGCGCCCGCCGCATACCTGGCAACGATGGAGCCCTTCGGGGAAGAGGGCGCCCGCCGCATCGCGCGCCATCGGGCGCTGCGCGAGGGCAAGGGGTTTTCCACCCTCGAGCGCACGCGTGACGTGGGCGACGCAGTGCCCGGGCTTCCGCGCGGCTGCACGCTTCTTTTGGAGGACGTGGGCAACCTGGTTGCGAACGAGCTTTTCGCGGAAGGCGGCTTGTCCCCACGTGACCCGACGCTGCGGCGCGCGAGGTGCTCGGAGGCATCGAACGGCTCGCTCAGGCCGCTGCGTATACGGTGGTGGTCACCGTCGACGTGTTCGCCGATGGGATGCGCTACGATGAGGGGACCGAGGCATGGAGGCGCGCGCTCGCGCGCGTGAACGCGGGCGTGGCGGCGCTGGCCGACCGCGCAGTCGAAGTGGTATGCGGGATTCCCGTGTGGATGAAAGGTGAAGGACCTACAAGGTGAAGATAGCAGAGGCAATCGGCGCGGCGTTCGGAACGTTCTCGCGCATCCCCGTCCCGAAATCGGCCTGGACCGATTTCGGGTCAACCCATGCACTTGCCGCGTTTCCCCTGGTGGGCCTTGCGGAAGGCTTCCTCATGACGGCGTGGGGGCACGTGGCGAACCTGCTCGGCGTGCCCGCGACCATCGTCGCGGCCGTGCTCGTGGCGCTGCCTGTGGCGGTGACGGGAGGCATCCACCTAGACGGGCTCTGCGACACCTCCGATGCGCTTGCAAGTTGGGCCCCGCGCGAGCGAAAGCTCGAGATCATGCACGATCCGCGGGCGGGCGCCTTCGGGGTCATCGGTGTTGTTGTGTACCTTATTCTGCAGTTTTCCCTTTTCACCGCGTTGTCGCTTACGGCGGGGGCGTTCCTCGCGCTTCTGTGCTCGCTCGTGTTCTCCCGCTCGCTTTCGGGGCTCGCCGTTGAATGCTGGCCTGCCGCGCGTGCGGACGGCATGGCCGCGGGGCTCTCACCTGCTAAGAAGCGCGCGGCGATCGTCGTGCCGCTTTGCGCTTTCGCTGCGGCTTCGGCTGCAGGGATGGTCGCGTGCGCTCAGGCCGTCGGCGCCTTATGGCGGTGGCGGGGCTTTTGGTGCTCGCGTGGTACCGCCATGTTGCCCTGTCCCGCTTCGGCGGGGTGACGGGGGATTTGGCCGGATGGTTTCTGCAATGGGCCGAGCTCGCGATGCTTGCCATGCTGGTGGCGGGGGGCATGCTCCTATGATGCTCGTGGTAGGTGGCGCGCATTCCGGGAAGAGGACCTTCGTGCGCGAAAAGCTCGGGTTCGCGGCGGACGATTTCGTCGACGCGGCGCAGTTTGCGGAAGGCGGCGTGCCCGCGGCTTTTGCCGGCCGTGTCGCTTACTGTGCTGAGGAACTCGTACGCGCGCTCGACGCTGACCGGGCGCTCGAGCGGCTGATCGGCTTCGACGTAGTGATTCTGTCCTTGGTCGGCTCGGGGGTCGTCCCTATGCGTGCGGAAGACGCCCAATGGCGCGAGCGCGCGGGGCGCCTGGGATGCGCGCTCGCTGCGCGCGCCGACGTCGTCGTGCGCATGACGTGCGGGATTCCCAGGTCATCAAGGGAAACCTTGATGATGCGCCTCGAGGGACGCAGGGCGCGGGCGCGCCTTTGGAAGTCGTCTTCGTGCGCCATGGTGCCACGGCGGGCACGGAAGACCATCGCTACAGCGGGGCGGGCACCGACGAGCCCTGTCGAGCGCGGGCGAGCGCGCTTTGCGCGACCTCGCGTGCTATCGTGACGTGTTCCGTGTTATCACGAGCGGCATGGCCCGCACCGACCAGACGGCGCGCATCCTCTTCCCGAACGCGGAGCTTATGGCGTGCCCCGGTCTGCGCGAGATGGATTTCGGCGACTTCGAGGGACGAGGCGCCGCCGAGCTTAAAGAGGATGCGCGCTACCGCGCCTGGGTAGACTCCTGGTGCGAGACGCGCTGCCCGCATGGCGAGGGCAAGAACGATTTCACCCGCCGCGTCGTCGCGGCGTTTCGGGAGGCGTGCAAATCGGAGCGTGCCCAGGGGAGTGGGCGCGCCGTCTTCGTCGTTCACGCGGGTACCGTGAAAGCGCTGCTCTCCGAGTTAGCTGTCCCGAAAATTGGATACTTCGACGTGCATACTGAGCCGGGCGGCGCATGGGCCGCCACCTGGGATGGGCGCTACCTTCGCGACGTTCGCCCCGCTTCGGGGGGCGATGCCCGGTGATGACGATTCTTGCCGTCGCCGCCGGGTTCGCGGCCGACCTTGCCTTCGGCGACCCGCGCTCGGCTTCCCCATCCCGTCGTCGCCATGGGGCGCGCGATCACGTGGCCGAAGGCCGCCTGCTGGGCGCATTCCCGCAAACGTCCGCGGGCACGCGCGCGCAGTCTTGTGCTCGCCGTGGCGCTTCCGCTTGCGTGTGGGCTTTTGACCTGGGGCATCCTGCATCTTTGCGGCATGGTTCACTCCGGCTTGCGCTTCGTTGCCGAGGCATGGGCGAGCTATCAGATTCTCGCGACATGCGAGCTGCGCCGCCAGAGCCTGGCCGTGGCCCGCGCGTTCTCGAAGGGCGGACTTGTCGCGGCGCGCGAAGCCGTCGGGCTCATCGTGGGACGCGACACGTCTGTTCTCGACGAGCAGGGCGTCGCGCGCGCCGCCGTGGAAACGGTGGCGGAGAACGCGAGCGACGGTGTCATCGCGCCGCTTTTCTACCTTATGATCGGGGGTGCGCCTTTGGGCATGGCGTACAAGGCGGTGAACACGCTCGACAGCATGGTGGGCTACAAAAACGAGTGCTACATCGACTTCGGCTGCGCTTCGGCGCGCCTCGACGATGCGGTGAACTGGATTCCCTCGCGCTTATCGGCCTGATCATGATCGCCGTGTGCCCGATCGTCGGGCTCGACGCGCGCGGGGCGGCGCGCATCTGGCGCCGCGACAGGCGTCGCCATGCGAGCCCGAACGCGCATCTGGCGCCGCGACAGGCGTCGCCATGCGAGCCCGAACGCGGCACAGACTGAGTCAGCGTGCGCGGGCGCGCTCGGGCTCAGACTGAGTCAGCGTGCGCGGGCGCGCTCGGGCTGCGCCTGGCAGGACCCGCGGTGTATTTCGGCAAGCTCGTTGAGAAACCGACGATAGGCGACGCGTCCCGCGAAATCGAGTGGGGCGACATCGCCCGGGCGACAAGGCTCATGCTCGCCGCGTCCGTATGCGCGCTTGTCGTCTTCGGTGCTGCGCGCGCGGCGGTCGTGCTCGCCGTGGGGGCGATGGCATGAGGGAAGACCACGTCGCGCCCGGGCTGCCGGGGGAATCCTGCGTGCCCGTGCGCATGGGGGTAGTACGCAATCGCTCGGCATCGCTTGCGAAGGGGCGCCTCCGACCTCATTGACTTCTCGGTGAACGTGAATCCGGCAGGCCCCTCGCCGCGCGCCGTCGCCGCAGCTTGCAAGGCGCTTTCTCGAATCGACGCCTACCCCGATAGGGAAAGCCTCGCCCTCGTTCGCGCCCTAGCGCGCGCCCAGGGCATTCCCGAAGATACTATCGTCTGCGGCGCGGGCGCGTCCGACATCATCTGGCGGCTCGCCGCGGCGGTGCGCCCGAAACGCATCGTCGTGTGCGCGCCGACGTTCTCTGAATATGCGGAGGCGGCATCGTACTACGGCGCATGCGTGCAGGAGTTCCCGCTCTCCGAAGCGGACGACTTCGACGTGCCCGCCTCCTTCGCCCGCGCGATTGAGAGGCCGGGAGACGTGGCGTACCTCTGCAATCCGAACAACCCGACGGGGCGTCTCGTCGACCCCAGCGTGATCGATGCCGCGGCTTGCCGCTGCGAGCAGGTGGGCGCGCTGCTCGTCGTGGACGAGTGCTTCCTCGGATTTGCGCCCGACGCCCGCGAAAGGAGCGTGGCCGCACGCGCCGCGTGTTCGCGCCACGTGGCCGTGCTCTCCGCGTTCACCAAGCTCTACGGAATGGCGGGCTTGCGGCTGGGATATCTGATCAGCGGAAACGCCCAACTCATCGAGGGGATTCGCCGGGCGGGGCAGGCGTGGCCCGTCTCCTCGGTCGCCGAGGCCGCGGGCATCGCCGCCCTGGAAGACGTTGAATACGTCTCGCGCACGCGCGATGTATTGGCGGGTGAGCGAGCGTGGCTTTCCCACGAGCTCTCCTCGCTCGGGCTTTCCGTCGTGCCATCGGATGCGAACTTCCTTTTAGTCCGCACGCCGGCGAAAGATATCCCCGAGCGCTTGTATAAACAGGGGGTTTTGGTCCGCACGTGCGACTCGTTTTCGGTACTGTCCCGTTTCTGGTGCCGCGTCGCGGTGCGCACGCGCAAGGAGAATGCCCGGCTTGCGATGGCGTTCAGCCGCGCACTTCGGGCGGAAGGTGCATCGGGCGAAGGCGAACCCGACGAACGGAGCGGCGCTTCTTGCAGCGGCGCTATGGCGGGCGCGGATGGCCGAGGCTCGGCGAAGGAGGTCGATACCCGTGGGTAGGGCGAAGCCCATCATGATCCAGGGCACCATGTCGAACGCGGGGAAGAGCCTGCTTGCGGCGGGGCTGTGCCGTGTGCTTTCGCAGGACGGCCTGCGCGTGACTCCCTTCAAGAGCCAGAACATGGCGCTCAACAGCGGTGTCACGGCCGACGGGCTCGAGATGGGGCGCGCCCAGATCATGCAGGCCGAGGCGTGCGGCATCGCGCCCGACGTGCGCATGAACCCCATCCTTCTCAAGCCCGAAAGCGACCACCGAAGCCAGCTCATCGTGGCCGGCAAGGCGCAGGGAGCCTTCGCTGCGAGGGACTACTTCGCGCGAAAGAAGGCGCTCATGCCGCAGATTTTGGAGGCGTTCGATTCGCTCGCGGAGGAAAACGACGTCATCGTCATCGAGGGCGCCGGCAGCCCCGCCGAAATCAACCTTTCCGAAAACGACATCGTCAACATGGGGCTCGCGCGCGCCGTGTCCTCCCCCGTGCTGCTCGCGGGCGACATCGACCCAGGCGGGGTGTTTGCCCAGCTCTACGGCACGGTCGCGCTCTTTGCGCCCGAGGATCGCGCGCTTTTGCGGGGGCTTGTGGTGAATAAGTTCCGCGGCGATGTGGAAATCCTGCGCCCGGGTTTGGCCCGCTCGAGAAGATGTGCGGGGTTCCCGTCGTGGGGGTCGTGCCGTATCTTACGCTCGACCTGGACGACGAGGACTCGCTCGCGCCGCGCCTATCTGCCCGCGAGGCGCGCGGCGTCATCGACGTCGCCGTCGTGCGCCTTCCGCATCTGTCGAACTTCACCGACTTCGACCCGCTTTCGCGCGTGCCCGGCATGGGCGTGCGCTACGTTTCCTCGACGACCGATCTGGGCCGACCCGACCTGGTGGTGCTTCCCGGCTCGAAGACCACGCTCGACGACGCGCGCTGGCTTGCGGCTAGCGGCATCGGAGCCTGTGTACGCGCGCTTTCGGGCGCGGGCACGCCGGTGCTCGGCATATGCGGAGGCTACCAGCTTTTGGGAGACGAGCTTTCCGACCCGCACGGCAGGGAAGGCGCTGGCACCGCGCGCGGGCTCGGGCTCATCCCTGCAAGTACGGCAGGGAAGGCGCTGGCACCGCGCGCGGGCTCGGGCTCATCCCTGCAAGTACGGTGTTCAAGGAGGAAAAGCGCCTCGCCAGTCGGAGCTGCGCATCACGGGCGCCCAAGGCGCGTTCTCGGTGTGGAACGGCATGACGGCGCGCGGGTACGAGATCACGACGGCGAAACG
>JAQEDL010000065.1:0-6522 GCA_027669365.1 Coriobacteriaceae bacterium AM49-12 | reverse complement strand
GCGCACGCAACGATCGTCGTCGCCGGCAAACGATATACTCTAGTGCCAGAAGAGACCATCCCGTCGAAAGCGAAATCTGTGAAGTCCCTCACCTCTTTTGCAAAACGCCCCGCCCAGCTTGCCGCCGGCTTTGCCTGCGCCATCGCCCTTGTTGCCGGCGTACCTGCTGTTGCCGGTGCCCAAGTGCTCACGACCGACGACGTCTGCGGCAAGACCGCCGACGTCCGCGGCATCACGACAGAAAACCTGCCCGATATCGAGGCAACCAATGCCCTCGTCATGGGCAAGGACGGCACCGTCTACTATGGACGCGGCGCCGATGAGCAGGTCAAGATTGCCTCGATCACCAAGTCATGACCGCAATCCTGACCGTCGAAAACTGCAAGATGGACGAGAAGGTCACGGTGAGCAACGCTGCCGCCACCGTAGGCAACTCGACTGCCGGCCTACTCGAAGGCGACGAGCTCACCGTGGAGCAGGCACTACGCGGCCTAATGATCCCCTCGGGCAACGACGCCGCCATCGTGCTTGCCGAGTACGTGGGCAAAAAGATCGACCCCAAGACCAAAGACGCCGAGGCAACCTTTGTGAAGGCCATGAACGAGCGCGCCAAAAAGCTCGGCTGCACCGGCACGGTCTTTGAGAACCCACACGGTCTGGACTTTGATGAGTGGGCCGGCGACATGCACTCAACCGCACATGACGTGGCACTGATGATGCAGGAAGCCATGAAAGACGATACGATTCGTGAAGTCGTCGCGAGCGAGGATTCTTGGATTGAGGTCACGGGCGCCGATGGCTCAGACCATTCGCATTCCATGGACACGCACAACGTTTTGCTCGGTCAGGACGGAAACATTGGTGGCAAGACCGGCACCACCGGCGACGCGGGCTATTGCTTTACGAGCGCCTACAACCGCGACGGCGACGAGATCTACACTGTTATTTTGAACTCCACCACCACCGACCAGCGCTTTACCGATACCGCCACCCTTGCCAACTGGTACTACGGCCACAAGGTCACGGTCGCGATCGCCAACACGCAGGAGAAGACCGCCAACGGCAACCCGCTCATGGCGCGCATTAGCCAGACAGATTGGACGGACAAGACGATCGACGCCACGCTCGCCGACCCCGCCGCACAGGCAACGGTGTTCTCACTCGCCGGCGAAGTGACCGAAAAGGTTAGCTACGATGACCTTTCGGGCACGGTGCATGTTGGCGACAAGGTGGGCAGCGTTACGCTTAAGCAGGACGGCACCAAGATCGCCGTTATGGACCTGGTTGCCGACGAGGAAGGAACGGGGCCCAATCCCATCGAGTGGCTGCTCGTGAAGCTCGACCGCCTGGGCCGCCGCATCGACAACCGACCGCTCACAGCCGAGAGCGAGACCGTAGCCAAGGCTCCTGAGGTGCAGGGCCAAAGCGATATCACATCGAACCAAATGAGGCGTCCAACGGGGCGCCTCATTTTTTGAGGGTTCGAATCCCCAGCCGCCTTTCTTGATAATAAAAAAGGGCCCCAAATGGGACCCTTCTTCAAGTTCGTACTGGCGGAGAGCTGGGGATTGAACCCCAGATGCCCTTTTGGGGCATACTCGCTTAGCAGGCGAGCACCTTCGGCCTCTCGGTCAGCTCTCCGTAACAGCCGTTCTATAGTAACCAAACAGCCGAAGTTGGGCAAGAGGGAATTTGGAGCGATTCCATTTTTACCTTTCCCGCACCGCCTCCAACAAATAGTCGCGCATATACGGAATTGCAAACGAAACACAGCCATAGCCCGCAGGCTCAATCAACCCCGCATCGATGAGACGTTTACGATACGAGCCGACCTTGTTCGCCGGCAGCCCCATCTTTTTGGCGATATCACCGTTGGCAATCTCATCGCCCTCGCATTGAGCCATTGCCGCGAGATACTGAACTGTCGTTTTGAAACCCTGCGCAGCGCCGGGGCAATCACCATAGCATTAAAGCTATCAAGAGCTGCTTGGATACCCGTACGCGCGGACCCTTCGTTCACGCTCTCCGCCCCGCTGCGCGCAGCAGCCTGCCAAGCGTAATATCCGACCAACTGGACCATAAAGGGATAGCCTGCTGACGCCTTTGTTAATAGCTCAGCGGCGTCTTCATCGAGCTCCTTGCCCGCTCGTCTCATTGTATCCTCAAACGATCCGCCGACTTCAAAATCGGAGAGACGAGTGAGTTCAATATGTTTTGCCCGCTGAAGGAACGTAAGGGTATCATCAACCACCACGCCATCCACCGATGTTGGCAAGCCAGCGAATGCAAAAGCGACATTCGCCCCTTGGCGAATCAAAAGCTGCATCTCATTGCCCAGCTCGCGCATTTCCTCAGTTGAGGCATCCTGAATCTCGTCGAGCGTAATGAGCAGACCTCCGCGCTTCGCGGCATCGTACATTGCCTCGCCCAGATGAGATGCCGACTTCGATACCTCAACGGAGCCAAGGCTGACTCCTAGAATTGATGGGGAAATCGACATTGACTCAAGACGAACATTTCGCTGTAGAGCCTCGAGGATTCTACTGCAAAAACCGGCATTCGAGGCGACGTCAACAACCTCGAATC
Organism: Coriobacteriaceae bacterium AM49-12; assembly: GCA_027669365.1. Classification (GTDB taxonomy): domain Bacteria; phylum Actinomycetota; class Coriobacteriia; order Coriobacteriales; family Coriobacteriaceae; genus Collinsella. The sequence goes on along the minus strand of JAQEDL010000065.1, from coordinate 3,936 downwards.
CTTTTTTTCGCGCAAGATCACCCAATGCATTGAGAAGCACCGTTTTACCTGTGCCTCGGACGCCGAGATGCGCATGAGTCGATCGGGGGCACCAGGACCATTCTCAAGGGCCTCGGCAAAATCATCCAAAACAGCGTCACGTCCGATAAGCTCAGGCGGATTCATGCCCGCCGTTGGCTTAAAGGGATTAATGGCTTTCGACATTCGACCCTCCTCTGCTAGTTTTAACAACTTTAACAAAGTTTAGCAACTTTAGCAGAGTTTAACAGGTTTAGCAGACCTAGCCGCTTTTGACCTTACCGGTCCTGCTGGAGCCACCCACCTGAGCCAATACAAATGGCTCCATTCAATTTGTCGGCAACCTGCTCGATACAGTAATTCGTACTTTAATTCGTTACGACGTAATTCGTTATACCTTATCTATACGCAAATGTTCCCGGTACCGCCGGTAGCAGTAGCCCCTTCGTTTTGTCGGCATGGCGAGCAAATGGGATGACAAGCGCGGTCCAGCCCTTCTATGCCGCTCCTACCCCAGCGAGCGGTTGAGGGAGCCGAGCTCGTCGTTGCCCATGGTGCGCCACATTTGGTAGATGCAGCCGCGCGCCAAGAAAAAGAAGCCGTTATCGACGAGCTGCACGGCGGCATCCGCGAGTTGATTGGTCACGGCGGGCACCGGCGGCAGCTCAAGACCTGCCTCGCGGATGGTCTCGACAGCTCCTCAAACGCGGGCGGTTGGATGACGCCCATCTCGTTCATAAGGCCCTGCATTTCCTCCTGCGCACTGCCGCCCGACTCCTCGCCGCGCGGCACCAGGCGATAACATGCCAGCGCCAGCTCGAGCTGGTCGCAGTTCCAGTAGGCAAACGCCAGGCGATAGAACAGGTAGCCGATCGAAGGCCGGTCGCTGGCAATACGCAGGCCGTGGCGCGCCACCTCGATAATCTCGTCATAGCGCTCCAGGCGTGCTAGCACGTTGATCAGGGCAAAGTGGGACTGCATGGACGAGCGTGCCAAATCGTAGAGACGACGCACCTCGGCAGTGCACGCTCAAAGTCCTCTTGTTCGGCGTAAAAGCTGCAGATCTCGTGCTGGGCAAAATACAGCGCATCGGGAGCGCGAAGGATACGCACGGAACGGTCCTCCTCCATCACCGGCAGCACCATGCGCACCAGCTGGTTATCGCAGAACTGGGTCTGCACCGGACCCGTCGCCAAAAGCTCAGCAACAGTACACTTGGCTTCCAGCTCCTCGACAAGGCGAGAAAAGCACTCGAAAGCACCGGCTCGGTCAACTTTGGATTGCTCGCGCAGCTCGACGATGCGGGCGACATACGGATCGTTGTCCTCCTCCATGACCTCAAGCTCGTCAGCCGTATCAGCGAGCAGCAAATCGCGAAGCGCAGGCGGCAATGGACGATGGTCATCACGTGGTCGGGCGTGAACCTCTGCAGGCTCAATCATGTCCGGCGCATCTGTCTCATATGCCTCGAGCAAATGCTTGCAGGGCATGTCGTCCATATCCATGCTCTCAAGATCCTTGGCGACAGAAACGCAATCGGCCAGATAAGCCGCACGGCCAAAGGAGTACGTTTTAACAACGCGCTCGCCCTGCTCGCCGTCGGGAGCCGCAATCTGCACGTAGCAGCGCGTGATGCGAGCACCCGAGGCAAAGCATGCCGCTGCGAGTGTAAGCGCAATACGCGCATCGTGCTCGGTGGCCCATGCTGCGCGCTTAGGCTCATCCACCTCGCGCCAGGCGTCATCTTGAGCATCGTATTCGCGCTGCGGCATAGCATCGACAACCGTGCGGCCAAATCGCACCAGCATGATGCCCTCGGCGACGTTCGCTCGATAGGTGTAATCGAGCCGCGTGACCACGTTGAGCGCTTCTACGATACGTGCAAAGCGGGTGCGAACGTCCCACTCGCCACCCGGCTGGCACGCAACCGTCCCCGGCTTGGCCCACGGGTTGTCATTCGACAGCGTTTCGAGCAGGCGAGGAACGTCGTTTGTCGTCTTGCTGATGTGCCATAGGTCAAAGAGCGAGCAGCCCTCAAAGCTCGGCGACGAGGCAACGGGGCCCAACCCTGCCCCAATACGCTCAAGAATGCCCGATAGGCGGTTCAGGCGGCACTCAATGGCAAGCAGGGTATCGATCTCGTCCTGGTCCAGCAGGCTACGGTCAAAATTGAGATAAAAGAGCCTCGAGCGATCGATGCGCGCCAGGCTCATTTCGGTTTTGGCCGCAATGGTGCGCAGGCGAGGCAGATTGACTTCGCCCATCAAAGCGGCGGCATAGCGCTCAATGCCACTTGGATTATCTGTATGGTCAATGCGGTAGAGCAACGTTTCGATTGCATCGGGCAGCGGCGTGGAATCAAAACCCAGCAGTACCTCAACCGGCTCGGGGAGTTTTACAAGTTTGATCTTGTCGACGGCATTTTTCATGCCCTCGTCAAGGCCGTCACCGTCTGCCGCGCCTAAGACAGCGTTTTCAGAATCGGCGAATACCACGTAACGCAAGAACATCGAGGCCATGAACTCGCCGTAGCGAAGGCTGCGTGTCGAATTCCACGTCTCGCGATCGGATTGCTCGCGCATGGTGCCTTCGGGAGAGCCGATGACTCGCGCCCGGGAATGCATCGTCCCATCGGCGCCCCTGACCGCAATCTCACCGATATTGGAATCGGACTTGTCAAGAATCAGTTGCATGTCGGGATCGTCGGGCAGCGACACCTCGTTAACGGGACGGTCCACCTTATAGACCTCACCCGAAACGCTCACGTAGCCCAAAAGCGACACATGGCTTTTGCCGACGAATTCGACGACATAGCATGATTCATGCGGGTCCTCGTCAAAGAGCTTCCAAACCACGCCATACGAGCGTCCCGCAGGCTGCTCGGGCATGGCCGGAAAGCGCTTTTTGGGATCGAGAAACCTGAGCTTGTATGTCGGACGCTCTGCCACGAAATATCACCCTGATCGGTCGCTTGAAGAAGGAGTGGTCGCGAATAAGTCGCGACATCTACTCGGAATCTTACACGAGTCGACAGGAAATCGTCCCTTTGGACGAAAGCACTCAAGCTGACGTAAAAGAAAAGCCCCCGTTGCCGGGAGCTTCAATCTCAAATGGTGCGGCGTATAGGATTCCGCGCATCCGCTGCGCGGATCCGCACCAGCTTCGCCCGCCTGCCGGCGTGCTCGCCCGCGCTAAAAACGCTCCGCGTTTTCTTTACGCCCGCGCCTCGACCGAGGTTCGAATCCATGCGGTGTTTACGTAAAAGAAAAGCCCCCGTTGCCGGGAGCTTTAATCTCAAATGGTGCGGCGTATAGGATTCGAACCTATGACGTTCTGATTCGTAGTCAGACCCTCTATCCAGCTGAGGTAACGCCGCGACTTGTTGATTATTATGCACAGAGACTGAATAATGGTCAAGCATTTTTTCAAAAAAGTTATCGAATTTGATTTTTAATCATTTGGAGGGCTTGGCGCGATCTTCGACGCATCGCGATATAAGAAAAGCCCCCGTCGCCGGGAGCTTTAAAGTCAATTGGTGCGGCGTATAGGATTCGAACCTATGACGTTCTGATTCGTAGTCAGACCCTCTATCCAGCTGAGGTAACGCCGCAACGCACGGATTATTATGCACGCGAGCCCCCGATGGGTCAAGCGACAATTAGAAAAAAATTTTACGGAGTGATAATTAAGTTGTTCGTGCCTCGACCGAGGTTCGAATCCATGCGGCGTCTGCCTAAAAGAAAAGCCCCCGTTGCCGGAGGCTTTCAATTTCAATTGGTGCGGCGTATAGGATTCCGCGCATCCGCTTCGCGGATCCGCACCGGCTTCGACCGCCTGCCGGCGGACTCGCCCGCTCGCTACGCGTCCGCTCCACGCTCGCGCCTCGACCGAGGTTCGAATCCATGCGGCGTCTGCCTA
>JAQEDL010000064.1:0-7859 GCA_027669365.1 Coriobacteriaceae bacterium AM49-12 | reverse complement strand
CGGCGCCGAGGGCGGATGCCAAGCCGAGGTGGGAAGCGCGGCCGCCATGGCCGCCGCCGCGCTGGTGCAGATGCTCGGAGGCACGCCTGAGCAGGCACTCGACGCTAGCTCCATCGCCCTGAGCAACCTGGGAAGCGCGGCCGCCATGGCCGCCGCCGCGCTGGTGCAGATGCTCGGAGGCACGCCTGAGCAGGCACTCGACGCTAGCTCCATCGCCCTGAGCAACCTGCTGGGCCTGGTCTGCGACCCGGTGGGCGGCCTCGTGGAGGTGCCGTGCCAAAACCGCAATGCCATCGGCGTGGCCGCGGCATTTAGCTCGGCGCAGCTTGCACTTGCCGGTATCAAGAGCCTGGTGCCGTTTGACCAGATGGCGCACGTCATGCTCTCCGTGGGCCACGCGTTGCCGGCCACGCTGCGCGAGACGGCAAAGGGTGGCATCGCGCAGGCTCCGGCCGCACTTTCGGCCTGTGCAAAATGCGGTGTGCGCGGATAGCGACAAAGAAAGACTCGAAGGTGGGACAAATGTCCCACCTCTTTTGAATGCCACCGTTTCCATACCACAAACAACTGGGTAATCGCTATAATGCAAGCCCAGTAAAAACACGATGAGCCGCAAGGCGAAATCCGAAGGATATGCATACGATGTCGCAAAACGATCGAACTCAACTGATTCCCGATCCGCAGCAGCCGAGCAGGCACACCGGCGGCGTTCAGTCGCCGCGTCCTATCGCGCCGAGCCGCGGTCAGCAGCGAGGTGCGGCAAACGTTTCCCAACGTCCGAACAAGCAGCATCAGCAGCGCCAGGCAAATGGCAATGCGCCCAAGCAGCCCCCCACGCACGCTCGAGGCGATCGCGGCCCAGCACGCAAACCCGCCGAGAACAATAAGTCGGGCAAAAAGACGACGCTCTTTGTCGTTCTGGGTCTTATCGTCATTGTCTATATCGTAGGCGTTGTAGCGTTTTCGCAGGTAGCCTACCCCAACACCACTATCGCCGGCGTCGATGTCTCGTTCTCCAACGCTTCGTCTGCCGCCACCAAGGTCAACTCGGCTTGGAAGCACTATAAGCTCACCGTGACAGGCGATGATTTTAGCTGGACCTATCAGCCCGAGTCCGATGAGCCCATTGTCGACGGCGAAGCTGCCGCAAAAGAGATTATCAGCCGCAACGAAGCCATTGTATGGCCGGTTCGCCTTGTAGAATCCTTAAGCGGCAAGACCAAAACAACCGCTAGCTCCAACGAAGTCGATCTTGATCAAGACGTCGACCTGTCCATGCTCTCCGACACCTTTGACCAAAAGCAGTTTGAGAAGGATCTGGCGCCGCCATCGACGAGTTTAACGAGGGGCGTTCGGGCGCGTTCGAGGCCAATAGCTCCTATGACGAGCAGGCCGGCAAGTTTACCGTCGAGAAGGCGCGCTCCAACGAAAAACTCAACCGCGAGCATGTCATTAAGTATGCCGAGCTCGAGCTTGCCTCGCTGGCCGAGACCGTAGATCTTTCCAAGCTCGGCAACGATGCCTATGAGCCGCTCAATGGAACGCTGACCGATGATCAGATTCAGGCCGCATGCGATGCCGCCAACAACTTCTTGGGCGTCAACGTGACCCTCAAGCTCAACGGCGAGGATGCCGGCAAGGTTGATGGCAGCTCCGTGTTGCAGTGGATCAGCTTTGCCGATCCGGCCAACCCCACGCTCGATACGTCGCAGATCAGCAGCTGGGCAGCCGAGCTCGCCAACGGCTTTAATACCGTGGGCTCCACTCGCTGGTGGACGCGCGCCGATGGCAAGCAGTGCGCCGTCGAAGGCGGCGACTTTGGTTGGTCCATCGACAGTACCTCGCTCGCCAAGCAGGTCGAAGACGCCATTAACAACAAGCAGACCGGCGAAATCGATATCAAGTACTCCCAGAAGGCCGACACCTTTACCGCAAAGGGAGAGCCTGACTGGAAGGCATACGTCGATGTCGATCTGTCCGAGCAGCACGCGCGCTACTACGACGAGAGCGGCAATATTGTGTGGGAGGCCAACTTTATTTCCGGCAAACCGGGCGAAGACGCCACCCCCGAGGCGTATGGCAGATCAACAGCAACGATGGCGCCAGCAAACTCATCGGTGCCAAGGACCCCGAGACCGGCAAGCCCAAATACGAGAGCCCGGTTAGCTACTGGATGCCGTTTGAGGGCAATATGGTCGGATTCCACGACGCCACCTGGCAAAACGATTCGAGTTCGATAACGCCGAATCGTACAAGTGGTGCGGTAGCCACGGTTGTATCAACCTGCGTCTGGCCGATGCCAAGTCGCTCCACGAGCGCATCAAAGTCGGCCTCTGCGTGGTCGTGCACTCGTAACGCAGCTAACGTCTACAACAAGTAAACAGCACGGCGACAAAACTTACAGTACCGTCATCCGCAACTTCTATACGCCCGCCTATCGCGACGCGTATATACTTATCGGAGCCATATCGATAAAGGAGACGCTATGTCCAAGTCCCCACGATCAATCCGGGTCCTGACGATTCCGATCGCATGCCCCAAGATGCCACCGAGACCCTGCCGATTATCAGCGCTGCAGACACCAAGCAGCCCCAAACGAGTCTCGACGATTCGACCGATATCTCCGATGAAGAAGCCTATGCAAAGCTCAAGGCAAAGCGTGCCGAACGTCGACGCAAAAAGCTGATTCGACGCGGCATTGCCGCCGGCATCGTGGGTGTCATCGCGCTCATTGCAATTGTCGCAACCCTGGTTATCAATGCGCAGCCACAGGGCGATAGCGGGCCTGCGACCGACATGGTGACTGAGGGCACGTTTAGCACAACGGTCGAGGCAAAAGGCCAGCTCAAACCCATTTCGTCCTCAGTGGTCTCCCCTTCTGTCGACGGCACGGTCGATTCGATCAACGTGCAGGCAGGCCAATCCGTCAACGAGGGCGACGTACTTATGACCATTAAAAACGAAGAGCTCGATCGCAACGTTGCCGAGGCGCAGCGTGCAGTTGCAGCCGCTCAAGAAGATCTCGCCAACGCGAAGAAAGCCGCAGCTGCCGCGCAGGCCAACCCAACGACGGACGTCGACGGAGGTTCCGCAGCGGCTGGCATCTCCGCCGCATCAGCGGACACGAACGCCGTATCGGCCGCGCAGCGCAGCCTCACATCGGCCCAGGCAAACCTCGATCAGGCGAACGCCAAGGCCGCAAGCCGTACGGTCACGGCCCCGAGTACGGTCACGGCCCCGAGCCGCGCAGCATCGTGGCGCTCAACGCCAAGGTGGGCGCCACGGTAACAGGCGGCATGATCATGGGCGAAAGCGATACGAGCGGCGGCAAGCAGTGCATGCAGATCGCCGACCTGTCCAAGATGAAGGTGACGGTTCAGGTGGGCGAAAAGGATATCGCCAAAATTGCCGTGGGCCAAAGCGCCAACGTGGCCTATCCCGCGTTTCCCGATATCGTGAGCAGGGCACCGTCACGGCTATCGCCTCGGTGGCAAACTCCGACTCCTCCTCCGGGAGCGGCGGCAGTGTGACCTTTAACGTCGACATCCTCATCGAAGCACCTGACAGTCGCCTTAAGCCGGGTATGACTGCCGAGGTCTCGGTAGTGACCGAGAAGCTCGACGACGTAGTGATGGTGCCGACCATGGCGCTCATGACCGAAGATGGCGAGCACTATTACGTCAATCTGGCCACCGATTCGGAGGGCAAAAAGACGCGCCGCGTGAAGGTGACCGTCGTGACGCAAAACGACAACGAGGCTGTAGTCGGTAAGACGCAGGTCAAGCGCGACGACCAAGGCAACGAGATCAACCCAGACGTCCCGGTTACCAAACTTCGCGACGGCGACACCATCGTGACGGATACCGGCACAGGCATGACGGCAGACGGCGGCGACAATACGTCTGCCGACGAGGGCATGTAATGCGTCCCGTCATCGACATTCGCAACGTGCATCGCATCTTTGAGAGCGAAGCGGGTTGCGCCCATATCTTGCACAACGTGAGCCTGGCAGTAGGTCCCGGCGAGTTCGTCGCCATCACCGGCCCCTCGGGCTCGGGCAAGTCAACGCTCATGAACATCCTGGGCTGCCTGGACAAACCGACGGCGGGCGATTACTTCCTGCAAGGGCTCAACGTCGCCGAGCTCGACGATGACGAGCTCACCGAGGTGCGAGCGCTGAGCATCGGCTTTGTCTTTCAGAGCTTCAACCTGCTGCCGCGCCTGACGGTGATCGAAAACGTCATGCTGCCGCTGTCCTACACCAATGTGCCGCGCAGCCAGCGTGAGATGCGCGCCGTGCACGCGCTGCAAGCCGTCACGCTTCCGGTCGACCATTGGGACCATCGTATATCGGAGCTGTCGGGCGGACAGATGCAGCGCGTCGCCATCGCGCGCGCCCTTGTCAACGATCCACCCATCATTTTGGCCGACGAGCCGACGGGCAACCTGGACTCCGCCACGGGAGCGCTCGTCATGGAAACCTTCCACAAGCTCCAGGAGCGCGGCAAAACCATCGTGCTTATCACACACGACCCCGGCATCGCCGCCGAGGCCGACCGTGCCGTGACCATCCGTGACGGTCGCATTCACGACGGCGCGTATATTCCGCATGCACCGCGGACCCTACGCAGCGCCGTAGATAGCCTGCCCATGATTTCCGCCTCCGCCAACCCGCCGAAAGGAGTGATGGCATGAGCGCCCGCGATCTTATCCAGGAAGCCCTTCACTCGCTCGAGGCCAACAAGGGGCGCAGCCTGCTCACCATCCTGGGCATTGTCATCGGCATCGCTCGGTCATTGCCATGACTTCGCTCATCGGCGGCATCCAAAACAGCTTGGTCAACAGCCTGGGCCTCAACGCAGCTCGCATGGTTCAGATCTATTCGTCCCAAGAACTCTCTGATTCTGACGTCCAGAAGCTTAAAAAACTGGTGCCGCAGATAGAACAGATCGGCATTGTCAAAAGCGCGTATACCGAGTACAAGACCGGCGATAAAAGCTATACCGTCATGGCACAGGGTGTCGATAGCGACATGCTCGACGCCGTGGGTGCCAGTAAGCTCGTTGCGGGGCGCACCTACACCGATGTCGAGTCAAAGGCAGGCTCGCGAGTGGCGCTCATCAGCCGCGGCGGCGCCGATCAGCTTTACGGCAACGAACAGGATGCGCTGGGAAAAACCATCAAAGTGTCCAACGGTGAGGTGCAGATTGTAGGCGTGATTGATGGCGGCAGCGACTCCATGGGCTCGCTCACTTTGTATATGCCACGCGAAACCATCTCCGGCCTATTTGGCGACGAGAATCCTTCATTCCCCAGCGTGACGGCACTTGCCGCCGAAGGCACGGACATGGATGAGCTCTGCAAGACCATCGAGTCCAAGGTGCGCGCGATGAAGGGCATCGAGGAGGATGATGAGTACGACAGTGTATCGGCTACCTCCATGAAAAGCGCTATCGACTCCCTCAATTCCTTTATGGGCGCCTTCTCGCTCATCATGGGTGCTGTCGCCAGTATCTCGCTGCTTGTCGGCGGTATCGGTATTATGAACATGATGCTCACCAACGTGACTGAGCGCATCCGCGAGATCGGCATCCGTCGCGCTCTGGGCGCCAGTCGTCGCGATATCACCGCACAGTTTTTGGCCGAGTCCTCGGCGCTGTGCGTCACCGGTGGCCTGCTGGGTGTCCTGATAGGCTATCTGCTGGCCTGGGGCCTCGCGATGTTTGCCTCCGGATCCGGGATTCTTGGCGAGCTCGGTGCCAGCGGGCAAATCACCCCGAGTTTTTCAATCGCCACGGTGCTGCTGGCCTTCGCCGTCTCCGTCGGCATCGGCGTAATCTTTGGCTTCTACCCCGCTCGACGCGCGGCAAAGCTCGACCCGGTGGAGTGCCTACGCTACCAGTAAGCCACCACCAACAAGTTGCGGTGAATTAGGGACTGAATATGCTATCTAGCAGAAAAAACAGACACTATTTCACCGCAACTCATTGAAGGGCTGTTTGCGCCAGTTTCGGGCGTCGTCCTCGAGCTCTGGCGGATGACGGGCTTGTACGGGTCGAGCTTGCTCGGGGCGATCCTCCTCGCGGGCGGGAGGGCGCGCTAGGCGCGGCGAGCGCCTAGCGCGCGAACTCCCGTAAGAGCGCATCTTCCACTTCCCGAAGCGAAAGGCCCCGCCTCCCTCGGCGGGCGGTGACCACGATACAGCGCGCTCCCACGGCGCGCGCTGCGGCGAGCTTCTCGGCCGTGCCGCCTACGGTTCCCGAGTCCTTGGTCACAAGCCACTGGCGCCCACCTGCCGAAGCATCGCCTCGTTGAGCTCGCGGGTGAAGGGCCCCTGCATGCCGATGACGTGCGACGGCGAAAACCCCGCGTCGATGCACTTCGTTATAGCACCGGGCAGCGGGAGCACACGCACGAAGAAGCGCTCCGCGAAATCGGCGACGCGCGTGTAGGGAACAAGCTCCTTGCTCCCCGTCGTGAGAAGAACGCGACCCGGGTTCTCGGAGAGAAAGCGCGCCGCGCAGGCAATCGACGCGACCGGCACGATGCCTTTGGGCAGCGCCTCGACCGGGCGCGCAAGGCGCAGGCATCGTGCACCCACGGCGAGCGAAGCGGCCCGGATGTTGTCGCTTGCGAGCGTAGCGAAGGGGTGCGTGGCGTCGACGACGATGCGCGCGCCGGAAAGCTCGCGCTCCATGTCGGCATCGTCGAGCCTGCCCGCATGCACCTCGATGCCCGGAAGCTCACCCAAAAGCTCGCCTCCGTACTCGGTTGCCGCGTAGGCACGGGCGGGGATGCCCGCCCCGCTCGCCCATTCGCACAGAAGGCGGCCCTCGGTGGTGCCGGCGAAGATGCGCAGCGCCGGCACGGATGCGGGGGCCGTCACTTCGCGCCACCCGTGCGCGTGATCTGGTAGAGCAGCGCGTTCATAATGGCGGCCGCCACGGTCGAGCCGCCCTTGCGGCCCCTCGCGACTATGGCCGGCACGCGTCGCGCAAGTAGCTCCTCTTTCGCCTCGGCCACGTTCACAAACCCGACCGGCACCCCAACGACGAGCGCGGGCGCGATCTTCCCCGCGTCCATGAGCTCGGCGAGGCGCAGAAGTGCTGTGGGAGCGTTGCCGACGGCCACGATGAGCGGACCCTCGATGCGGCAAGCTTTGTCCATGCTCACAACGGCGCGAGTCGTGCCCGCGGCGCGCGCAGCCGCGGCGACATCAGGGTCGGCCATGTAGCACACGGCCTTGCAGCCGAGCTTCGCGAGCGCGGGCTTGCTTATGCCTGCGAGCGCCATGTTCGTGTCGGTGAGCACCGTGGCCCCTGCACGCAGTGCGTCGAGCGCACAGTGCGCGGCGTCATGGGTGAACACGAGGGAATCGGCGTACGAGAAGTCGGCAGTGGTGTGGATGACGCGCTTCACGACGGGCTCTTCGAGCGGCGGGAACGTGCAGCCGCCGAGCTCTTCGGTGATGATCTCGAAGCTGCGCCGCTCGATGTCGCCGGGCGCCATCTCCTTGGAATCCATCTAGTACTCCACTCCTTCCCTTGCACATATCCCCTGAGAGTAGGGGTGTTTCTCGCACCGCATCTCGGTTATGTAGTCGGCCTTCTCCACGATCTTGCGGGAAAGCGCGCGCCCGGTGAGCGCCACTTCGACGCCGCGCGCGGACAAATCGAGCGCGCGGTTCACGAGCGCCTCGTCGACAAGCCCCTTCGAAAGCGCGTCGAGCGCCTCGTCGAGCACGAGCAGTCCCTCTTGCGCGCCTCGAGCGCGGCGAGCGCGGAAGCGAGGTTCCCATCGTGCAGCTCGCACGTCGCGGCAAGTTCTTCCGACGTCATCGACCAGGTAAACTTGTCCGA
>JAQEDL010000063.1:0-8988 GCA_027669365.1 Coriobacteriaceae bacterium AM49-12 | reverse complement strand
GGCGGCCTTGAGCTTGCTGGCGCGAATCTGGGCGCCTCGGGCTCGTAGAATGCACGCTCGCAGGCACGGCCGCAGGGATGCGGGCAGATGGTACCGGTAATGAACGGCAGGGCGTTGCGCTCGATGATGATGTTGAGCGCGTCCTCGTAGCGGCCCTCGTCAACAGCCGCCAGATAGGCAGGGATATCCTGCTGGATGGGGCAGCTCGTACGGCACGGCGTGGTAAAGCAGTCGGAAAGCGGGCTCTTGCCAGCGACCTTGCGGTCGGGCAGCGGACGCAGCGGCTTCTTGTAGAGCGGGTTGGTGAGTGAGTCGGTCTGGATCGCGGTCACGGCCTCGAGAGAGACGCCCGCGAACGGCTTGCCGTCCAGATCGGTAAACTCGCCGGCCATCTGGCTAAAGCGCTCGTAGCCACCGGGCTTGAGCACGTCGGTCGCCAGGGTGACGGGCCAAATGCCGGCGTCATACAGGGCACGGATGTTGTAGACCGTGGCACCGCCGGAGTAGCTGATGCGCAGCTTGCCATCGAACTGCTCGGTAATGCGGCGGGCGGCCTCGATGGTCAGCGAGAACAGCGAACGGCCGGACATGTACATCTCGGTGGAAGGCAGCTCGTTCCTCGTCACGTCGACGGGGAACGTGTTGGTCAGCTTGACGCCAAACTCCAGACCGCGCTCGGCGCACAGGGCAATCAGGCGCTCGAACATGGGCACGGCATCAGCCACTGCAGATCCTCGCGGAAGTGCGTGTCATCAAAGACGATGTAATCAAAGCCCAGCTCGTTGAGGCGCTGGCGGGCAAACTCATAGCCCAACAGCGTGGGGTTACACTTGATGTAGGTGTTAAGGCCCTTCTCGGTGATGAGGTAGGTCGCGATGCGCTCGATCTCGGCAGGCGGGCAGCCGTGCAGGGTAGACTCGGTGATGGAGTTGGAGACGCGCGCCGGGATGGACTCGACAAACGCAGCGTCGACATGCTCAAACTTGTCCAGGTTGGCGAGTGCCCATGCGCGGCACTCGTTCCAGACGTCGGAGCCGCTGGCGTCCTTCATGCCCTCGATGTAGGCGTCGACCTTGGGGCTCTTGATGCCCTCGAGGTCATAGCCCACGGACATGTTGAAGACAAAGCCGTCCGGGCTACCCAGGCCGTACTCGCGAGCGATCAGGTGGCAGGCGAACCATGCCTTCACGTACTCGGCAAAGGCCTGCGGAACCTCGAGTTCGGTCGACCACTCGCAGTTGTAGCACTCATCCTGCGCCACAATGCAGGGTTTGTTCACACACTTGGAGAGCTCCTCGCCGTCCATAACCTGGACGGTCTTGAGCTCAAAGAAGCGGGAACCAGCAACATAGGATGCCACGATGTTCTGGGCAAGCTGCGTATTGGGGCCGGCGGCCGGGCCAAACGGGGTCTCGATGCGCTCATCAAAAATGGGAAGCGCACCCTCCTGGTTGGTCGTGACCATCTTGCGCACGCCAAAGATGGCGTCCTGGGTCTTGTGCTCCTCGATGATCCAGTTCATCAGCTGCGAAAACGGGATCGGCCTCATGATGTCGCTCATAGTGAGCTCCTCTCTGTACGCCCGGCGAGACCGCGCGGCGGGCGCAAATACGGTGTAGCGCTAGCACAGCGCCGGCGACCCCGCGGAGGTCGCCTATGCGCGCGTCGTATGCGGCGAAACATCCGACGCGCGCGAATCTACTTGTGAATTAGTAGGTGCGACCGTTGAGCGTGCTCCAGAGCTTCTTGGACTCAGCCATGGTCCACGCGTTGATCTTTTCCTCATCAATGCCAACGAACTCGCGATCCTTGTACAGGACGCGGCCGTTGATGATGGTGGTGCGGCAGTTTTTGCCCATCATGCCAAAGAGCATGTGGCCGTCGATATTCTCCTCGCTCAGCGGCGTAAAGGGCTTGTAGTCCATAACGATGACGTCGGCGGCAGCGCCGGCCTCGAGCACACCGAGCTTGCGATCGAAGTACTTGCTCGCCATCTTGGCGTTGTTCTCGAACAGCATGGTCATGGCCTCGCACCAGCCCACGTTGGGCATGGCGGCGTTGTGGCGCTGAATGATCAGGAAGACTTAAGGCTCTCGAGCATATCGTGGGTGTAGGCGTCGGTGCCCATGCACACGGGGATGCCGCGGCGGAAGAACTCGAGCACGGGAGCGCAGCCCACGGCGTTGCCCATATTGGATTCGGGGTTGTTGACGAGCCAGGTACCGGACTCCTTGACGATATCCATCTCGGCAGGCGTCACGTGGATGCAGTGGCCCAGCATGGTATCGGGACCCAGCAGGTTGTGCTGCAGCAGGCGCTCGACGGGGCTGATGCCGCCGCGGTTGAGACGGGAGTCCCACACGTCATTCATGCCCTCGCACACATGGATGTGGAAGCCGGTCAGGCCGTTGTTGGCCTCGGCCATCTTGTCCATGGTCTCGTCCGAAAGCGTGAAGGTGGCATGCCCGCCAAACATGGCGGCGATCATGTGGTTGTCGTTATCGCGACGCTCCTTGGCGGCCCACTGGGCAAACTCGGCGTTCTCGGCAATGGCCTGGTCGCACTTTTCCTGGCCGCGGCGGTCGGAGACCTCGTAGCACAGGCACGAACGCATGCCCAACTCCTGAGCGGCGTCCTTAATGGTAAAGAGGCTCCCCGGAATCTCGCAGAAGCTCGCGTGGTGATCGAAGATCGTGGTGACGCCATCGCGGATGGAGTCAAGAATCGTGGCATAGGCGCTGGCCTTGGTGCCGTCGAGCGTCAGGTTGTCGTCGATCTTCCACCACTGCTGCTCAAGATTCTCCAGGAAGTTGGTGGGGTTGCAGCCCTTAATGGCAAGGCCGCGGGCCAGACCCGAGTAGATGTGGGTGTGGCAGTTAATGAGTCCGGGCATGATGAGGTTGCCCTGGGCGTCGACGTACTCGGCATCCGGGTACTTGACCTTGAGCTCGCACTCGGGGCCCACTTCGACGATCGTATCTCCGTCAATGGCGACCGCACCGTTGGGGATGAACGGGGTCTGAGCGTTGCGAGTAAAGACGGAACCGTTAGCGACCAGAAGCATGAATGCTCCCTTCAACATCAGGGGCGGGGTTTGACACCTCTGACATAGCGGAAGTGCGAAGCGCCGGCCTACACCGGAAACGGGCCCTCTCCCGTCAACACTTCACCAAAGGGACGAACCCTTTGAAGTGCGGCTTGGCGCCGCATGACGTCGCGGACGAGGCGATGCGTCCGCCGACGAATAGCACCGAATTGGTTACTTCTTGCTCTCGGGCAAGACCAGATCAACGGCAGCGTCCTTGGCAGCATCGATGTGCTGAGCCACGACCGGCGTCTGCGGAAGGATCAGGTTAAGGACAATGGCCATGATGGCGGTGGGGGTTACGGCATTGGAGCCGATGACGGTGGACACCCAGGCGGGCATACCCTCGCCGGCAAGGCAACCGCTGGCCATCCAGATACCCAGGCCAAAGACGACGGAGGTACCGACGATGGTGGTAGTGCGCTGCGTGAGGCCCTCGCGGGTGAACATGCGCACGCCGTTCATGGTGATGGTGCCAAAGACGCCGACGGTCGCGCCGCCGATGACGGGCTGCGGGATAGCGGAAAGGACGGCAGAGAGCTGCGGGAACAGACCGGCGATGGCAAAGACGGCCGCAATGATCACAAAGACCCACTTGTTGACGACCTTGTTGGAGCAGATGATGCCCACGTTCTGGCCAAGGGCGCTGGTGGGAAGACCGCCCAGCAGGCCGCCGACCATAGAGGTGAGGCCCTGGGACACGATAGCGCCGGAGAGCTCGCGCTCGGTGGGCATACGGTCGATGGAGCCCAGGCAGGCGGCGGAGACGTCGCCGATAACCTGGATGGCAACCATGGGGAACACGACGGCGAGGGTAATGCAGACCTCGGGATCAAACTCAAGCGCATAGGGCATGAGCTTGGGAAGGGCGAAGACCTGAGCGGTGGCGACGCTGGAGAAGTCGATCATGCCAAAGGGGATCGAAACGATCATGCCAACGATCATGCCAAAGAACACGGAGCCCAGCTTGAGCGTGCCCTTGCCAAAGTTGGCGAGCGCAAAGACCACGGCGAAGGTGATAAGAGCGACGCACCAGGCCTGCGGGTGCCCCACAGCGGCGTGCCCATGCCGCCGGCCATGTACTTGACGGCCGTGGGATAGAGAGAGACGCCAATGGAGAAGATGACCGTACCGGTCACGACGGGCGGGAACAGCCACTTAATCTTGCTGTAGGCCAGACCAAAGAGGACCGCAACGGCGCCGCCGACGATCTCGCCGCCCAGCAGCGCACCAAAGCTAAAGCCCGAGGCGCCCATGGCCTGCAGGGCCGGCAGGAACGCGAACGAAACGCCCATGACGATGGGCAGGCCGCCGCCGATGCGACGAAAGGGAGCGAAGGCCTGAAGGGCCGTGTCGATCGCCGAAAGAATGAGCGCGACCTGAATGATGTCGGTGCTCTGCTGGCTATTAAAACCGTAGACGCCGGCCATGATGACAGCCGGGGTGATGATACCGGCAAACGAAGCCAGTACGTGCTGAAGGGCACACGGGATCATTTCTTTAACGGGAGGCATGCCTTCACGAGTGAACAGGGCTTCAGTGCCGTTCTTAACCGTCTCCTGGGTCATTTGACCACCAATCCTCGAAATAGTTGTTTTCGCATCTAACGCTCTATTGTGACGCAGTGCGGGGTTGAGGTTGTGCCTTCGTTGCATATCGTATTAAAGATGATTCTCATTCTCAATAATAATTTTTTGTTATCAGACTATTCTTCAGCTGAAATAATGCATTTCCGCAGGTCAGGAAAGTGTCTGGTCAAAATAACATCTAACTTTTCTTTTGGTCAACCGTTTACCGCCAAATTCCTACCGTTCGTCTGTATTACGCAATGTACCTGCGGATATACGAGATGAAGAGTAGCGTGTTACCATGAGAAAAAATTGTTATGAACCTTCCGATTTCACCCAAAGGAGTTGCCCGTGAACGAGACCGTACGTCGCTTTTTGCCGATGGTCGATTTCCTGGAGCAGATACTCGGTAAGAACAGCGAGATCGTCCTGCACGATTTCTCGGATCCCGACCACGCCATCGTCGATATTCGCAACGGCATCGTGAGCGGCCGCAAGGTCGGCGGTCCCGCCACCGATCTGGCGCTCAAGATCATGCACGACGCCAAGTATCGCGACCTGCCGTTTATTACGGGCTACGAGGGGCGCGGCGCCGGTGGCAAGACGCTGGAGTCAGCGACGTACTTTATCCGCGAGGATGACGAGATCGTCGGTATGCTCTGCGTCAACACCGACCTCTCGACCGTACGCTCCATCAACGCCATGGCGCAGCAGCTCATGGCGTGCTTCGACGCAGCGCCGACGCGCACGGAGCCCGCCCCTATCGAGGTCGAAAGCCTTTCGGAGTCCACCCAGGAGCTCATCGACCGCAGCATTGCCGAGTTGCTGAGCGCGCGCGGGCTGGATGTAGCGTCGCTTGGTCAGAGCGACCGCGTGGACGTCATTCGCCACCTCAACGGCAACGGGGTGTTCATGCTCAAGGGCGCCGTGGCCTGCGCTGCCACCGCGTTGGGCATCTCGGAGCCCAGCGTGTACCGCTACCTGCAAAAAAGTCCGCAAGGAGGGCTAACGAGCAAAAATGGAGCGCGGCTCCACAAGCGATTCGTCACTTGACAAAAGACCCTGCAGCTCGAACGCGCTGCAGGGTCTTTTTGCATGTCATGTTTAGTTGTGGTCAACGCCTTAGAGAGCGGCGACGACCTCGATTTCGACCAGACCGCCAGCCGGAAGGGCGGCAACCTGGAAAGCGCTGCGCGCGGGGAACGGGGCCTCGAACTTGGAGGCGTAGATCTCGTTTACGGCAGCGAAGTCGGCAATGTCAGCCAGGTAGACTGTGGTCTTGACGACATCGGCAAAGGTGGCGCCGGCAGCGGTCAGCAGGGCCTCGACGTTAGCAAGGGACTGCTTGGCCTGGGCCTCGACGCCCTCGGGCATCTTGCCAGTTGCGGGATCGATGCCCAGCTGGCCGGACAGGAACACCATGTTGCCGGTCTGGATACCAGGGGAATACGGGCCGATGGCTGCGGGTGCGTTATCGGAAGACACGACGGTCTTGCTCATGTTTTTCTCCTTACAAGTAAAAGGGAACGGGAGCGCGGCGTTCACACCGGGAGGCACAGTTCGGTCTGAACACCGCGCTTGATTGGGATAGTACTCAAGGTTTCCGCGCGATGCAAGATTATTATCACGTTGCGAGAATATTTTATCGCCCAACGGTTTCCCCGGACCGCTGAACGGTTCTCATGTGAAGCAGCCAGTCCAAGCTGCTGAAGACTTTATCCCGCTTAGAGCACGGGCATCGCCTGCCGCGACGGCACCACTATACTTTTGATTATCTGAGCATTTTGAAAGGCAGGATATGACCGCAACCGCCAGTCGAACCACCAACCGCAGACCCGAGCTTTTGGCGCCCGCCGGAGGGCCCGAGCCCTTTGCCGCCGCACTCGCCGCCGGGACAGACGCCATCTACTGCGGCATGGGCAGCTTCAACGCCCGCCGCAAGGCCACCAACTTTACCGACGAGGCCTTTGAGCAAGCCTGCCGCGCCGCGCATCTAGCCGGGTCGCGCGTCTACGTCACGGTCAACATCGTCATCAAGCAGTCCGAGATGAGCGATGCACTGCAACTCATCCATCGCTGCTCCACGCTGGGCGCCGACGCTTCATCATCCAAGACTGGGGCCTGTTCTTTGAGGTCAAGCGCGCGATGCCCGGCATCGAGACACACATCTCGACCCAGGCGAACATCCATGACGACCGCGGAACCATCTGGTGCCGCGAGCAGGGTGCCGACCGCGTGACCCTCTCGCGCGAGCTCTCCATTGACGAGATCGCCACCATCCACGATGCCGCGCCCGATGTGGACCTTGAGGTCTTTAGCCATGGCGCCATCTGCTTTTGCTACTCGGGCCTGTGCCTGCTTTCGAGCTTTGCCATGGCGGGCCGCTCGGCCAACCGCGGCATGTGCGCTCAACCCTGTCGCCTGCCTTACGAGCTGATCGACGAGAACGGTCGCTCGCTCTCCCCTGCCGGTCGCGAGCGCGCGCTGTGCCCGCGTGACACCAACACCTCACAACTTGTTCGCCGCCTGTATGACGCCGGCGCCGCGTCGCTCAAGCTCGAGGGCCGCATGAAGGCGCCCGATTACGTGTACTCCATCGTCGATGTGTATCGTCATCAGATTGACGATATGCTGGCCGATGTTTCGACCTCTAAGGACGAGGAAGCCGCCCGTCAGCGCCAGCTCAAGCGCTGCTTTAACCGCGACTTTACGCACGCCTATCAGGACGGCACCTCGGGCGACGAGATGATGAGCTATGAGCGTTCCAACAACCGCGGACAGATCGTGGGCACGGTGCTGGGCAGCCGCCCGGCCAGCCGCGATGTGCGCGGCCTCAAGCCCGACGACCGCCGTCGCCGCGCCGCCATCGCCCGCATTGAGCTGTTTGAGCCCGTGGGCAAGGGCGACCTGCTGGAGCTTCGCCACGATAACGAGTTTGACCAGTTCCTGACCACCATTGCCGCCGATGATGCCGCTGCCGGCGATGTTATCGAGTGTCGCGTGCCCCGTAGCATGCCCGAGGCTGCCGCGTCCGCGTGATTCGCAGCCAGCGTGCCATCGACGCTGCCAGCGCCGCGCTCAAGCGCGATGTGCTGCGCCGCCGAGCTGTTGATGTATCCGTCGTGGCGCGCCTGGGCAAGCCGTTTACTGTCACGCTCACCTGCTGTGACGACCCCGCGCTCACCGCCACCGCCACGGGCTTCACCGTCGAGGCCGCCAAGACCCGCGCCGTCGAGGCATCCGATCTGGTTGAGCACGTCGGGCGCATGGGCTCCTCTCCCTTTGAGGCCGCGAGCTTTGACGTGGCCCTCGACGAGAGTTGCGGCATGGGCTTTTCCGCCGTGCACAAGGTGCGCGCCGCCGCTTGTAAGGCGCTGGAAGAGGCCATTCTGGCACCGTACGAGGAGCGCGCCCGCACGCTCGAGCTACCGGCGATTGTCACCAATGATTCCCGCCCCGCGCCCGAGCACTACCGCGATGAGCCGCAGATCTGCGCTACCGTCACCTCGCTCGAGGCCGCCGAGGCCGCTCGCGCGGAGGGTGCAACGCGCATCTACATGACCACCGACGCGCTCGAGGCTGTCGGACTCTCCCCTGCCGATGCATTTGAGCAGGGTATTGTGCCCGCACTCGACGAGGTCTGCCGCGCCGTTGACCACGTCCGCGTTGACCCATGGGTTGTTGCCGGCGCCACGGTCGCTATTGGCAACATCTCTGAGCTTGCCCTGGCCGCCCAGGTTGGCGCCACGGCCGAGATTCGCTCTTGCCTGCCGGTGCACAACACGCCCTGCATGGAGGCGCTTGCCGAGCGCGGAGCCGGTGCGTTTTGGCTCTCGCCCGAGATCACGCTCGACGAGATTGTCTCGCTCGGCGCCGCCGCGCCCGCGGCTCTAGGCATCACCGTCTTTGGCCGCCCGCGCGTCATGACAAGCGAGCATTGCATTCTGCAGGTTGCCAACGGTTGCATCCACGATTGTGCCAGCTGCCGCCTGCGTGCCCGTAAGCTCTCGCTCAAGAATATCGACGGAAAGGTCATGCCGGTGCGTACCGACATCCACGGCCGCTCACGCTTGTACGACGCCTACCCCATCGACCTCACGCCGCAGGTACCACAGCTGCTCGACGCCGGCGTCCGTCGTCTTATGGTGGACGGCACACTGCTCGAGACGGATGAGGTGGGCCGCGCCACCGCTCGCGTCCGCCGCGCCGTCGAGGCAGCGCAAGCAGGCGTTTTGCAAAAGAGGTGAGGGACTTCACAGATTTCGCTTTCGACGGGATGGTCTCTTCTGGCACTAGAGTATATCGTTTGCCGGCGACGACGATCGTTGCGTGCGC
>JAQEDL010000062.1:0-10866 GCA_027669365.1 Coriobacteriaceae bacterium AM49-12 | reverse complement strand
GCGAGGCTCAAGTCCCTGCTGATCTTCTCGTGCAACAGCCTGGTGAGGTCCGTCGGGGCGCTACGGCGAGTACTACCGGGCCTGCAGGCGCGGGGAATGGGTCACGGGCGGGCGCTCAAGGCCGTCGCGAGGAAGCGGCTCAGGGCGATATACGCCGTGATGCGCGACCGGGTGCCCTACCGGGAGTAGCCCCGACGGTTGACAAAACTATAGGAACACCCAATGACTAGTTGAACCACGGTAACGTCGACGTTTTGGCAATGCCAGCGAGCGGGCGCCAGAGCGAACAAATTGGCATGAAAAGAGGACGGCATAGACCTTCTGGTCATGCCGTCCTCCTTGAATGACAAGTTGTCGCTCTGGTGCCCGCGCAGCGTCGGCTGGTCCGCCGTTCGTTAGAACGGCGAAACGAAGGGCAGCGTCGAGTAGTTACGCGGTTCGTAGAACCGCGTAACTACCCAATTACATAAGCTCGCAGACAGCTGCTGCGAAGGCAACGGGGTCCTCGGGGAGGATGCCCTCGACCAGCAGAGCCTGGTCATAGAGCAGACCGGAGTACTGCTTGATCTTGTCGGCGTCGCCTGCCTTCTGGGCAGCGACAAGCTTGTCAAAGACCGGGTGCTTGGCGTTGAGCTCGAGTACGCGCTGGCTCTTGGGCATACCGTCGGGCGCGCCTCGGGTCCCTTCTGGAGCACCTTCTCCATCTCGAGCGAAAGCGGACCCTCGGTGGTGATGCAAGCGGGGGCATCGGTCAGGCGGGCGGAGACGGCAACTTTCTCGACCTTGTCACCGAGCGCCTCCTTCATAGCGCTAAAGAGGCCCTCGTTTTCCTTGGTGGCGTCCTCGGCCTCCTTCTTTTCGTCCTCGGTCGCCAGATCAAGATCGCCGGTCGCGACGTTCTTAAGCTCCAGGTGACGATCCTCGACCTCGGGCTCGGCACCGTCGGCCACGGCCTTCTCGGCAGCCTCGCGGGCGGCGTCGTCCTCGTAGATCTTAGGCATATCGGCGGCAACGTACTCACGCATAGCCTGGAACGTGAACTCATCCACATCCTGCGTCAGCACAGCACGTCATAGCCGCGCTCGAGCACGCCCTTTACCACGGGCATCTTGGCCAAGCGCTCACGCGAGTCGCCGGCGGCGTAGTAGATGGCCTTCTGATCCTCGGGCATACCCTTGGCATACTCGGCAGGGTAATCATCTTCTGCTCCTTGGCAGACCAGAACAGTAGCAGGTCGGCGAGCTCGTCGGCCTTCATACCATAGCTCGAGTAGATGCCGTACTTAAGGCCGCGGCCAAAGTTCTCAAAGAACTTCTCGTAGGCTTCACGGTCGTTGTCACGCATATCCTCAAGGTCGGCGGTAATCTTCTTTTCCACACGCTTGGCAATGGCCTTAAGCTGACGGTTCTGCTGCAGCGTCTCGCGCGAGATGTTGAGCGACACGTCGGCGGAATCCACGACGCCGCGGACAAAGTTGTAGTAGTCGGGCAGAAGGTCGTCGCACTTCTCCATGATCAGGACGTTGGAACTGTAAAGCGCCAGGCCCTTCTCGTAGTCCTTGCTGTACAGATCGAACGGGGCGCGGCCCGGCACAAACAGCAGGGCATCGTACTCGAGCGTGCCCTCGGCATGGAAGCTGATGGTGCGCGCCGGATCCTCAAAGTCGTGGAACGTAGACTTGTAGAACTCGTCGTAGTCCTTCTGCTCGACATCGGAGCTGCGCTTTTTCCAGATCGGTGTCATGGAATTGACGGTCTCGAGCTCCTGGTAGTCCTCGTACTCGGGCGTGTAGTCATCGCCAGCATCCTCGGGCTTGGGCTTCTGGCGGCTCTT
This sequence comes from Coriobacteriaceae bacterium AM49-12, assembly GCA_027669365.1. Classification (GTDB taxonomy): domain Bacteria; phylum Actinomycetota; class Coriobacteriia; order Coriobacteriales; family Coriobacteriaceae; genus Collinsella. The sequence goes on along the minus strand of JAQEDL010000062.1, from coordinate 9,033 downwards.
GCTCACCATCATCTGAATCGGGTAGCGCACATAGTTGCTGTACTGCTGAATCAGGCTCTTGAGGCCCCACTCGGTCAGGAAGCGATCGTAGGTCTCGGCCTCGCCGTCGGCGTCGAGCTTCTCGTTCTCGCGCAGCGTCAGGATGACATCGGTACCGTGCTCAGCACGCTCGCCATCCTCGATGGTGTAGCCCTCAAGACCGTCGGACTCCCAAACGTGGGCGGTGTCCTCGCCATAAGCGCGGCTGACGACCTTCACGTGGCTGGCGACCATAAAGGCGGAGTAGAAGCCCACGCCAAACTGGCCGATGATGTCGACATCGGAGCCTGTTGCTCGGCGTTCTCGGTCTTAAACTCCTCGGAGCCGGAATGGGCGATGGTGCCCAGATTGCGCTCGAGCTCCTCGGCGGTCATGCCAATGCCGTTATCCGAGATGGTAATGGTGCGGGCGTCTTTATCAAAAGAGACGCGAATAGCCAGGTCGCCCTGGTCGAGCTTGACACTCGGGTCCTGCAGGCTCTTAAAGTTGAGCTTGTCGACGGCGTCGCTCGCATTAGAGATAAGCTCGCGCAGGAAGATTTCCTTATTGGTGTAGATGGAGTTGATCATGAGGTCGAGCAGTTTTTTGCTCTCGGTCTTAAATTGACGCATGTGCAGTCCTTTCGCGCTACCCCCGTCCGCAAAAACGGCCCGGTTGCCCGAGCCGCATCGCAGACCTGCTATGTTCAGACTTAGATTTTATAACCCATTAGCGCGCATATATACATACGGAATCGAAAAACTGTATGTCCAAACGCTCTGATGCGCCAATTGCCAAGGAGTGTCCCCGACTGCCGGCAGGAAAGGAACGTCCCTATCTGCCATCTACGCTCTTGGCCATCCAAACATGGGGCTGGCCCTCGTCTTCGTAGTCCACCGGGGCAATCTGCGTGTAACCCGCCTTGGCATAGAGCGGCAGCACGTACTCCTGTGCATGCAACTTTATGAGCTTGGCGCCGGCATCGCGCGCAGCAGCTTCGCTGGCCTCGACAATCTTGCTTGCCAGACCGCGACGGCGCATGGTGGACAGCACGGCGACGCGCCCCATAATATAGGTCTCCCCCGCTGCGACGCCTTCGTCCAAGTCGCACGCCGGCGACACCGGAGCCTCTGCGTCAGCCGCGCGCTCAAGCTCTTCGGGAAACACGCGCGAGCAACCGGCAAGCTCGCCGTCTACATAGAGCGTCACATGAATGCAATTCGGATCCTCGTCGATAGCGTCAAACTCGTTCTCGTAGCCCTGCTCGTCCATAAAAACGACGCGGCGCACCAACGCCGCGTCATCAAAGCATCCCGTCTTAAGTTGGATATCCATGGCTGCCCTTTCATTCAATGCGAACGTTAGGGACAGATTTTAGCGAAAATGAGCTCCGCGCACGCTAAACTTCGCGCGAGCCTTCGCCAGGCAATCGTAATGACCCACGTTATGGGCATCGCTCGCGATGAAGCTGTACAGGTTCTGATCGAACAGGCGCTGTGCCGGCTTTTTCTCGCGACCAAAGCGACCGCCGGCAATAAAGTCCGCCGAAGCCTGCAGCTTGCAGCCCATATCGACCAGGCGCTCCGCCACGCTTACATCCTTTTGAACCGCACGATAGCGCTCAGGATGAGCGATGATCACCTGGTAGCCACGGCACTGCAAATCGTAAATCGTGTTCTCGTACTCTCTAAACGCATACGCATCGGCATGCGTCGAAAGCTCGAGCAGAAACTCGTTGGTCCCATCGAAATGCAAGTGATCCGCGGCATCGATACCAAGCTCAACGAGCTTTCGATGGTTGACCTCGAAGCCCATCTGGAGCGGAAAACCGTCAGCGTTATCGCGCAGCAGCTCAAAGGCATCCCACATCTTGTCGTAATCAAAATAGGGATCACGGCAGTGAGGAGTGCAAACGATTCTGGTTACACCGGCCCGCTTGGCAGCCTCGAGCATCGCCAAGCTCTCTTCGAGATCGGCGGCGCCGTCGTCTACACCCGGCAAGATATGGCAATGAATGTCACGCATAGGTCAGCCTTAATCAACTAAACGTTTGCTCGGTTGGTGAAGATGCCCTTTTTGGAAGTGCCCTGATCGTCGGAGCCCTTCTTAACCTTCTTACCGTCCTTGGTGTAGTAAGAATAGTAGTACTCGCTGGTCTCGGTCTCACAGTAATTCATGACGGTACCGATGAGCTTGACCTTCTCGGACTTCTTAAGCTGACCGATGGCGTTGAGCGCCTCCTCGCGCTTGGTGAAATCCTCACGCACGACAAAAAGCGCACCGTCGGTCAGACTTGCGATCTCGGCAGCATCGATGAAGGTGCCGACCGGGGGAGCATCGAAGATGACGTACTGGAACTTGGCGGACAGTGCCTTTACCAGCTTGGCAAAGCGATGGGAGACGATGATGTCGGCAGGATTGGGAATGTGCGGCTCGGCATCGAGGAAGTAGAAGTTCTTCTGACCCGTCTCGACAATCGCCTGGTCGATAGAAACCTGCTCGGACAGGACTGCATAGAGTCCGCCGCGGGAGCGGACGCCGAGCATATCGGCAAGGGACCTGCGACGCATATCAGCCTCGACCAGCAGGACACTCTTGCCGCTCGTGGCGATTGCCTGAGCAAGGTTAATGGAAACCGTAGACTTGCCCTCGTTGGGAATCGAGGAGGTAACGGTGATGGTGCGAATGGGGTCATCCACGCTCGCAAAGCGGATGTTGGCCAGAAGGGTCTTGGCGGCATTCTGCACAACGAGCTTATCGGTGTTCTTTGCTTTAGCCATGCCTATTTACCACCTTTCATAGCCGGAATTCGGCCAACAACGGGAATACCCAGGAGCTCTTCTGCCTCTTCGGCACCGCGGATGCGGGTATTGAGCATGTCTGCCAAAACGACATAGGCAACTGCGATAAAGATACCGGCGAGGAACGCGACGGCAATATACAGCGTGCGCTTGGGGCCGCTGGGGGCTTCGGGGGTCTTAGCCTCGTCGATAACGTTGATGCTCTGGGCAGCGCCGACGTTCTGAGCGACCGTACTCACCGAGCTGGCAATGGCCTTTGCGACCTCAGCCGTCTCCTTGGCATCGGTGCCGGTAACCGAAAGCGTAATGACACGCGTGGTGGTCTCGGAGGAAACAGACACCTTGTAGTCATCCAGATCGGTAAGGCCCAGTTCTTTGGCGGCGCCGCTCTTAACGCTATCGCTATCCAGCAGCGTGGCGATATCGTTGGAAAGCATCTGGCTCGCCGAGAGATCGTTGTAGCTCATCTGACCGCTATCGTCGGTCTTGGCGAGAATGTACATGCTCGTCGTCGCGGTATAGGTGTTGTCCATCGCAACGAAGGACACGATGCCCATGGCGATCGCGCAGACCACCGGAAGGGTGATGACCAGCTTGAGGTGCTTCTTCAGCAGCTGGAACAGTTCGAGAAGGGTCATGCAGCTTGCCTTTCATTTCCCCAGTTCGGATTGACAAAACTGTCCGTATGTTATCGCATCTTTTTACCGAGACCAAACTCTATACATAAGAAACAGGCTCTCCTGTAAAAATGTCGGAAGCAATCGTAAAATTGCACAACAACGCCGCACCCGAAAGTCAAATGCGGCGTCTACATCAATATCTATGTTGTATCGCTATGCGAATGGCTCGTCCTGCTGTATGGGAAACGTCACCGTTATGGTGGTTCCCACGCCCAACTCGCTCGACAGATCAAGCGTGGCGTGATGATACAGGGCCGCATGCTTGACAATGGCAAGCCCCAGGCCGGTTCCGCCGCGTGCCTTGGACCTACTCTTGTCCACGCGATAGAACCGCTCGAATACCTTGCCCTGTTCTTCAGGCGCGATACCGATTCCCGTGTCGGCGACAGCGAGGAACGGATGGCCTTCGTCGTTGGTGCCGCACTGCAGCGTAACCGTACCGCCGGGCCGATTGTAGCGGATGGCGTTGCTTGCCAGATTATAGATGAGCTCGTCGACCAAGCGCGACACGCCTCGATGACCACAGGCTTGGCCTCATGACTTATCGTCACATTCGCCTGACGGGCAACCTGTTCAAGACGCTGCTCAACCGCGTAGATCGCACGCGAGAGCTCAATAGGCTCCGTGGACCCAATGGGCACTGCCTCGCCTTCAGTTGCACGTTCGGCCTCGTCCAAGTTAGACAGCGTAAGGATGTCGTTGACAAGCGCTGCCAAGCGGCCCGCCTCACGATAGATGCGACCGCCAAAGTTGCGCAGGTCGTCCTCGCCCTCGACCATGCCATTTGCGATGAGCTCGGCATAGCCCGAAATCGCCGTAAGCGGCGTCTTGAGCTCATGGGTGATATTCGCCGTGAACTCGCGGCGCATACGGTCGTTGTCCGCTAGCACCGCCATTTGGCGCTTGAGTTCCTGGCGCTGCGACTCGATACGCTCAAGCATGGGGACCATCTCGGCATAGGCGTGCTCATAGCTACGGCGTGGGTGATCCAAATCCACCTCTTGCAACGGCGCGATGATGGCGCGGGACTCACGGCGCGCAATAAAACGAGAGTACTGCACCCGCTGCTGCGATAAGCAGCATCGGCGCCAGCATCGACAGCAAAATCGCCGCAACGCCAGGCTGGGCCTGCGCCAAGCGAACGACCTGGCCGTTATCAAGGGTGACGGCGCGATACAGCATAATCTCGTCGAGTGTAGAGCTTGCGCGCTCCGCGGAACCCGAACCACTCTCAAAGGCCTCGATGACCTCGGGGCGATCGCCATGGTTGGGCAGTGTGGAAGGCGACGCCTCGTTGTCGTAGGCAACAGATCCGTCCTTATTGATCAGCGTGATACGAAGATCCTCGCGATCGAGGCTTCGCAAGAACGGAATGGGCTCCTGTTGCTCGTCGAGGGCGGCAGCAATGAGCTCAGTTTCCTGCGCCAGATTGGCACTCGTGGCATCCGCCAAAGTGTTTTGCACAAAGAACGCACCCAGCACCGTAAACGCCACGATAACCGCCATGGCGCAGACAAAGATCGTCACAAAAACGCGGTGCGACAGCGTGTGTTTTCCCTGGGGGGCGAAGACCACGGGTTACTCCTCCGATGCGGTGGCCGCGGTGTCGTCGCCTTCGGCACCATCACCGGCAGAAGGCTCGGCCAGGCGATAACCCACGCCGCGCACGGTCTCGATGGCGCTGGCATGCTCGCCCAGTTTTTGGCGAAGCGTCTGCACGTGCACGTCAACGGTGCGCGAACCGCCGTCGAAGTCCCAGCCCCACACGCTCTGCAGCAACGACTCGCGGGTAAAGACCACGCCGGGCTTGCGCATGAGGTACTCGAGCAGGTCGAACTCGCGCAGGGTGAGCTTAAGCGGCTCGCCGGCAACGGTCACCTCGCGATGGCTGGGCGAAAGCACGATGTCGCCCACGCTGAGCACATCGCTCGCCTGCTTGACCATGCCGCCGCGACGCAGCAGTGCGCGGCAGCGGCTCGCAAGCTCCATGAGCGAAAACGGCTTAGTCAGGTAATCGTCGGCACCGCCATCGAGCGCCATCACCTTGTCGAGTTCGGTGTCCTTGGCGGTAAGCATCATGATGGCACCGTCGCCGTCAGGCGATCGGCACGCAGGCGACGCATAATCGCCAAGCCATCGGTGTCGGGCAGCATGATATCGAGCAGCACAGCATCGGGCACCCGTCGCGCCACGGCAGCTTTAAACTCGCCATCACACGAAAAGCCCTCGGCCTCGATTCCCTGCTTGCGCAGCGCGTAGACTGTCAAATCCCTGATGTTGTCATCGTCCTCGACGTAATAGATCATGTTGAACCCCTTTGCGGCCGATATGACCGCATCTTAACCCTAAAGGCACCTGTAAAAGACAGCGTCAGCCAAAACGCCCCGTCAAATAATCCGCGGTGCGCGGATCGGACGGATTCTTGAAGAGTTGCGCGGTGGGCGCGTGCTCCACCAGCTCACCCAGCAAAAAGAACGCAACCGAATCGGAAATACGCGCGGCCTGCTGCATGTTGTGCGTCACGACCACCAGCGTGCAGGTCTCCTTGAGCTCGCAGGCCAGCTGCTCCACCACCAACGTCGACACAGGTCGAGTGCCGAGGTCGGCTCGTCCATCAGCAGAATGTCGGGCTGCACGGCAAGTGCGCGGGCGATGCACAGGCGCTGCTGCTGTCCACCCGAAAGACCCAGGCCTGACTCTTTGAGCTTGTCCTTGACCTCGTCCCGCAGGGCAGCGCGACGCAGGGAGTCCTCGACCAGCTCATCGAGCACGGCGCGGTCGCGCACACCCATACCGCGAGGACCGTAGGCGACGTTGTCGTAGATGCTCATGGGAAATGGGTTGGGGCGTTGGAACACCATGCCCACGCGCTGGCGCAAACGGCAGATGTCGCAATCGCCCAGGATATCTTGACCATCGAGCGCAATCTTGCCCTCGATGCGGCAATCCTTGATGCCGTCGTTCATGCGGTTAAAGCAGCGCAGCAACGTGGACTTTCCGCAGCCCGAAGGCCCGATGAACGAGGTGATCTGCTTGTCGCGGATCTTGATATTCACGTCCTTGAGCGCATGGTGGTCGCCATAGAACAGGTCGAGGCCCTCGACGTCGATGCGCGTCGGCGAGGCGGCAAGATCCTCTGCCGTGGGGCGCGTCGCGTCTCCGACTTCGCGCTCGTGCGCAGCCTCGGCTCGCGCCTCCATTAGCTCCTCGAGCTCCGTGGGCTCCATAGCCACACCAGCCGTCATACCGCATACCTCCACGTCGATATCAATTCAGCAGTATCGATAGTAGAAACCGCGGCTCATACGCACGTGAGCGCATTGTCAGGCGTTTGTAAGGGCGCCTACGCTACGCAGCGGGCAGCTCGATGGTAAAAACGGTATGCTCGGGCGTCGATTCGCACGCGATGGTGCCGCCATGCGCGCATACAATCTCCTTGGCGATGGCGAGACCCAGCCCAGCGCCGCCGCGATTGGTCGCACGCGCCGCATCCAGGCGATAGAACTTCTCAAAGATCACCTTGAGCTTAGCCGCAGGGATAGGATCGCCCTGATTGATAAAGCGCACGCGCACGCCGCCATCGTCTTGGCGCCTGGCCTCAATCGTGATAGTCGAACCCTCATAGCTATAGGCGACGGCGTTTTTCATGATGTTGTTGAACACGCGGGCCATCTTGTCGCCATCCACGAGCACCGTCAGATCCTCGCAGATATCAACCTGGGCTTCTTTATGCTGTTCGTTGAGAATGGGATAGAACTCGTCGGCCACCTGTGCCAGTAAGAGCCCCAAATCGACGTAGCTGCGGGTGAGCACGATATCGTGGAAATCAAAGCGCGTGATGTCGAAGAACTCCTCGATGAGCGCATCGAGCCGGTGGGCCTTGTCGAGTGCCACGCCCGTAAAACGTGTGCGCTGCTCAAGCGGCAAATCGGGGGCCTCCTGCAAGAGCGAAAGGTAGCCCACCACGCTGGCGAGCGGCGTGCGCAGGTCGTGCGCCAGGTACGTCACCAGGTCATCTTTGCGGTGGGATTCGTCACGCAGGGCTTGTTGAACCCTACGCTCGCAATCGCGCGCCCGGTTGAGCGCGCCCTCGACCTCGAGGAAGTCACCGTCAATGTTGTCCCATGTGTCGGGGTTATCGATCAGACGGTCCTGAATGCGGGCGGCAATCACGCGGTCGGCGTGCAGCTCGCCCTGCTCGTAACCTGGTAGTACAGGGCGCGTCCGCAGAAGAACAGGACGCACACGGCAAGCGCCAGCACAAATCCAAGCATGTTGAACACAAAGCCGGCGTCAAAGAATACGGCTCGCCAATACCGCCAAGCGCCATGGACCCGATCGCCAACGTAATTGTCCACGCGGCGCCGCCGATCACCACACAGCGGCGAACGATTTCGAATCGATCAATCAGCAAAAAGCCAATGAATAGAACTGCCAAGATGCCAACGATATTGTCAATGCCGATGAGCAGCAGACTCAGCAAAAAGAGCAGCACCGTCGCTAACGCACGGTTGTCAACGACCGCCCTTACGTATTCAAAGAGTCGATCGGGTACCTCGAATGCCCGCCTATCGTCTTTTGTCATATCTACTCCCCCACCATCAAAGGCGTTATTCGATTATGTAGCCGACGCCCCAGACGTTTTTGATAAAGCGCGGCTTCTGGGCATCGTCGCCGATCTTTTCGCGCAGATGGCGAATGTGCACCATAACCGTATTGTTGGAGCCGGGCATAAAGTCCTCGTTCCACACCGCGCGGAACAGGTCCTCCACGGGCACTACGCTGCCGCGATGCTCGGCCAGATACAGCAAGATGGAATACTCGATGGGCGTGAGGCGCACCGGCGCACCGTCCACCGTCACGGAGCGAGCGTCACGGTTGATCTCGAGGCCGTCGAGCTGGAGGGTCGGCAACTCGGTCGCCTGCGCGCGGCTACCGTAGCTGGTGTAGCGACGCAACTGAGCATGAACGCGCGCGATGAGCTCCAGCGGGCGGAACGGCTTGACCACGTAATCGTCCGCGCCAAGCGAAAGGCCTTCGATCTTATCCTGCTGGGCATCGCGTGCCGTCAACATAATTACGGGATAGGTATGGCTGGAACGGATCGTACGCAACAGCTCAAAGCCGTCGATATCAGGCAGCATGACATCCAGCAGCGCCAGATCAAACTCCTGCTCCAGAATCGCCTTGGCCGCATCGGCCCCGCTGTAGGCGATCTGGACGTCAAAGCCCTCTTTTGTAAGGTAGATACCAACCAGGTCGGCGATGGCCTTCTCGTCATCAACTACCAGTATGCGCTCGTTCATGCGTGCTCCTCTCGCGCTCCATTATGCCCGAGGCGGCGCCCGCCACACACAACAAGCGTGGGCGATTAAGTCGACCTTAAGCACCCTTGCGCCCATTCGAGCACGAATGCGGGCCATGCGCGCACGCAACGATCGTCGTCGCCGGCAAACGATATACTCTAGTGCCAGAAGAGACCATCCCGTCGAAAGCGAAATCTGTGAAGTCCCTCACCTCTTTTGCAAAACGCC
>JAQEDL010000061.1:3382-10961 GCA_027669365.1 Coriobacteriaceae bacterium AM49-12 | reverse complement strand
TTAAAGCTGGCCGCTGCGCGGCCAGCAGACTAAAGTCTTGAAAAAGAACGGGGCAGACTCCAGTGCGGAGTCTGCCCCGAAAAGAGGATGGCAAAGCAAGAACGTCGATGGACGAGAAAAGTGTCCGCAAGTCTCATGGCCATCACATCCCACCTGCCAAAGGGATGGGTGAGCGAGCGTTACTCCTGCTCGGACTCCTCAGCCTGCTTACGGCTGCGGATGAGATGCGCCACGCCGATGCACAGCACCGCGCCACCAGCGATCCAAGTGAAGGTCACGCCGTTGAGGCCGGTCAGCGGGAGGCCGACGGACTTGGTGTTGCCGACGTTGATGGTGATCTCACCGGTGGCGGCGTTGGTGCCGGTGCCATCCGTACCGGTCAGCTTATTGTCTCCGTCATTGCCGTCGAGCTTACCGAAGGCGATGTCGGTGCGGCCCTCGTCGGCCTTGGAAACCGCCGCCGTGAGGCCCGTCACCTTCATGCTCGCGTCATCATACGTCGCGGTGATGGTGAAAGTGAAGGGGTTGGCCTTGGTGTACTTCTCATTGGGAGCCTGGACCTCGGTCACCTTGTAGGAGCCTTCATCGAGACCTTTCACGGCAATCTGGCCATTATCGCCAGACGTGAACTTCACGTAACCGGGAAGGCTGGTGGTGCCGGCAACGGTCACGAGCTGGCCCGCGACGACGCCCGCGGTGGGGTCGTCCTTCGAGGCGATATACTGGTCTTGAGTGTTCGCATCAGCGGACTGAATGGTGAAGACAGCGCCCTTAAGGCCCTTCTCGGTGCCCTGGTCGACCTTGTTAAGGTTGAGCTTGAACGCGAAGTCGGCGACAGTGTCCTCAATCGTGTCACCCGTGCCGTCTCCATACGGGTTGTTAGAGTACGTGAGCTTAACGGTGTTGAGGTTGCCGCCCTTGTTGCCGTCGGTTGCGTTGCCGATCACGGCGTTGCCGTTGAGCTTTGCCTTGTAGAAGACAACGATCTTGGTGTCGGCGGTCACGCTCGCGACGTCCTTGAGGCCCTTCTTGCCGTCTCCGGTCTTGAACTCGACCGTCAGCGTGTTATTGTTGCTAGCATCAGCATCCGTCACGGTATAATTGCTCGACTCAATCTCGCTGTAAGTCTCGCCGTTCAGCGCGTACACCTTAACCGAGCCTTTGACATAGTCAAGGCCATTGGAAAGCCCGTCGGTGAACTTGTAAGCATACGTGCCAAAGGTAGCGTAGTTGCTGGCGATCGTGCCGGTCAGCTTGTAGTTAACTTCCTGGCCGATCTGGGAATCGGCGACATCATTCCATTTGTTGGAGCCCTTGATGTCGGCGGCGTCGGCATCGTCGAGGACCTTCTTCTCGACAGTGGGCACGCCCTTCTTTGGCGTAACGGTCGTCGCGTTCACGCCGTCGATCACGGCGTAGACGGGAGAGGTGAACACATCGGTCGACTTGTCAGCAGGCTTACCGGGAGTAGCGGTGAGGAAGAGCCAGTAGCCGGCGCCGAGTCCGGAAAGAGCAGCACTGCCCTCGCTCGTCACCTCCCAGGCGGTGCTGCTCTTCAGGCCATCGGCGATTAGACTGAGAACGTTGTCGCTAGCAACCTTCGAATCGGTCCCGGTAACTTCAGATTTGGTGCTAAGCCAATCGGCAGCATCCTGTGCGTTCTCGCTATCGTAGGATACATTCTTTGTCTTGATGGCGTTTACGACAGCAGTTTGGGCTTCGGAGCTGGCCCATTCGATGCTACTCACCGTCGTATTCCCACCGGTCGTCGTGACCTTTGCCTTGAAGATCTGGATACCCTTATAGGTCGTGAACGCAGCGTAATCGGCGTCCTCGAACGTGACGGTCGACCCCGTTCCCTCGGCAAACGCCATGGTCACCGGGGCCATGACGCCGCCGAAGCTCAGCGCTGCGGTGAGGCCGGCGGTTACTGCCAGGCGTGCGATGTTCTTGGTTGTTTTCATGTTGGGACCTCTTTCTTGGAGGTTGCTTTAATTCTCGTCATCACCAAAAGTCAGCAGGCTCATTTCCCTGCGCGCCACTCGCTACGGAGGCAGTACGCCATTGAGCAAGGGGGGGGGACAATTATTTATCATGGCGACCTCCTCCCCGCTTGATGACGAGCGCGACGACAATAGCCACTACTCCGATGACGGCCAAAGCCGTTACCAACACCAACGTTCTATCTCCCGTCGAGGCATAAAGCCTCGACTCACTTCGTTACTTGGGGTGTTAAGCACCGACAACTCGACTAAACCCTTCCCGGCATCGGCGGCATCAACTCGCAGAGGGCTTTCGGCCGATACGGTCACCTTAGGCTTGGCGGCGGCCACCTGGTCGACGTCCAGGCCCTCGGCCTTGACCGTCACGGAGCGCGTGCCCTCAAAGGCGGTGTAGCCCTTGGGCGCCTTGAGCTCGCGGACCTCCAGCTTGCCCGGGTCCACGCCCGAGACGGTCACGCGGCCGTCCTCGCCCGTGGTGACGGTGGCCTTGCCTTGCGCATCCCACGTGCCGTCGGCCGCCAGCGCGCGACCGCGGTCGTCGGTGATGCTCAGGACCGCCCCGGGCAGCGGCTTGTCGCCGTCGCTGCCGCGCTTGGTGAGCGCGAGATCCCAGGTGTAGGCGCATGCATCGTCGCTCGGCGTGCTGGTGAAGCCGGCATCGCTGAACTGGTCGGCAAAGGGAGAGCGCGGGTAACGCAGGTAGACCTCGTTGGGGTTGCCCTTCGCGATGCCGTGGTTGCACGCGCTGTTGAGCGGCGCGTTGTACACGGCGACCACGCGGCGCCCGCGGTGAAGGCGTCGGCCCCGCCGAGCGCGGCGATGAGGTCGCCGGTACGCACGGTGAAGGTTCCGTCAACCGCTACCTTGGTGGCGCACTGGGCCGTGATGTCGGTCCAGCCCTTCGCGGGCTCGGTGTCGGCTCGGCCGTCCTTGCCGGTCTGGACGGCGTCGAAGCCACCGTCCGCGCCCGCCGCCACGTACACGCGCATGCTCGCGGCCACCTTGGAGGGGTCGAGCCCCGCGCTCATGGTGTCGACGAACCGCACCGCGTAGGTGTCGTAGGCCGTGAGCCCCGCCGGGACCGTGGCAGAGAGGCGCCAGTACAGGTCGTCGGCGACCGTGGCGTCGGCGGCCTTCTGCCATGCGGCGGTGCCGTCCTCCAGCACGTGCTTGGCCACCTTGGGAGTGGCGGCCTTGGGCTTGACGGTGACGGCACTGCCGCCCACCAGCGCCATGATCGGCGCGGTGCCGACCTCGCCTTGGGCGATGGCGTCGTCGTCGGCGACGATGAGCCAGTAGCCGCAGGGCAGCTCGGCCGTCGTGCCCGCGTTAAGGAGCACAGAAGCGGCACCGGTATTGCATATCGCGCGGGCCAATCTTGCCGTCAGCGCGGCCGTCATGTGCCCGTCGGCATTCATCCATTCGGCAGCCTCTTGCGCCGTCGATGTCGAGCTATCGAGCCCCGCATCATGTAGCACCGAAAGAGCAGTTTGACGAACCGTGTCATTCGCCCACGTTACGTCAGTTGCAATTTTTTGGCCAGCATCATCATCGTCGACAACGGTCGCCGAAAAGAGCTGGTACGCGTCATACCGCGTCGCAACCGTACCGTCCACCGTAATGGCACCGGTATCGGCAGCATGAGCCGTCCCAGGGGCAATCACGAAAGACAGAATAGCGACCATTATTATCGTCGCGGCAGCCAACAAGCGGCGACAAAGCCTACTCACGGCGACCACCTCGATCTTGATCGTGATGGCGACGAGCATGCATCCATGTCGCAGCAAAGCACAGCAACGAAGCACCAGCCAGATATGTCATAGTTAAACCAGCTCCGCCTGCCTCGGGAAGCGTGGTCGAATACTTGTTGGTAAAGGTCGGCGGATCCTGAGAGCCATCGTTGTAGGTAACTACGGCGTTGAGCTGGTCCGCGCCATTAGTTACCTCAACCGTGACTTTGCGCGGGGTCGTGTCATAGGTGATGTGATCTTTAACATGGTCGATGGCACCCCTGGGCTCGACCTCGGAAATGGTGTAGGTATAGGTTCCTACCTTGTTGTAGTCGATGTTGAAGGAGACGTTGCCCTCGGCGTCGTTGGTCACCGTCTGGAGCACCTTACCGTCGCCGTCCTTAAGCGCAAACGAGAACTGTCCCTTCTTGAACGTCCCGCCTTCAAGTCTTTTCTTTGCCTGGATAACCGTTGATCCAGTCAAACGATTGTCGTAGACCCAGATCTCGTCCTTCTTGGCATCGCCGATAATCTCCGCGTTTCCGACAATGGCCCCTGCCTTATCGAGCGCAGCCTGATACCCATCGCCGCTCGCGCTGCCCTTGAGCATAATCCATGTGGGCGCGGCAACGGCATAGCCAACAGGCGCTTTTGTCTCCACGAGCTGGTAGAGTACGCAATTACTCATCTTCTTATCGCTTGTGCCGAACGAGATTTTGCCGTTGGCGTCGGTCGTGGCCTCGCCAAACGGCGTTCTGGCGTTCTCTACATTTCCGTCATCCGCAACCTGGTCCATATTCACGCTGTAGAGCGTGAACTCCGCCCCTTTGAGCGTAGCACCGACCTGCTGCGCATCGTATTTGGTCATCGTGATATCGTAGCCGTTGCCGCCCGCACTGGCAGAAGCGCTCTGGATGGTCCACTTTTGCTCGTCGGTCGCCGAACCATCCGTCACGCCCGTAAGTGTTGCGGTATTGGAAAGAGACACCTTATCACCGGGGTTTCCAGTCGGGATAACCTCGTACTCGACCTTGAGATATTTCTCGTCGGGCACGCTGAGCGTCAGTTTCGTACGCGAGCCCGAAGCATCGTCGATCCGCTCCATCGATGACGAATAGTCCATATCACTCAGCGACGACCAGGCACCATCCACCCACTCATAGACTTTAAGCGTCGATGGCACCAGCGTGCACTTGGGATCCATGGTGTCCACGAGCTCGAGGAAGTCAGTGCCATTCTTAAGGGCAACGCCAGACTCGTTAACAAGAATGGTGTACTTAATACGGTTGCTATTACCGACCTGCTCACCGGTCTTTTTGATGACGTTGTTCTTGATGGTGACGGTGCCGCTACCGGTATCGAATTTCTTGTCTCCCGACTCGGCGCTTGCCGAGTTGGTGAACTTCACCTCATTCTTAGAGACATCGAGCTCGCTGCGCTTGACCGCCGTCTGATACGTAAGTTTGGCGTAACCGGCGTAGTCACCGAGTTCCGTCGTGGGAATGGAGAAGGTGACAGCATTTGCCGAAGCGTCGGGCTTCACCTGGTTGCCACAAGATCCTTGCCGTTCGGAAAACCTTGCGGGAGCATAGTTACTTCATCGCCACGTCTGTAATTGTTAGCCGCCGGAGGCGTGTGCGGGTTCTGATACAACAAGTATTTGGCGGAACCAGGCACATAGCTCATGCCAGCGGGAAGGGTATCGACGATATTAAGCGGATTGCCGCCGAGCTTGGCGGCGCCATAGCAATCCCCGCCCACCGTAGAGGCACGGTTCGCATAGATCGTCCAGCTGATAACCCAAGCGCCCTTTTCATTCGAGCGGTCGACCGTGTTCCAGTCGAAGTCCTCATCCCATTTTGCAACAGCTTCCGATGTGGACTTTTCCACGGCAGGGCAAGATGCCTCGTTGTTAACGACATAGGTAACTACATCGGTAAGGGAAGACTTCCAACCTTGGACTCCAACGGCAGCGAAATTCGAATACCAACCCGGTAGAGCGTCGGTCCGCGTTTTATAGGTAATCTCCGCATACCGTGACAGCTTAAGCGCTTCCTTTACGCTATCGCTATTGGTGTATATATCGAGGTTGATGTTCTTTTTGATGCCAACCGAAGAGGTATCGTACTTGTCCCAGAAATTCCAGTCTTGATACCTTTCCAGCTTCTTATCTCCGATCTTGATGGAGTAGCTTTCGGGAACAGGACCGAGCGTCTGACTCAAAGCGCTCTGAAATGTGTCGTACACGGTAACGCTTTTCGGATTGTACGCGTTCACGATAGAACCCAGGTCAACGACTAGCTTCCAGGTTACCATGCCATCCGTGGCGGCAGTGCTCGGATCCTCTTTGCTCTTGACAACAAAAGAGTTACCGACAAGCTGCGGCGTAAACGTATTGCCGCTATTGCCTGATACGCGGCCCTCCTGCTCAATCTTCGCCTCATTTCTCACCGTTTCGTATGAATTCGCGTCTTTCATCTTGGTGTGATAGACGATGCGGTAGGTGGCGTACTTGTCTGCAAGATCGGTCCGGAACGTGTAGGTGAACGATTTCTGCGACGGACCGAGCGCGCAAGTCTCAAGAACCTCCGACCCCGAGCTGCCCTTGTATACCGTGTAGCTCCCTATATAGGCCTGCTTAGCGTCAAGCGTATCGGTAAACGTGTAGCCGCTCATATCGGCCTTGAGCTCGCCTTGGTTGAGCGTGACAGTCCACGTGATGTCGGACGGCGTGCCCGAGCCGTTGGACTTGTTGATCATGTCGTAGCGAAACTTGCTGGGAACACCAGTCGCAGAGTCGCTCTGGCGATCGCTCGAGCCGCCCCACTCCCACGCTGCCGTGTTCTTGGATGCTTCCTGGTCGTTTATCCACACGCCGTTGCTTGCTGAAACGCCGCTCTTTAGCTTCGTCTCATAGACGATCGCATGCTCCCCCTGGGTGAGGTCGCCCAGGCTGTTGAGGGTCGCGGTCTGACCGTTAATCGTCGGCTGCGGGTTGAGCTTCTTGCCATCGAGCGTGAAGCTGTCGTCCACAAACTCGAAGTTGTCGCCCAGCGCGTCGGTTAACTTGACATTCGTGGCATACGACTCGACGGTGAGTTTAACGGTCCAGGTAACCTTGGCCACGCCATCTGCTCCCTGGAAGAAGGTCCCCGACTTCGTCCCTGTGACTTTGCCGTCTTTGGTGGGGATATTGATCGTTCCCGCACCAGGAAACACGACAGATGCGTTGCTACCAGAACCGACATTCTTGTTTTTAAGCTGGAACGAGAAGTTTGCCGCGACATGAATGTTCGCAGGATTCCGTTCAAGCCAGCCCTTATCAAACGTAAAGACAACCTTATTACCTTCGATCTTCCACGTGCCAGCTTGGGCGGCAGAAGATTCCGGACCCTCCATGAGGTTGCCACCTGCGTCATCAACGACGATGGCGCCTGGCAGCTCATAGACAGCGATGTTGTTCCCAGACGAGGCGCCTTGCCGCTTTTAAATTGTGCCGAAAAAGCTCCGTAGAGCTTCGAAGTAGACGTTACGGCAGTATCACCCAAAGGCTTATTATGGTTCTCATCGGTATACAGCTTGACCTCAACCGTTGCCGTATCGCCGTTGATCGCAATCGGATCGGGCGTCGTCGCATCCTCGGCGCGCACGGGGGCTGCACCGTGAAAAACTGCGGCGGTGAGGCTAATTAAAATAAAGACCAGGCCGCCATACCCAGCGACCGTGAGCGGTGTGCGTCCATAGTTGTCCCCTAATTCCTATAACACAGTGTGGAATACGGCGAATCGTCGGATCGAACACAAACCCCAACATCAACGAGAACCTACCTAGCGCATTGCAAGAACC
>JAQEDL010000061.1:0-3201 GCA_027669365.1 Coriobacteriaceae bacterium AM49-12 | reverse complement strand
AACCGCAGGTAAAGAGGTCTTTTAATTTAATACCAGTTGATATTTACCTGTTAACGGTTTTGCATTAAAGCGGTTGTATTTCAATGATTCGTGTATATGTTTAAACAACTTAACTTTGCCTGAAAAGCCGCTCGGGGGGATAGCCTCCTCCACCGTGGTGCAGACCAGCTCAATCCCCGTGCACAAAAAGGGCGCCGACCATTGCGGTCGACGCCCTTTCATTTAAAGCTATAAAGTCCAGCGCTTATTTGTTGACCTGGCCAGCGCGGACGGCAGCCTTCTTGCGGTCGGTGGCATTGAGCAGACGCTTGCGCAGACGAATATTCTTGGGAGTAATCTCGACCAGCTCGTCGTCGGCGATATACTCCAGCGCCTCCTCCAGCGAGAAGGTGCGGGGCGGCACCAGCTGGACGGAGATATCGGAGGTCGAGGAACGCTGGTTGCCCAGGTTCTTGGTACGGGCGATGTTAACGACCATGTCGCCGGCCTTGCTGCGCTCGCCCACGATCATGCCCTCGTAGCACTCGGTGCCCGGCTCAACAAACAGCTGGCCGCGCTCCTGCAGCGTACCCAGGGCATAGGCAACGGCCTTCTCGGTGGTCATGGAGATCATGGCGCCGTTCTGACGGTTGCCGATCTCGCCGGCGTAGGGACCATACTCTAGGAAGGTGTGGTAGAACACGCCCTCGCCGTGGGTGACGTTCATGATGCGGTTCTTAAGGCCCATGATGCCACGCGTCGGGATCTTGAACTCGAGGTGCGTCACGATGCCCGAGGTATCCATGCTCGTCATGATGCCGCCGGAGGTACCGAAGACCTCAACGACCTTGCCCGAGTACTCGTCCGGGCACTCGACGACGGCCTGCTCGACAGGCTCCATCTTGTTGCCGTTCTCGTCCTTCTTAAACAGAACGCGGGGACGGCCGACCTGGAACTCAAAGCCCTCGCGGCGCATGGACTCCATCAGGACGGACAGGTGCAGAATGCCGCGACCCGAGACCTCGACGCCGCTCTTGTCCTCGAGCTCCTCGATCTTCATGGTCACGTTGTTCTCGGCCTCGTTGAACAGGCGCTCCTTGAGCTGACGGGCGCCCACGATGTCGCCGTCGCGACCGACGAGCGGGGAGGTCGAAGCCTCAAAGACGATGGACAGGGTCGGCGGGTCGATCTCGATGGGCTCGAGCTCAACGGGGTTCTCGGGATCGGTGTAGACATCGCCGATATCGGTGCGGTCGATACCCACGACAGCGGCGATGTCGCCGGCGCCGACTTCCTGGCACTCGGTACGGCCAGGTAGTCGAAGGTAAAGAGCTGCTTGACGGTAGCGGTGGCGCTGGAGCCGTCGTTCTTCACAACCAGGATCTGGTCGCCTGGTGGATGGTACCGGAGTACACGCGGCCGATGCCGATACGGCCAACGAAGTTGGAGTGGTCGATGGTCACGCACTGCATGGCCAGCGGGGCGTTCTCGTCAACCTCGGGCGCGGGCATGTCGTCGATGATCATATCGAGCAGCGGATACATGTCCATGTTGCCGTCGTTGGGATCAAGACGGGCAAAGCCATTCATGGCGCTGGCGTAGACCACGTGCTCCATGGCGAACTCAAGCTGGTCGTCGGTGGCGCCCAGGTCGGCCATAAGGTCGAGGCAGTCGTTGTAGGCCTTCTCGGGGTTAGCACCCGGACGGTCGATCTTGTTGATGACGATCATGATCTTGAGGCCGGTGTCGATAGCGTGACGCAGCACGAAGCGGGTCTGGGGCATGGGGCCCTCAAAGGCGTCGACCAGCAGCAGGGCGCCGTCGGCCATACGCAGCACGCGCTCGACCTCGCCGCCGAAGTCGGCGTGGCCCGGGGTGTCGATGACGTTGATCTTGACGTCCTTGTACTCGATAGAGATGTTTTTGGCGAGAATCGTGATGCCGCGCTCGCGCTCCTGGTCGTTAGAATCCAGGACGCGGTCCTCGACCTGCTGGTTGGCACGGAAGGCGTCCGTGGCACGCAGGAGCTTGTCGACCATCGTCGTCTTGCCGTGGTCGACGTGGGCGATGATGGCGATGTTCCTCAGATTGTCTACGCGCATGTAGTTCCCCTATCTTCTATCCATATACAAACGGCACGCGTATGCGGCCCGCCCAGCGATACAACGCTCAGCGGGAATATTGAGCCTTTTACCGAAAACTCGTTTATTTTAGCGATTTTAGATAAGAGGGGTTTCCTCACCTGCAGGTTCAGGGTCGCTCCACATAAAACCATCGCCGGCGCCCATGCCCTCATACAGCACGTATGCCGAAAAACCGCTCTCGAGCGTGGTTTCGAAGAAGCTCACGAGCAGAGCATCGTGATAGCCGCCGTCAATTTCGACGCAGCCGGTGTAGCCGATGGCATAGCGGGCGATGCGGCCCAGGCCCTCGTCCTTAAGACCCATCTTGTGCTCGGAGATAAAGTTGGTAGCCGCCTCGAGGCACGCCTCTTCGCCATCCTCATCGAGCGCCGCCAGATAACGGTTGGACGCGGCATCCTCAATTGCCACGACCACGCCCGGGTTCTCGCCCGCGGCCAGGTCGTCCAAGAACGCACCGATCAGGTCACACACCATGGCGTCGAGCTCGGCGGAGACGTTACCGGCGTCCTGCATATCCTGTGCCATCTTTAGACCTTCCCATCGAGTCTGGCGTCGTTACAGTTCTTGCGCCTCGGCGGCGATCTTGGCGGCAGCGTCGCGGGCGCGCATCATATCCATCGCGCGCTTGTCGAGCACCTTGATCTGACTGGTCAGCATTACCGCATCGACCACGCCCCAGATCACGAGGCCCGTAGAGATCGAAAACCCAAGCGCACCAACTGTACCACGAAGGCGCGAGCAGATTGCCGCGACAAGGGCGGAGATGACAACCATCTTGATAAACGAGCCGCGGCGTTCGCGAAGCGTGCGGGCCTGCGTCACATAGGCAATGCGAGCCGCCTCAGAAGCCTCCGAGCGCATCTGGGCCTCGCGAGCGATCGCAGCCGCCTCGGCCGACATGCCGCCGGCCATCAGCGAACGCCCCGCAGCCTGGCCGCCCCGCATTTAGAAGTCATCGGGGGAGAGCGTATGGACGAACTCGTCGAACTTCTCGAACTCCTGCTCGTCGTCAACTTCCTCGGCATGGGCAGAAACGGTGCCCAAGCGATTCATGATGTCGTCCTCCACAAACATAGGG
>JAQEDL010000060.1:0-11454 GCA_027669365.1 Coriobacteriaceae bacterium AM49-12 | reverse complement strand
GTCGCGATGATGGCGCAACTACGACGCACCGCGAGGAGCGCCGTGGCGGCTATCGTGGTGGTCGCGGCGGCAACCAGTCCGGCTCTCGTGGCGGCCGCGCCGGCGGTCGCGATAACCGTGGCAGCTATGGTAACAATCGTGGCGGCAAGCGCGGCGGCAGCTCCCGTCGTCCCGGCGACGGCGGCGGCAAGCGCAAATAACATACGCATCGCGCGATAAGGCGAGATGAATTTGGGCCCCGAGCAGACTATGCTCGGGGTCCTTTTTAGTGGGCGCAGTTTGAGGTGGGCCGGCTCCCTAACGAAAATGCACGGAGACGGTCGCGGCAAGAGATGTGGGCTATCGGCTTAGTTGGAGATTCGCGTATGCGGGGTTCTGGCATCGACGGAGAACGTGAAACTCCCCACTGACACGCGGCGGCTGCGGTGCCCGGGCGGATACGCCAGGGATTCCGCTCGCCGTCTGGCACCCCTGCTGCCATTTGGCTTTCACGCTCGCATTCTTTTGGATGTGGGCGTGTTTTTCACGGCATGCACGGGTCCCCCCGGGTGCACCGTGCATTTTTGGGAGTATTCAGCAGGCCGGGGCGGCTGCATACGCACCGGAAGCGTCTTTTTTGGGCCAGCGAGATCCTTCGACAGACTATTTGGGTTGGCGGACGGGGTCCGGCGCGGCAATATCACGCGTTTCGCGTCGCGCCGGGCCCCAAAATGACGCCGATCGCGCGGCTTCCCCGATTCGCGGCGTCGCCGACGGGGACCGCGATGCTGAATACTCCGGTTTTTGCACGGTCCAAGCAGGGGTACGTTGGGACGGGAAGGGGTGCCCCCGTCTTTTTATGCATGACGCAAGCGAAATTATGCAAGACAATAGGGCACCATGCACCGGATACCCAGATTGGGGGCGACATGCGCCGCGATACGGGGTCGGGTGCCCCACCGGGAATAGCCACGAGGGTTACAAAACTATAGAGACATCCAAATATCGCCTAAAAACCGTTTATCGGAGAATAAATACCGTTCACCGGTCATAATGATTGTTCTGGCTTTGGGCTTGTCTACAATAGCTCCCGTAAAAAGAAATGCGGAAGGTTACCGAGTCCCTCGGACGTGGGCCTAACCAAAGTCTTTGAACGGGTGTGTCTCTATGGATGCATTCGCTTGATTTTGGTTGGGCTATATTTATGAAGGGACATGCCACCATGGGTTTCTTTTCTCGCCTGATGGGCGGTTCGGATGAGCAGAAGACTGCAGCTTCCGAGTTCGAAATCCTCGCTCCCGTTTCCGGCGAGCTTGTTCATCTAGAAAATACCAATGACCCCGCTTTTAGCAGCCGTGCCGTGGGCGATGGCGTTGCCGTGGTTCCCCAAGAGGGGACCGTGTGCGCTCCTGTTTCCGGTACCGTCGCGGCGCTGTTTCCGACTGAGCACGCGCTGGGCATTATGTCCGACGACAGCTCTGCTCAGGTGATGCTGCATATCGGAATCGACACTGTTAAGCTTGAGGGCAAGGGCTTCCATGCGCTTGTTGCCCAGGGTGACCATGTCGACGCGGGCCAGCCCCTCGTCGAGGTCGATTTCGACGTGGTTCGCGCCGCCGGCTTCGATCCTACGGTCTTCGTTATCGTGTGCGAGCGCTCGGAGAACTCGACTCTTCGTGAGCATGCTTCCGGCCCTGTTGCTGTTAAAGAGCCTGTCGTCTGGCTTTCCGAGTAAATTCTTGTGGTGGGTACCGTGGTTATCAAGCGAGTTTTTAACAATAACGTCGCAATGGTCACTTCGGACGATGGCTCCGAGCTCATTGTCATCGGTCGAGGCCTCTGCTTTGGCCGTCATGCCGGCGACGCTATCGATGAAACATCGGTCGAAAAGACCTATGCGCTGCAGGAGGGCACTTCTCAGGATTCGCGTACGATTGACCGCTTGGCACATCTTTTGGAGTCCATTCCCACCGTCAACCTCGTGATTGCCGAGGACATTGTTCAGATGCTCCGTCGAGAGCTCAATGTTGATATCAACGACAAGATCCTCATTGCTCTCGCAGACCATATCGGCCTTGCTTTGGAGCGCGAGCGCAAGGGCGTCCCCTGTGAGAATCCGTTGCTGCTCGAGATCCAACAGTTCTATCGCAAGGAGTATGCGCTTGCGGGCCGTGCGCTGCAGATTGTCAAGGAGTATATGGGCATCCAGATGAGCGAAGAAGAGCAGGGTTTTATTACGCTGCATATCGTCAACGCCACCATGCCGCAACGCTCCGACCGTCTCATCATCTCGGTCCAGCTTGTTCGCGACGTACTCGCGATTGTTTCCGATCGTTACGCTGCGACCCTCGACGACACCTCGTTGCCCTATGAGCGTTTCGTCCGCCACCTGCAGTTTTTCGCACAGCGGGCGCTTGACCCCGCGGCCGGGCAGATCAATGACGATGCGCTGTTCCGAATCGATGAAACTAAGTATCCGTGCGCGTTCTCGTGCGCGGACGCCATAGCCGCCCACTTGTCGTCTGCCTATAACGTTGTCGTTACCGATGCCGAGAAGAGTTATCTCGCATATCACATTGTTAACCTGCTTGGAGAACCTGGTCTCTAGGCATAACGTGCCCACACATCGATTGATATAAGGCAGGGCTTATGGCCTTGTCCAGGGCACATCTGTCTTAATTTGCGGAAAAGGAAGGGGAGTACCGCTATGACCGCAAAAAAGAAGTTCAATTTCAAAGCGCCGTTGGAGGTGTTCGCGAAGTCGATCGTTCAGCCGATGATGTATCTCTCGGTTGCCGGCATTCTGCTCATCGTGGGCATCATTCTGACCAACAAGACCATCTGCGCCGTGATTCCCGTGCTGGGCTCCGGTCCGTTCCAGCTTGTGGGCGCCGTTGTCTATCAGTCGCTGATGTTTATCATCAACAACCTCTCGATTCTGTTCTGCGTGGGCATCGCCGGCGCCATGGCAAAGAAGAACAAGGGCCATGCTTCGCTGATCGCCCTGATGTCGTTCTTCCTGTTCCTGCAGGCCAATAACATCGTGCTCAACGCCACTGGCTCTCTTGCCGAAGCGAGCGGCATGCTCGGCCTTACCGGAACCGGCCAGAGCACCGTTATGGGCATTCAGGTGCTCGATACCGGCGTGTTTGGCGGCATCATTCTTGGTTGCATCACCGGTGCCGTGTTCAACAAGTACTCGAATAAGCAGTTCCCCATTGCCCTTTCGATGTTCTCGGGCGTTCGCTTTCCGTTCCTGATCATGATCATCATCTCCTGGATCATGGGCGCTGGCTTCTGCATCGTTTGGCCTCCGGTTCAGGGTGCCATCTCCTCCGTTGCCGGCATCATTAAGGAGTCGGGCAACATTGGTCTGTTTATCTACGGCATGCTCAACAAGCTGCTCGTTCCCACCGGTCTGCACCACCTCATCTACACCCCGTTCCAGTTCTCCGATGTGGGCGGCACCCTTACGCTGGGTGATCAGGTTATCGCCGGCGCCTATCCCATCCGTGTCGCCGAGATGGCAATGACGGGCCAGCCCTTCTCCGATAGCACCTACTTCAACAGCTACACCTTCAACAACCTGTGGCCCTACATCGGTATCGGTCTCGCCTTTATCTTCACCGCTTACAAGGGGAACAAGGATAAGACCAAGGCCGTTATCATCCCGCTGATCATCACCGCTGTGCTCTCCTGTGTCACCGAGCCCATGGACTTCCTCTTTGTCTTTGCCGCTCCCGTGCTCTTTGTCGTTCACTCGGTTCTTTCCGGCATCTTCCTGGTCCTGCTCAAGGTCCTCTCCGTGCCCGCTTCGACTGCAGGCGGCATCATCAACATCGTGGTTTCCAACCTGGTCCTCGGTGTCGATAAGACCAACTGGCCGATGATGCTCGTGCTCGGAGTCGTCAACGCCGCTCTGTACTTCTTCCTCTTTACCTTCCTCATTAAGAAGCTCAACCTCCACACGCCTGGTCGCGAGGAGGAGTCCGAGCTCGCCGAGTCCGTTGCCGAGGGCGAGGCCGCCGCGTCTGTCGCGGTGAAGCAGGGCGCTGTTGCCGCGGCTCCCGCAGAGGGCGTCGATGCGGGCATTGCCGACCTGGTCGCAGGTCTTGGCGGCAAGGACAACATCGAGGAGCTCGAGAACTGCTTTACGCGTCTCCGCGTGAACGTTAAGAACCCGGACCTCATCGATGAGAGCCTCATCAACCACGTGCCCAACAGCGGCATCAACCGCAACGGCAACAATATCCAGATCATCTTTGGCATGAAGGTTGCGAGATGCGCGACAAGGTCGAAAACGCAATTGAGAAGGAGCAGTAAACAATGATCATTACTCTGTGTGGTGGCGGATCCACCTTTACCCCCGGCATCGTCAAGTCCATCGCCCTGCGCAAGGACGAGCTCGACGTTGACGAGATTCGTCTGTACGACATCAACGAGGAGCGCCAGCGCAAGATCGGCGTGCTCGTGGACTGGATTTTGCACGAGGACCTTGGCCTGGACATCAAGCTCACGGTGACCACCGACAAGGAGACGGCTTTTACCGACGCGAGCTTCGTGTTTGCCAGATGCGCGTGGGCGGCTATGCCATGCGCGAGCAGGACGAGAAGATTCCGCTGCGTCACGGCTGCGTTGGTCAGGAGACCTGCGGCTGCGGCGGCCTTGCCTACGGCATGCGCACCATCTTCCCCATGGTCGAGCTGATCGATGACGTTGAGAAGTACGCCAAGAAGGACTACTGGATTCTCAACTACTCCAACCCCGCTGCCATCGTCTCCGAGGGCTGCCGCGTGCTGCGTCCCAACGCTCGCATCATCAACATCTGCGACATGCCGATCGCGATCATCGACGTGGTTTGCGCCGCACTCGATATCGACAAGAAGGATGTCGAGTACGATTACTTTGGCCTCAACCACTTTGGTTGGTTCACCTCGATTCGCCACAAGGGCGAGGAGGTGCTCCCGCAGCTGCGCGAGTACATCAAGGAGCATGAGATCCTGCTGCCCGATTCGTACCTCAAGGGCATGAGCTCGCTGATGTCCAAGAAGCCCGAGGAAGCCACCGACGAGCACCCCGAGCAGAACCGCCACACCAAGGGCAGCTGGTACTACGTCTGGAAGGGCGAGTACGAGATCATGGAGTGCTTCCCGGAGTACCTGCCAACACGTACCTGAACTACTACCTGCAGCAGAAGGAGTTCGTCGAGCATTCCAACCCCGAGCGCACTCGTGCAAACGAGGTTGAGGAGACGCGCGAGAAGAACCTCTTTGACGGCATCGACCATTACGAGAAGACGGGCGAGATCGACGAGAGCACGTTCTATGCGGGCAGCCACGGCGACTGGATTGCCGACCTGGCCATCGCTCTGAAGAACGACACCAAGCAGCGCTTCCTGGTCATTTGCGAGAACAAGGGCGCTATCCCCAACATGCCCTACGACGCTATGGTCGAGCTGCCTGCCTACATTGGCAAGAACGGCCCCGAGGTCATCAGCCGCGACAACATTCCGCTGTTCCAGCAGGGTCTTATGATGCAGCAGCTGAACTCCGAGAAGCTCGTGGTCGAGGCCACGATCGAGGGTTCGTACGAGAAGGCGCTCAAGGCCTTTACGCTCAACAAGACCGTGCCTTCGATGAAGGTTGCCAAGGAAGTCCTCGACGACATGATCGAGGCTAACAAGGGTTACTGGCCCGAGCTTAAGTAAAAGCAACAGGGTCGCTGGCCGCATACCTGGAGCAATGCCCCGTCCACGTGATTGCGTGGGCGGGGCATTGTCATTTGGTAACGCGTTTTACCAAATATGGCATTTATCTGCGGTAATGTTCTATTTCACCGCCGAGGGTGACATTTCATACCGCCTGCCGAACTGCGTGGAGACCTAACAACTTTTTAGGTCAGTGTTGTGCGTGTAGCAACTTCGCCCGGCCTCGCCTCCGGGCTGCCATGTGAGAGGGGATCTTATGGCTCGACTGCACGTAATGGAACGCAGCCACGCTCAGGCCGTCATGGACGACCTGCACGATGCGCTCGGACGTCGTCTGGCGGTGAGTTCGCTCGCCCCGTGCCCCGTTGAGTTTACGGCAGCGCTCGTCAATCTGTGCTCCACCCAGAGCTGCGGCAAGTGCACGCCCTGCCGCGTGGGCCTGAGCGCGCTGAGCGACCTGCTCGCCGATGTGCTCGAAGGGCGCGCCGATGAGTCCACGCTCAACTTGATTGAGCGCACCGCCCGCACCATCTATCTTTCGAGCGATTGCGCCATCGGCTACGAAGCTGGCGCCATGGCACTCACGGCCATTCGCGGCTTCCGCGACGATTTTGAGCATCACATCCGCGAGCGCTCCTGCGGCTTTGACCGCGAGGCCCGCGTCCCGTGCGTTTCGGGCTGCCCGGCGCACGTCGACATTCCCGGGTACATTTCGCTGGTCGAGGCCGGCCGCTATGTCGACGCCGTCAAGGTCATCCGCAAGAACAATCCGCTGCCGCTCGTCTGCGGCCTGGTGTGCGAGCATCCCTGCGAGATGCACTGCCGCCGTGGCATGGTCGACGACCCCATGAACATCCTCGCCCTCAAGCGTTTTGCCGTCGAGCACGGTGAGCTCAACGACCACAAGCCGCATGTAGTGGACAACACCGGCAAGCGCGTCGCCGTGATCGGCGGCGGCCGGCCGGCCTTTCCTGCGCCTACTACCTGGCCGTGATGGGCCATAAGGTGACCATCTTTGAGCAGCGCCACCACCTGGGCGGCATGCTGCGCTATGGCATCCCCAGCTATCGTCTGCCGCGCGAGCGCCTGCAGGCCGAGATCGACTGGATTTTGAGCGCCGGCATCGACGTTGAGCTCGATCACTCCGTCAACGGCGAGGAGCTTGCCCGCCTGCGCGACGAGTTCGATGCCGTCTACCTGGCCATTGGCGCCCACAGCGATAAGAAGCTCGGCCTTCCGGGCGAAGAGGCGCCCGGCGTGGAGTCGGCCGTCAAGATGCTGCGCGCCATCGGTGACGACGAGCTGCCCGACCTGAGCGGCCAGCGCGTGTGCGTCATCGGCGGCGGCAACGTGGCCATGGACGTGGCGCGCTCTGCCGTGCGCTGCGGTGCCGAAAAGGTGAGCATTGTCTACCGCCGCCGCATCTGCGATATGACGGCTCAGGACGCCGAGATTGCCGGTGCCCAGGCCGAGGGCTGCGAGGTTCTGGAGCTGACGGCGCCGCTCGCCATCGAGACGGGCGAGGACGGTGTCGGTGAGCGGCCTGCGCGTGCAGCCGCAGATTATCGGCGAGCCCCGTCGCGGTCGTCCGGCCCCGCGTGCCGCCGCGACGCCCGAGCGCGTCATTCCCTGCGAGCGCGTGTTCGTGGCCATTGGCCAGGACATCGATTCCAAGCCGTTTGAGGACATGGGCATCGTCTGCAAGTGGGGTCGCGTCGTCACCGATTCGGATGGCGCCGTGCCCAACTTCGACGGCCTCTTTAGCGGCGGCGACTGCCAGACCGGTCCCGCCACCGTCATCCGGGCCATCAACGCCGGCCGCGTTGCTTCGGCAAATATCGACCGCTACCTGGCTTCGACCACAAGATCAAGCTCGACGTTGAGCTGCCGACCGTGCAGTTTAAGGGCAAGCACGAGTGCGGCCGCTGCGAGCTGGGCGAGCGCGAGGCCGGCGAGCGCATCCGCGATTGGAATCTGGTCGAGCAGGGCCTTACCGAGGAAGAGGCACGCCAGGAGGCAAGCCGCTGCCTGCGTTGCGACCACTTTGGCTTTGGCGCGTTCCGCGGAGGGAGGAACCTGGAATGGTAGAGCCCAACAAAACCACTGTCAGCGACAACACCGAAAGCGGAGCACTCAACATGGTCAAGCTCACGATCGATAACTGCGAGGTCGTGGTGCCCGAGCACACCACGATCCTGGATGCGGCCAAGTCCGTCGGCATCCAGATTCCCACCCTGTGCTATCTGCGCGATCTGAACGAGATCGGCGGCTGCCGTGTGTGCGTGGTCGAGGTTGAGGGCTGCGACCAGCTGGTTGCCGCCTGCAACAACTACGTACTCGACGGCATGGTGGTCCACACCAACAGCCCCAAGGCCCGCGAGGCGCGTCGCACCAACGTGCAGCTGCTGCTGTCCCAGCACGACTCGCGCTGTACGAGCTGCGTGCGCAGCGGTAACTGCAACCTGCAGACCATCGCCAACGACCTGGGCATTTTCTATCTGCCGTATCAAAGGCATTTGGCGGGCGAGGGCTGGGACTTCGATTTCCCCATCATCCGCGAAAACGACAAGTGCATTAAATGCATGCGCTGCATCAAGGTGTGCGAGAACGTGCAAGGCCTAGGGATTTGGGACCTGACCAGCCGAGCCACGCACACCGCCGTGGGTACCCGCGGGCGCGCGCCATCGGCAAGACTGATTGTGTCGCATGCGGTCAGTGCATCACGCATTGCCCGACGGGCGCGCTGCGCGAGCGCGACGACACCGAGACCGTGTTTGATGCTCTCGCCGATCCCGATAAGATCGTGCTGGTGCAGATAGCGCCGGCCGTGCGCACCGCCTGGGGTGAGGAGCTCGGTATTCCGCGCGAGGATGCCACCGTTGAGCGCCTGGCCTGCGCGCTGCGCCGCGTGGGCTTTGAGTACGTGTTCGACACCGATTTCTCGGCCGATCTCACCATTATGGAGGAGGGCTCCGAGCTGATCGAGCGCCTGGCGCCGCCGCCAAGGGCGAGAGTAACAGCCGCGGCTGGCCCATGTTTACGAGCTGCTGCCCGGGCTGGGTGCGCTTTGTAAAGGCGCGCTACCCGGAGTTTGTCGACAGCCTGTCCACGTCAAAGTCGCCGCAGCAGATGTTCGGCGCTATTGCCAAGACCTACTACGCCAAGGTGCTGGGCGTGGAGCCCGAGCGTCTGTTCGTGGTGTCCGTGATGCCGTGCACGGCCAAGAAGGCCGAGTGTGCGCTGCCGAGCATGATGGGCGAGGGCGGCGCGCCCGACGTGGACGTTGCGCTGACGGTGCGCGAGATGGTGCGCATGATCCGCGCGAGCCACGTGAGCGTCGACACGCTGGTCGAGGAGCCGCTCGATACGCCGCTGGGCTTTGGCACGGGCGCGGGCGTGATTTTTGGCGCCACGGGCGGCGTGATGGAGGCCGCCGTGCGCTCGGCATATTACCTGGTGACGGGCAAGAACCCGGATGCCGATTTCTTTACCGACGTGCGCGGACTCGATGGCTGGAAGGAGGCCGTGGCCGATATCGATGGCACCAAGGTGCGCGTCGCCGTGGCACACGGGCTGGGAAACGCTGCCCGTCTGCTCGACGCGATTCGCGACGGCCGCGTGAGTTATGACTTCGTTGAGGTTATGGCATGCCCGGGCGGCTGCGTCGGTGGCGGCGGTCAGCCCATCCATGACGGCTGTGAGCTGGCAGCCGAGCGCGGCCAGGTACTGTGGGGCCTCGATGCGAACGCCAAGATTCGCTTCTCGCACGAGAATCCCGATGTCCAGGCGTGCTATCGCGAGTTCTTGGGTGCGCCGCTGTCGCCGCTGGCCGAGGGATTGCTGCATACCGACCATCACGCATGGACGATGCCTAACGAGGGGACGTGCTAGCGATGCGCGCGTTTGATTTTGAAATGTCGCGCCGGGGATTTGCCTCGGCGCTTGCCGCGGGCGCGTTGTCGCTCGCGCTGGTTGGCTGTGGCGGCGGAGCTGCGGGGGCGAGGTCTTCTGCGGGTTCGGCTGCTGGGTCTGCGGCGAGTGGCGCTGCCGCTGAGTCGGTCGAGGTGCGCGTTGCCTCGCTCAAGGGACCGACGTCGATCGGTCTGGTGCAGTTTATGGACCAGGCTGCCGATGGCGAGACGGACAATGAGTTCGACTTTGCGATCAGCGCCGCGGCCGACGAGATTGTGCCCAAGGTCATTCAGGGCGATATCGACATTGCCCTGGTGCCGGCCAACTTGGTGAGCGTGCTCTACAACAAGACCGAGGGTGCGGTGCAGGTCATCGACATCAACACGCTGGGCGTGCTGAACGTTGTGACGGGCGACGCAGGCGTGGCCTCGTTTGGCGATCTGGCGGGTCGTACCGTCTACATGACGGGCAAGGGCACCACGCCGGAGTACGTCATGAACTACCTGCTGGAGCGCGCGGGCCTGACCGGTCAAGTGACGCTCGAGTTTAAGAGCGAGCCCACCGAGGTGCTGTCGGCCCTGCTTGCCGACCCGTCCGCCGTGGGCGTGCTGCCGGAGCCATTCAAGACCGCTGCCATCGCCAAGAGCGAGGGCAGTCTGTCGGTACCGGTGAGCCTGACCGACGCGTGGGACGAGC
The DNA here is from genome assembly GCA_027669365.1 of Coriobacteriaceae bacterium AM49-12. Taxonomy (GTDB): domain Bacteria; phylum Actinomycetota; class Coriobacteriia; order Coriobacteriales; family Coriobacteriaceae; genus Collinsella. The sequence continues at coordinate 1,160 of JAQEDL010000060.1, read as the reverse complement.
TCGCGGGTGACACGGGCTCCCGTTTGCTGACGGGCGTGACCGTGGTGCGCCGTGCATTTGCCGAGGAGCATCCCGAGGCCGTGGCGGAGTTCTTGAGCTGCCATGCGGCGAGCGTTGAGGCCGTAAATGCGGCGCCGGCGGACTGGGCTCAGGCCGTGGTCGATGCGGCATCGTGGATAATGCCACGATTGCCGAAAAGGCGATTCCCGGGTGCATGCTCGTGTGTCAGACGGGGAAAGATATGAAGGCGGCGCTCGGTGGGTACCTACAGGTGCTGGCCGATGCGGACGCGAGCGCCGTGGGCGGTAAGCTCCCGGCTGACGATTTCTACTACATGGAGTAGCCCGTGCGTGCGTTTGCTCGACAAATGACTGAGCGTGCGAAGGCGGTGGCGGCAGTGGGTGCCGTCGCCGCCTTTTGGCTTGCCGTGTGGATGCTGGTGGCGGCGCTGGTGGCGCAGCCGCTGATTTTGCCGGGGCCGGGCGCTGTTGCCTTGGCGCTGCTGCGCCTGGTGTGCGATGGCGGTACCTGGGCGATTTTGGCGGGCTCGGGCGCGCGGATACTAGGCGGGCTGGCGCTTGCCGCGGTGTGTGGTGGCGTGCTTGCCGGGATTTCGTCACGTTCGCGTGCGTTTGCGCGCCTGGTGGCTCCGGCGCTGTCGTTTGTAAAGGCGACGCCGGTTGCCTGCGTGGTGGTCCTGCTGCTCATTTGGTTGGGGTCGGCACGTGTGAGCATCGCGGCGGTCTTTTTGATGGCGCTGCCGGGCGTATATTTCTCGCTGGTCGAGGGTTTGACGCAGGTTGATAAGCCGCTGGAGCAGATGTTCCGCCTGCATGGCGTGCGGGGCTGGCGACTGTTTTGCGCCCATACCTGGCGTGAGGTGCTGCCGTTTGTGCTTTCGTGCGCGAAGGCGGTCATCGGCATGAGCTGGAAGGCCGGTGCGGCAGCCGAGCTTATCGGCATGGCGGTGGGTTCCGTGGGCGAGCGCATCTATCAGGCAAAGCTTTTGATTGAGACGGCTGATCTGCTGGCGTGGACCGTGCTGGTCGTTGCCGCCTCGTGGGCGTGCGAGCGCGTGCTGGTGTGGCTGCTGCGAGTTTCGGGACCCGTGGCGTGGGGAGCGGCCGTGCGGGCGCATGGGGATGGACTGCGCGGGCGCC
>JAQEDL010000006.1:46827-66050 GCA_027669365.1 Coriobacteriaceae bacterium AM49-12 | reverse complement strand
CTTTGGCCGCGCGATGCAGGCGGCACGCGGCCTCGTTGTGATCGCCCGCGTGACCCACGATCGCCAGGCGCGCGAGTGCAGGCGGCACGCGGCCTCGTTGTGATCGCCCGCGTGACCCACGATCGCCAGGCGCGCGAGTGCTATCCGGCTGCCGTGTGGACCGAGTTGCGGGCGCATGCCGAGGCCACTGGCGCCGCCAAGGTTGCGTGCATGGGCGAGGGCGGTATCGTCGCCGATTTTGATCCAGCGGCCGGCGAGGGCATCGAGTGCAAGCGCGTCGCGTGCGAGGCTCCTCAGCATTTGAGTGAAGCGGCTGTGCCGTATCTGGTCCTGCGTCGCCGCGATGGCGAGGGCGAGAACGCGCCGCTCGTGCCGCGTCTGACGTCCGCCTCGCAGATCGAGGCTTATTCCACCTGCCGCTGTGCTGGTTTGTCTCATATCGCGTCAAGCCCCAGTCTATCGACGCGGATTTTGGCAACATGGAGAAGGGCAACTTCGTCCACGACGTGCTGGAACATCTGCATGCCCGTCTGCCCCAAGAGGGCATGGAGCGCGTGACGCCCGAGAACCTGCCGCGCGCACAGGAGCTGCTGCGCGAGGTCTTTGACGAGACCTTGGCCGAGCACGCCGGCAAGCGCGGTGCCGAGGGCCCGCTGGTGCCGCTCTCTCCAGTGGAGGAGCGCCAAGTGGCCGAGATCTTGCCGCAGCTGGAGGGCGTGCTTGCCTACGAGTCCGAGGCGCTTGCCCCCTTTGCCCCGCGCTACCTTGAGTTCGCCTTTAATGAGCTTAAGGTCGAGTATGCCGGTTGGCCGCTCGGTGGGCGCATCGACCGCGTTGACGTGGATGTCGAGAATCGCGCGTGGTAATCGACTACAAGCATCGTTCGGGTGTCGAGGAGTTTAAGCTTGCCGATCCTACGGTGCGCGACGAGGAGTCGGGCGAGGCCCCCATCGACGACCCGCGCTGGCTGCCGCCCCATACCCAGACACTCATCTACGCCCAGGCCATGCGTCGGGCGCTGGGCCTAGATGCCCGTGCTGCGCTCTATTTTTCGACCAAGGGTGGCAAGCCCGCGCTGCGCGGCGCGGCGAGTGCCGAGTTGCTCGAGGAAGAGCGCGGCGACGGTCGCATCCCGGGCCTCAAGAAGGGCTTTCCGGGCGAGGGCGGCAACATGGACTTCGATGCGCTGCTCGACCGCGTGGAGACCGGCATTGCCGAGCGCCTGCGCGAGCTCGAGGCGGGCGACGTCGCCGCTGTCGATCCGACGTCGGCGCAGGCCGCGCATGCGCGCTGCTCGTATAACCACGAAGGAACGTTTGTAAGGAGGGACGTGTAGACCATGGATCTTTCGACTTTGATGCCGCAACAGCTGCAAGTCGTCAAAACGCTCGACCGCCCGCTGTTTGTCTCGGCGGGTGCCGGCTCGGGCAAGACCTTTACCCTCACGCGCCGCATCGTCTATGCGCTCTCGCCCGAATCCGGTCCGTTTGTCGAGCATCTGGACCAGGTGCTCGCCATTACCTTTACCAAAGACGCCGCGGCCGAGATTCGCGACCGCGTGCGCCGTGCGCTTATCGAAGAGGGCATGGACGAGGAGGCCCTGACGGTCGACGACGCTTGGATCTCGACCATCCACGGCATGTGCTCGCGTATCCTGCGCGCGCACGCGCTGGAGCTGGGCATCGATCCTGAGTTCACGGTGCTCACCGATACCGATGAGCTTATGGATCAGGCTGTTGAGCATGTGCTGGGGCGCGCGACGGCGCCCGATGCCGCGCCCGAGCTTGCCGCCTCGCTTAAGGCCCTCTACGCTTGGTATCCCATGGCGGGCGAGGGCGGGCCGTTTGGCGCCGGTACCACCATCAAAGGCCTGGTGCGCGACCTGTTGGAGCTATCGAGCCAGCTGCCGGGCGGCATGGACGATGTGTGCGTGGCGCGCGGCCAGGCCGACACCTCGGCGCTTGCCGATGCCTATCGTGCGGCGCTGGGCGCAAGCAAGGCCACGACCGAGAAAGCGCAGGCGGCACTCGACGCCATCGACGCGTTTGAGGCGAGCGGCAAAACCATGGAGGATGCGGCGCGACTCATGATGTCGTGCAGCATGCCGCGCGCGAGCAAGGCGTTTCCTAAGGAGCAGGTGGAGCTACTCAAGGCCGAGGCCGCCGATGCGTTTATCAATATCGTGCTTGCCTGCGGCGGCCCGGCGCTCGATGCGCTGGTGGGGCTTGCCCGTGCCGTAGAGGCGGAGTACCGTGCGCTCAAGGCCGACCAGTCCGCGCTCGATAACAATGACCTGCTGCGCATGGCGTACGAGGCGCTGCGCGACTACCCGGCTATTCGAGCTGCCTATGAGGGCCGCTTTAAGATGGTCATGATCGACGAGTTCCAGGATACCGACCAGATGCAGGTCGATCTGATTCGCTATCTGACGGGTGCGGGCGAGCGCGCGCTGTGCACCGTGGGCGATGCACAGCAGTCGATCTACCGCTTCCGAGGCGCCGAGGTCGAGGTGTTCCGTCGCCAAGAGCGCAAGGTGGGCTCCTCTGCTGCGCCTGAGACCTCCGTCACATCCGATGCCCCTGCCGGCGAGCTCGTCAAGCTCGTGCGCAACTTCCGCAGTCACGACGATGTGTTGCGCTACGTAGCACGCGTCTTTGACGGCGACACCGGTGGTTTGATGCAGGGCTTCTTGGATCTTGAGCCGAGTGACAAACGCAAGGACAAGCTCAAGGCAAAGGCTTCGCGCCGCCAGGCGCTGCTCGTTGCCGGCGGCAGCACCCAGGAGCGAACGCAGGCGAAAGCTCGTGCGATTGCGGAGCGGTTCCAAGCGTTCGTCAAAGCGGGGCAGCCCAGGGCGATATGGTGTTGCTGCTGGGTCGCATGACCAATGCCGACGTCTACGCCCAGGCTTTCCGCGACCAGGGGCTCGACTGCGTTATCGCGGGCGGCTCGGTCTTTGCCCAGGCTGCCGAGGTCCAAACGGTGCGTGCCCTGGTGTGCGCGCTCGCCAATCCGGCCGATACGGCGCAGGGTCTTATGCCGCTGTTGGCCTCGCCGATGTTTGCACTCGGCGCCCAGGAGTTCCTGGCGCTGGCGACCAAACTCGACGAGCAGACGGGCGAGACGTCGCGTCGCAATATCGATGTGGGCATCATGAGCGATTCCGATGTGCCAGGTTTGCAAGACTTGCCGCTCGTAACGCGCGCCCGCGAGGTGCTGCGATACGCGCTTCGTCGTGTGGGACGCGATTCGTTCGCCGCCATCGCGCGCGATGTGGTCAATGCCTCCGGCTGGTTCGTGCGCTTGGCGCAGCGCGGCCCCGAGGGCAAGGCCATTGCCGCCAACGTGCTCAAGGCGCTCGATGCCGTGGCCGAGGCAGAGGCCGAGCTCGGCAATTCTCCGCGCTCCATCGCGCTCGCCTTCGACCGTTTCTTGGCGGGCAAGGAGGCCCCGGGCGCCCTCAACGAGGAGGGTGACGGCGCGGTACGCATTATGACCGTGCATGCGTCCAAGGGCCTGGAGTATCCGGTCGTGGCGGTCGCCGAGTGCTTTGGCGTGCGTAAGTCCTCGGGTGCGGCACAGATGGGTCGCGTCGAGGGCGGAGCGCAGGTCGTGGCACTGCCGGCACGCTTCGACGGCGTTAAGCTCGCCGACGGAACCTTTGTGAAGGGCGACGACGTTAAAAAGCAGTTTGAGCATGCGTTTAAGGGCAAGGGCACGTCGTTGTGGCTGCCGCCGGAGCTCATGGAGGATGTCTGCGCGACGAGCTCTCCCGCCGAGGCGTTTGCCCGCCTGCGCAACGACGACCTGCGGCTTTCGCTCGAGGAGCGGGCTCGTTTGCTCTATGTCGCCATGACGCGTGCGCGCGAGCTGGTGATCTTGGCGATGGATGCCGGCGTGAGCCGCGGCAAGCTGTGCGCGCCGACCTTCGACGTCGAGACCGATCTGACTTACGACGTGCTGCGCCGTATTCTGCCGACGGACGGCCTGGACATGCCGCAGCTCGATGCCGACCGCCTGGTGTTCGACAACTCCAAGCCGGGCGACTACGAGCTTATCTCGCTGGCGGACTTTACGTTTGGCGAGCAGGCGTTTGAGGCCAACGCTTCACTGGATGCCGAGGGTAGGCTCGTTCGCGGTGATGCGGAGGCGGAGGGTGCCGATGCTGCCGCCGATCGCCCGGTCGCGCCCGGCCCCGCCGACCCCGAGCCCGATTCGTTTGAGCTCGTGTATCCCCAGACGGTGGGCGTGCGCATGGGCACCTGCTCGTATCCGGCGCGCGATTCGTACAGCTATTCGTCGATTGCCGCGGCGCTGCATGCCGAGGCCGAGGACCGTGTCGCCGAGGCGCGCGTGCCCATGGACGAGGCTGGCGATGATGCGGAGTCGGATGGTTCCGAGATGACGGATGCAGAAGTGGCCGCCGTTGAGCCCGCCGGCAATCCCATGGCGCTGGGCTCGGCGTTCCACGCTGCCTGCCAGTGGCTCATCGAGATGGGTGCCGATGCGCTGCCCGCTGGGCGTGCCGACGCCTGGCTCGCCTGTGGCGCCTGACGCCAGAACAGCGTGAGCGCTTCGATGTCGCTTTGGATCGCTGGCTCAGATCGTCGGTCCGTGCCGAGCTGCTTGCCTGGCCGTGTGTCCGTGCCGAGGTACCGTTCTTCTCGCTGGGCTGCGAGGACGAGTACATCGCCCGCTACGGCGTCTATGCCGAGGGCGCTATCGATGCCTTGGCAACCGACCCGGCCGATCCGTCGCACGCGCTGGTCATCGACTACAAGACGGGTGGCACGCCGGACGAGACGCCGGACCAGCTGCGGGAGAAGCACGCCCTGCAGGCGCGCGTCTACGCCGATGTTCTGCACAAGGCGGGCTTTGAGGTCGTGACCGTCAAGTTCGTCCGCGTGGAGCAGGCGAATCCAGCCATCTTCGTCGAACCCGCCGAACCTCAAGTAGTCACCTACAACTTCTAGCCCTCAATAACTTGCGGTGGAATACGGACTGTTTTGGCCAAAAAAGCCGCCAAACAGTCCGCATTTCACCGCAACGCATGGGAGAGTCTGGGACGGTACAATAGCTCGAACGGTTCAAACGAATAAGGAGCTATCATGCAGCTCACCAAAACGCTTGAGGTGACGCCGGAGGAGCTTTTTGACGCTCTGGCGGGGTCCATCATGCAGGATATCGAGAACGCCACGGGCAAGTGTCCCAGCCGCAACAAGCTCAACGGCTATAAGTACGAGAAGCGCCCATACCGCAAAAGGTAAGGTGACTCTTCATCGGAAACCGTGAACGCTTCGGGTTTCGAGTCAGTAGCGAACAGCCCGACAAAAAATGTTGTTGGAAGTGCCAAATGAATAAGAATGCCGCTACGCAACTGCACATCTATTCCGCCTTTTTCGTACTCGCGGGATTTGTTTTAAATCGGGGAGTGTTTCTACTTTTCCTTGCGGATAAAGGAATGTCTGTCACGGAAATCGCGCTTTATCAAGCCCTGTACAACATTGCAACGGTCGTCCTCGAGCTGCCAACAGGGCTGGTAGGCGATTTCTTTGGAAAGAAGTTCTCGATTCAAGTGGGCGTTCTGCTTCTTTTCTTCCATACGGCTGGCATGCTGTTGCTCTCAGGCCCCTTTCTCGTCGCGCTTTCCCTTGTCGAGGCACTCGCCTACTCCCTTCAATCGGGATCCGAACAAGCACTTTTATATGAAATTGCCCGAAATGCCGGTCAAGGAGAGCGCTTCCTCACCATCAACGCTCGGCTGCTTGCCGCGCAATCAATCGCGACGGGAGTGGCAATCGTACTTGGATCATTCATTGCCCAAGTATCTTGGAGTGCCCTCTACGTATGCGTTTCCGTTTTCTATCTCCTGCAGCTTTTCCTTCTGTATCCCATTGAGAGGATGGAAACGACCCATTCCAAAAACTCTGGGGAGGAAAGGTTTGACGTAGCCAAGATCTTCAGACGCGAAACCTGGAGCATTGGAGAATCCGCTTTTGCGGTGTTGCTTCTTCTAATCGGCACAAGCATGCTCGATGGATTCTATGGGAGTTATTACAACTTGAATCAGTTGGTATTCGACGCATTTGATGCTCCCGTCTCCATAATAGGAATCTTTTTCGGTGCATCCTATGCAGTAAATGCGACGGCCTACATTGCAGCAGATTTCTTCTCATCGCGTTTCGGGAAAAGAAATACCATGCTCGGCTCGATGCTAATCGAGGCCGGTCTTTTCATGATTCTTCCGTGGTTCGCTTCAAATCCGCTGTGTTTGTTTGGCCTTAGCATGGTGCTTTGTTTTCTCCCAGAAGTGGTGTACATCACTTCGGAAAACTTAATCCAAGACGCGATAGCGGACGATCTCCGCGCGACGATCCTTTCCGTCGCGTCTCTGGTAAGGGCTCTCTTTTCTGCAATGTTTTTCTCCATATTTGGATATGTGTTGGGGTTATATCCCATTCAGATAGCGCTCGGTGTTATTGGCGCAATCGCGATAGCAATTACCGCCGTTGTTTCTTTAAATGCAGGCGCGCGTCTATTCGGATGTTCTGCACAAGGCGGGCTTTAAGACGGTGACGGTCAAGTTCGTCCGCGTGGAGCAGTCCGATCCCTCCAACCCCGCCGAGTCCCAGGTGGTCACCTACAACCTCTAGCTCACCAGGGCCGTCCGCACGCCCAGTCTCCCCATAACTTGCGGTGAAATAGTTCCTGTTTTACGGCCCAGCTGGCTCCAGCAGGAACTATTTCACCGCAACTCAGAATCAGTCGGGGGTGCGGATTACGCGGATGAAGTTGCCAATCAAGGGTGCGGATTACGCAAATTTACACTTGACGTTCATCTCGGGTGGGCCTATAAATACATGTGATGGGTTGTTATCCCTTTGGGGAGCATGGCCATCCGGATTCCGTTCGTTATTCAATTGCACATATATTCGGGTGTCACTTTAGGGCATGACCGTAGGCAAGTAGGGTGCTGCTTTCTGCCGAGGTCATGCCCTTTTTGTTCAGCTCCGAATGAGTGCCCTATCATCAAGAGAGGAGGTGCATCGATATGCTGGCGATCAGAAAGCTCAACAATAACGCCGTGATTTGTCGAGATAGTCGCGGTCGCGAGGTCGTGGCGCTCGGCAAGGGTGTCGGCTTCGGTGGTGACTTCCCCCGGGAGCTCGCGATGGACCATATCGAGCGCACGTTCTATAGCATCGATGCCGAGGGGCAGCGTATCATGCAGGATCTTCCTGCCGATGTGGTGCTGTTTACGGCAAAGATCATGGATATTGTAGAGAACGAGCTGCCTTACGAACTCAGTCCCAACGCCGTGCTCATCATGGCCGACCATATCGCCTTTGCGATTGCGCGGCAGAGGAAGGGCATTCGTTTTGATATGCCCCTTACCTATGATGTGCAGCAGCTTTATCCGCTGGAATACAAAATCGGCCGCTACATTACCGCGCGCGTGCGGCAGGAGTTGGGCGTCGAGCTGCCGCGCGAAGAGGTGGCAAGCATCGCCATGAATCTGGTCAATGCAAAGACTGGGGCAGAGGTTACTGTGGCAAGCGATCGCGCCAATCGTTTGAGCGCCTGCTCAACGATGTCACTGATATCGTCGAGTACGATTTCCGTACCATCATCGATCGGGAGTCTTTTGAGTTCTCACGGTTTGCGACACACGTGCAGTATCTGTTCAAGCGTATCAAGGGTAACGATAGCCTCAGCAGCGCCAATTTGCCGCTTTATGCGAATTCGCGCGAGGAGTTTCCCGAGCTTGCGCAATGCATCGACCACATCTGTACCTATATGAAGCGGGAATGGCATACGGAGCTCACCGACGAGGAGAAGCTTTACTTCATGCTCCATGTCAACCGTATCTGTACGAAGGCGGAATCCGGCACAGCCGGACGCTGACAACCCAGGCCAGAAGGATTGTAACCTGTGTTAGGGCAGGGCATGACCTCCGAAAGTACGAGAACCATCTCGTGCCACGACGATTCGTGGCGTAAAAGGAGGAATGATGACTAACTATCAAAAACTCGCCCAAAGAATCATCGAAGAGGTGGGCGGCAAGGCGAATGTTTCAAGCGCGACGCATTGCATGACGCGTCTGCGCCTCGTTCTTAAGGACGAGGGGCTTGCAGATGACGCCAAGCTCAATACGATTCCCGAAGTGATTAGCGTGGTGCACGCTGGCGGCCAGGTGCAGCTCGTAATCGGGCCGACCGTCGACAAGGTCTACGGCGCGGTATGCAGGGAAGGCGGCTTTGAAGTCCAGACGGCGATTGATGAAGATCTGGACGCAGCAGAGAGGCTTCCCTGGAAGGAGCGGTTCGCTCCGAAGCGCATCGGCAATCTGATTCTCGATGCGGTGAGCGGCTCTATCGCTCCCATTCTGCCCGTGTTCTGCATCGCGGGTATCTTCCGCATGTTCACCATTTTGCTTGGTCCGGAAGGCGCGGGCCTTCTAGCCGCGGAGGGCAGCATGTACCGGCTCTTCACCTTGGTGGGAGACGCGGCATATTACTTCCTGCCGATCTTCGGTGCCTATGCGGCGGCCAAGAAGTTCCAGACGAGTCCTGTGCTCGCGCTCATGACGGCTGCTATTATGATTCATCCGAGCATGCTCGCTATCGTCGAGGAGGGCGCTCCGTTCGACGTCTACGGCATCCCCATGACGCTGGTGAATTACACACAGTCGGTGCTTCCCATCATCCTCATCGTGTGGATTCAGTCCTACGTAGAGGGGCTTATCAAGAAGCATTGCCCTGACATGCTGCGCATCCTCGTGATTCCAGTGGGGACCATGCTCATCATGCTGCCGCTTGCACTCTGCGTCTTCGGCCCCGCCGTCTCCTTCATTATGGGCATCATCGCCGATATCATCATCTGGCTCGGCGCGAACGCCGGTCCGCTGTGCGGTCTGGTGGTCGGTGCGACGTGGAACCTCGTGATCGCTACCGGCATGCATGTGCCGATTCTCACCGCTATGATGCCCGGCTGGCTTGAGGTGGGCTATGACGCCGTGTGCACTCCGGGTACGACGGTGGTTGTTTACGTGACGCTTGCGGTCGCGCTCGCCTACGGCATCCGTGCAAAGGGCAAGGCTAACCGTCAGCTCGGTTGGACTACCTTCGCTACCTATGCGCTCGGCCGCGTATCCGAGCCCATCATTTACGGCATCCTCTTGCGCGATAAGAAGGCGCTCGCTTGGTCGATGATCGGCGGCGCGGCCGGCGGCCTTGCATGCGGTCTGCTCAACGCGCGCATCTTCGTCTTCTCGGGAGTCGGCTTCCCGTGGATGAACGTCATCAAGTTCAGCCAGGACATCATTCCGGGCGCCATCAGCTGCGCGATTGGCTTTGCGGTGACATTCGCCCTCTGCATGGTCTTTGGCTTCGACAATCGCGAATCGGGCGAGAAGGAAGCCGAGGAGGCCCTTGAGGCTTAAGCGCTGCATCTAGAAGGGTGCCTTAGCGCAACGAGTCTCTTCTCGGAACTGGGGCCATGAACCCGGACGGGCGCCGCTGCATGGTGGTGCCCGTTCGCACTAAAAGCAAGATAAGGAGGACTCCCATGCCATTGCGTTCTGATTTTCTCTGGGGCGGCGCGCTTTCCGCCAACCAGTGTGAGGGTGCCTGGGACGAGGGCGGGCGGGGGCTCGCCAACGCGGATCTTCTGCCGTACGGGCGGGACCGTCTCGCCGTCATCAGGGGTGACGACGTTCCGCTCGAGCCGCTGTCCGACCATTACTACCCGGCCCAACAGGCCATCGATTTCTATCATCATTACCGCGAGGACATCGCGCTCTTCGGCGAGATGGGCTTCAAGGCTCTGCGCCTCTCCATCGCATGGAGCCGTATATTCCCCAACGGGGATGACTCCGAACCCAACGAGCAGGGCCTCGCGTTCTATGAGGATGTGTTTCGCACCTGCCTCGAACAGGGCATCGAGCCGGTGGTGACGCTCAGCACTATGACGTGCCCATGCATCTTGTTACGGCATACGGCGGTTGGCGCAACCGCGCTCTCGTGGGCATGTTTGAGCGCTTCGCTCGCACTGTGTTCGCACGTTACCGCAATCAAGTGCGCTCTTGGCTCACGTTCAACGAGATCAACATCATGACCTCTGCGTGCTTCATGGCGGCAGGCATCGTGTTTGATGAGGGGGAGGACCGCTACGTCTCCGTTCATAACGCGGTGCATCACGTGCTCGTGGCGAGTGCTTGCGCGGTGCGCGCCTGCCATGAGATCATCCCTGGTGCGCAAATCGGCTGCATGCTCAATGCGGGTATTTTCTATCCTGCTACCTGCAACCCTGCCGACGTTAAAACGGCTCAGGACGAGAATCGCAAGCACTATATGTTCACCGACGTGCAGGTGCGCGGCCACTATCCGTGCTACATGCTCACGGAGTATGAGCGTCAAGGGTTCGCGATTCCTTGGGCGGAGGGCGATGAGGAGGTCCTTGCGCAGAATCCGGTGGACTTCGTGGGCTTCTCTTACTACTCGACGCGCGTGGCGCAGGCAAACACCGAGGGGCAGTTCGACTCCAATCTACTCAAGAGTGCCCCCAACCCTTACCTCAAGATGGAGCCATGGGGCAGATTCATCGATCCCGCAGGCTGCGCATCACCATGAACGACATATATGACCGGTACGAAAAGCCGCTCTTTATCGTGGAGAACGGTCTCGGAGCCCCGGATGAGCCGGATCAGAACGGCTTTGTGGATGATGGATACCGTATCGATTACCTGCGCGAGCACATCCAGGCTATGAAGGACGCCGTCGAAATCGACGGGGTGGACCTCCTGGGCTACACGTGCTGGGGACCGATCGATCTGGTTTCGGTCGCAACGGGCCAGATGCGCAAGCGCTACGGTTTCATTTATGTCGACCTCGATGACGAAGGACACGGCACACGTCGGCGCAGCAAGAAAAGATCGTTCGAGTGGTATCGCAAGGTAATTGCCTCAAACGGCGAGGACCTGAGCTGAGCTTTCCTCAGGGGCCGGACCGCGACATGGGGTCGCGGTCCGGCCCCTTTGCGACGAATGAAGCAATCAGGTCAAAGCAGCTAAAAAAGACACGTCCCAAAAAGACTGCCCGTGTTGGTTTGGCTAGGTTCGGGTGCTGTCCGTGCCGTGCGGTAAAATCGTTCAGTCAGAACACGAACCTGCATCGGAGCTCATCACATGGCATTCGTCCATCTGCACAATCACACTGTTTTCTCCATGCTCGACGGCGCAACCCGTATCCAGGATATGGTCAACCGTGCCGTTGAGCTTGGCATGCCCGCCGTGGCCATTACCGATCACGGCTACATGTATGGCGTGCCCGATCTGGCGCTGGCCTGCGATGCCGTCAACCACAACACACCCGAGTACAAAACCTGGAGCCACGACAAGGCCTTCTTGGAAAAGGACCGCCGCGACGAGCTGGTGGAGCCCGATCCCGAGGAAAACCCGCGCGAGCATGCCCAGTATGTGAAGGACATGGCCATGTGGGACGAGAAGGGCAACATCGACGAGCTCAAGCCGCCCCTGGTCATCAAACCCATCTTTGGGTGCGAGGTTTACTTTACGCCGGACGAGACGCTCGCCCGCGACCATAAGCCCGAGCTCTACCACATGATCCTTCTGGCCAAGGACCAGGAGGGCTACGTCAACCTGATGCAGACGGTCTCCGAGGCCGCCGTGCAGGGCTTTTACTACAAGCCGCGCGTGACGCTCGACAACCTACGCCGCCACGCCAAGGGCATGATCTGCACCAGCGCCTGCATCGCGGGCATCATCCCCAAATACATCGACCGCGGCGACATGGAGGGCGCCATCAAGTGGGCCGAGACCTTCCGCGATACCTTCGAACCCGGCGACTTTTACATCGAGATTCAGGAACACGGCATCACCACCGACAACGGCCTGACCGATGAGCAAATGGACCGCACGCTCATCGATATCGCCAAGCAGGTGGGTGTCAAGGTCATCGCCACCAACGACTTCCACTACCTGCGCCGCGAGGACGCGCCGGTGCAGGACGTCATCATGTGTATTGGCATGAACGCCAAGGTCGATGACCCCAACCGCATGCGCATGACCGGCTCGGAGTTTTACATGAAGACCGAGGAGGAGATGCGGGCGATGTTCCCGTATTGCCCCGAGGCCTGCGACAACACGCTCGAGATCGCCGACAAGTGCTACGTTGAGCTGGACTGGGACTCCATCATCCTGCCGCGCTTCCCGCTGCTCGATCCCGGCGAGACGCACGAGAGCCAGTTCCGCCGCGAGTGCGAGAAGGGCCTGCGCCAGCACTACGGCGACGACTGGGCCACGCGCGAGATTGGTGGCGTCAACATCAAAGAGCGCTTTGAGTACGAATACAAAGTCATCTGCGACAAGGGCTTTGCCGCCTACTTCTTGATCGTTGCCGAGTACGTGCAATGGGCCAAGGACAACGGCATCGGCGTCGGCCCCGGCCGTGGCTCGGCCGCCGGCGCTATCGTCGCCTACGCCATGAACATCACCGCGTTCGACCCGCTCGAGAACGGTCTGATGTTCGAGAGGTTCCTGTCCCCGCAGCGTACCGAGATGCCCGATATCGATATGGACTTCGACGATGAGCGGCGCCTCGAGGTCGTGGAGCACGTTCGCCAGCTCTACGGCCCCGAGAAGGTCACCCACGTCATCACCTACTCGACCATTAAGGCCAAGCAGGCTATCAACGACGCCGCGCGCGTCCTGGACTACCCGGTCTACATGGGCCAGCGCCTGTCCAAGATGGTCTCGAGCGACCCCAAGGTCAAGCTCAAGCAGGTGCTCGAAAAGCAACCCGGCAAAGAGGATCTGTTTAACCCCGATTTTGCCGAGGCCTATAAAAAGGACGACGACGCCCGCCGCATCATCGACACGGCGCTCTCGATTGAGGGCCTTACCCGTGGCGAGGGTGTGCACGCGTGCGCCGTTCTGATCTGCCGCGACCCCGTCAACGAGCACGTGCCCACCAAGCTCGACACCAAGGGCGGCGTCGAGATTACCCAGTACGAGGGCCATACCGTTGCCGACATGGGCCTGCTCAAGATGGACTTCCTGGGTCTGCGTACGCTGACGGTTATCTCCAAGGCCAAGGCAAACATCAAAAAGAACTTCGGCATCGACATCAAAGAGGAAGAGATCCCCTTTGACGATCCCGAGATCTTTAAGCTCATGGGTTCCGGCCACACCGCCGGCGTCTTCCAGGTCGAGTCCGCCGGCATGACGGCCACGATCAAGAACATGAAGCCCACCGAGTACAAGCACGTCGTGGCATTGATCGCTCTGTACCGCCCGGGCCCGCTGGGCGCCGGCATGGTTTCGTCCTACATCAACCGTATGAACGGCAAGGAGCCGGCCGTCTCCTACGACGACCGCCTGGACGACATTCTGGGCGAAACCTACGGCACCATGGTCTACCAGGAGCAGGTTATGCTCATCTCCGTCGAGATGTGCGGCTTTTCCAAGGGCGAATCGGACTCGCGTATCCGTAAGCCCGTGGCTAAGAAAAAGATCAAGCTGCTCACGTCGACGGTGCTGCACTGGGAGGATGGCTCGGACGAGACCACCTACGATCACTGGATGAACGGCGCTATCAAGAACAACTACACGCGCGAGGTCGCCCAGAAGATTTGGGACGATGTTCTCGAGTTCGCGTCCTACGCCTTTAACAAGTCGCACTCCGCCGGCTACGCCATCTTGGTTATGCAGACGGCGTGGCTCAAGGCGCACTATCCGCACGAGTACATGGCGGCCGTTCTGACGTCCTATACGGGCAAGACCGACAAGATCGTGCACTACGTCTCGGCGTGCCGTCACGACGGCATTCCCGTGCTTTCGCCAGATGTCAACGAGTCCGGCACCGAGTTCACGGCTACCAAGGAGGGCGTGCGCTTTGGCCTGGCCGGCATCCGCGGCGTGGGCACCGGCGTGGCGCAGGCGATTATCGCCGAGCGCGAGGCGGGCGGTCCGTTTAAGACGCTGCACGACTTTGTCGAGCGCGTGGACTCGAGCCAGGCCAACCGCCGCGTGATCGAATCGCTCATCAAGGCAGGCGCCTTCGACTCCACGGGGTATCCGCGTCGTCAGATGATGCACTTTGTGGACAAGAACAACCCCGAGAACATCATCGATGCCGCTGTTAAGCGCCAGAAGGATCGTGCGAGCGGCCAGACGTCGTTCTTCGATATGTTTGGCGACGTTGAGGGCTCGGGCTTTGAGGTGAGCGTGCCCGACCCGGATGGCCAGGAGTGGGACCGCCACCTTAAGCTGAGCCAGGAGAAGGAGGTTCTGGGCATCTATGTCTCGGACCACCCGCTGCGCCCGTTTGAGTATGCACTAGCCAAGGCACGCGACTTCTCGTTCTCGCAGATCGACACTGGCTACGAGGTACAAAACCCCACGGGCGGTACCATTAACCAGGAGATTCCCGAGGGTAAGGCACTGTGGTGGGCCGGCATGGTCTCGAGCGTGTCCAAGCGCGTAACCAAAAACGGCGACCCCATGGGCATTGTGCAGCTCGAGGACATGGAAGGCGAGGCCACGGTCGTGGTGTTCCCCAAGACCTATAAGGAGGCCGAGGGGTACCTGTACGGCGAGGTCGATCCCGAGACCGGCGCGCAGCTGTCTGATGCGTTTGTGCGCATTAAGGGCAAGCTCGAGCGCTCGGACCGCGGCGACCAGATCATCGCGCAGGAGATCGTGCCGCTGGAGCTCAACGAGGAGAACAACAAGCCCAAGGTGTTTGAGGTCATGGTGCCCAACAGCCGCTTTAGCCAGGGCAATATGGCGCGTCTTGCCACGGTGCTTACCGCCAACCCGGGCGGTGACCGCGTGGAGATTTTTATCGAGCAGGTGGACGGGCGTGTGCTGCGTGCCGAGTTACCGGCCAAGGTCAACGCACGCTCGATTCCGCTGTTGGCAGAGGCAAAGGCGATTGTGGGTAACCAGGGTCGCGTGACGGTTATCTAAGCTACCCCGGGTGAGATTGGAGGAAGTGATGGCGCAGGGGACGTTTGTGCAGGCGCTTCGCAAAGAGGCGGCGTTGAGCGGCACCTTTATGAAGGGCCGCTCGCTCATGCTCAACGGCGCCGTGCTGTCGATTGAGGACAGCGGCTCGCGCTTCTCCAAAAACGTGACGGTTGAGGGCTCGGTGCGCGGCTCGCGCGGCGACCTGTACAAGACGCACGTGGCGCTCGATATGGACGAGCACGAGGTTATCGACTACGACTGCGACTGCCCCGCCGCATACCGCTATCCCGGTATGTGCAAGCACGCCATCGCCACAGCGCTGGCGTACCTGGACACCAGCGGCATTGAGCCTGTTGAGGGGCTGCGCACGCCGGTTCGCACGTTTACGGCGCAGCCGAAACAGCCCGCGCGCGCCGCGTCCGCCGCGCCGGCCGTCAACCCCAACTTTCCCTTCCCGGCGCCCGTCCCCACGAGCCCGAGCCTTGTGGCGGCGCTTTCCGATCTTTCGGACGCGCGCATGGATGAGCTGGCGAGCATGCGCCGCAAGCTTGCCGGTGCCGTTGATCCCGACGCCCCCAAAGCGGCGTTGGAGCCCTCGTTGGTGCCGTACTACAATCCGCTGTTCGCTGACCGCTTTAGCTGGGCGCTCGAGTTCCGCATTCGCTGTGGATCGGTCTCCTACGTGGTCAAGGACATCGACGGCATGGCCGATGCCTACGTGCGCGGCGGCACGTTCTCCTATGGCAAGAAGCTCACGTTTGTCCATTCACCTGAGGCCTTTGACGAAACATCGGCAAAGCTGCTCAACCTTGTTGTGACGACAGTTGCCTATCTCGATGACATCACAAGCTCGCGTTCGGCGTCGTACGACTTTGCCCGCAGCGGTTTTGTTGCCGAGCGTCAGTTGCCGCTGTCCGAGCATAGCATCGTATATGTGCTGGACCTGCTGCGCGGCCAGACCATCTCTTTTGAGCCCGCCTGGTCGCGGGGGACGACGACGCGTCGCACCTACGACGTGGCGGTTGAGCTGTCTCCGCAAGGGGAGGACGAGGCGTCCGCTAAGCGCCCACCACTTCTTGCCGCCAAAATCGCGCCGGCGGCTGGTGGTAGCTATGACCTGCGCCTGCCCGCCGATATGTACTGCTTTGCGTCGGGCGATGCCGCCTACTTGGTTGACACGCGCCGCGCGCGCCGTACCGACGCTGCATTTGCTCAGCATGCCGCACCTTTTTTGTCGCGCTTGCTGCCGTGCCGCACGCCCGCCCATATTGCCGCCGAGCAGGTGGGTGAGTTCTGCCGTATGGCGCTGCCCATTTTGCGCGACTATACCGACCTCACCGCGCCCGCCGCGCTCGATACTGTGGCACCCGAGGCGAGCTTTGCCATGGCAATCGGCGTCGACGATGGTCTTGTGACCTGCAAAATTACGGTTACCTACGGCGATTGGTCGGCTGATCTCTTTAGTCTTGGTGCTCCGGGCAGTCCTTTCGAAGAGCAACGCCCCGGCGTTCCGCCCCGCGATACGCTGGCGGAGTTTCGCGTTATGGACACGGCTGCCATGTACTTCGATTTCTACGAGGGCGGCCTGGCGTTTGAGGAGCGCGATGACGAGAGCCTGTTCCACTTGCTGACCGAGGGCCTGTCTGCCCTGTCCGAGCTGGGCGAGGTCATGCTCAGCGACCGTCTGCGCCAGATTTCGGTCCGCCCTGCGCCCAAGCTCTCGGTGCGCGCGACCGTCAAGAGTAACCTGCTCGATGTCGAACTGGGCGCGAGCGCCTTTCGGCGGCAGATCTTGCCATCTATCTGGACTCGTACAAGCGCCACCAGACGTTCGCGCGCCTGACGTCCGGCGACATCGTGCGCCTGGATGAGGGAGCGCGTGCCGCGTTTGGTCTTGCCGAGGACCTAGGCGTCGATGCCGTCGACCTGCTCGACGGCGTGTCGCTTCCCGCGTCGAGTACCCTTTTTGTCGATAGCATGCTCGCACGCACGCCGGCGCTCGAGGCCGATCGCGACGCTGCGTTCCGCCGCACCGTCGAGCGCCTGGACACGCTCGGCAAGATGGACTTTACGGTGCCGGCATCGCTCAAGGCAACGATGCGCGGCTACCAGGTCGACGGATACCAGTGGCTCGGCTCGCTCGAACACCTGGGCCTTGGCGGCATCTTGGCCGACGACATGGGCCTGGGCAAAACGCTCCAGATGATCGCGCATATCCTGGCGCGCGTGGAGGCGGGGGACACCAAGCCCACGCTCGTGGTATGCCCGGCCTCACTCGTGTACAACTGGACTGCCGAGCTGGAGCGCTTTGCCCCGTCGCTCGATGTGTGCGCCATTGTGGGCGCCAAGGCTCAACGTCGTGTACAGATTGCCGGCGTGGCCGAGCATAACGTGGTCGTAACGTCGTATGACTTATGCGGCGCGATATCGACGAGTACGTCGAGCAGGATTTTGCCCGCGTGGTGCTCGATGAGGCACAGTACATTAAAAATCCGCTCACGCAGGTGGCGCGCGCTGCCAAGCGCCTGCCTGCCGGCGTGCGCTTTGCCCTGACGGGCACGCCCATCGAAAACCGCCTGTCCGAGCTCTGGAGCATCTTCGACTTTTTGATGCCGGGCCTTTTGGGGACGCGCGAGTCGTTTGCCAAGCGCTTTGAGAGCCCCGTCGAGCATGCCGAGGGCGATAGCGCCGCTCGCCTGCAGGCGCTCGTGTCGCCGTTTGTGCTGCGCCGTGTTAAGGAAGACGTGGTGGCCGACCTGCCCGAGAAGATCGAGGACACCGTCATGGCACAGCTTACCGGCGAGCAACGCAAGCTCTACCTGGCCAACCAGGACCGCATCGCCCAGCAGGTGCAGCACCGCGAGGCTGGGGAGTTTAAGAAGGACAAGCTCAAGGTGCTCGCCGAGCTCACCAAGCTGCGCCAGATCTGCTGCGACCCACGTCTACACTACGAGGATTACAAGGCGGGGAGCGCAAAGCTCGATACGTGTATGGAGCTCGTGCACGGCGCACTCGACGGCGGGCATCGCATCCTGTTGTTCAGCCAGTTTACGGGTATGCTCGATATCATCGGTAAGCGCTTGGCCAAGGAGGACATCGCCTTCCTTAAGCTCACGGGCGCTTCGTCTAAGGAGAGCCGCGCCAAGATGGTCGCGCAGTTCCAAGCGGGCGAGGTCCCGGTCTTTTTGATTTCGCTCAAGGCGGGCGGCGTGGGCCTTAACCTGACGGCGGCCGACGTGGTCATCCACTACGACCCGTGGTGGAACGTGGCGGCGCAGGACCAAGCGACCGACCGCGCGCATCGTATTGGCCAGCAACATACCGTGACCGTGTACAAGCTCATCGCCAAGGACACGATCGAGGAGCGCATCATGCAGATGCAGGAGTCCAAGCGCGACCTGGTCAACAGCGTGCTCGGCGGCGACGGCATCTCGTCGGCGCTGTTTACCCGCGAAGATGTTCTGGCGCTGCTGGGCGGCGACGGGCGCTAACCCGCTCGGGTGGGGCCGCCAGGGCGGATAGCGCACGCTGCCCCATCGTCCCCGCCCGTTATGTGTTCATTTGCAATGCCGTGGATGGTTCGCGCGCCTTTGGGCATAAGAAGCATCGAGAACATCGGCACATCAACAAAGGAGAACATCATGGCGAAATTCTTTAAGGACCCCGACGGCAAGCTCATTGCCGCTCTTGGCAACGACGTTGCAACCCCTGCCGGCTGCATGGAGCTGACCGCGAACACCGAGGACGCCGCGCACGAGAAGCACGTGCCCGTCGTTGAGAGCGAGCGCGACGGTCACGTGATCCGCGCACGCGTGGGCTCGGTCGAGCATCCTATGGTGCCCGAGCACTACATCGAGTGGATCGCCCTTGAGGCCGAGGGCCGTCTGGAGGTCCATTACCTTGAGCCCGGCATGAAGCCCGCGACGTTTTTTGCCGGCGGCTCCAAGACCGGCACCGTCTATGCCTATTGCAACCTGCATGGGCTGTGGTCCGCGACGTTCTAGGAGCGCGTCCCCGCTCGGGGTATCATAGCTAGCATATGCACATGCGAGCGCCGACCGCATCATGCGGCCGGCGCTTTTACTACGATTTCGATGGTTTACGACGGAAAGGGCTGAGCCATGAAGCTCGCGCTTGCACAGATCGATATGCGCCTGGGTGATATTGAGGGCATTTGCGGCCGCATCGAGGACCAGGCTCGTCTGGCCCACGAGCGCGGGGCGCGCGTGCTGTG
>JAQEDL010000006.1:0-46727 GCA_027669365.1 Coriobacteriaceae bacterium AM49-12 | reverse complement strand
CAACCTGCATGGGCTGTGGTCCGCGACGTTCTAGGAGCGCGTCCCCGCTCGGGGTATCATAGCTAGCATATGCACATGCGAGCGCGACCGCATCATGCGGCCGGCGCTTTTACTACGATTTCGATGGTTTACGACGGAAAGGGCTGAGCCATGAAGCTCGCGCTTGCACAGATCGATATGCGCCTGGGTGATATTGAGGGCATTTGCGGCCGCATCGAGGACCAGGCTCGTCTGGCCCACGAGCGCGGGGCGCGCGTGCTGTGCGTGCCGGCTCCGCTCTTTATGGGCGCCATGCCCGGGGGCCTGGTGGGCACTGCCGACTTTGAGCACGACATGCTGACGGGCCTGACCGGTGTCGCCGAGCGTATCCAAGAACTCGATATGATCTGCATCGTGCCCGCGGCGGTTTCGTTTGAGGGCCAGCCCCTGCTCGACTACATGATGCTCAAGGACGGCCATGTGGTGCCGGCCCGTTCGAGCATTGCCCTGCAGCGTGGTGGGAACGGTGATGCCCGTTGGGCGCCGCCGGTCTTCGACGTGGACGGCGTGCGTATCGCCGTGATCTTCGACTTGGACCGCGAGCTCGAGATGCTGCCGACCGGCGTCGACCTCATCGCCTATTTTCAGTTCAACGCGTTTGACATGACCGACCGCGAGACGGCCGCCATTGCCGCCGTTCGCAGCGGTGCCTACCGCAAGATCGCATCTAAGCGCAGCGTGTGGTTTGCCTGCATGGCGCCGGTCGGTGCCTATGACGAGTCGGTGTATACCGGCGGATCGTTTGTGCTCGACGACTGCGGGCGCGTGGTGGCCCAGGCGCCGTGTTTTGAAGAGAGCCTGCTGGTTCAGGAGATCCAGCGCGGTGTGATGCTCGATGCCTTGGAGGACCACGAGCTGCCCGAGTTTCGCTCCGAGGAATGGCTGTGGCAGGCGCTGGTGCTCGCTGTGCGCGATAACGCCCGTGCCATGGTACGTCGCGTGCCGTGGTGGCGCTCGAGGGTGACTTGCCGTCGTCCCTGCTGGCAGCGCTTGCCGTCGACGCCTGGGTCCGCGCAATGTGGTCGGCCTGGTGCTGGGACGCAACCGCATCTTTACGCCGGCGCAGGAAGAGGCCGAGGCCGCCCGTTGTGCCGCCGTTCGCGCGATTGCCGAGCGCCTGCATATTCGCACGGTTGAGCGCGATGCGCCGGATGCGGCGCGCGTACTCGACCGCGATGTGTCGGCGGGCGACGCCGAGCGCCTGCGCTCTCGCACGCTGGGCCTTATGCTGGAGGACACGGCGCTCGAGCTGGGCGCGATGGCTCTGAGCCCGCTGTCCAAGACCGAGTACGCGCTGGCGGCGCCGGCGCTTTGCGGCGGCTATCAGGCGATTATGCGCCTTTTGGCGATGTGTACCTGTCGACGCTCGAGTTTGTGGCGCGCGTACGCAACCGTACGTCTGCCGTGGTGCCGCAGGAGCTCGTGACGCTCAATGCGGTGGAGGATTGCATGGAGCGCGTGCTGGCGCAAGCGCTCTCGACGCTTAACGGTCCGGTCGACATGCTCGACCGCGCGGCGCAGCTGCTCGGCGGGCTTGAGCCGGGCGAGGTTGATGGCGCGCTCGAGGCGCACGTCGACCGCAATCGCCCCTTCGACGACATTCCGATGGCCACCGGCAAGTCCGAGGCTTGCTCGCTGCTGCTGATGCTCGTGCGCCAGGGAGAGGCGGCTCGCCGCCAGCTGCCGACGGCGCCGATCGTCTCGGCCCGTTCGTTTGCCGAGCGTGCCTGGCCGTATATGCTCGCGTGGTCCGACCTGGGACTGAGCGGCAAGGAACGCATGACGGTCGATGCGCTGGCACGCGCCGAGGTGCGCCGCTTTGCCGACGAGGATACAAGCGAGCGCATGCGTGGCGAGATGATGGGCATACTGGGTGACCTGTTGGGTATTTCGCCCGAGCAGATGGAGGAGCTGCGCTCCGAGGATGGTCAGCGTCGCCTGCATGAGGGCATGAAAAAGTTTGAGGGCGAGGTCCAGGACGCCATCGAAAAGATGATGGGCGGCCAGGGCGGACCGCAGGGTGGACCCCAGGGCACGCCGATGCCGCAGCCGCCGGTTGATCCCCGACAGTTCCCATTCTTTAGCCAGAACTAGGTCTCTGCGTGCCCGCTTGCGTATGCTCAACCTACAATTCTATCTCGCTGACTTATAGGCTAGCGTTGTGTTATTCTAGAACAGACGTTCGTGAATGATGCGCGGGGCCCTGTCTTGCGCCGTACTTGTGGCGAGGGGAGGTCGGCTTGGTCATTTTGGGTATCGACCCCGGTTTGGCCCACACGGGTTGGGGGATTATCGAGGAGCGGCGCGGTGAGGTTCGCTGCCGTGCCTACGGTTGTATCGAGACCAGCGCGGGCAGTCCGCTCGCGGTGCGCCTGTCGCATATCGCCCGTGACCTCAAGGGCGTTGTCGAACGCTATCGACCCGATACCGCTGCTATCGAGAGCATTTACTTTGGCGCCAACGTTCGCTCGGCCATCCCTACGGCGCATGCCCGCGGTGCTGCACTCGTGGCGCTTTCGGAATGCGCGCTCGAGATTGGCGAGTACACGCCTATGCAGATTAAGCAGGCGGTTGTGGGCACCGGCGCTGCGGACAAACGGCAGGTCGCCTACATGGTGCGTACGCTCACACAGCTCGACCATGACCCGCATCCCGACCATGCCGCCGATGCCCTGGCCTGCGCCATCTGCCACGTTAACCTCAGCCGCACCCGGGCGCTTACCGGTGGCGAGTTCTATCAACAGAGAGGAACCGGATACTGATGATTTCCCAGCTCCATGGAACGCTTGTCGAGGCCACGATGAGCTCGGCCGTTGTCGATGTATCGGGCGTGGGCTTTGAGCTCGGTATCTCGGGCAGCACTGCCGCCACGCTGCCTACGCCCGGCGGCGAGGTCCGCCTCTATACCCGTATGCAGGTGCGTGAGGACGCCATGACGCTCTTTGGCTTTACCTCCAAGGACGAGCGCACGATGTTCGATCGGCTCGTATCCGTCTCGGGCGTCGGTCCGCGCCTGGCGCTTGCCGTGCTTTCCACCTATACCGTGGGACAGCTGTATTCGCTGGTGATGGCCGAGGACGACAAGGGCATGGCCAAGGTTCCCGGTGTAGGCAAAAAGACCGCGCAGCGTCTGATCCTGGAGCTCAAGAGCACCTTTGCCAAGGACAAGGGCTTTATGCCGGTCGATGTGATTCCCGGCCAGGTTGCGATGCCCGTGCCCGCTGCCGCTCCCTCGGCGATTGATGACGCCCGTGCGGCGCTCCTCTCCATGGGCTTTAGCCCGCAGGAGACCGATGTTGCCCTGAGCGGGTATGATGGGCAGAATATGCGTGTCGAGGATCTGCTCGGCGCGGCGCTTAAGCGACTTGGAATGGATGCGTGATGTGGGAAGCCGATGACTCTCAGGACCTGTGGGCGACGCCCGGCAGCTCGCCGGCGGCATCCATGGCGCACGGTGAGCGCATGGTGGGCTCGGAGCTGACGCCCGAGGACCTCGATGTCGATCGTACCCTGCGTCCCCAGCGCTTGGATGACTACTGCGGTCAGGAGCATATCAAGCAGAGCCTTCGCGTGCTGATTGAGGCCGCGCAGAGCCGCGGCGAGACGCTCGACCACGTGATCTTCTCGGGCCCTCCGGGTCTGGGCAAGACCACGCTGGCTGCGGTTATCGCCAACGAGCTGGGCGCTCAGATCAAGACGACGAGCGGTCCGGCCATCGCGCGCACTGGTGACCTCGCGGCCATCCTAACTAACTTGCAGCCGGGTGACGTGCTGTTTATCGACGAGATCCACCGCCTCAACCGTTCGGTCGAGGAAGTTCTGTATCCCGCGATGGAGGACTTTGCGCTCGATATCGTGATCGGCAAGGGCCCGGCGGCGCGCTCGATTCGCCTGGATATCCCCAAGTTCACGCTGGTGGCGGCAACGACTCGCTCGGGCATGTTGACCGGTCCATTGCGCGACCGCTTTGGCATTTCATATCGCCTGGATTACTACACGGTCGAGGAGCTCGCTCAGATCGTGACACGCTCGGCGACCATTCTGGGTGTGACGATCGACCATCCCAGCGCACTCGAGATCGGCTCGCGTTCGCGTGGTACGCCGCGTCTTGCCAACCGTCTGCTCAAGCGCGTGCGCGACTACGCGCAGGTGCGCGGCAACGGCCCCATCGAGCTCGATATCTGCCGCCAGGCTCTCGAGTTCTTCGAAATCGACGAGCTTGGTCTGGACTGGATGGACATTCGCATCTTGGAGACGCTCGCTAAGACGTTCTCCGGTCGTGCCGTGGGACTTACGACCCTTGCCAGCGCGGTGGGCGAGGACCCGGGCACGCTTGAGGATGTCTACGAGCCTATCTGCTGCAGTGCGGATTGATGATTCGCACACCCCAGGGTCGCCAGGCAACCCTGCGCACATTCGAGCATTTGGGTATTGAGCCAACCCTGTAGGAATGGGCTTGTTTTAGCGCATCTGTAGGCTATCGCTGAGCATCGGGTAAACATATCGCCGTTTGTCGGTTGCGGGTGTTTTACTATTGCGCGCCCGTGCTATGCTGGATTGGTCTTTTTCTCATCCGGTAACGAAAGGACCGCCCATGCCTACTGACATCGAAATCGCACGTTCTGTTACGCCGCTGCCTATTACCGAGGTGGCCAAGAACGCCGGCGTCGACGTTAAGCATCTGATTCCGTACGGCTTTGACAAGGCAAAGGTCGACTATTCCCTGCTCAACGAGCCAACTGATCACCAGCCAAGCTCGTCCTCGTGACCGCCATCAACCCCACGCCCGCCGGCGAGGGCAAGACCACCACGACCATCGGCCTGGCCGACGGTCTGCGTCGTCGCGGCGTTAAGAGCGCCGTGGCCCTGCGCGAGCCTTCGCTCGGTCCCGTGTTTGGCGTGAAGGGCGGTGCCGCCGGTGGCGGTTGGGCCCAGGTCATCCCCATGGAGGACATCAACCTGCACTTTACCGGCGACTTCCATGCCATCGGTGCCGCCAACAACCTGCTGGCCGCCATGCTCGACAACCATATTCAGCAGGGCAACCAGCTCGGTATCGACGTTAAGCGCATCACTTGGAAGCGCGTTGTTGACATGAACGACCGTCAGCTGCGCCATGTCATCGACGGTATTGGCGGCAAGGCCCAGGGCGTGCCGCGCGAGGACGGCTTCGATATTACCGTTGCCTCCGAGGTCATGGCGATCCTGTGCCTGTCCACGAGCATCAACGATCTTAAGGAGCGCTTGGGCGAGATCGTTGTCGGCTACAGCTATGCCGGCGAGCCCGTCCGTGCACGCGACCTTAAGGCCCAGGGAGCTATGGCCGCACTGCTCAAGGATGCGCTCAAGCCCAATCTGGTGCAGACGCTCGAGGGTACGCCCGCGTTTGTCCACGGCGGTCCCTTCGCCAATATCGCCCACGGCTGCAACTCCATCATGGCCACGCGTATGGCTATGCGTTTTGGCGATGTCGCCATTACCGAGGCCGGCTTTGGTGCCGACCTGGGCGCCGAGAAATTCCTGGACATCAAGTGTCGCATGACGGGCGTTCGTCCCAGCGCCGTCGTGGTCGTCGCGACCGCTCGTGCCCTTAAGTACAACGGCGGTGTTGCCAAGGCCGATCTCAACGAAGAGAACCTCGAGGCCCTCAAGGCCGGCATGCCCAACCTGCTGCGCCACGTCGACAACATTCAGAATGTCTACGGTCTGCCCTGTGTGGTCGCCATCAACCGCTTCCCGACGGACACCGAGGCCGAGCTCGAGCTCATCGAGTCCGAGTGCCAGAAGCTCGGTGTCAACGTTAAGCTGTCCGAGGTTTGGGCTAAGGGCGGCGAGGGCGCGCTCGACCTGGCCGATGAGGTCATGCGCCTGATCGAGCAGCCGAGCGAGCTCAAGTTTGCCTACGTGGACGGTGCCGATGTGGCCGACGCCCTCGAGGCCGTTGCTACCAAGGTCTACCGCGCCGACGGCGTCGACTTTACGCCGGCTGCCAAGCGCCAGCTTGCCGAGCTGCGCGAGAACGGCTTTGGCAACCTGCCGGTGTGCGTTGCCAAGACGCAGTACAGCTTTAGCGACAACGCCAAGGCGCTGGGCGCTCCCGAGGCTTCCGCATCACCGTGCGCGAGCTCAAGGTTTCCGCCGGTGCCCACTTTGTGGTCGCGCTGACCGGCAGCGTTCTGACCATGCCGGGCCTGCCCAAGGTTCCCGCGGCCGAGAACATCGACGTCGACAACGATGGCAACATCACCGGCCTGTTCTAAGCCTGCTGCTCATATCCGCTTGCCCGCCCCGCCGCGCCACCAAGGCCCGGCGGGGCTTTTTTGTTCCCAAGGGGACGGAAGAATCATTTTAGGACGGCGGCAATGTTGCGCAACAAGAATGGGGATTTCTCTCGTACGGTGTAGTTGGTAGAACTGCGCGGGTGCATTGCGGCCGCGATGAGAGACGGGAGATGCGATGTATTGCACCAAGTGCGGAGCTCAGATACCCGATGGCTCCACGTTTTGCACGAGCTGCGGCGCTCGCGTGGGTGGCGCCGAGGACCAGGCGGAGCCTGTGGCGTTTCCGGTAGGGGATGCGCCAGCGGCCGCTCCTGCGGGGCAGCACGCTCCTCAGGGCGCCTCGGCTCATATGGCGGTGCAGCCTCGTTATGAGGAATCTATGACCAAGTCAGCCGAGGTCGCTCAACCGTTTGTTCCGACGCCGCAGCCAAAGAAACCCAAGCACAAGGGCCGTATCGTCGCTGCCGTTATCGGCGGTGTTGCCGTTGTCGCCATTGTCGCCGCTATCGTGATCGTGCCGCGTATCGGCGCATCTTCCGAGGTAACTTCGGGTGGCAAGGGCTACGTTGTCTGCGCATGCGAGACTAAAGTGCTGCCCAAGAACAGCAAAGGAAAAAAGCTCAAGAGCTATACCGTCGAGCTGGCGCCGGTGTCCGGCAAGGGCAAGAGCTACACCATCAAAGTGGATGGCGAGGACGGCTTTGCCATGGAGGACTTTGGCGAGCTGCCCGACCAGAAATACCAGATGACCATCACCTCGGGCAAGGGCAAAAAGAAGAGCACGACCACCATGAAGGTCGACTACGCCAAGGAAGGCTCGGACGCCCCCAAGAACGTTGAGCTCACGCAGTCCAAGAAGGAGGCCAAGGCTTCTGCCAAGGCAGCGGTCAAGACGGCAGATGAGCTGTTCACCGACAAGATTCTCGAGTACCAGAAAAAGTACGGCGAGGGCGAGGCTGTCGGGTTCGATGAATATGCGTATGGAGCCCAGGGTGTTGCTTACGCCAAGCTCATTGACTTTGATGGCGATGGTCAAGATGAGCTGCTGATTGAGTATTCCGATGAACCGGTGGACCGTGGGGATAACGCAGCCGCTGCGCATCTTGAGGTCTGGGCGTATAAGAATGGCGAGATTGAGAAGGTCTACACGCCAGAGGTAAACGTATCTCATCAGGAGGCGTGTGTGTCTGTCTGGCTTGATGAATACGAGGGCAAGATTGGTTTTTCACAGTGGTATGACCATGGGACAGCAATTAAGCAAAGCGATCTCTCTGGCGAAAGTGGTCCTTCTGCTCACGAATACCAAGTTAAATTCATTGGCTACGATGGAAAGTCATTCAAAGCCATGACCGATCTTGTTGCCCCGAATGAAGTCGGTTCTGCCTCTTTGGGCGGTTTTGGTTTCTTGTATGCCGACGAGAGCTCGGTTAACAGCACCATTGGCACGGTCGCCACGACGCTGGAGCAGCTGAAGTCGAAGGACTCTGACGATGCGCAGGCGAGCTGCGAGGCCGTCTCTGCCACGCAGGATGTCAACTTTACGGCTGCGGTTGGCGAAGGCCCGCTGAATCCGTCCCCCGATGATACGTGCCAGATTTCGGCTACGTGGACCTATCCTCAGGTAAAGGGCCAGGGCGTGGGTGTCGCCAAGTTCAACAAAGATATGGTTCAGCTGGTCGCGGATACGCTCGACGCGAGCAAGCAGGCCTCGATGGACGACGAGGACAGTCGCGTGACCATGATGTACACTGCCGAGATCGTCTCGATCGATGGCGATATCGCCTGCGTGCGTACGTTCACCAACAGTTATCAGCCTCCGTATCGATCGGTGCAGAAGATGAGGTCGGCGTACTACAACCTCAAGACAGGTGAGCAGGTTTCGCTCGAGGACTCGCTTGCGCAGCACGGGCTCTCGTTTGACACGCTCAAGAGTGAGGCAAAGCAGGCAATTAGAACGGCAAAGCCGGATATAGACTCCGTGTCCGAAGACAACATCGACGACGACGATAACTACACCGAGGATCATTTCTACTACGACGGCAAGGGCTATATCATCGTCCTCGATACTGGCGAGTTTGACTGCATGGCATGGGATACCCACGACTTGGTTGCGCATGCCTTCGATTCGAGCTATTCCTGCGGTCAGGACGTAACGCCCGAGCGGGCTAGGGCCACGTACGTACCCAACGAGTAGAGTAAAGCCGCAAGAAGCGAATTACAAAGTCCCCCGGTGACGCAAAACGCAGCGCTGCCGGGGACTTTTTGATGCAAATTGGCTCCGAAATAAGCTATCTGGCCAGTCGCGCCACGAAAAGCGCCCATCTACTATGTTTGCCAGGGTTGGACCGACCATGGAGCGTTTTTTAACAATGCGGCAAGACGTTTACCTGCGGTTTTGTTAACACAAATATGGCTATGGTTGGCACCCTTGGGTTAAACGTAGTAGATGGGCGCATTTTTTGGTGCACAGCCCAAGAAGGGATCGTTAGCCGCGCTGGAGGCCGAAGAGTTTGGCGTTGCGCTCGGCGACCATCATGTTGATGTCGGCGATTTCCATCTCGCCGTCAATGTAGGCTGGTAGGTGCCATATGGATCGCCTGCTCCCAAGCTGCAACTGCCGCAGTTGTCGCAGCTGCCGTTGCCGCAGCCCGCGAGTGCCAGCTTAATGGCCTCCTCACGCTCGGCACGCGTTGTGTCTTTGATGAACTTGCTTTTTGCCATGACGTATCCTCGATTCGCTTGTGACCGTCGGCCGCGCTTGTCTTGTAGATACCGGCGGGCTTTGCCCATCATAGGCTTTTGCGCGGGTAGAATGCATGGATAACTTGATGCTTACGGGCGACGGAAAGGAATCGTTGCATGGACCAGGATAAGACGACCGTAATGGGTGGCTACGGCTCCCCGCGGACGGGCAATGGCGCCGATGAGACCCGCGTCGTGCCGAATCCCGGCTACGCTGCCCCCGATACGACGCAGGCGTCGGCCGATCCCACGCGCGTTGTGAATTACGGGAACGCGGCGCAGGACCCGTATGGCGCCTCGTCGCAGAGTCCCTACGGAAGCGCGGCGGCAAACCCTTATGATGACTTGCTGCAAAACCCCATTCCGCAACCTCAGCAGACGACATATATGCCGCGCACGGCACAGCCGCGCTACGAGTCGCGCGACCGATATGCGCGCGAGCCGTATCGTGAGTATCCCAAGTCTATCCCTCAGTATGGCGAGGACGAGGAGAAGAAGTCTTCGCGTTCGTCGAGCGTGATCAAAAAAATCCTGATTGTGCTGGCGATCTTCTTTGCCCTGTCGGTTGTGTTTGCCATCGTGTCGGGCATGCTCAACAAGCGGGGCGCCACGACTGATACCACGGCCGAGCAGACCGAGACGACCCAGTCCGGCGTCGTCGACCTGAGCGATATCCCGGGTCAGTACTGGTCTAACGCCAAGAAGCTCCTCAAGTCGCGCGGGGCCGATCTTTCGAATGCCGTGATTCTGACCGATGACGGCTCGACGCCTGTTGTCGACGCCAACTGGGTCGTGACGTCTGCCTACTATAACGACAACGGTAACCTCGAGATTCAGCTCACGCGCAAAGACAGCTTGTCGGGCAATGCGTCCGGCGACCAGGGCACCACGGACAGCTCGAGCTCCAACACGCTGGAGGACCTGAGCAACAAGGCGCAGGAGTTGGGAGACAAGGCCCAAGAGCTGGGCGATACCGCACAGAACCTGGGCGATATGGCAACGAACGCCTGGAATGCCCTGCAAAACGGCATTTCGGGCGCACAGGGAAACTAGCGGTCGAGCGGCTAGAGCCTTAGCAGTGCAAACAAAAACGGGACGCAGGATCGCGTGACCAGGCGCGTAGGCGCGTTGGTCGGCGGTCCTGCGTCCCGTTTTGCTGTCGATTACAGCTGCTCGGCCGGACGCTCGGGTGAACTAAAGCCCGAGTCAAATGTGACGACGCACGAGGCGTCGGGCCGGCGCTCGTGCACGATTCGCGTGACGAGCTCCAGCAGCTCCTCGTCGGATATGTCAAAGCCGTCGGGACGCACCAGGTCAAACGAAACGAATCCGTCGTGCTCGTGCAGGTCGTGGATGGAGAGCGCGGGATCGATCTGCATGACGCCGCGCTTGACCCAGCCGCGCAGGTCGTCACCGGTGGTGGCGATGGGGTCGCAGTGCAGCGTGATGTCGATGCCCATCTGATGCTTGATGTCGTGTTCGATGGTGTCCAGGATCTCGTGATGTTCAAACGCATCGCCCTCGCCGGGCATTTCCACGTGCGCACTGGCAAACTGACGACCGGGGCCGTAGTCGTGCACCATGAGGTCGTGCGTGCCTAGGACCTGCGGATACGACATGATCTTGTCGCGGATTGCATGGACGAGCTTGGGGTCGGGCGCTTGCCCCAGCAACGGCTGATGGCGTCGCGCACGAGGCCCATGCCGCTGATGCAGATGAAGATGCCCACTCCCAGGCCTGCCCAGCCATCGAGGTCAAAGCCGGTCGTCTGCGAAATAAGCGCTGCGGCCAGGACCGAGGCCGAGGCGATGACGTCGTTTTTGGAATCCTGCGCCGTGGCGATGAGCGTCTCGGAATCGATGCGGTTGCCCAGCGTGCGGTTGAACGCCGCCATCCAAAACTTGACGAGCATGGACAGGACAAGGGCTGCCATGGAGAGCGTCGAATACGCGGTGGGGGAGGGCTTGATGATCTTGGTGACCGACTCCAGGATCAGATTGATGCCGACGGCGCAAACGAGAACGGCGACAAACAAGCCGGCGAGGTACTCGTAGCGGCCGTGGCCATAGGGGTGACCTTCATCGGCCGGGCGGCTGGCAAGGCGGAATCCGAGCAGGCTCACGATGTTGCTCGAGGCGTCGGAAAGGTTGTTGAAGGCATCGGCGATAAGCGAGACGGAGCCCGCGAGCAGACCAGCTATGCCCTTGGCCAGGCACAGCGTGATGTTGAGGCCGATGCAGATGAGCCTGCGGCAAAACCCGCGTTGGTGCGGCAGGAGGTATCGACCGGCTCGCTTTCGCTGCCGGGAACAAGCGTATGTACCAGCCGATTTACAAATAGCATAACGATCGTCCTCACAATCATGTTTAAGGGGATAGTGTAGCTCGCACAGACGTAACGTGTACCGATGCTCAGAAAATGCAGCAATGGTCTGCCGGCGCTAACGGACGCGAGGCGGAGGGGGGACCGTCCGCGCGCCTCGAGTTCACTGCGCCTTCCCGTTCGACCGAGTGCTCCATTTTGGGCCACATGGGTATGGGCACGCGCCGATTTGCTCGACATACTTAATGTCGACAGCCCTGTGCAAAGGAGGACGTTTCCATGGACGAGATGTTTGCCATTAAATGCCAAAACTGCGGCGGCCCATGTATTCGCACCAGGCAAAGCGCAGCTTTGAGTGCGCCTATTGCGAAACGGTTATTCCGTGGCAAGCGGACGCCGGGGAGCCCAAGAGCGCCCTGGGTATCCGTCATACGCCGCTGACGGTGGTTGACGGGCTGCTCAAGCTCACGCACGTCTCGCAGCTCGAGCGCCCAGAGGATCCGGACTGGTATTTCTTTAATTCGCACTGGCGCAATCAGTCGGTTCTGGAGCATCTGCTGTGGGAAGATCGCGGAACGGCGCAGGAGTTCCAAGAGGCGACGCATGTGAGCATTCCCTGTCCCTTCTGTGGTGCGTCCTTTGAGGGGTCATCGACCCAGCGCGTGTTTGAGTGCCCGTCGTGCGGCAACAAGATTGGCGTGGCCGACCTGCTCAAGCCCGGCACGTTTAGTAAGCGCCTGACCATGGGTGTGGGTGCCGAATACGTTCCCGAACAGGGCATCCCCTGTGAGATATCGCCGCAGCAGGCACGTGCCAACGCACTGCAGCTGGTGCGCCAGTACCCGGAGGCCTTTGCCGGGCACGACGTGGAAGACGCGATCCAAAACGACATGATGCTCTTCTATTTCCCCATGGCGCTAGCGGACCTGCGCATGATGGCGTCCTTCCCGGGCAAGGGCTTGAGCAAGGAGACCCTGGTGTACTACGAGGTTCTCGACTGGGCATATCCCAGGGCTAACTACCTGGATGTTCGCCTTATGGGCATTTTGGAGCCGTGGGACTTTGGCAAGGTGGGGCCGTTCGATCCCGCTATGCAGGAAGGCGACTTCCGCGTCGTTTCCGTCGATGCGTCCACCAAGGACCAGGTGGTCATTGATAAGCTGGCGCTCGATATTGCCGGCAACGATGCCGAGGCGGTGCTGGGGCTCAATAAAAAGAGCATCCGCGCCTGGGCGCGCAAGGCCCGCAAGCACAAGGACGGCCTGGTGATGGTGCCGGTCTACTGTGTCGATCGTCCGGCGACGGACAGCCGCGACGGCGAGCAAGTGCGCATCGCCGTGAACGGGCAGACGGGTCGCGCGGCGGCGGTGGTGTTTAGCGACAAGCGCGAGACGCATGTGGTGGCACCGCTCAATCCCAACGTGATGCTGTCGAGCGAAAGCACCGTGCACGCCACGCCCATCGAGGTCAAATACGTTAAATCGCCGTTCCTATACCAGATCGTGCGCCGTGGAGGCGGCGAACAGCCGCGGCAGGTGGCAGCCGCAGCCGAGGGTTCCTACCGAGAAGAAAAGCCCAAACGCCGCGGCCTACTGGGTGCGCTATTTGGGAAGTAGGGGAGTGGTGCTGGTTAGCCTTATGACGCGATAGCTAGGGACACGGGGCGGCTCGCAGGAGTGCGGGCCGCCCCGTTTTTATGCGGCGAGTCATGGCGTCCGAACTGCCGTAGAGACTTAGCTAAATGGCTATTTAGAAGAGCTTTTGTTGGCTCAATTTACTGCACTGTCACCAAACGAAAACTGGACCGAAGGAAGAGCCGACTCGTATTACGAAATCGGAATAGGCAAGACCCCACCAAGGAAAGAGCCGGAATGGTTCTCTGATGTCAAAGCCGATAATCACGTATGGCTTTCAATCAAGGATATGGGCGAAACGGGGACATATTCGCTTGATAGCTCCGAATACCTTACTGACGCCGCAGTAAACGCCAAAAACGTAAGAAGAGTTCCAGCAGGCTCGGTACTTCTCAGCTTTAAGTTGACGGTCGGCAGAGTCAAGATCGCCGGTTGCAATATGACAACCAATGAGGCGATTGCCTGCTTTGCGTCTGATGACAAAAGAAAGCTAGCTTACGCTTATCCTTATTTGCGTTCATTTGATTATGGGAAATTGGGAAGCACATCTTCAATCGCGACGGCCGTTAATTCCAAAACCGTCAAAGCAATGCCTTTTGCAATGCCTGGCGATTTGGAGCTCAGCGAGTTCTATCTATCAACCAAACCGATATACGAACAGCTGCTGGCAACTGCTAAAGAGTCACGCTTTTTTGCGCAGTTGCGTGATGTCCTTTTGCCCAAGCTAATGTCGGGCGAAATCGATGTTTCGAAGGTCGATCTCACGCAGTTAAATAGCCATTTACTTCACTATGTGCAACACGCCGTCCACACTGTGGCTATCGTACTCGACGAAAGGAGCAGCGTGGAAACCGTTATCAATGCCGTGCTTTCGGAAATGCAGAGCCTTCTTGACCCACATCAGCTCAAGCATCTAACTATTACGCTTAGACGGGCACTTGGACCGAAACAGGCGGAGCCAGGACAAGATTTACTTGCGCTCTTTCTCACCGCTAAAGAGGTCGAGGGATGCTCTCCTAAAACCATTGCATACTATGAGGCAACCTTACGGCATATGAACACAGCGCTTGCTAAACCCTATACCCAGGTTGAGAGTGACGACTTGCGCCGCTATCTCAATGATTATGAGGTGAATCGCGGTTCTAGTAAGGTCACAATCGATAATATACGCCGTATCATGTCGAGCTTCTTTTCATGGCTTGAAGATGAGGATTACATTGTGAAAAGTCCTGTAAGGCGCATTCGTCGCGTCAAAACAGCTCAGGTAACCAAAGAGGTGCTTAGCGATGAGGAACTGGAGGTATTGCGAGACGCCTGTGAGTCCAAGCGAGATCTTGCCATCGTTGATCTACTCGCTTCGACGGGCATGCGTATTGGCGAACTTGTGCGACTCGACAGGAAGGATGTCAATCTGCACGAGCGCGAATGCCTTGTAATGGGAAAGGGAAATAAGCAGCGCCCCGTTTACTTCGATGCGCGCGCTAAGCTTCATCTTACGGAATATCTTTCGAGCCGTGCTGACAAGAGTCCTGCATTATTTGTCGCGCTCGATTCCTCAGCTCGACGTATTACGGTGGGGAGCATAGAACTTCGTTTACGTGACCTAGGCAGAAGCGCCGGTATCAACCGCGTTCATCCGCATAAGTTTCGCCGTACGCTTGCCACTCATGCTATCGACAAGGGAATGCCCATAGAGCAGGTGCAAAAGCTGTTGGGCCATGCGAAAATAGACACCACCATGCATTACGCCATGGTTAATCAGAACAACGTAAAGGCTTCGCATAGGAAGTATTTGGAATGACGCGTGTACGACTTGGAGAGATCTGTGAACGCCTAAGCAGCGGAAAGAGCATTAAAGCCGCTGAGGTTCAGGATTCGGGGACATATCCGGTAATCGGCGGCAATGGTCTTCGTGGATATGCAGAGCGTTACAACTTCGATGGGGAATGTGCCGTTATCGGTCGCCAAGGCGCCGCTTGCGGTAATGTCCGCTTTCATTCTGGCAAGGCTTACATGACCGAACACGCAGTCGTTGCCGTTGCAAACGAATCCAATGATCCGCATTATCTTGCCTATCTCCTGTCAACTATGAGCCTAGGACGGCTGTCCGCTCAATCGGCTCAACCTGGTCTTTCTGTTAAAACGCTTTCGAAGCAAGAAATCGACTTGCCTTCGCTCGAGAAGCAAAGGCAAGTCGTCGAAGTCATTGGTAGTATTGATGCCAAAATCGGGGTAAACGCTAAGCTAAATGGCTATTTAGAAGAACAGTGCGAAGCGGTTGCCAATCGCGAAAAAGGCCTCGCTGTCGAGCTTTCCTCGCTATGCGATTTAGTGAAAGAAAAAGCCGATTACAATGAGGCTAACTTTGATACCTACGTTTCAACAGAGTCTCTGCTCCCTGGCAAGAAGGGCAGGCAGGCACCGTCGTCCCTGCCCCAAACCGGAAAAGTTACGGTCTACAAGGACGGGGACATTCTGGTTTCGAACATTCGCCCATACTTTAAAAAAATCTGGTACGCAGACCGAACTGGAACCTGCTCGGGTGATGTCCTAGTGTTTAGAGCCAAGCAACCGGAGCAGTCCGGTTACCTCTATTCATGTATGCGCAGCGATGCTTTTTTCGATTACATCATGAAGGGCGCAAAGGGCACAAAGATGCCAAGAGGGGACAAAACGCAGATGCTCACTTATAAAGTTGCAAGTAATCCAAGTGGAGCAACCGTTGATTTTATTGAATCAGCGCTTAGCCAAGCATCGAGCTCAAGCAAAGAGAAACACCGTCTCGCCGCTCTTCGTGACGTTCTCCTCCCTAAATTAATGTCAGGAGAAATCGACGTCTCGAAGGTCGACCTCAAGCAGCTAAATAGCCATTTAGCTTAGCGTTGAGTCGGATTTTATTCGAGACAGAATCGCATAGCATAACGATTGAGTCTTGCGTCGGGCGATCGGGCAGGGGGATTGGCATTTGTGCGTAAGTCTTAGCGTTGATATTGCCTCTGGTGCTGCCGGTGTTAAAAGAGGCCACCCAGTCCCAATAAGCTTTCGACTGGGCATAGTATTTGACATAGCGAGGATTAACTTTCTTATCGTCCAGCGAGAAGCGAATTAAGAAGCCCGCGAAGGCAAACTCGCCGTCGCGAGAATCGTAGTAATAATTCTTTCCGGTACTGTTGCCCGTTCTGGCGAAAACGATATCGCCTTCTCTCAGCATGTATTTGTAAGCGGCGGGGTCGTCTACCGATTTGCGGTCGTTCCAATTCAGGGTGCCGTCGTCGTTGATATCCGTAATACGAAGATATGCAGGTAATTCCGCATCATAATCCACAGCCGAAGCGGCAATGCCATATTTTCCGTCGCCGAGGCTTAGTTCTCCAAGAGTCGCAACGCTAAAGTCCATACCCAATCGCCTCCAAGTTTTTCTTAATCTGCTCCTGCAGGCGGTTGGACTCTTCAAAGCACTTTGATATTTCGCTAGTCAGGCGTGCCATCTTCTCTTCAAATGGTTCGCCGTCGTCTTCGGCCTCGGCAATGCTACGTAGCGACCGGGCGTCAGGATGAAATCTTGCTTGGCGATTTCATCCAAATCCGCTATAGCGCTGAACCCCTTCACGGGCTCGAACTCGCCCTTGCGGAAGGAGTCGAATGCGGATGCAACTTTGTTGATGTCCTCTTCGGTAAACTCGCGTAGTTTGCGAGAGACCATGGTGCCCATTTCGCGGGCATCGATGAATAGCGTCTTGCCGGACTGAGCCTTCTTCTTGTTCAGGATCCACAGACACACGGGAATTTGGGTGCTGTAGAACAGCTGCCCCGGCATGGCTACAATGCCCTCGACCAAATCGTCCTCTACGATAGCGCGTCGAATATCGCCCTCGCCGCTCGTCTGGCTCGAGAGCGACCCGTTTGCCAATACGAGGCCAATCTTGCCCGTGCCGTTAAGATGCCAAATCATATGCTGCATCCAAGCGAAGTTAGCGTTGCCCGTGGGCGGCATGCCGTACTTCCAACGTACGTCTTCCTGCAGCGCTTCGCCGCCCCAGTTCTTGAGGTTGAAGGGTGGGTTTGCCAACACATAGTCAAACTTTTCATTCTTGTGCTGGTCGGCGCTGAAGGTGTCTGCATAGTTGCCCAAATCGGCCTCGATGCCGCGAATACCGAGGTTCATCTTTGCGAGCTTCCACGTGGTAGGGTTGCTCTCCTGGCCAAAGATGGTGATGTCCTGTACCACGTTGCCGCCATGGTGCTCGACGAAGGCGGCGGATTGCACGAACATGCCTCCGCTGCCGCAGCAGGGGTCGTACACACGACCGTGGAAAGGCTGGAGGATTTCAACCAGCGTGCGCACGATGCACGACGGCGTATAGAACTCGCCGGCGTTTTTTGCCTCCATTGATGCGAATTTCTGCAGGCAATATTCGTATGCGCGCCCTAACAGGTCTTTCTCGCTCTCGTTATCGGTCATTTGTACGTTTGTGAATAAGTCAACGACGTCGCCTAAGCGCCGCTTGTCTAGTTCAGGACGAGCGAAGTTCTTGGGCAGCACGTCTTTGAGTTTGTCGTTCTCGCGCTCGATGGCGCGCATGGCATTGTCAATGATCTGGCCAACTTCGGGCGTATGCGCCGCTTGCGAGATATTCACCCAACGTGCTTCTTCGGGAACGAAGAAGACATTCTGCTCCATGTAGCAGTCGCGATCCTCCTCGTCGCCGTAACCCTCTGCGACGAGCTCTAGGTAGCGTTCGTCGAAACGGTCCGAGAGGTACTTCAGGAAAATAAGGCCTAACACGACGTTTTTGTACTCGGCAGCGTCCAAGTTGCCACGCAGCACATCTGCAGCGTTCCACAGTTGATCCTCAAAGCCAACGTCGGCCGTGTTCTTCTTGGTGTCCTTA
Source organism: Coriobacteriaceae bacterium AM49-12 (assembly GCA_027669365.1). Classification (GTDB taxonomy): domain Bacteria; phylum Actinomycetota; class Coriobacteriia; order Coriobacteriales; family Coriobacteriaceae; genus Collinsella. Next base: position 28,817 of record JAQEDL010000006.1, on the reverse strand, counting down.
GCCTTGCTTTTAGCCATGCTGTTTTAACTCCCTATGCTGCATTGTCGGCCCAGAGTTCGCACTGATCCATCACGGTGGCCAGTGCCGATTCCATGCCCTCTGGCGGATACTTATGATGTTTGAGCAGGCGCTTGATTGCAACACGCATGGCAGCACGAGCACTTTGCTTTTTCTGCCAATCGACCGTGCGCATTTCGCGCATCTTCGCAGCGAGCTCTTGCGTGATAGCGACCAACTCGTCATTTCTTTCGCGATAGTAGTCGGCGACTGCCTGCGGTTGTGTCAGCGCCTCGTAAAACGCAAACTCCTCTTCGCTAAGCCCAAGCGCCTTTGCCTTTTGGTTTTCGGAAAGCATCTCTTTCGCCATCTTGAGCATTTCTTCGAATACCTCAGCGTTTGTGAGCTGCCCGTTGAGATAGCCATTTACCATGCTTTGCATGAGTTCTGAGTACTTCTTTGCCTGCGTTACGCTCTTCTTGCGGTAGCCCTTGATCTGGTCGTCGATGAGTTTTCGCAACAACTCGTAAGCCAAGTTCCTCTCTTTCATACGCGAGAGGCTCGACAGAAACTTGGGATCAAAAATCGAAACCGTTTCGTTTTCCACCTTAAACAGGTCTATTACGCCGTCGGTATGGACGATGTTCTGTTCGAGCAGTGCATTGATGCGGTCATTTACCTGCTTAAGGGTAAGTTTGCCTCCGTTTTTGCTGCGGGTGCCGCCCTGCTCGGTGAGCTGAAGGATGAGCTCTCGAACAACCTGGAAATAGCCGGCCTCGATGCGCTGCATGTCTGTTGCGCGACTTTTGGCGAGTCCATAGGCTTTGAGCATGACTCCTGCCTGCTCAACAAAGTCGCGGGTGGTATCTTCGTCGCCGGGTGCAAGGATATGATTTACTCCACCCGTTATGAGTTCGCTTCGACGTGCGGCGGACTCGGTGCTCATGAATTCCGAATAATCGTAACCAAACATTTTGTCGCGACAGACCGCCAGTTTTTCCAAAAACTTAGGATAGGCGGTTTTCCCGATATCCATGTCGCCGTATTTCTTTTGGTCGCGCTTGGTGTAGTCCTTCATGGCGCGTTTAAGGGCGTTAGCTATGCCTACGTAGTCAACAACCAATCCGCCAACCTTGTCTTTATACACTCGGTTTACGCGTGCGATTGCCTGCATCAGGTTATACCCGCGCATGGGTTTATACACATACATGGTGGCAAGGCTCGGCACGTCAAAACCGGTGAGCCACATGTCTACGACGATTACGATTTTGAGCGGGTCAGCATCATCCTTAAAGCGCTTTGCCATCTCCTTCACATGGGCCTTATTGCCTACGACGTCGAACCACCACTCGGGGTCCTGATTGCCCATGGTCATGACAACGCCGAGTTTGCCCTCGTCCTTCCAAGAGGGTCGCAGCTCGCATATACGTTGATATATAGCCATGGCGGCGGGGCGCGAATACGCAACGATCATTGCCTTGCCGGTGAGTTCGTGCGCACGGTTGGTCTCATAGTGCTCTACGATGTCCTGACATAGGGCATCGATGACTTCGGGTGCACCTAGAACGGCGTCTAGATTTGCAAAGTTACGCTTGCTTGCGTCAATGGTTTCGGCATTAGCCTGCTCGGTGAGCTTTTCGTACTCATCGTCAACTTTTGCAAGGATGCCCTGATCCAGTTTGAGTGCGACGACGCGGCTCTCGTAGAACACGGGTCGAGTTGCGTCGTCCTCTACTGCCTGAGTCATGTCGTAGACGTCAATATAATCGCCGAAAACTTCGCGAGTCGATCGATCTTCGGCAGAAATAGGGGTACCGGTAAAGCCGATGAAAGTCGCATTCGGAAGGGCGCGGCGGATGAGCAACGCGGTGCCCGTGTGCTTCTTGCCGTCACGGTCGTATTTCTCCTCGAACCCGTACTGCCCGCGGTGTGCTTCATCAACCATCACGACGACGTTCTTGCGCTCGGAGAGGGCGATGGCCTCCTCCTCGAATTTCTGCATAGTGGTGAAAATGATGCCGTTGGCGCGGCGGCTCGAGATCTGCTGCGCAAGATCGGCGCGGCTCTGCGCCTGAACGGGCGTCTGGCGCAGGAAATCTGAGCATCTGGAGAACTGCGCGAACAGTTGCGAGTCGAGGTCGTTGCGGTCGGTAATTACCACGATGGTCGGGCTGTCGAGTTTCTCTTCGAGCAGATGGGCAAGGAAAACCATCGAAAGCGACTTGCCCGAGCCCTGCGTGTGCCAGAAGACGCCGCCCTTGCCGTCGCCGCCGATGGCTTCATGCACGCTCTCGAGCGCTTTGTTCACCGCGAAGTACTGATGGTATCCCGCGAGGATTTTCGCGTCCTCGGAGAACAGAATGAAGTTCTTCAGGATGTCGATGAGCCGCTCCTTGGGGAACATGCCGTCCAGAGGGGTTTTCCAATCGGCGTACTGGGTGGCCTCGTAGCTTCCATCGACGCTCTTCCACTCAACGAAGCGTGACTCGTTGGCGGTGATCGTGCCAACCTTGGTGTGAAGCATGTCGCTGGTGACGCAGAAAGCGTTGTACACGAAAAGCGATGGAATCTGTCGTTTGTAGTTTTGAATCTGTTGGTAGGCGTCTTCGCTGTCAGCGTCAGCTCGAGCGGGTGACTTCAATTCAAAGAGAACGAGCGGAAGCCCGTTGACGAATACGATGACATCTGGACGTTTGTTGGTACCACGCTCGATGTAGGTCCACTGGTTAACAACGTGGAAGCTGTTCTTTTCGGGATTGCCGTAATCGACCAAGCGCACGATGTCTGTATGCTCTTCTTTGCCGTCAAACCAGCTTGTCTCCACACCGTTCTGGAGCATGTCCATAAAGATGCTGTTCTTGGCGATGAGGTTACTGCCCTCGATTTCCTTTAGTCTGGTTATTGAGGCATCAACGCGCGACGATTGAGCGTGGGGTTAATGCTCTCAAGAGCGGGCCCAATGACGTCAGGTAGGAAGGCGTCGTCAAACGCGTCAGAGGAACGAGCGACATCAGGTCCATAGAGGTGCTCGTACCCCAGGCTCGTTTGCAAGTGGTCAATGATGCCTTGTTCGAAAGCATCCTCATTAAATGACGTTGAGGAGCTGTAGTCGACAGCAATCATGCGCACTCCTTACCTTATGCTTCTTCGACACTGGTGAGCCTGTCCACCATTGCATTCTAGCAGTTAATCTTGCGTATATTGGTATATCTGACACCCGTTAGTTGCCATTTGACCTATTGGCTGATCGTGCCCGAATGACAATTGGTGGTAAGGCTCTCTTACTTATTAAACTGGCCCCTTTTTATGGGCGCTCGTGTTGCGACAGTTGCCCAAGCGCTTGCTTGAAGCTGTTGTTGGTGATCTTGAGGTCGTTTCCCGCTTGCATTTTAATGAGTGTCGGGCCGGAGGCGATGGCGGATGTGGTGCGATGGTGCCAAGAAAAGCGCCTAGACCTGGGTGAAGAACCGAGGCCGCGGGCGCTTTTCTATTTCTTTGGTCGCATGGATTGTCTGTTCTGTTGGCCGCGCCGGCGTTGTTTCTTTGCTCTCGTTCGCGCGGTATCCGCTTGTGGTGGTGGATGTAAATAAACGGTGGAGCGGCTGCAAAAGAGCCGTCTCGCTGGGTAAAATCAGGATGTGCCGCGGAACCCGCTCCTCAGCTAGTCACACTTCGGAAGCGCGGGCAACGCAGGTATTATCGTCTAAAGGGCCGGCTGCAACCGGCCCTTTTCATGGCTCCCTTCGCTATCCGTTACTGCTTATATTCTCGCCAGATCGAGTAGAGGTCTGGGCAATGCCGTGGGAGACATCCTACCCATCCCATAGTTTGGAACAGCGTCGGTCTAACGGGCAATCAAACCTCTAGCACTCTTTGAATTGAGCAAGCATCTGCCCGAAGAAGCTGAGCTCGGATGGCTCATAAATGAGCGAACCGCCGTCCGCGGTCCTGTAGACCCCGCAGGGGAGGTAACGCCCGTCGGGGAGGACGTAAAGGTTTTCTTCCTCCTCAGTTCCGTTGGGAGTATCGGGGTCTCGTTTTCGTCCATTTGGAACTCATCTATATTCGCGATCTTCCTCTCCATGGTGCCTCCAGCCTTATTTCTTGTATGGTGCCCTAAAACAGGCAGCTCTCAATTAGATCCTTCCCTCGTAGAGTATCGATCCATTCCTGTGGAATTGCGTCGATACCGTATGCCGTGCCGGCGAGCGCCGGCGACGGCTGCGGTGGTGTCGGTGTCGTCGCCCAGGTTGACGGCGGCAAGGACGCACTCTTCGTAACTGTTGGTGTTCACAAAGCACCAGGTGGCGGCTTTAAGCGTGTCGCGCACGAAGCCACCTGACCTGATTCCACGCTCGGGCACGTCTTTCAGCTGGAGCACCCATGAGGGAAGTGCACCGTTCATCACGTCCCTCATCAGCTCGACAAATATGACGCATGCGTCGGTCGATGTTCTGTGAGCGTGCGTTATCGCGGAGACCTCGCAGATCTCGTCGTCAGTCGCGTCGACAAGCGCCAGGGGCGCGATGCGCATGAGCGAACCGTTACCGTTGTCGCGTTCGCCGGAGCCTCCTTTGCCGGTGTGCAAGGCGCGGGCGGTCGTGCCGCCGTAATCGAAAACGCCGTCGATTGTATACTCGCCACGGGCAATCCAGCTTACGAACTTGTCGCGCATGTCTGCGGTGTCGATGTGCCCAAGCTCTCTAATCGAGTCGCAGGTAGCAAGCGTCATGGACGTGTCATCGCTCCAGGTGCCGGCGGGCTGCCCGTGCGTGCCGTAGCCGATCATGTCGGTGCATTCGAACGTGCCACGAGGCCTGAACTCGTAGGGAACGCCCAACGCGTCGCCGACGGCAAGTCCATAGATGCAGTCGCGCAGCGTTGTTTTCGGTCTGTCTGTCATGGGAAACACCTCTCGTACTTTGGATTGAGGATGCGCGGCTACCTGCGGCAATATGTCCATCCCAATTCGGAACGCAGTGAGTCCCGAATTGGAAGAGCTTGTCAGCTAATCTAACAAATGAAAAACCCGCAACGCTATTGCTTTATACGGCAATAGGGACCTCTTTCGGGCGCCTGCCTTTGGTGCGTCGGCGAGTCGTGCCTCGATGGAAGCTTTGGACACCATGCGCTTGGTGCCGTCCTTCCAAGAATCCAACAGCCCAGCATTTATCAGTTGCGATACCCGTGCTGAGCTAACACCGAGCATGCGCGCGGCATCCGCTGCGGTGACGGCGGGGATGTCGGCGAGTTCGCGGCTGACGGCTACGGCGATAATCTTGCCGCCGTGTCGCGGCTCATGTCCGAAGTCTGGCGCGGGAAGATCGACGCCACCCATAAGGTGATCGTCGACCATACATGCGAGAAAATCAGCGGCGCTTTCGACAGCGTCGTTTAGATCGGAGCCAAACGTTCCTCCTCCGCCCAGCGAGCCACATGGCACGGCATCGACCATACCGTCCGAATCAAAGAACTCAAATTCCCATACGTAAACCATGCAAGACCTCCTCTAAAAAGCGATGCGAAATGTGATGAGGATGAGCTATCGAAGCCCTGCCTGCCTTAGGATTCTTTTGGCAATTTGATCCTCAATCTCTCGGTGGCGTTTCACGAGCACGAGTTTATCTCCTTTGACGAACTTCTCGTGATTAGTGCCTCCTTTCGAGATGAAGCCGGCTTCTTCGAGGATACGGATCAATTCGCGTCTCTGCATCTCAGCCTCTTTCAATAACTATATATTAGCACTTCCTAAGGGTTTTCTGACTTAAATCTTAGCCATTGTTAATCCTTTGTTTTACGTCGCAATCCTTGGATAACGGCTTATATTCCTTGTTGTATTAGTCTATTTGCTCGTGCGGACACGATTTTGGTGCTCTGCGCACGACCGCGAAAAGGGTTTGCGGTGACTAAAATGTGGCCATAGAGACAGTTTTAACGAACCCCATGGGAGTGGCACGCATGGACAACAACACCTTGCTGTTTCAGGACAAGGGTTCGGGTAGGTTTAAAGACGTCAGGATCTACCCTAATCGCATCGAGGTGCTCAAGAAGGGCACTTTTGGTGGCAAGCACACCGAGATTGTCTATCTTAAGGACATCACGGGGGTCAACAGGATCAAGGGCCGCGACGTTTTCCTACGTAACAGGCTGTTGACCGCTTGCGTCTTTAGCCTGAGTAGCCGTGCGAAGGCCCAGGAATTTGTGAACGCGCTGAACATGGTGATGTAGCCGAAAGCGGCGTTCGGGCCAAGGTAAAAATCGGGGGCACAGAACGGTGTTCTGCGCCCCCGATTGAGTCGATGTGTCTAAAAGGCTGGCTTGCCTATTCGCTAGCGCCTTCGCTGTCTTCGCGGTCACTGGCAAGCATTGCCGCGCCGGCGACCGTTGTCGCCACGGCGGCAGCGGCGAGCCCGGCGGCAATGCCGGAGCCGTCGCCCGTGTCGGCGAGTTTTCCGCCCGAGCTCTTGCCCTGGTCGCTCTTGTTGCCGCCGCCGTTCTTGTCGGCGCCGCCTGCGTTGGAACCCGTGCCGCTGCCGGTGCCGCCTGCACTGCTCGAGGCCGCTACGGTAAAGCTTGCTGCTCCATCGCTGGCGAGCGTGTAGTTCTGTGCCGCGTCGCCCAAAAGGCCTTTCGCACGCACCCAATACGTCCCCGCGGCAAATGCCTCGCCCTCGGCCATCGCCGTGCCCGGTGCGCCGTTCGCATCGTGCATAAACTCGAGCTGGGCGGTGCAGGGATCGTTTTCGAGCTTGCCCTCGAGTGATGCCGCAATCTTGGCGCGCACGTCTTCGCCGGCCTTAAGGCCTTCGAGCCCCTCAAAATGGGGCGTCAACGCGCGCGGATCGATATCGATGGACACATGACCCCGCAGCTCCGTAACGGTCTCGTTGCCCAAGGCGTCGACATCCACATATTCGATGGTAAACGCATGGCCCGAAGCCGCCACGTTGAGTACGTTGCTGCTGTCGACGAGGCGGAAATGGCCCTCGCCAACGGTCTTGCCATCCTGGAGCGAGGCATCGCTCAGCGAGTCGCCGTACGTCATGCGCATGCGGGTCGGGAGGCAGCACGAAGCCGACTGCGCGTGCTTCGTATCGTAATCGTAATTGCGCTGGTAGATGCTCCGGGCCAGCGCCGCATCAACAAAGTCGGATGCGATGATGCCAATGTGCTTGAGGTAATCTGACTTTGTATCCTCGATGCCGCTGGGATTGATGTACGGGCTCTTGTACAGATGCTCGTTGACCACTCGTGCTGCGGTAAAAGGATTACTTCCTTGCTTGTGATTCGTGCAGCTGGTGTAGTTGATAGACCAGCAGCGCTCCAGGACTTGCTCCTTGGCCCCGTTATCGCCCTCGACATCTACCTCGTTGCGGGTGAGCTTAGCCGTCTCCTGCAGGGCCATATCGACCCAGCTGATCTTGTCGGTTCCGGTGCATTCGTAATGGTCCTGGGCATATACCTTGGTGCAATAGGCTTTTTTGTCGCCTGTTTCCCCTGCGGCTTCAAAGCCTTGCGCGTTTTGGACGAGACACATAGAGGAGCTGCTGGGGTGTGTTGCGATTTTGTTGTCCCATTCGGTGAGGTCGAGGCCCCACGTGTGGCCGCTTACGCTGTCGCCGGCGAGTCCAAATCGGCGCAGCAGGACGATCTTTCCGCGCACCTCGTTCAGTGTGGGAACGCGGCTCGACGTGTAGAACAGTTTGGGGTTGTCGTCCAAAACCTTGGCGAAAGCGTCGTAACACTTTCGTCGGTAGCCTCGTTGTTGCCTCGGGATACAAGCATGATGAGCGCTTCTGACGGGTGTTCGTTCAAAAACGTTTTGAAGTAACCGATGACATCGGAGAGATGCATGAAGTGCCCGTCTTTTTTGAGCAGGTAGCAACTTCCATGGTCGATGCCGGGGTCGTTGCCTTTTCCGAGTCGGATATCAAAATAGCGAATGCCTTCGAGCAACTGCGTGGGGATGTAGTCCTGCTGGCACTTTGCTTGCGAGGATTGGGGTTCGGTGTCGTTGTCCACGCTGCAAGTTCCCGAATCGTGCGTGCCCGGGATGCTCAGCTCGTCGAGGTACTTGTTGCCTTCGACGTGGCTCATCCAACATGGTCCGTCGACGTAGCTGCTATACGTGGTCCAGTCGATGCTGCTAACTGTGGCATTGGTCTTGTCCATGCTGTAGCCGACAAGCTCGAGCTCCCACGGAATGGAATATTTCTTTTGGCAAATCTTGTTGTTGTCTTGGTCTTTGCCTTTCGATTCTATGGCCAGGTAGTTAATACCGTTATTCGTGTATATGCGGTCTCGAATAATATAAGTTCCGTCGAACTGGCGGTCGAACGTATAGGCGCGGCTGTCCTTATGGTCGTACTCGCCACTCCATACGTGGATGACCTTTCCATCTTTGTCCGAGTCGCCATCGACCGACCAAATGCTGTAGCCCGTCTTCTTGTGCTCTTCGAAATTGAGCAGGGTGCGGATGGCGTACCAGTTTGTGCCGTCCGCATCGGTCCCTACGTGCTCAAGGATGAGCTTGCTGGACGTGCCGTCGTTAAACAGGTGGCAGACGTTGCCGCGAACGTTGCCGTCTTGGTTGACGCTCGCGGTGCGAAAATAGCCCGCGGGGCGGAGGCGAATGACGAAATTACCGAGGTGCTCCGCCGGTTTGGGCGTGTCGTCTGCAAATGCCGCTCGCAGGGGAATGCCCGGTGCCGCGGTTTCTGGCAGGCTTGCAAGCGGCGACAGCGCCGCAAGACCTAAGCCCAGCGTAAACGCTCGGCGACTGATGGCATGATGTTCGGCCATGACTCCTCCATTCGCAGGGTGCGGTTATGCGATAGTTTTGGTCACTATACTGCCCAGATGTTTAAAGATGCTGGTTTAATTGTCTGCGCGGCGCAATAAATCGGTGGGCGGACGTGTTGGGGTGTTTATCGTTTTCGTACTATTGCCACATTTGGGGCGGTTCCGGCGTCCGGCATCCTCGCGTTCGTCGGCTACCGGCATAAGAAAGGGAGGGTCGGTTTACCGGCCCTCCCTGGGTACGAAGCGCTGGGGTACCGTCGCTTGTTTGCACTGCGACCGTGTTTCCCGTTGCGCTCGCCAGTCGCTTAGCGCTTGATCTCGATATCGTCGAGCTTGACGTCCATGGCCTCGGTCTTGGCTTCGGCGATGTCGTCGGCAAACTCCAGAGACTTCATCATGGTCTTGACGGCGTCCTTGTGCTCCTCGACATTGTCGATGCTCACGTAGACGCTGCCGCCGCCTGCTTCGGTGAAGTACTCAGTCGTCACGCCGCCCGAGTGTGTATAGGAAGCGTTGCGCCAAGTCTTGCCGTTGTACTTGACGGGATCATTCTCGGTCCACTCAAAGTTGGCCTTCCATTTGGCCTCGTAGTCGAACAGCTCGTCGGCGTTCTTGTCGGAGTCGAAGACAGGGATGAAGCGATCGCTGGCGTGCTCGCTCTCGGTGAACTTAAACTGGGCCCTATCGGCGGTGTCGCCTGCGACGTCCGTGATTTCGACGCCCTCGGGCACCTCGACCTTAAACCAAATGAAGTCGGTCCTCATATCCACGGCTGGCTTTTCTGCTCCGCCGCCACCGCCACTGCCGGCAGCGCCACCGCTTCCACCGCAACCCACCAGGCAACTGCGGCAAAAAGACTCATGCAGAGGGTGAGAATCGCAAAGGCCTTCTTTTTCATGGTCGTGTCCTCCTCGATCTGTAACCGCCCATGGATTACCTGCCTTTACTGTACGCGTGGGCGGCTCGCTAGGGTGGGCCATGTGTCCCATTCTGAGGGCCGGATTTGCGCCGTTAAGTGGCAATATGCTCGGACGCAAAAGAGGGGAGGGCCGATGCTGTCGGCCCTCCCCGGGGTTGGGTGCCCGTTGTTTTAATGGGGCGCGTGTACGCGGGTGCGCATAGGCACGTGCGGGTGTCCCGTTACTTGATCTCGATGCTCGAAATCTCGACTTCGCGTGCCTCGGAAACTGCCTCTTCCATGTCATCGGGGAACTCGATGGAGTTGAGGAGCGTCTCGGCTTCTTTCTTGTGCTGGTCGAAGTTCGAGATGAGGACGTAGACGCTTCCCGGCTCAACGTCGGTAAAAAGCATGGTTGAGATGCCGCTGTTGTCCTCGTATGTTCCGACGAGCCACGTCCTGCCGTTATACTCGACGGACCCGCCATCCTTCCACTGGAACGTATCCCCCTTCTTTTCCGCCTGGTCGGCGTGGGATTCCTCGGCCGTCAGCGCTTTTTTCCAAACGGGGATAAAGCGATCGGCCGAGGCGTTCTCGTTCTCGGGGAAGGTGAGCTGGACCCTGTCGGCGTTCTTGCCGGCGGAGTCGCTCACGCCAACGCTCTCGGGCATCTCGACCTTAAACCAGATAAAGTCAGTCTTTTCGGCGACGGGGGCCTTTTTCCTGCTCTCGCTCTTGGCGGTGCTGCCGCTTCCGCCCGATGCGCTCCCGCCGCAGCCGACAAGGGCAAATGCGGCAAAGAGGGCGATGCAAAGGGAAAGAATCGATAGGGTCTTTTTCTTCATGGTGGCGTCCTCCTTGTCTGCCAGGGACATCGTGCGCCGCGGATCGCTGGGGCGGCGGTTACGCATGCACATGATGCCTTTGTTTACTGTGCGGTTATTCCTCCATTCGTCGTCCGGCGCCGTGATGAGCTTGCCCCAACATAGGGCTCCTTACCTATATGTATGCCCCAGTTGCCGCTGCCCGGGAGTCTCGAAAGGTGGGCCATGTGTCCCATGTTTGTGTCGCTGCCGCCTATCGTGTGCCATAGAAATCCGCGATGGCCAGGTGCGCTGACGCTCATGTGCTTATGGGCTAGACTTAGCACCATTACGTGATCGATGCGGTCGGTCGGCGGTTGCCACCCGACCGATGTATATGACTTGAGGTGCATGTGTATGAGCCAAGAGATGATGGACAAGACCTGCCGCGGGTTTGCCGAGGCGCTGGCCGCGCGCGAGCCGGTTCCCGGCGGTGGCAGCGCGAGCGCCTTTGTGGGCGCGCTGGGCGCCTCGCTGTGCGGAATGGTTGCCCGCTACGGTGCGACCAATCCCGCGCTTGCTGATCGTGCGGATGACCTGACGCGTGCGTTTGCCCATGCTGATGAGCTGGCCCAGGAGCTTGTCGAGTTGGTTGCCGAGGACGTTCGTGCCTATGGGCAGGTGTCCGCGGCGTACGGTATTCCGCGTGACGATCCGGCTCGAGCGACCGCGATTCAGGATGCGCTGCATGTGGCCGCTATGCCGCCGTATCGCATTATGGATGCCTGCGGGCGTGCGCTGGCGCTGCTCGAGGACATGGCCGACAAGGGTTCGCGTCAGCTGCTGTCCGATGTGGCGTGCGGCGCCGTGTTCTGCCGTTCCGCTATGCAGGGCGCGAGCTTGACGCTCTTTGCCAACACCACGTCTATGAAGGACCGGGCGCGCGCCGAGGAGCTCGAGACCGCGTGCGATGAGCTGCTCGACACGTGGTTGCCGCGCGCCGATGCGCTGGCGCGCCGCGCCGCCGACGCTGCAAGGAGGAGAGGATAGCCATGGCTGAACTGCTGAAGGGTGCTCCCGTTGCTCGCGCTTTGACTGAGGAACTTGCTGCTCGCTGCGCAGTCCTGCGCGAGCGGGGCGTTGTTCCGACGTTGGCTATCGTGCGTGTGGGTGAGCGCGAGGACGACCTATCCTACGAGCGCGGTGCGCTCAAGCGCTGCGAAAAAGTGGGGGTTGAGGCTCGTCGCGTTTTGCTTTCTGCCGATGTTTCGCAGGACGAGCTGTTGACGGCCATCGAGGACATCAATACCGATTCGGCTGTTCATGGCTGTTTGATGTTCCGCCCGCTGCCCGCCGGCCTTGACGAGAACGCCGTCGCCGCAGCGCTCGATCCCGCCAAGGACGTTGACTCCATGACGCCGGCTTCGCTGCTCACCACGCTTTCGGGGCGCGGCGAGGGTTTTGCTCCTTGCACGGCTGAGGCCGTGTTGGCGCTACTGGATCATTACGGCGTTGAGCTGGATGGGGCCAAGGTCGCGGTCGTTGGTCGGTCGCTGGTGATTGGCCGTCCCGTTGCCGCCATGCTTACGGCTCGCAATGCCACCGTGACGACGTGCCATACGCATACGCATGACTTGGCCGCTGAGTGCCGTGCTGCCGACATTGTGGTTGCGGCCGTTGGACGCGCGCGTACGATTGGCGTGGATGCCGTTCGCGAGGACCAGACGATCATCGATGTTGGCATTAACTGGGATGAGGACGCTGGCAAGCTGGTGGGTGACGTCGATTTTGTTGCCGCGGAGCCGGTCGTTAACGCCATCACGCCCGTGCCGGGCGGCGTGGGCGCCGTGACGACGGCGATCCTCGCCAAACACGTGATCGAAGCGGCCGAGCGCGCATCGAAATAGGCGTTTTGAAGCTGTTTAGGGGGTTAGTTCTTTAGCTCGTGGACAAAAAATGCCAAATATGAGTACTGCTGCCAAGATAGTCACATATATTTTAGGTCAATTTGGCTCTCTAACGATATTTATTATCGATAGAGAGCCTATTTTATTGGACCTATGAGGAATTACATCATCTAATTTTCGAACAGATGTAGACTTCCGACACCCATGCGTAGCAAAATTGCTGTTACTAAATTGGTGACAGTACTCATATTTGGCATTTTTTGACCACAGGGGTTGCCAGCGCCGTGGTTTCGCCCTTTCTGCGCCGAAGCGATACACTGTTATCGTTTGATTTCTTCGCTCAAGGAGGATGCGCATGCCGTGCACAACGATTTTGGTTGGTAAGAACGCGAGCTACGACGGGTCGACGTTAGTTGCCCGCAATGAGGACTCGTCCAACGGGGTGTTTGAGCCCAAGCGCATGCGCGTGGTGCATCCCGACGAGCAGCCGCGTGTCTACACGAGTGTTCTAAGCCACCTGACCATTGAGCTGCCTGACAACCCCATGCGCTACACGAGCGTCCCCGACGTCGTTCCCGGTCATGGCATTTGGGCCGAGGCTGGCTTCAACGAGCTCAATGTTGGCATGTCCGCAACCGAGACACTCACCACCAACGAGCGCGTCCGCGGCGCCGATCCGCTCGTGGACTACGTGCCCGCTAAGGGCAACGAGGGCGAGGACGGCTATGTTCCGGCACAGCCCGGCGGCTTGGGCGAGGAGGATATGGTGACCCTGGTGCTGCCGTACGCCAAGTCTGCCCGCGACGGCGTACGTATCCTGGGCGACCTGCTCGAGCGCTACGGTACCTACGAGAACAACGGTATCGCCTTTAGTGACGTTGACGAGATCTGGTGGCTCGAGACCATCGGCGGACACCACTGGATCGCCAAGCGCGTGCCCGATGACGCCTATGTGACCATGCCCAACCAGCTGGGTATCGACAGCTTTGACCTGGACGACGCCGAGGCGCCCAGGTCGACCACATGTGCTCTGCCGACCTGCGCGCCTGGATGGCCGAGTGGCATCTGGACCTGACGCTGGGCGTCGAGGGCGACGGTCCGGCGACGGTCTTTAACCCGCGCGAGGCCTTTGGTTCGCACAGCGACAGCGACCACGTCTACAACACGCCGCGCGCGTGTACATGCAGCGCTGCCTCAACCCCAGCGATGTGTGGGACGGTCCCGAGGCCGACTACACGCCCGAGAGCGACGATATCCCCTGGAGCCGCGTGCCCGAGCGCAAGGTGACCATCGAGGACATCAAGTACGTGCTTTCGAGCCACTACCAGGGCACGGAGTACGACTGCTACGGCAGCAAGGGCGCGCCCGCCACACGCGGCGCCTATCGCCCCATCGGTATCAACCGCAACAGCCAGCTCGCCGTGCTGCAGCTGCGTCCCTATGCGCAGCCGGCCTATCGCGCCGTGCAGTGGATGGCGTTTGGCTCCAACTCGTTTAACGCGCTGGTTCCGCTGTACGCCAACGTCGAGACCATGCCCGAGTACTATGCCGACACGCAGGCTCGCGTGACGTCCGAAAACTTCTACTGGGCCAACCGCCTGATCGGCGCGCTGGCCGACGTCCGCTTCCATGAGTGCGGCCGCGCAGTCGAGGATTATCAGGAGAAGGTCGGCGGCATGGGCCACAAGCAGATTCATGACGTCGACGCTGCCGTAGCCGTTCTGCCCGAGGCCGAGGTGCCTGCCGAGCTTGCACGCGCCAACGAGGAGTTTGCCGAGCTCGTGCGCGTGGAGACCGATGCCCTGTTGGGCAAGGTGCTCTACACCACGAGCTGCGCCATGAAGAACTCTTTCGCGATGAACGACAACGTGAGATAGGGATTTCCCGTCGATCGAATAGCGCTAAAACACTTTGTCGCTTTCACTCAATCTTGGGTACAAGAACGCCAATGCAGTTGTTTGTGATTGGAGACAACCATGGTTATGAAACTCGATCAGCTTGTTAACGGTGCCATCAACGTGGGCTTTGGCGCTGCCGCCGTTGCTGTCGAAGGCGGCAAGAAGGTCCTCGACGACCTTAACACCAAAGGCGAGCAGGTCCGCAAGGACACCGCCACCCCCGATATCGCCCGCAGCGTGTCCGACATGTTCGAGCAGGCCGGCGGTACCATCTCCGATCTGACCGAGCGCTTGGGCATGCAGGGCGAGACTGCGGCACAGCGCGTGCTCGACGAGCTCATCCTGGCTCGCGTCCGCGTTATGACCGCTCCCGAGCGCACGGCCTTCCTGGCCCATGTGCGCGACATCGTCGATTCGGTCGAGGACAACGTGACCTCGGTGCCCGTCGAGTCTGTTGAGCCCGACGATGCGAAGGATACCGAAGAGGCCGAGTAGCAGCGCAGATGGCAGATTCCACCACCGATTACAACAATCTAGATCCTTTGGGTGACGAGGCGGCGGTTGTCGATGAGGTCGATGCCGCCGTCTCGGGCGCTCGCAAGAAGCCGCGCGCTGTCGATATGGTCCCCGAGGAGCCCGACGCGATGGCGCCGGACGAGGAATACCAGCTCACGCCGGCGGGTCGTCGCGAACGCATCGGGCAGATTGTTCGCCTGGTCAAAAAGTACCGTGTGTGGGATAACCTCACGCCGGTTCGTTTGCGCCGCCTGCTCGAGGAACTCGGCCCCATGTTCGTCAAGATGGGGCAGATTCTGGCCAACCGGTCCGAGATTCTGCCGCAACGCTTTTGCGACGAGCTGCGTCGTCTGCGCTCCGACGTGGAGCCGGTGCCGTACGAGGTCGTACTCAGTTGTCTGGAAGAAGAATACGGCCTGCGCCTGGGGGAGATGTTCGACGCGATCGACCCCAATCCGCTCGGTAGCGCGTCGCTCGCGCAAGTGCACCGCGCTCGTCTGGTGACGGGCGAGGACGTGGCCGTCAAGGTGCAGCGCCCCGGTGCGCAGCAGGTTATGGCGCAGGACATCGATATCATCCGCTCGGTGGTGCGTATCGTTTCCAAGTTCGTCAACACCGATCAATTCGTTGACCTGCACGGCGTAGTCGAGGAGTTGTGGACCTCGTTTCGCGAGGAGACCAACTTTTTGGCCGAGGCCAAAAACCTCAACGACTTCTACGAGTTCCATAAGAGTGTTCATGGCGTGACGTGCCCTAAATCCTATCTGGACCTGTGCACCGAGCACGTGGTGGTTATGGACTACGTCGACGGCATTTCGATCGCCGATCCTGAACGCTTGGTGGCCGAGGGCTATGACTTGGAAAAGATCGGTGCCGCAATCGTCGAGGACTACTCGACGCAGGTGCTCGATGACGGCTTTTTCCATGCCGACCGCATGCGGGAAACATCATTCTCAAGGACGGCATCGTTTACTTTATCGACTTGGGCATGGTCGGACGCATGTCGAGTCACGATCGCGGTATCGTCAAGGACATGATTTTCGCCGTGGCCGAGGGCGACGTGCCCAAGCTTAAGGATTCGCTCATGCGCTTCGCCGTGACGCGTGGCGACTCGGCTGAGCTCGATCATTCGGCCTTTTTGTCCGATTTGGACTTTATCGTGGCTGACTTTGCGGGCCTTGACCTGAAGGATCTGGATATCGGCGAGTTTTTGACCTCGCTGTTAAACCTGGCGCGCAAAAACGACGTTGAGCTGCCGAGCGTGGTGACGATGTTCGCGCGCGGCATGGTGACGCTTGAGGGTTTGCTGACCGAGTATATGCCCAACGTCAACATGATTCAGATTATCCAGGCGCACATCAAAAACGAAAAAAGCACCTATGCGCGCGTGCGCGACATGGGACGCGATCTTGCCGCGAGCAGCTATCGCGCGGCGAAGGGCTCGCTCGAGGCGGCCGAGTATCTGGGCTTGGCTTCGCGTATGCTCACGCGCGGCCAGCTTAAGGTGAACACGCAGATCATGAGCAGCGATAAGGCGCTGCGACAGCTAGGTGGGATTATCGACCGCATGTCGATGGCTATTGTGATCGCCGGCCTGTTTATCGGTTCGTCGGTGGTGTACTACGCGCGCATCGAGCCGGTTGTGTTCGGCATTCCGGTCATTGGCTTTTTGGGCTACGTGAGCGCGCTGGTGCTGGCACTTATGCTGGGCCGCAATATCTGGCTCAACAGTCACGGCGGCAAGCACTAGAGGCCGCGACCGTCACCGCATTTTCCTATCGCAAACAATAGCTTTTACCTTGGGCTTCGCCTGCGTGCGAGGCCCTTTTGCGTGATACCATTTTGACGGTAATAATCGATGGCCTAGATGGTGGTGCGGAGACGCATGAATACGCGGTTTACCTGCGCGTTTGGGAGAATTGGGGTGCAAGTCCCCGGCTGTACCAGTAACCGTAATTCCTCTTGGCTCGGGATGTTCGCGTCGCAGATCGGACGACGTGCCCGAGTCGTTAAGGTTAAGTCGGATCGCCTCCCATCTTGCATGCGGCTGCGGCGTATGCCGCCGGTGTGCATAGGGCTCTGGAGGGAAGGGGGACCCCGATGGGGGAACTCGAGCGCAACATGCGCGATGACGTGGGGCAGCCTCAAGGCAACGCTCCAAGTACAGACAATGGGAGGCAAATGGATATGTTTGTGGACGAGCGCCAGCGCGTCTCGCATCGCCGTGGCGCAATTGCGCGCGGCGTAGCCAAGCGCGGCTGGTGGCATTCCTGGCCTTCGCGATGGCCTTTGGCACCACGCCGGCTCAGCTGTGGGCCGAGGGCGCCGAGGGCATTGCCGAGGCTGTGGCTCAGGCTGCGACACCGAGTGAGGGCACGGGGGCCGCGGACGGTGCTGCCGACCAGGGTAAGGCCGAGGTTTCGGATTCCGAGGGCGCGCCTGCAGCTAGTGCCGCCACAACAGAGGCGGCAACTGGCGACGAGGGCTCGGCGACGGGGGAGAACCCTACCGCGAGCGAGCGGTCTTCGACGCATCCGCTGGCCAAGCAGGATCTGCCGCCGCGACTGCCGTCCAGACAGAGAACCCGACAGAAACCGGCGATGTCGCCAAGAAGCAAGTCGAGGTCTCGTTCTCGATTATCGCATCGATGCCGACGGCAAGGCTCAGACCTGGGTGGCACCTACGCAACTCAAGCTCGACGAGGGCGCGACGGCTGCGGACGCCTTCGTTAAGCTGCAGCAGAAGGTGGGCTTCAAGGCGAAATACGATCCGAACACGGCATACGGTTTTTACCTCGAAAGCATCACGTCCCCGAGCGATGGCCGCACGCTTGCCTTCGATCCGGCGACTTATGCCTACTGGCAGCTGTTTGTTGACGGCGCGTCTTCCTCGGTTGGCGCGAGCGGCGTCAAGCTCACCCAGGGGCAGAAGATTGAGTTTGCCTATACGCTGGTAGCTCGTCCCCTGTCGTTAAGGACCAGGTTGCCGCAAATGTGACCGTCATTGGTCGCGATGCCCAGGGCAAGACTCAGACTTGGTCGATAACGCGCAGTATGTGGTGACGTCCGGCTCGAACGCACTTGACCTTACGAAGGTCGCGCTCGAGGCGAATGACATCGATGCCGTTGTTGCGGGCTCCTTCATTCTGAGCCTTAAGTACAACGGCGTTGAGCTGGGTAAGCCGCTCGATTATTCGACCTATTGGCAGCTGTTCATCAACGGCAAGTCGAGCGACTGCACGGCAGACAATGTCACCATTCATGCTGGCGATACCGTTACGTGGTTCTACGGTGGCTGGGGCGACCAGTTGCCCTCCGATTCTGTCCATGCTTCCGTTCAGGTCCTCGGTAAGGACAAGGACGGCAAGCAGCAGGTTTGGGCTTCGACGGGTCAGATGAGTCTCAAGGCGGGCTCTACTGCCAAGGATCTGCTGGAGCAGACTGGTCTTGATCTCGTTGCTAGTGAAGAGTCTTGGGGCTGGTACCTCAGCGGCATTAAATCGCCGCTTGACGGTAAGACCTATAAGTATGATCCTGCGACCCGCAGTTATTGGCAATTCTATGTAAATGGCAAGTCCGCCACGGTCGGTGCCGGCAACTACGAGCTCCAAGAGGGCGACGCCGTCACCTTTATGTATGGTGCTGACGCCGATGCCCTCCCCGGTCAGGTTCTTGGGTCTGTCGATGTTGTCGGCCCCGATGTCAACGGCAACAATACTTGCTGGGGCTCGGCAAGCAGTGTTTCTTTGCCCGAAGGCTCTACTGCCCAGAACCTTATTGAGACGGTCCTGAAGGCCAAGGGCGTTACGTACAACGGCTCCCAGAGTGGTGAGTACTGGTTCCTCAATTCCATCAACTCGCCGTTCGATCACAAGCCGTATGCCTGGGATGCTGCGACCAATAAATCTTGGCACCTGTATATCAATGGAGAGCCCTCCTTACTCTGCGCCAACCAGATTACGCTCAAGAGCGGCGATAAGGTTACGCTTGCCTATACCACCGACGATTCGCCCATGCCCGATCCCGACAAGATTGTCGTGGACCCGAGTGCGACGACTCCTGATTGGGATGCCGAGTGGGCCGGCTACGGCAACAGCGGCAACGGTACGTCCGTTACGGACGCCAAGACGCCTGCGCAGCGCCGGTCTTAAGTGGGCCTTCGATTGGAAGGCCGAGTCTGGTCAGCAGTATGCCAACTGCAGCGAGCCTGTCATTGCTAACGGTTTTGTGTACATCGCGACCGAGAACGAGCTCATTAAGATCGATTCGTCCACGGGCAAAAAGGTTGCCTCTGCGCCGCTTGCCTCCAAGGTGAGCTATACCTCTCGTCCGATCTATACCAATGGCCTTATCATCGTTCCGCTCAACGGCGGTGCGGTCCAGGCGATTACTGCAGACAAGCTGATCTGCAAGTGGCTGACGCCTGGTTTGACGGACTTGACGCAGAGCTCCTGCACCGTCGTTTCGGACGGCGAGTACGTCTATGTAGGCTCGGTCGATATTTCGTATGACGAGAATTACAACGCGACCTACGGCAACGGCTCCCTGAAGCGTATCAAGATTGCCACGGGCGAAGTCTCTTGGCAGAACATTGACCCTTCCGAGGGCTATTATTGGACTGGCGCTGCGCTGACGGATAAGTACACCATTGTTCCTACGAGCGCGGGCACGCTTAAGTGCATTGATAAGACGACGGGCGATGTCGTTTCGACCATGAAGCTCGGCGCTGTCGCAAATGCCGATTGCATTGCCGATCCGTCCAATGGTTCGACCTTCTATCAGATGACGCACGACGGAAAGCTCCATGTGATTTTGCTTTCGGCAAAGGGCGTGCTGAGTGAACAGAAGACGGTTGATCTGGGCCTTACGAATAATCTGAGCGCCCTGCGGTGTCTGGTGACAATCTGATTGTCGGCGGACAGACGGCTACGGGCTCTGCTCTGGTTCTCTATAACCTGAAGACGGACAAGACCACGATGGTCGCTGCTGCCGACGGCAAGGCGCTGCCGGCTGGCCTCAACGGTATTGCCGCTACTCCGCTGGTGAGTGTTCAGGGCGGCAAGACCTATGTGTACTTCACCGTGAACAGCGCGGATAGCAAGGATTACGTCAACTACTCTGCTGGTGGTGGCGTGTATCGCTATACTCTCGGCGATGCAGAGGCGACGCAGATCTATGATGCGGCCGGCCATTACCAGTACTGTGACTCTCCGGTCATTGCCGATGCTTCTGGCAACCTGTACTACATCAATGATTCGGGTACTCTGTTCAAGCTGGGGGCTGTTGAGTCTTGGACGGTTGCCTTTAATTCCAACGGCGGGTCTGCTTGCGACACTAAGTTTGTTGCTACGGCCGACGGCAAGCTGGTCAAGCCGGCCGATCCGACGCGCGATGGCTACACTTTCGGCGGTTGGTTCACCGATGAGGCTTGCACGCAGGCGTATGACTTCAGTACGCCAGTGACGGCCGATCTGACACTGTATGCCAAGTGGACCAAGAATGCCGTTAACCCTGGCGGCAATGGCGGTTCTGGCACTAATGGTGGCAACGGTGGCGCTGGCAACGGTTCCGGCGCTGGCGCTGGCACTGGCACGGGTTCCGGCTCTGGCTCTAAGGGCCAGCAGGCCGGCGGCGCTATCGCCCCGGGTCATAAGCCGACGACCAAGACGACGGTGTCGACCAAGACCGAGACCAAGGACAACAAGTCCGACAAGAAGGACACCGATAAGTCCGATAAGAAGGACGAGAAGAAGTCTGACAAGAAGGACAGCAAGTCCGACAAGAAGTCCGATTCCAAGTCCGATACGGGTGCTGCTTCCACGACCACTGCTAAGAAGCCTCTAGTGCCTCCGAGCAGGAGGCTGGCACCAACCCGCTCGCCATTGTTGGCGTTGCCGCCGGCGTCATCGGTCTCGCCATCGTCGGCGTGTTCGTGTTCACCAAACGTCGGTAGGTGAGGGCTGTGTCCAATAAATCCAAGGACGCTGACCCCAAGCAACCAGATTCCTCGTTTATCCAGCTTGACGATGCAAAGCAACAGGGCGCCGCTTCGGCGGCGTCCGCCCCTCGTCGCAAGACGCTCCTCGGCGTCCTGACTGCCGCGTGCACCATTCTGATCGTCGTCTCGCTGGGTTTCGTCCATCCTTCCGAGAGCGGTGCCTGGTCCATCGACTGGATCATTCAGACCGTGACGGGGGAGAGCGTCGTCACCAAGGACACCAAGGTGTCTGGCTCGACTACGACTTCGGGCGAGGCCAGTTCCAAGGATTCCAAGTCATCGAATGACGCAAAAGATGAGTCCAAGCATTCTGATGAGTCCAAGTCCAAGGACGATTCCGAGTCTTCAAACAAGGAATCGGACAAGAACTCGGATAACAAGAAGTCCGAGGACCAGGACGGCAAGAAGTCTGGCGATAAATCCGCTGCCCAAAATACGGGAGCCGGTGATACTTCCAATGCGTCTGGCGGTGGCCAGTCGTCTGATGGAGCCTCATCCTCTAATGGTGGAAACGCCTCCTCGGGCGGCCAGAGCGGCTCGCAGGAGTCCAGCTACGTAATAGTGACGGTTTCGGTCACATCGAGCGCTGTGGGCAATCCTGTGTCTTCTGGTGGCACCTTTACCTTTAACGAGGCGCTACCGTCTATGATGCCCTGTGCGCGCTGGGCCTTTCCGTTAACGCACATGGCTCGTCGTACGGCACGTATGTCTCCGCGATTGGTGGTTTGGCCGAGAAACAGTACGGTGGCACGAGCGGCTGGATGTACTCCGTCAACGGCGCAACGCCCATGACGGCCTGCAGTAACTACGTTCTCTCCAATGGCGACAACGTGGTCTGGTATTACGTTACAGGCTAGGGACCTCGACATAGTGCGCCAGACGGGCGGTTCGGACAAACATCCGGGCCGCCCGTTTTTCATGCGAATGGGACTGGGTCGCCGGGTCTCTCGGCAAACAAAAAAACCGGTTGGAACGGGAATTCCAACCGGTTTTACATTCAAGCAAATAGTGAATCGACTACGACCGTGCGCCCTCGAGGAAGAAGCGGCGGCTGAAGTAGTTGTACCAGGTGACGAGGAACGTGGCGATGGCCTTCATGGCCTGGTAGCCGATGCTCAAAAACGTGACGCCCACAAACATGTACAGGTCGTTGAGGCCCAGGCCGATCACCGACAGGATGGTGAAGATCGTGAACTCGCGCTTGCGGCTCATGCCCTCGCGGTGGTCGAACACGTACTTCATGCTGAGCCAGTAGTTGACCACGACGGACGTGATGAACGAAACCGTGGTGCTCATCAAAAAGTCGAGGTGAAACAGCTCGACGAGCGCAATGAGCATACCCCAGTCGATGCCAAAGGAGACAAGACCCACGACAGCGAACTTGAGGAACTGCTTGGTATGAGGTTGTGCCAGTGCCTTGCGCACGTAATCACATCCAATGCGTTGATGAATCGAGCAGAGGATACTTTAGAGCTTTTGCAAGGGAAACGTAAGGTCCTTGCCAAGAACTATACGAACTCGCCAAATTTTCAAGAGCTAATCCGCAAACGTTGAAAACTTGCCCGTAAACGAGCAATGCCCGCGAACAACACGGCGCTCGACGCGCGTCATCCGTGGGCATTGTAAAGCTGTAAGGTTGCGAGTTACTTGGTCTCGTCGCCTTCCAGGAAGATCTTTCGGGTCACAAAGTTGTAGACCATGACAAGCGCGGTGGCGCAGATCTTGGCGATATTGGCCTCGAGTCCCAGGCCGGCGTTGAGTGTCAACACGATACCGTCGTTGAGTGCCAGGCCGATCACGGACAGCACGACAAAGATAATGAACTCGCGGCGGCGGCTTATGCCTTCCTTGTGCGCAAACACGTATTTCATGCTTGCGAGGTAGTTAAAGATGAGTGAGATGATAAAGCCGCTGGTGTTGGCGATTAGGATGTTAAGGCCCAGACCGTAGTGGAGCAGATTCATAATGCCAAAGTCGATGACCGTGGCAATGACGCCGACGACGCCAAACTTCATGATCTGCGCAAGGAGCTTTTGCATGGTACCTGCCTTATGGTGGCGCCGGGGCGCCGCGGGGATGACAAACTCAGCAAGTTTAGCCAATCCCCGCGGGTGGGGCTAGACGCGCTCCTCGATAGCACCGTTTCTATATGCATCGAGCAGCTGGCGCAGATCCTGGATCTGGCTGCGAATCTTGGCGCCAGTATCGGTGTCGCTCACCATGCGGCGACGGTCTGCTTGGTCAAAACGGTTGGTCTCGCTTTCGATGTCCACGTTGCGCGTGAGTGCCTCGGCAACCGTCGTAAAGGCCCGGTGCGACTTGAGGCGGCAGCCGCGCGAGCTCGAGATGAGCGTATAGCCGGCGATACCCGTCTTGGGATGGTAAGCGCGGCAGAAGCCGCCATCGATGACCAGCAGTTTGCCCTCGGCGCGGATGGGCTGCTCACCCTTGGTGGTTTTAACGGGCGTGTGGCCGTTGATGATGTGGCCGGTCGGTGAACATGCCATGGGCACGACGCCAAACTCGCGCATGATGTCATCGCAGACCGAGGGCGACTTGGTAAGCGTAAAGTACGGGTCCATCGGCTCGACCCAGGTGCTCTTATCGGCGATATAGGCGCGCTCAAAGGTACGCACCAGGCGTCCGCTGGCGGGTGAGTTAAAGCCAATCCACAGGTACCACATCCAGTCGAGGGCGTCGCGGTCGCCACGCGCCAGGCGCGGCGGGCGATGTGGTCGCAAAAATCGAGATAATCGCGGCCAGCGTGCCAGGTGCCCAGACAGTTCATGCTGCTAAAGGTGCCGTCTTCGTTGAGCGGCACGCAGCCATGGAACAGCAGGTTGCCGTTGGCGACCTTGTACATCGAGCCGTGGGAATAGAGGAAATCGATATGGCGATGCAGGTGATCGGCGGTGACAAACTCGGACACGAGCTTGTCGATGATGTGCTGCTCCTGGGGCGTGAGCGTATAGGGTCCGCCGGGTCGACGGTGGGGAAGTCGTTGGTCGTGAGCGGCCACACACTGCCGTCGGCGAGCGTGACCGTGCCGGTGTCGTGATCGATTTTGTCGAGTAACAGGCGGTCGGTCATATCGAACTCGGGGTGGCGCTGGATAATCTGGCCCTCGAGCTTAAAGAGCAGCACGTTGATGGCCTTGATCAGCGGGGTGATGGGCTCACCGTCGGTGTAGGTGGCATCGGCAAAGGCGACAAGCTCACGCAGCGAGATGCCGTAGTCGTTCTCCAGGATCTCGTAGTTGTCGTAGCGTAGGTTGTTGCGCAGCACCGTGGCGATGCAGGCGGGCTCACCGGCCGCAGCGCCCATCCACAGCAGGTCGTGGTTGCCCCACTGGATGTCGAGCGAATGGTAGGTGAGCAGGCGGTCCATAATCTTGGCCGCGCCGCCACCGCGGTCGAAGATGTCGCCCACCAGGTGCAGGTGGTCGACGGCCAGGCGCTTGATGAGCGAGGCAAGCGACTCGATAAAGTCGTCGGCGCTTGCGGTCTCCAGGATGGACTCCACGATGCGCTCGTGATAGCGCACGCGATAGTTGTTCTCGTCCGGGTGCGTGTGCAGCAGCTCGTCGATGATATAGGCGTAATCGCGTGGGATGGCCTTACGCACCTTGGAGCGCGTATAACGGCTCGAAAGCGAGCGGGCAACCATAATGAGTTGGTCAAGCATCGTCTTGTACCAGGTGGGCGAGTCCTCGCGCTGGCTGCGGACCAGCTCGATCTTCTCGTGCGGGTAGTAGATGAGCGTGCACAGCTCGCCCTTTTCGTCAAAGGAAAGCGTGTCGCCAAAAATCTCGTCGACATGCTCGCGCACGACGCCCGAGCAGTTGTTGAGGATGTGCATAAAGGCTTCGTACTCGCCATGCACGTCGCTCATAAAATGCTCGGTGCCTTTGGGCAGGTTGAGGATGGCCGAGAGATTGATGATCTCGGTAAACGCGGATTGCTCGGTGGGAAATTGTTTCGACAGCAGGCGCAGATACTTGAAGTCTTGCGGATTGCGATCGAATGCGACCATGAAACACCTTCCGATGGGGTTGGTAAAACTGATAAACAGCGTCAAACGTTTATCAGTATGCGCCGCTTTTGTTTCGATTGGGGGTGGGAGGTCGAATTGTTGGCCGAACGGTTTGGTAAATCGATTTAGTTGAGGTAGATATGGCGGTTGGGTGGAGACGTAGGGTCGTTTTTACAGACGTATGCCTCCGGGATCGATAGAGATGATGACGGTAAAGATGTTCACCACCTTTGGCTCTATTTGGTAAATAGTGGACATTTGTACCGTATTTATGCTTGCTGTGCGATAATTTTTATAACTATACGTAAGGAGCCTCATATGAGTGATTTTGTCCTGACCTGTGAATCCGCCGCCGATCGAACTCGGGAGTTCTTTGAATCGCGCAATATCCCTGTCGTGTGTTTTCATTACGAGATCGACGATGTTGTCTATGCGGACGATCTGTATCAGTCGATTACGCCGGACGAGTTTTTTGCCCAGATATCCGCGGGCGCCATGCCCAAGACGTCTCAGGTGAGCGTGGGTGAGTACGAGGAGTTTTGGGAGCCGCTTGTTGCCGAGGGCAAAGACGTGCTGCACCTGACGTTGTCGTCGGGTATTTCGGGCACGTATGGATCGGCCTGCGTTGCGGCGCAGATGCTCGCGGATCGCTATCCCCAGGGCGGCAAGGTGCGCGTCGTCGATTCGCTGGCGGCGTCTTCGGGCTTTGGCCTGCTGGCGGAATGTGCCGCCGACGTGCGCGATAGCGGGGCTTCACTCGACGAGACGGCTGCCTGGATCGAGGAGCACAAGCTCAACCTGCACCACTGGTTCTTCTCGACCGATCTGTCGAGCTACCTGCGCGGCGGTCGCATTTCGGCTGCGAGCGCGATCATCGGCACGGCGCTTAAGATTTGCCCGCTTATGACGGTCGATTGCGAAGGTGGGCTGTCGCCACGTGAGAAGATTCGCACTAAGAAGCGCGCGATTTCCGAGATGGCTCAGACCATGATGGCACACGTGCAGGACGGTGCGGATTATTCGGGTAAGTGCATCATGTCGCACTCGGCGTGCCGCGAGGATGCCGAGGCAGTTGCGGCGCTGATTGAGAAACAGGTTCCGCAGCTTAAAGGCAAGATTGAGATCAATAACATCGGTACTCTGATTGGCTCGCATACCGGACCTGGTACGGTGGCGCTCTTCTTTATGGGCGACAAGCGCGTGGATTAATTTGCCCCATCACATCGCTGCATGATTGCTCAAACGAAAACGGCCCGCCTCACGTTTGTGGGGCGGGCAAGATGTTTTGCTAGCGTTTCTTTCCTCGGAAGAAAAAGCCGTGCAGTGAGGGCTTGAGCCCGCGGTTGGCGCGACGCTCCTCGACGCGCTCGTGGATCGAAGCGACGCGCTCGATGACCTCGTCGGGAATCGGCACGTCGGGATTCATGTTCTCGACCTGGCTGACTTCGGCGGCGGCGACCTGGTCGATAATGGGCACATCGTCGCGCGAGATAACGGGCGTGGCGTCTTCCTTCATCTTGCGATAACGCTGCATCATGTCGGTCTGTAGCTGCTGTGCCGAAGGCGGCGTCCAGATGATGGCGTTGGCGCCGGCGGCGATGGTCTCGCGGATGCTCTCGGGCGTCTTGCCGCCCGGCGCGATGAGCGGCAGGTTGGGATAGTGCTCGCGCAGTTCACGCAGGACCTGCGGCGTGTTTTTGCCGGCGGCGATGTTAAGAATCTTGGCGCCGGCGCGCACCTTTGCGTGAGCATCGTCGTCGCAACGTACGACCGTGGCGATGACGGGGATGTCGGCGATGTTGGTGATGTGCTCGACCATCTCGGCAGTAGCGGGGGAGTTGACCACACAGCCCGCCGCGCCCTGCATCTCGGAGACGGCTGCCATCTGAACGGAGCGCTTACCGGTCGTAGTTCCGCCGCCCACGCCTACAAAGACCGGGCACTCGGCGACGGTCAACAGTGCCTGCGTAATGGCCGGCTGCGGCGTGAAGGGGTAAACGGCAAAGACGGCATCGGCATTGGAGTTGCGGATGACCGCGACGTCGGTGGTGTAGATGAGCGATTTGATACGACGGCCGAAGAGCGTGAAGCCGCTGGCCTCCTCAATCTCGTCAGGCATGCGAAGGGCCGCCTTGCGCAGGCGCCCGTCGATGGGCAGCGGCTCCATGGGAAGCAGTCCGTTGGGGGTCACGGCTACCTGGGGTTCGGTGAACTCGTCTGCGAGCTCGACCTCGGAGAAATCGACCGAGGCGACAATGTCCTCGTGAACCTCGGCGGGCACATCGATGGGGGCTTGGTCGTTTGCCGCGGCAGGCGTGTCGAAGGAGCTGGTGCCGACGAAGGCGTCGACGCGCTCATTTAGATCGTTGAGGGTATCCATGGAGGCTCGATTCTATGTGATGACGGCCGGCAGGGTGCCGGCAGCGTTGTGCTTGCTAAATCGTTTGACGAGTTGATTTTTCCCCGCCGCGTCCTCCGTTAGACCGAAGGGCGGCGAACGTGAAGGAGCTGTGGTGGCGGGGATCGAGGTGCTATCTTGAAAGTCCCGTTTAAAAGAGAGGTGACGCGGTATGGAATTTTCGGCAATGTTGGGCTCGATTGGCCTATGCGTGGGCGCAATCGTTGCCGCCGCGGTCATCTACTTTGTGGTCACGGCCATTAAGGCAAAAGGGCCGAACGCAAGGAGCGCGCGATGCTTAAACAGCATCGCGACCAGCAGGACAAACGCGCACGGAGATAGCTTGTTGAGTTTTGGATCCGTACGCTAGCTGCGTTTTCGGATCAGGCAATGTAGAAGCCCTCAAATTCGCGGCTGGGCGGAATGGTGAGCGTGCCGGGCAGGCCGTTGGCGATGGCCGATACCTGACCCGCGGCAATGGCCTCGGTCAGGGCGTTGGACTCGATGCGCGGCTTCTCGCCAGCTTCCTGGGCGCGGCGTGCCTCACTTTCGCTTGGCGTGCCGTCGAGGGGGATGAGCTCGCAGTCCATATGCTTGTCGAGGGCCTCTTGCAGGGCGTCCTCGTTTTCCTGCGGCAAGATCGAACAAGTCGAATAGACGAGCGTGCCGCCCGGTTTGAGGGCTCCCATGGCGCGGTCCAGAAGTGCTCGCTGCGAGCGGGCGCACTTGCTCAGCAACTGCTCGGTGAGGCCGCGCAGGCTCTTCTCGTTGCCGCTGACGACGGTGCCCGTGCCGGTGCAGGGAGCGTCGAGCAGGATACGGTCAAAGCGGAAGAACTCGTCGAGCTCGCGTGCGTCGATGCGCATGACGGGCACGTTTTTTGCGCCTTGGCGGTGGAGGTTGGCTTCGAGCTTCTCGGCGCGGGGAATGCTCATCTCGCAGGCGGTAAGGTGCGCCTGCCCCTGCGTGAGGGCGGCGATCTGCGTCGTCTTGCCGCCGGGGGCCGCGCACATGTCCAGGATGTCCTCGCCGGCCTGGGCGCCCAGTACGAGTGGCGGCATCATGGACGACAGACTCTGAAGGTAGATCTTGCCGTCGCGATAGATGTCGAGGTCCCACAGGTCGGAAACCTGGGCGTCGGGCAGGATGAAGGCATCTGGGTACCAAGCGACGGTTTGGTGGGCGATGCCGGCTGCGTCGAGCGCGGCGGCGATGTCCTCGGCGGTCGCTTGAGCGTGTTGGTGCGCAGCGTGACCGGGCGTGTGGCCGCGGCGCCGAAGCCTCGATCATGAGCTCGGCATCGGCAGGCGTATAGGCGCCGGCAACCGTGTCGACCATAAAGCGCGGCAGGCCGGCAGCGCAGGGGAGGGCGGCAAGCTGGTCGGAAAGCTCGGTGGCGGCAAACTGCCTGAGCTTGAGCTCGGCCTTGACCTGCTTTTTCTGCTTACGACGACGCGGCTTGGACATCCGTCTTTCCTTCCACCTAAATGATTATTCTGGGACGGGGATTAAAAAATCATTTAATGATCCCCGTCCCAAAAGACTACTTTGCGTCGCCCGGGAATGATT
>JAQEDL010000059.1:0-11481 GCA_027669365.1 Coriobacteriaceae bacterium AM49-12 | reverse complement strand
GCCGTGACCGGAATCGGTGAAAATACGTTAGCGCAACCGGTGAAACCGCCTTTGCGCGAACGGCGCGCCTGTTTAGCGAAACTGGTGAAAAATAGATTGACGCTAACAGACAAGATCGAGGCCTCGAATATCCTCTCCGAGCTCGGCCTTGAGCCCAAGCGCTACATGCTCCTCTCCGCCCACCGTGAGGAGAACATCGACACCGAGGCAAACTTCACGAGCCTGTTCACCGCGATCAACGCCCTGGCCGAGAAGTACGACATGCCGATCCTGTACTCCTGCCACCCGCGCTCCCGCAAGCGCCTGGAGGCCACGGGCTTCAAGCTCGACCCGAGGTTCGCATGCACGAGCCCATGGCTTCCACGATTACAACTGCCTGCAGATGAACGCCTTCGCGGTGGTGTCGGACTCCGGCACCCTACCCGAGGAGTCCAGCTTCTTCGCGAGCGTCGGCCGCCCGTTCCCGGCGGTGTGCATCCGCACCTCCACCGAGCGTCCCGAGGCCCTGGACAAGGCGTGCTTCACGCTCGCCGGCATCTCCGAGATGGGCCTGCTGCAGGCGGTCCACACCGCTGTCGAGCTCGACGCCGAGGGGTCGCTGCCCGAAGCGCCAGTGCCCGACTATGCCGACGAGACCGTCTCTACCAAGGTCGTCAAGATCATCCAGAGTTACACCGGCATTGTGGACAAGATGGTGTGGAGGAAGAGCCTCTAGTGACGGTTTATGCTCACATAAATACCGTGCCGAACGGCTCGACCGGCGGCATTATGATGAAAGAACATCGTGAGCTTCTCTCGGCCGGCAAAGAATCATATGCGTTCTGGGGTCGAGGCCGTGAGGCGGAAAAGTCGAACGAAATGAAGTTTGCCTCCGATGCAGAGGTTAAGCTCGACGTGCTTCAGACACGCATAGATGGTAAAGCAGGTTTTCATAGCAAAAACGCTACGAAACGTCTTCTTGCTCGACTTGATGAGATAAAGCCTGACGTGGTCCATCTTCATAATCTGCATGGCTATTACGTCAACATCGAGATGCTTTTTAATTGGCTCGCGAATCATAATTGTAAAGTCGAATGGACCCTACACGACTGCTGGTCGTTCACGGGACACTGCGCGTACTTCACGTATGCAAAGTGTGCGCAGTGGAAGGAACACTGCGCGTACTCGAGGCCTTGCTCGCAACTCAATACCTATCCCAAAACCTTTTCAAAATCCTCTTGTTCGTGGAACTATGAGGAGAAGAACCATCTCTTCAATCTGGTCCCCGCCGAGCGCATGAAGCTGATAACACCGTCGCAGTGGCTCGCCGATCTTGTGGGGGAGAGCTTTCTCAAAGATTTCCCCGTGGAGGTTCGCCATAACACCATCGACACCGACGTGTTTAAGCCCATCCCGAGCGACTTCCGAGAGCGTTACGGCATAGGCGATCGATTCATGATTTTAGGCGTAGCGAGCCCATGGACCGAACGTAAGGGGCTTTCTGACTTCGTGCGGCTGGCGGGTCAGCTAGATTCTGACAAGTACGTCATCGTGCTCGTGGGGCTTTCTGAGAAACAGGTCGAAGAGCTGCCCAAGGGAATCGTGGGTCTCACTCGCACAGAATCTCGTGAGGAGCTCGCGGGCATCTACTCAACCGCTGACGTGTTTTTTAACCCTACGACAGAGGATAACTTCCCTACGGTCAATCTGGAGGCTGAGGCCTGCGGTACGTCTGTGGTGACCTATGACACGGGGGGATGTTCTGAGACCGTGAAGCGTGAGGGCTCCCGCGTCGTTGACGGGTATGAGGATGCCATCCGAATACTGCAAGAAAGGCTGTCGCTATGGTGCAGAACCCCCTTTGGTCGATAGCGCGCGTACTCCACAGGAACATCCTGTTCCTAGAGGCACCGTTCTTCACCGACCGCTACATGTATAAGTACATCAAGTATCTCCAGAAGTGCGGTATGGACATCGCCGATTACGACAAACACGGCTTCATTCACAAGTCAGTATGGTTCGACAGCAGCGAGCGGTACTCGCTCATTAAGATCGGCAGGGCCGTCACTCTTTCGCGCGACGTCATTCTACTCACGCATGACTATTCCATTCGTAACGCGATTAATGCATTCGAAGAAAACTCCGAGAACGCTAAGTATAAGTTCCTCAAACCTATCTCCATTGGTAGCAATGTTTTTGTCGGGGCGCGAGCCATTCTTCTTCCCGGGACCGAAATCGGCGACGACGTAATTATCGGCGCCGGCTCGGTGGTGAAGGGTAAGGTTCCTCCGAAAACTGTCTGGGTGGGCGCACCTGCTCGCCAGCTTTGTACGCTGGAGGAGTACTACAGGCGGCATAAGGACAAGCATGACTACACGATTGAGTAAGGCGGCTTAATGATGAACGGGAAACCCATACGCGTGCTGCAGGTCGTGCCCTCTATGGGACATGGCGGTATCGAGCACTTCCTTATGAACCTGTATCGGGCCATCGATAAGGACAAAGTTCAGTTCGATTTCATGTACCGCGTGCCCTACGAGTGTGTGTTCGACAAGGAGATCGAGGCAATGGGAGGGCATATCTTCAGATACGTTGACCCTGACAGACACCCTGTAAGGTCAAGTAGGTTCTATCGATCTTTCTTCGCCGAGCACCCTGAGTTCTGCGCGGTTCACGAGCATCGATCGGGTTGCGACGGGTTTTTCGGGCTCATGCGCGCTGCAAAGCACGCTGGCGTGCCCATTCGCATCCTGCATTCGCACAACTCCCAGAAGGGCTGGGCAAGCAACCCGGTGAAGGACCTGACTGACGCTTTCAATGCGTCGCGCCTCGCTGCCTTCGCGAACACGTTCGTCGCTTGTTCCGACGTGACGGCGACGTACTTGTACGGGCGTTGTCCCAAGGCGTTTGACGCGTGCGTCGTCCGCCCGAACGCCATAGACCTTAGCGCGTTTGTATTCAATCCCCCGGCGCGAGTCAATGTACGCGAGCGCTATGGGATCGATCACGACGCCTTGGTCGTCGGCCATGTCGGGCGCTTCGTCTCCGAGAAGAATCAGGTGTTTCTCGTGGAAGTGGTGTCCAGGCTCCGTTCCGAAGGAGTGCGAGCCGAGGCGCTCCTCTTGGGCGATGGCCCTCTTCGCGATAAAGTTTCGAGCAAGGCGGATTCTCTGGGCATTTCTCAGTACGTGCACTTCGCTGGCATACAGGATGACACTGCCTCGCACTACTCCGCGATGGACGTATTTTGTATGCCGTCGCTCTTCGAGGGACTGCCCGTTTCGTGTGTGGAGGCACAAGCGAGCGGGCTCCCCATGGTCCTTTCCGCGGGCATCAGCCACATGGCAGATATCTGCGGGCACACCGCGTTCCTCAATCTGGATGAAAGCGCGAGTTCATGGGGTAATGCGATCCGAGCCGCAGCGGATGGCGGTCGGCACAACGGCACTTCGGCTCTTCGTGCCGCTGGTTACGATATCGCCACCGCCGCCCAGGAGTTTGAGAGGTTATATCTGAGTGGGGTGTCTGCATGAGCATGCTTCTTTCGAGGAATGCGAAGCCCGATATAACTGTTTACAAGGTGCTCTGCATAGCAATCATGGTGCTCCAGGCGCTCGGCATAGTTTGTGTTCCTCACTTTGACGACTACGGCCTTATGTGCTTCGTCTCGCTGGCGCAGCTGGCACTATTCGTCGCCGTGGCGCTCATGTCCCCGAGCCGACAGCCTTTCGTCATACTCTTCCTGGTTGCCAACTGGATCTTCAACTGCGGGCAAATCGCCTGTATCGCTGCGGGTTATGGGACCGATGACGTCCTGAACCTTGACTTCCGGTGGTATGGATCGCCGTCAACAATTGAAAGTGCGTTCCGCTTCTATCTGTACTCACAGACGCTCGTCGCCGCAGGAGCGCTGTTGCTTCAAAAGATGCCGATTGACGTTCCTGTTAGCGCTGCTATCGGGCATTTTGTCGAGCAAAAGTCGCTTGCAAAATGTCTCATATTCGCCGGCCTACCCTTCTGGCTGTACGTGAATGGATCCAAGATAATTGCGCCGCTTCGGACGCCTATCGCGGCGTCTATTCCTTGGTCATTCCAGCGCCTATCCAAGCGCTCTCCTTTTTCTTCGAAGCCGGCCTGTTGCTGATGTTGTTGGTCCTCGGTAGAGAGCGCAAGGGAACTACTCTCTTTTACGCGGTTATTACTATCAACGTTGTGCTTATGACAACGGGAAGCAGGCAGTACTTCGTTTGCTTCCTCGCGGTCTGGTGCTTGATTTATTTCTGCTACTTAAATACGCCGTCACCTGGCAGGGCTTTCGGCCTAATTGTTGCTTGCGTCTGCCTCCTGTTCCTTGTCGACGCTTTCGGTGAGCTCAGGACAACTGGCTTCTCTTTTGAGGCATTTACTGCTTATTTGGTGAAGGCCTCGTTCTTTGATGTCGTCTGGGACAGTTTGGGAGAGTTCGGAAGCGCATTCTCGACTCTTGTGATAAGTATGTCCAACGTCCCGTCCATTCTTTCATACGGCATGGGATTAACCTACGTTGCAGGTTTCCTTTCCGTCGTTCCCATGCTCGTAAGCCGTTTCCCCCTCCTTAAAGAAGCGACCCTGTTTACAAAGATGATAAGAGGTTCAGCATTCTTTGGTGGCTCGATGCTCGGCGAGTTCTTTTATAACTTCGGTTGGCTGGCATCGTGGGTTCGTTTTTTAGTTGGTGCCCTTTTGGCTGGTGTCAGAGTTGTCTTAATGAAGCCGAGGATGGGAAATGCAACATTTATACTTGGGTTTCCGCCGTTCTGGCAGTGTTCCTTCTTCTTTTCATTCGTGGCTACTTCACTGACGCGATCATGAAACTCGCATACGTGTATCTATTTATTTGGTTGATGAGCTGTCTGAGGAAATACAGGTCGCGGCAGAGGTCATTCAGCTGTGACGGGAATCCGGAAGAAGTGGATGCGAAATGAACCTCCCCTTCTTCTCAATTTGTATCGCGGCATACGACGCACAACGCTATATTGACGAGTGCCTTGGATCCATATCGGCACAGGATTGTCACGATTACGAGGTGATTATCGTAGACGATGGCTCCTTGCAGCCCTTGGTCCTCGACAAGACCATTTGCACGCTGCTGCCGTCGTGTAAGCTGATACGCACCGACAACGGTGGGCCCTACGCAGCGCGGCAAACGGCTTTTGAAGCCGCAAGCGGTGAGGCTGTCCTCTGCGTAGATGCTGACGACGGTCTATGCGATCCCTCTGCGCTATCGAAGGTCAAGCGTGCTTTCGAGGCCGGCGCCGACATTGTGCTTTTTAATGCAACATCTTCCGAGCACAATCCCTCTCTTATGTTTGATTTTTCCACGCTCGGCGAGGATGGACCCGTTGAAGAAGACTCGGTTTGGGATTTATTCAGCAAAGGCTATTTGCTGAATAGCCTTTGCTGTAAAGCATTCAGGAGAATGCTTTACAGCAAAGGAGATAAAAAACGACCCAGACTTCTTATGGCTGAGGATAGGCTGCAGAGCCTTGAGATCATGGGCTGTGCAAGGTCCTACTGGCTAATCGATGAACCGCTTTACTTCTATCGCCCGAATCCTGCTTCCACTACGAACGCGGGCTACAATCCCGACTACTTTGCTCAAGCCTGCTATGTAGAAGAGGAGGTTGTCGCTTTCATGGAAGGGCGCAGCATGCCGCTCGGCGGCTGGGCGCGCTACTTCCTTTCATATACCTCAAGTGCTCTTTTGGGCATGCGGTACAACCGCAGCCTTAACTTCAAAGCCCGTCGGAGTTCATATGCCTCCGCTCGGAGCGAACATATCGTGGAGCTCGCCTCGGAGCATTGTGGTGCCGGTTCGCTTCCTAAAGTGGACGCGCTGCGTCTCCGGCTTTTGCTTGACAACAGGTATGCGGCGCTTGACGCAAGTATGTTGCCTTGGAGGATCGGATCTGGGATTAAGCGGTTAGTTAGAAGAGGTTCTAAGAGGTGATCATGAGTAAAACCACGGTTTCGATTATCGTGCCGGCATACAACGTTGCCTCGACTGTTGTCAAGTGCCTTGACTCCGTATATGCACAAACGTACGGAGACCTCGAAGTCATCGTTGTCAACGACGGTTCGACGGATAACACGCTGCAGGTGCTCCGCGATTACCGCAGGGACCATGGCCCCTTGGTTTTGATTAACCAACGCAACCAAGGTCTTTCTGCGGCGCGCAATACCGGACTTGACGCGGCAACGGGCGAGTATGTCTATTTCCTTGATTCCGATGATTACCTTGGGCCGGAGGAAATTGAGTTTCTAGTTGATGCTATGGATGAGGGTATGGACATGGCTGTGGGCGGCATGACGTACGTCGACACCGACGGCAACGTCTTGAAGACGGTGTGCGACCCTGCATGCCACCTGGACGAGCTTGGCTACTGGGACCGCGTCTATAGCAACCCTAATGGGAGCTCAGTAGAGTACATAGTTAGCTGTGGGAAGCTCTACCGTGCAGACCTCTTTAAGCGGGCACGCTTCGCTCCTGGCAAGATTCATGAGGACGAGTTCATGCTTCACCACATCGTTGAGCAGTGCGGTGGCGTGGCTGTCGTTCCGGTCAGTAAACTGTATTACGTTCAGAACAACGCATCTATAACGCATCGACCCTCTGCGCGCTCGAAGCTCGACATCGTCGAGGCTTTCTTGGACAGGAACCGGTATTTCTTTGATAAGGGCTTTTTTGACCTGTTCTGGACGTCCCTTTGCCAAGTAAAGGCTGCGCTTGTCGATTCCTACTGTGTCATCTCTGATGAGGTGGAGATGTCGCGCTGGCATGACCTCAAGGAGGACTGGAATCGTGCGTTCGCGGTCGGCAGGCGTCATTTCGATCTCCGCGATAGGCATTGCGTTTCATGTCTTGCCTATCGCTGTTTTCCCACATTTTTCAACAAACACAACAGCCATCCGTCTGACGAAGGGACACAATGAGTTTCACCGAACTTAAGGGCCACATCTCTTGCGAGGTGCGTACGAGAGATATGCTCCGGCGCTTCGCCCAGAACCAGAAGTCCTCCTTGAGGACGGCAATCATGATTGCAACTCCCAGCCATGGAAACCTGGGCGATCAGGCAATCGTCTACGCCCAAAAGCGCTTCCTCGCCGACGCTCTCCCCGGTTTCTCCGTGTTCGAGATCCAGCGCTACCAGTACGAGCTCGCGCGGGAGAGTATACAGGGTATGGTGCGTCCCTCCGACATCGTTGTCGTTGACGGAGGTGGCAACGTTGGCACTCTGTGGCCCGAGGAGAATGACAAGATAAACGACATCGTCAGCCGTTTCGTAGATTGCAGTGTCCTGGTTTTCCCCCAAACTGCTTACTTCGAGGACTCCGAGCGAGGGCAAGAGTGCGAGCGCGAAACAGCCACTGTTTACCGATCAAACCCGAACCTCGTGTACTTCTCGCGTGACCGGAGGACGTTCGAGACCATCGGTAAGCTCACGCCCGATACGCCGAACTACTACGTGCCCGACATCGTTCCGTACATCAATGACGCGCCATTCTCCACTGAGCGGTCGGGTGCCCTGCTGTGCTTGCGCGCCGACAAAGAGCGCGCGCTCGATGACGAGGCTGTAAAACGATTGATTCCGTCCTTGTCGAACTTGGGATTCAGGCTGGTCGTACGTCTACGGTCGTTGCGGAGCCAACAAGGATTTACGAGGGGAACAGGGATGCCGTTCTTTGCGCCAAGTGGGCAGAGTTCTGCACCTCCGAGCTGGTCATCACCGACAGGCTCCATGGCATGTTTTTCTCTGCTATCACTGGCACTCCATGCGTGGCGTTGGACAATTTGAGTCACAAAGTCTCGCAGGGTTTCGAGTGGATCGAGCGGATTCCGAACGTTCGCCTTGCCCGTACGTCCGATGAGATTCCGGTCCTTGCCCGGGAAGCTCTTGCCGCAGGCCCCAGCAGGTACAACCGTGCACCCTTGGATCCTGTATACGGGAAGATGAGGGAGGTGATTCGCCGTGCGGTCGAATAGGCTCGCCACTGCGTTCAACGTGGCGTCAGCCATTATCACCCTTGGCGTGCAGATGGCTGTCAGCTTCTTTCTCTCGTCGTACCTGGTGGCAACGCTGGGGGAGGCTGCCAACGGCTTCACGCAGCTGGCAAACAATTTTGTTTCATATGCTTCATTGGTGACGATTGCATTTAACTCTATGGGATCGAGGTTCATATCGGCGGCGTACCACCGTGGCGAAGTCGAGGACTCCGTCTCCTACTATTCGACACTCATCGTCTGCAATATGATTCTGTGTCTAATCTTTCTGCCAGTGGCCATCTTCCTGCTTGCTAATCTTGGGTCCATTGTGGATATGGGCAATGCCGACCCCGCTGACATTGAGATGCTCTTTGCGTTTGTATTTGCCAACTTTGGCGCCAACCTTTTCGTGTCCCTGTTCTGTTCGGCTATGTTTGTCGTCAACAAAGTCTACATCCAGAACGCAATTAACCTCTTTCGCAATGTGCTCAATGCGGCGCTGCTCGTATTCGCGTTCAGTTTCTTCACGACACATGTGTACTATGTCTCGCTTATTGCACTGCTGCTTACTATCGCGAGCGCGCCCGTTTGCTTCTTTATCAAGCGCAGGGTTGTTCCCGAACTCACTTTCATTCCGAAAGCGTTCTCAGGCAAGTTCGTACGTGATCTGACGTCTTCCGGCATCTGGAACACGGTGAATCAGTGCGGCAACATCCTGACCACCGGGCTCGACTTGCTTTTCGCCAACTGGTTCGTGGGTGCGAGCCCCATGGGTGTGCTCTCGGTGGCAAAGACCATGCCAACTGCAATTACCACGCTCGCCACCACACTCAACAACAACCTCGAGCCGGAGCTTGTGATCGTCTATGCCAAGGAAGGGGCAGAGGGTCTATACCGTCGTCTGAAACTTGACATTCGCCTATCAAATCTCATCGTCGCCGTGCCTGTCGGCGTCTTTTGTGCGCTTGCTCCGGAGTTCTACCGGCTCTGGATGCCTTCACTTGATGCTTGGGAGCTCACGTTCCTTTCAATCCTCACGATTTGCAACTTCATACCCTGGGCTGGGCTACAGGTGATTTACAACGTCTTTACGGTGATGAACAAGCTCAAGGTAAACTCCGTCTCATTCCTGTGTGGTGCTGTTCTCAACTTAATACTAGTCCTGTTCGCTCTCAATTTCACCAACCTGGGAACGTATGCGATCGCAGGAGTCAGCGCATTGATTTCCATTACAAGGAATCTCATCATCATTGCACCTTATGTCGCAAAGTTAATCGGCAAATCCTTGTGGACAATGTATCGCGAGGCGCTTGTGTCTCTGCTTAGCGTCGGCGTCACCATTTGTGTTTCTCTCAGCATAACAACCGTGGTAGCTACCGCGACATGGTGCGGACTGCTCATCGCCGTGTTGCTATCATGCTTTATTTGCTGGTCGATCGTGTTCTGTACCACCTTTTCGACCGAACAACGATGCGCCTATCTAGCGCTCGTTAAAGGCATTCTTATTCGGTAATAGCTTTTATTGATTGGAATCATATATGAAGAAAGTCATTTTATTTGGCATCCCGTTGTCTGTATGTAATTTACGTTGCCATTACTGTTATCTATCGCAGCGGCCAAGTAGTTATGAAGGCGTCATTCCGGAGATGAAATACTCACCCGAGCAAATCGCTTACGCCATGAGGAAAGAGCGCCTTGGGGGTATTTCATATTTTAATCTCTGCGCTGACGGGGAGACGCTTCTGCTGCCGGAACTCGCTCAGTACGTTAAGCTTCTCGCCCTCGAAGGGCATTACATGGAGATTGTCTCGAACATGGTGCTCACCAAGAAACTTGAGCCTCTGCTCGATCTCGAACCTGACGTTCTCTCGCATGTGGAGTTCAAATGCTCGCTACATTACCTAGAACTAAAGGAGAAGGGGCTTCTCAAGCGATTCGCTGAGAACGTAAACGCGCCTGGGCGGCGGGTGCGTCGTGCAATGTTGAGATAACCCCCTCTGATGAGCTTGTTCCTTTTATCCCAGAGGTCAAGAAATACTGCATGGAAAACTTTGGGGCGCTTGCACACCTCACGATTGCGCGAAATGATGCCACTAGTGGGATTAATCGGCTAACAAATCTCTCTTCCGATGAGTACTATGCCGCTTGGAACCAGTTCAATTCCTCTTTCTTCGATTTCAAGAACACAATTTTCGGCGTTAAACAGACTGGGTTTTGTGAAGCAGGATCTTGGATGTATTACATTGACATGTCCACCGGCGAAGCACGTCAGTGCTACAAAGGGTGCAGCGTCGGCAATGTGTTCGCGAATCCTGACGAGCCGCTTCCGGATAAGCCGATTGGCCGCTGCCATGACCCCCATTGCTATAACGGGCATATGCTTATGACAGCAGGTCTTATTAGTGGGGTGACTGAAATAGGCTATGGAGACATCCGCGACCGCGTGAGAACAGATGGCACCCACTGGTTGCGCCCTGAGCTGAAAGCTTTTTTCAACACAAAGCTTGGAGATAGCAATGAAAATCCTTCCGGCTTAAACAAAACGATTGCAAGAATTGAGAGCTCTGCTTCTTGGAATGCGTTGCGTGTTAAGTCAAAGGTCCAACGTCTGTTTGGATAAGCAGTTTAATTCAAACGTCTCTTTACGCCAGCTCGTTGAATTCGATCCAAACATTCCTGTTGCAAGACTGCAAGTTAAGTTTCGTTAAAGTTTCTGGACGACCTTTTGTTATTCGAGGATGGACTCCGTCCTCTATAGTCCAATCGTAATATAGGTGCCAGATTATCAGGCTAGCTGATATTCTGCACCTATTTGTTTATCCAACATTTGAATGATTCGAAAAGCCAAAATGGCGATTGCATTGGAAACGTTGGCGGTTAACCCTAGCGCGCTTACACCAACATTTCTGACTCAATCGGGCCAACAAGAGTAACGACAAAAAATAATAGGGCCATTTATCATCTCGCTTGCTAATGCTGTCCTTAATTGTACAGGCTTCTAATCCGAGAGTCCGTTGCTGCTTTTGAAGCAAGCAATCTATTTAACCGTTTATTACTCCTTGCTGGAGAACCTTTCGCATAGTCCCACTATATGGATACTGAATCAGAGAATTCAGAATGCCGAACGATAATTGTAGTATTGCCAATTGATTTTAGTGGTGGAGGAGACAATGGACCTAACGAATCTACCTGAATACATCTCAGCGATTGTGGCAATCATCGCATTGTTCATTTCTTGTTACCAAGCTCGTCTCAGCAATAGGTGACGCATAATTTCTTTCGCAAATTGACAACCGCATAGCGGAACACGGCCCGCGCCCCGTCATATGATTTCTAGCGGCTAAACAACAAATCAACGACGAAAGGGCACGGCCGTGTCTGCGAACATCGTAACAGTCGACGAGGAGTCGCTGCGCAAGGACATAAAGAATCTGGTGAGGAAGACCGTCGAGGAGACGCTCAACGCGCTGCTCGACGAG
>JAQEDL010000058.1:0-11627 GCA_027669365.1 Coriobacteriaceae bacterium AM49-12 | reverse complement strand
CTGCTGCTGCGGGGCAGCAAACTGCTGCTGGCCGGCGCGCGGGGCGCTGGCGGCACGGCTTGCCGCGGAGTTGTTTTGGCCCAGACCGTTTTGATAGGCGCGCTCTTCTTCGTACAGGCGGCCGAGCGTGGGGGCATCGACGTTCTCGGCAAAGACCGAGAACTTGCCGGCACGCAGCTGCGGATCGATCATAAAGCGCACGAGGGGCTCGCCGACAAAGACATAACGGCGCTTTTCGGCCTGCGCCTTCACGAACTCGCGGACCTCGCGCGAAAGCTCGGGGTAGAACGGGGCGAGCATGGGGTCGTCGTCGGCGGCGATCAGGATGGTATAGAGTGCCGGCGCCGTGTTGACGCCATTGATCACCAGAGTCTGATCCTCCATGTCGCGAGCGGCCTGCTTGGCAAGCTTCTTAAAGGAGAACGGGGCACGGGTGGCACCGAAGATGCCGGCCACGTGGTCCTCGAAGATGTTCAGGAAGTTCACGAAAGATCACTCTCCGTATAGGTTCTTTGGTATCCGAGCAAATATAGGCATATCCCAACGATTATAGAGGATAGGGTTCCCGCAACCGCCGCCTTGGCGACGACCGCGGCTGCAAGGCTGGCAATTTCCATATGGTGTGCAAGACAGGACGCCGCTGCGCAGCCGATGCCGGCGACAGCAATGGCGGCGATTGCGGCAAGGTTTGAGCCCTGATCGGCACGCTTGACATGGGCATTGAGCAGCGCAGATGACGCCGCGGCAGTTGCCGCTACCAGCACAAAGGCAGCCCAAAGGAGCGGGTCTCCCAGCGCTGCGGCAACGTTACCGAGCCCCAGCACGCCTCCGGCTGAAAGCGCGACCGTGGCCAGACGGGCAAAAAGTGCGCCCATGCCCGTTGCCGCGGCGGCGCTTGCCGGGCCGAGCCAAAATGACGCGACGCCGGCGGTGACCCCAGCTGCCAGGAAGGTATTGCCGGTCAGACAGCCAAGCGCGAGTGCACAGGTGAGTGCGGCGCTCGCGGCAGCCTCGGTGCGACCCCAGGCGATCCACCAACCGGACATGGCGGCGGCAAAGATCACCGCGACGGGCAACATCGACAGGATGCCCTGTGCCTGCATGGTGGCGTTTGCCATGAGCACCAAAAAGCCCACAGCCGAGATGGCCGAGCCAATCTGGGGGGCCAGGCCGGCGGCCGCCCCAATCGCGATGGCCGCAATGACCAGGCCGGGAAGCGCCGCGACCCCGGCGTTTGCATCAGCAAAAAGCTAAAGGTGCCGCACGTTAGCGCCGAGATAGCGCGCATGGTGTAGTCGCGCGCATGGCTCCAGCGCGTGCCCGCCCAGCCGAGTGCGGGGTCGACCTCGATGGCGTCGTCCTCGTAGGTCGATGACTCGATACCGTCTGCCGCGCGCTCGTCATCCGACAGCTCGCCCACCATCTGCTCCAGGCTGCGACGGCCCTCGCGCACGCTGCCCAAGCCGGCGAGCAGCTGGTCACAAAATGCCTCGATGCTGTTGGGGCGGTCCTGCGGCATGGGGGAGAGCGCGCTCATGAGCGCGGCCTCGGCTCCCGGGGGAAAGTGTGGTATCAGCTCGCTGGGATAGGTGGCGCCGCCGATGATGCGGCCGAGCGAGTCGGCGGGCGTGGCCGCCATAAAGGGAGCGCTGCCGCACAGGCCCTCGTAGATCACACAGGCGAGGGCAAAGACATCGGCGCGCTCGTCGACCGTGCCGGTCTCGATATCGAGCTGCTCGGGCGGCATGTAGCCGATGGTGCCGCCGCGTGAGCCGCCAAAGCCACCGGCAGACGACAGTCGCGCCATGCCAAAGTCGGTGAGCTTTACATTGCCCGAGTGGTCGATGAGCACGTTGGCGGGCTTAATGTCCAGGTGGAGTACGCCATTACTGTGGGCGAAGGTGAGCGCCTGGCCCAGGGCATCGGCAATGGCCGCGGCCTCGTCAAAGGTAAGTGAGTGGCCGTCCGCGCGGTGCAAAAACTCGGCCAGCGACATGCCATCGACATATTCCATAACCAGGTAGGCATAGGCTGTGTCGTGCGTAAAGTCGATGACCTGCACGATGTTGGGATGTTGAAGCATGGCGGCAGTGTGCGCCTCGCGCAGGACATCCATGATGTCGCTAGCGGGTATGCCGGCACCGTTGATAAGGGGGATGCGTTTAATGGCGACGCGGCGGCGCAGGTGCGTGTCGCGGCAGATCTCGATGGAGCCAAAACCGCCGGTCGCAAGTGTCTCGAGCGGCTGGTACCGCTTGAGCAGCTCGCGAGAGCTGGTGCCCTCCAAAGGAACGTCCGGCGAGAACCGGGCAGTATGTTGCGAGAAAAGCGGCATGGCCAACCCTCGTGCGTTTAAAGTTCGTTTGCGAGTGGCGGGCGCGGGGCCGAGCCGTTCGCGGTGGCATAGATGCTGCTAGTGTAGCACGCTCGGGCAGATGGCGAGGATAGCGGGATGCGAGGTGGCCCGATCGATTCGGCCCGTTTCGGCTCGTTTGGAAAGCGCATCTCAGTTTTCAGCCAAATTATGGGATGCGCTTTCCAAATGGGGTGGGCTGCGGAAACTGCATCCCAGAATATTGCCCTGGAACGGGATGCGCTTTCCGAACCGGCGTCCAAAAGGAAACCGCATCCCGCTTTGATGTGGGGACTGCGAACAAAAGCCGGACCGTGATCTGGCGCGGATTGGAGTTCGCCTGAATCATTGATGCTGGCTGGTGTGAGAACAGAGATAAACGAGCGGCTCGAGCGATATAATGACACGCTATGGAGGCCGTATGCTCTTTTCCCGCCGTTCTGCTACATTTGCCTGCGCCATTGCGCTTGTCGTAATGGCGGTCACCCCTTATCACCGGTTTTCATCTTCAATCGGCCTAGCGTCAGGTGCAATGACCTGGCTCGTTATCCTGGGCGCATGCCTCGCGGCGTTTGTTCATGGTGCTGCGCTATGCAAGGGGGGAATGAGAAGGCCGAGGCATCTCGGTGCCATCGGTGTTTTCCTTGGTGTTATTGCAACGGTTCCCGAATGGGCCGACCTGGCTTTCTATGCTCGCGGAGACTCTATTCCAATCGTGTTTGCACCGATTTGGTTGTTACATGGCGTTTCGTGTGTCTCGTGCTTTGTTGGGTCGCTGCTTCTCTCATATGTTATTTGGGGCACGGCGGACTCTCCTTTGACGCAGAGGTCGACACGGACTGACGAAAGGGAAACTCGTCACCCGCAGGACGCGATTTTTACAGAAACAATAGCCGTCATGTCTTGCCTGCTGTTTTGCTGTCGAGTTTCATGGAGAGTCGTTCCCGAGCCATGGGGGATGCCCCCTGTAACGGCCGCGTCAATTGGCCTTGCGCTTTTAATTCCGTTGGTCTATCTCGCATTGACTGTGGCCCCGCCGTTTTGCCGCCCTCGTGCCTTTGGCCATGGGCGGCGCGACGTGTTTGCCTGTTCTGTGCTCGTAGCAGTTCCTATTGGTCTTATTCCGGCTGTTGAGGCGGCATACTTCGCAAGCGATGCCGTGGTCATTGCATTGCTGGCGATGGGGTCCGTTATCGCTGCTGCCTTCGTATGCATGTTGCTAAGGGGGAAACGGGACAACAATTCGGATATCGCCTGTGCGTCCGACACATTCGATGCGGGGGTGTTTTCCCCTGCCCTGTCGCCTAGAGAAGAGCAGTTTGTTCGACTGCTGCTCAAAGGGAAAACGCCGGCGGAAATTGCCAAGGAGACGGATACGAAGCCATCGACGGTGAGAACAACGCTTCACCGAGCATACGGGAAGGCGTCGGTTGCGGGCTCACGCGAGCTCGTGGCGCTGTTTGCGGGTGAGGGCGATACTGTAGGGCATGAGCTACCGCAGCGGCATGCTGACGATATAGTGGCATCAGCTCGAACGCGCCGGCTGTTTCGATACCTGCTCACATTATTCTTTATCCTCCTTGCGGCGGGGCCCTTGGTAATGGCGGATAGCGATTGGGGGTCCGGTGTTTCGCGGGCTGTCGCCTTTTCCCTCTTAGCTACGCATTGGGTCTCGGACTGCTTCTGTCGCTACGCTACGCGGGTGGAAAAGCGAATCGTGGCG
Organism: Coriobacteriaceae bacterium AM49-12; assembly: GCA_027669365.1. GTDB lineage: Bacteria > Actinomycetota > Coriobacteriia > Coriobacteriales > Coriobacteriaceae > Collinsella. Next base: position 7,551 of record JAQEDL010000058.1, on the reverse strand, counting down.
CTGCGCTGGATAGAGCGGGTGAAGCGATTTGGCTCGGAAGCCCGTACGTATGGGCGGTGCTATCTGCTGTGGAATGGTCTTTTATCTATATCGCGGCATTGATGTGCATACGCGTTCCGTTGATGGCTGTGCCGGTCCTGTTTTGCGGCGTGGCGTCTACGGCTTCGCTCGCTGTTGGGCTGCGTCCGTTTAAGGTGCATGCCCATGCTCGGGCTATCGTGCCGTTGGTGTCAATGGGCATGGTTGCCTTAATCTATGCGGTCGCTAGGGGGCGAATCCATGGACTTGCGGTGCTGACGGGGGTGCTGCTCACATATATAGTGATGCGAAGCTGTCCGCAGCGCAAAATGCTTGGGATATGGATGCTTTGCTTCGGGGCGACGGCTCCTGTTTGGGCTGTCTTGCTCAATATGGTGCAGGATCTGACGGTTTTCGAGCCGTTGTTCCTCGCGTCGTTGTTGGGGCAAAGTTCGGCTGTCAATGTCGTCGTGGCAACGGTGATTGTTTGCTGGTCTGTGCCCATGTTCGTTACGCACATCGCGCTCGCCCGCTCGGTTGAGGACGAGAAGGCCGTCTTGGAGTACCGGGCGAACGGGTCCACCGAAACGGCCCGCGTGCGCCAGCTGGCCCTGCTTACGTCGCGCTCCCTTTCTGATGTTCAGTCGCAAATTTTGCTGATGACGGCAGAGGGGGCAACGACAAAGGCCATTGCGGAGGATGTCGGTTACGCTGCATCTACGGTGCAAGCGCTGCGGTCTGCATCTTACCGCCAGTTGAAGATCAAGAATAAGGCGGAGCTAATTTTATTGTTATCGCAGGTAAATAACGTGTAAACGCCTGAGCAATCAACTCAATAGCGGGTGTTTACAGACATCTTTCTCTATTCATGCGAAGGTTGCCGTGCGTCGACGCATTGTTAACCGCTTTTGATTGGAGAAGGCCATGATTAAGCCAAGGAGCGCTATTGCTCGAATCGGAGTCGGCTTGGTGATTGCAGCTGGTCTGTCCCTAGGGGTTCCCGCTGCATCGTTTGCACAAGAGGAGTTTGACACCTCTCAGGTTTCCAGCATTACTCAAAACGCCGATACGGGAATTACGACCTGTACGAACAATGCCGATAAGGCATTTAGTTTTCAATGTGCCGGGACGAGTGCAACTGGCTACCGTCAAAAGGATGATTCCTCATCGCTCTATCTGGATATCCAGGGCCATACGGGAAATCCGCTTCGGTTATATACAGACGGTGCGTATAACACAAGCGGTAGCGGCAGCATGAATTGTACTCAGGGAACGTATCGTTCGAATCACAAGGGACAGTGGGAAATGTATAACCTCGTCCGTGAGAACGGGCGATCTGCGGCGCGACTGACTGCATGGGCGGAGTCTGGCTACGGCACTGTTATTGGTGTATGGAGCCCCGACTGCGTCGGGCATTTCCACAAGCTTCCCGCATAGTTGTTTGAAATGGCTCCCTTCCGGCTTTCTGGGTCGGAAGGGGGAGGAGGACGTATGAACCAAAAGCTCGCAAGATACGAACTGTCGAAAACGATTAGACGTCCAGCTTTTATCCTTGCTCTCTTGATTGCGGTCGCAGTTGCAATAGCTGCCGCGCTGGAGCCGTGGGCAAATTTGGAAAAAGAGCGCCACAACCTTCTTTCTTTTGGTTTCGGCGTTGGCGTGCAAGCCGAAAATTATCTCGGTCAAACACGTGAAAGCAGCTTCGGTAACTGGATTGTTGTGAGCGCGAACGCGCCACTGTCTGCGTCGGTGTTTTTCTATGTACTGCCCCTGCTTGCAATGTTGGCTGGATCTTGGTCGTGTCTCTTTGAGCGTTTGAGTGGTTATGACATGCAGATATGCACGCGCGTTTCCAGAAAGGCGTACGTGAACGTAAAGATGCTGTCTGCTTTCCTCTCCGCGTTTACAGTGACTGCCATTCCTCTGCTCGTCAATTTCCTGATCGTCTCGATGCTTTTTCCTGCGTATCTTCCTCGGGTCGATGAGTCGACTTACGTAGGACTTTACCTGCATAGCTACTTCTCCGGTCTATTTTATTCGCATCCTTTGTCATATGTGCTCGCATACACGCTGTTCGATGCTGTCACGCTCGGGACTTTATCCATGGCTGTAACTGGCTTCTCAATTTTGTTTCGTAGCAGAATCAAAGCGATAATTGTCCCGTATCTGCTAATGGTTGCGTGGCATTTTGCAAATGGCTGGATCTTCGGCGTAATGGCTTGTGTGGGGTTTAACTGCAATATCCTCAACAGCATCAGGTCGGAATCGCTGAATAACTGGCCAGACATTCGAGCCGGTTTTGCGGAAATCATATTATTGACCCTTGCTTCGTTGGCTTTTTCTGGGGCGTGGAAAAGACGCGAGGTGGTCTGATGCTGTTTAGGCTGGTCGCCGCGGACCTGAGGACCGTTTTGAAGAAGAACATCATCACTTTTATTGCAATTGCGGCAGTGACCGTTGCGAACTTGGTGTACGCCTACGGATTGTCTTCTGTGTATGGGGTTAGAACGGATACCTTGGGGTTTGCGGATAATCTTGCGCTCGTGTTTGCCGGATCTGCTCCGTTTGAGCCTAGGCCCGGGGTCATGTTTGTGCCTCCGCTAGGATGGCTATTTCTCATTCTGCTTATTCTCTATACAACACTCGACTATCCGACCGAATCGTTGCACGGGTTTGGTTTGCAAGCGCTTGTTCGATGCCGGGCAAGAACCCTTTGGTGGGTCTCGCGTTTTATCTTGGTGGCGGCAGTAACGGCATTTTCACTGCTCGTGGTGGTTTGCTCTGTTGTGATTTGGAGCTTGGTGGTGAGCTCCTCGTTCAGCGCGGTCATTCATGGTGAGTCGCTTCAACTGGCTAATTTGGCGCCGTGGTTTCTCAAAGCTGCCGAGGCAGATGCGCTGCCGTTTTTCATAGGTCTCTTATTTGCTTTTGAGGCGCTTGCGTTTGCGCAGGCAGCGGTTGGGTTTGTGCTTGGGTCGTCAGTCTCGTTTGTGGTTTTAATGAGCTACCTGATCTGCTCGGCATATGCACGACATTGGGCGCTATTGGGTAACGCCTTGATGCTGTTGCGCTGGGGTGGAATTGTCAAAGAGGGAATCGCGGCGGGCTCGAGTGTCTTGTCATCAATTGGGCTTATGTCGTTATGCCTATCGTTGGGTGGACTGTGGTTTCGAAGGGCCGACCTTATAGAAAAGGGGGACAAGATATGAGTGTGATCGTAAGGGGCGTATCGAAGCGCATGGGTAAAAACGATGTCCTGCGCAACGTGTCCATCGAGGTTGACCCTGGGACTGTGGTCGGGCTTCAGGGGATAAACGGTTCGGGTAAGACCATGCTCATGCGAGCGGTTTGCGGGTTGATCAAGCCTACCGAAGGCGAAATCTCTATCGATGGCCAAAGGCTTGGGGCGGACATCTCGTTCCCGCCGAGTCTGGGGATGTTGATCGAGGCGCCTTCCTTTTTGGGATATCTGTCTGGCTACGACAATCTGAAGCTCATCGCTCAGATCAAGGGCGTTGCCACCCCCGAGGACATTCGCTCTGCCCTGCGGCTCGTGGGGCTCGATGCAGACGAAAAAAAGAAGTTCCGAGCATACTCGCTTGGGATGAAGCAGCGTCTGGGGATAGCTGCGGCAATTATGGAGAAGCCGAAGCTGCTTGTTCTCGATGAGCCAACGAATGCCCTCGACGAAGCGGGCGTTGAAATGCTCAAGCGCGTTGTGGCGATGGCGGCATCAACGGGTCGTGAGGTCCTTCTGTCCAGCCATGACGGAGAGGTGCTCGAGGAACTGGCCGATCGGGTTTACTGCATGCGCGACGGTGCCGTTGTGAAAGTTCGGGAAAGGTCGTGAGCGCGATGAAGAAGACCCTGTGGACGAGAAGATCGGCGCTCGCGCTTTTTTGCTGTGCTGCTGCCGGCCTTGCGGGCATGAGGGTGAGCGTCGTTAACGGGAACCGGACGGTCATTCCTGAGAAATATTACGCGGAGGGCGAATGGCTCTCGATGGATGGAGCGTTTCTGGGGTCGAAGGATGTGGTGACTGATGGGTATTCGTTTTGCATAGACGGGGCAGAGTTGCTCACGCCGCGCGAGTATCTCAAACGAGCACATGACGATTATTCAAAATATGGCACCGTGGATACGAAAACGAGACTGAAGGATGCCGACATCACGTGCGTTATCGCCGTAAAGATGCGTGTCAGAAATAGGGATAATATCGACGGTGGAATCAAAGCGTATGTTTGGCATCTGGTTCCGGAGTCTGCGCCAAACTATGATTTTGTAGTCAATACCGATCTGATAACGCAAGCCATGCCGGTCCTTGGCGGCTCTGCTGCGTTTGCCGTGGAGGTTGGGGCAGAAAACGAGTTGCTCGTCCCATTTATGATGCAGAACACCAACGACTATTTCGAAGGTTACGAGACCGTCCGTTTTGAGAAAGCATTTCCCGGGACTTACACGATGAAGATGACCGATCTGCCGGAGCGGAGGCTCTTAAGGTTTGAAGTGAAATAGCTCGAGAGCAAGGCAAAACGGGTCCATTGGCGGTACGCGCGCCGATTCCAGGCGCCCCGGCCCGGAATCGGGCGCGGGACGAGGCGCCTTCGGTGTCGGCCGGCCTACCGCTTCTTCTTGCTCTTCTTCTGCTTGCGCTGCTTGCCCTTGGTCTCCTGGGGCTTGTCGCCCTGTTTTGCTTCGGCAGCGGCCTTTTCTGCCTTCATCTTCTTGCGTTTGGTCTCGATGCGGAGTTTTTTGTTGATGCGCGCCTTAAGGAAGGGACCGAACTGCTCGGCATCGCCGCGGACAAAGGTGTCCTTAGGGATCGTCACGCCCTGGTCGGCGAACATGGCCACAAAGATGCGCTCGCCGTCGAGCACGTGGTCGAGCTTTTCAAACGGGAAGAACTGCGACTTGCCGCTCGTGCCCCAAACCATCAGGCCGTCCTCGTTGGCGGCGACGCGGCGATAGCGGCCACCCATGGACTCGTCGGCCTCAACGGCGTCGATAAAGTCGCGGGCGAGGGTGTGGTGCAGGTTTTTGCTCCACCAGGCCAAAAAGGCGCCGAATACGATCAAGACGACGCCAAACTTGATCCAGTTGCCGCCGGCCACCAGCATGCCGATGCCGATGAGCGCGGCAATTGCCGCGGCGACATACAGCGAGCCGCGACGCCTGGGCGAGGCGACCAGGCGGGCGAAGTCGGTGACGAGGTCGTTTTCGTATTGGTACTCGTTGAGGTACAGGATGCCGTCGTCGGCTGCGGCCTGCTCCTCGAGCGCGACCTCGACCTGGTCGGCTGCTTCGGAGGGAACGAGGTTGCTCTCTGCGTCTGCCATGCTCTTTGGACTCCTATCGCGGCGGGCTCGCCGTACGGGTTATTATGGAATGCAGTATGCCGTGCGACCGCATGGCCGCCGCGGCAACAAGACTCAGTATACCCGGGGGAGCACCCATGGAATCGTTGTACCGAAAGTATCGCCCGCTCACCTTTGACTCCGTGGTGGGCCAGCAGCATATCGTCTCGACGCTCGAGCACGCCATCACCGAGGGGCGCCTGTCCCACGCCTACCTGTTCTGCGGACCGCGCGGCACGGGCAAGACCACCATGGCGCGCATTCTGGCCAAGGCGCTGCTGTGCCGCAATGCCGAGGCGGCGCGCGCCGAGGGTGCAAGCGGCTGCATGCCCGACGGTACTTGCGAGGAGTGCGAGCTCATTGCCGAGGGTAACCACCCCGATGTCTACGAGCTCGATGCCGCCTCCCGCACGGGCGTGGACAATGTGCGCGAGGAAATCATCAACTCCGTCAACTTTGCCCCGGTGCGCGGCAAGTACAAGATCTATATCATCGACGAGGTCCACATGCTCACGACGGCGGCGTTCAACGCGCTGCTCAAGACGCTCGAGGAGCCGCCGGCACACGTGATCTTTGTGCTGTGCACCACCGACCCGCAAAAGATTCTGGAGACCATCCTCTCGCGCTGCCAGCGTTTCGATTTCCATCGCATCGGCAACGAGGATATCGAGCGTCGCCTGGCATACGTGTGCGAGCAGGAGGGCTTCGATTACGACGATGAGGCGCTGGCTATCGTGGCGCGCCATGCCAAGGGCGGTATGCGCGACGCGTTGTCCACGCTGGAGCAGCTGAGCGTCTTTGGCAACGGTTCTGTGCATGCGGACGACGCCCGCTCGCTTTTAGGCGAGGTTTCGGACCAGATTCTGGGCGAGTTTTCCCGCGCCATTGCCGATCGCGATGTTGCCGAGCTCTATGGACTGATCCGTGCGCAGGTCGAGGAAGGAAACGACCTGCTGGAGCTGACGCGCGACCTGGTGGCGCATGTGCGTGACGTGTACGTTGCCTGCGTTGCCGGTGCCCGTGCCGAGCTGTTTGAGGGCGGCTCCGAGCAGGCCGAGGCGCTTGCTGCCGAGGCCGCTGCCTTTGGCGAGCATCCTGCCGACCGCCTGGCCCGTGTGCTGACGGTGCTCGACGATGCCGCACTGGAGATGAGGGGCGCGAGCGACGTGCGCCTGGTGCTCGAGATCGCCTGCACGCGCCTGGCACGTCCCGAGGCCGATTTAACGATTGAGGCATTGGCCGAGCGCGTGGCCCGCTTGGAGGCCATGGTTGCCAACGGCGCCGTGCCGGCGAGCGTGGCTGCTGCTCAGGCCGCCGCGCCTGCAGCATCCGTACCCGCTGCTGCCCAACAGCCGACGCTAATTTCGGGCGCTCGTGCTGCCGCTCCGGCGGCATCCGCTGCCCCGCTGCTACGTCCGCGCGCCAGGGCGGTATGCCTTGGGACCGTGGTGCTGCTGTTCCGGCTGCCCAGCCTGCGTCCCGTTCTGCGTCCGTGTCAGCTTCCAAGCCTGCAGCGCCTGCACCTCAGCCTGCGCCGACTCCGACGCCTCAGCCCGTTGCGGCTCCCGCGCCTGCCACCGCTCCGGCACCTAAGCCCCAGTCCAACAATGCCGCCCAGGTTGCCGCCGCCGGTACTGCCGAGACGCCCGCGGTCGAGGATGCCGGAGAGCTGCAGCGCAAATGGGCCGAGGTTGTCGAGCGTGTCAAGGCGCGTCAGGCTTCCTACGCGGGGCTTTTGCTCAATGCCCGCGCCACGGCTGACGACGGCTCCAGCTCACGGTCTCGTTCCCCGCGGCTCGACCTTTGCCATCAAGATGCTTGGACGCGCCGACACGCAGTCGGTGGTCCTGCCGACAGTCAGTGCGGTCTTCGGTCGTCGTACCGTCGACTATGTCCTGGATGGGGGTGGCACGCCGGCTCCTCAACATGAGGAGCATTCTCCATCTGCACGGGCTGCGGTATCTGCGGACCCGCAACCCGTGTCCTCGGCGGCCCCTGCATCCTCGAGCGCCAGCGCGACGCAGCCAAAAGCAGCACCGATAGCGGCGCCGACCCCGTCGCGCCTAAGCCCGTCATGGCCAAACCGGCTGCTCCGACACCCGCGCCCAAGCCTGCCTCGCCCGCGCCCAAGTCGTCTGACCTGGGCAAAGCCCCTGGCTGCGCTCCGACAACCCCGCCG
>JAQEDL010000057.1:0-11826 GCA_027669365.1 Coriobacteriaceae bacterium AM49-12 | reverse complement strand
TACAAGGAGGGCCTGGACCTTCTCGTCGTGCCCTCCGCCGAGCTCTCCCGCGCCGCGGCGGCCCGCGCTGCATGAGCATGCCCTTCTGGCGCGAGGACCTCTAAGGTTTTCAAAGACCCGTACAGGTCTTAATACAAACATCTAGCTGACATTGGATGTCTCCCAATGGGACGGTGCGGTTCTTTCGCACCGTCCCATTCATGTTTATTGACGCTAAATTAAGATCAGATAAGGTGGCCATGGATATCAAGACAATTGGCGTTGAGGAATGGCTCAACGTTTGGGAGAAGAGTGCTACCTGGGATATCGCTCAGTCGACGATCTCGTCGCTCACCATGGGCGAGCTTCGCGCACTTGACGAGCAGGACGGTGCTACGTTCTACGAGCGCCTGGATCGCGAGAAGATGAATTACGGCTGGATCGAGGGTTCGCCGGAGTTTAAGGCCGAAGTCGCCAAGCTGTATCGTCGCGAGATCAATCCCGATCACATTTTGCAGACCAACGGCTGCACGGGCGCGAACCTCAACGCCACCATGGCCGTGGTCGAGCCCGGCGACCATGTGATTGCCGAGTGGCCTACCTATGCGCCGCTCTATGAGATTCCGCGTACGCTCGGTGCCGAGGTCGAGTATTGGGAGCTTCGCGAGGAGCTCGGCTGGAAGCCCGATATCGAACAGCTCAAGCACCTCGTTCACCCCAACACCAAGCTCATCTGCATCAATAACGCATCGAACCCCATCGGTACGGTGCTCGATGCCGATACGCTCGGCCAGATTGCCGAGATCGCCCGTTCGGTGGGCGCCTACGTGCTGTGCGACGAGGTGTATCTGCCGCTCGAGAACACCGAGGCCTTTATGTCGATGGCCGACGTGTACGAGAAGGCCATTGTCACCAACTCGGTGTCCAAGACCTATTCGACGCCTGCGGCTCGCGTGGGCTGGGTCGTGGCCGACGAAGAGGTATCTAACCGCATCCGCACCTATCGTGACTACACCATGATCTGCGGCGGCGTGTTCAACGACGCCCTGGCGACCTACGTGCTCGAGCACAAGGACAAGATCCTCGAGCGCAACCGCAAGATTGTGTTTGGAAACCGCGATATCGCACAGGCTTGGATCGATACGCAGCACCGCGTTTCCTGGACGGCGCCGCAGGGCGTGTCCACCTCGTTTATCCGGCTGGATATCCCCGAGGACGACGAGGAGTTCTGCAAGCGCTTGCTGGCCGAGAGGGGAGTGCTGTTGGTTCCCGGCAGCCGCTTTGAGCTTCCCTGTGGCGCACGCCTGGGTTACTGCGCGAGCGAAGACGTTCTTCGCGAGGGCCTGAGGCTTCTGGGCGAGGCGCTGGCGGAGTTCGATCGCTAGGATTCCGACGGCTCTCAAAGCCGCTCAAATCTGTCTACGATTATCGATAACAGACCCGTTTTCCACGAGGGAAGCGGGTCCGTTTTTCTATACCGAGAAGCCAAGTTGTTACAAATGGGGCCGTAAAACGAGCCGGTATCCGCTGGGCCTTATACTGAGCTTCCGGTGAACGGTATCAAGCGTCTGGTAAACGGTAATTCGTTTACCAGAAATGAATAGGACAAACTTTTTTCTGAATAAAAATGAAAATGGTTGAGACGCGGTATGAATCGCTAATTCTATTCATAGCTCTATTGGAAATATGCAATTTGAGGGTGGTTTAATAAAGTTTAGTTCCATTTGATTATTGGATTGAATACGCGTTTAAGCACGTAAATACACTTTATTAAATCGAAGTGTGCCATGCGTGAAGTATATGTGTATGCCGTTCACCCCTCATATAAAACCGTTCGGGGGCAAGGTGGAAGTATGGGCTAATTTTGGATATAAATATGTCGTCAGCAATAACGCCTCACACGGAGGGGCGCTAACGAATCGGCCCTGACAAGGGCCCGAAAGAAAGGTAGGAGGCCATGACGAAAGGTCTGCACGTGCCTTCCGAGATCGGCAAGCTCAGGAAGGTCTGCCTGCACCGTCCCGGCGACGAGCTCCTCAACCTGCCGCCCGACGAGCTCGAGCGACTCCTGTTCGACGACGTCCCGTTCCTGGAGGTCGCGCAGCAGGAGCACGACACCTTCGCCCAGATCCTGAGGGACCAGGGCGTGGAGGTGCTCTACCTCGAGAACCTCGTCGCAGAGGTGTTCGACCAGGTCCCCGGCGCCCGCGCCGAGTTCACCGACCAGTACATCGCCGAGGCAGGCATCCGCGGCCAGCACATGCCGCAGATCGTCCGCGAGAAGCTGGACTCCATCGAGGACAACCTCGAGTTCGTCAAGAAGACCATGGCCGGCATGACCAAGGCCGAGATCGACATGCCCCTCACGGCGTCCACGACCCTCGACTCCCTGGTCAACTCCGAGTCCGAGTCCGACCTGATCATCGACCCGATGCCCAACCTCTACTTCACCCGCGACCCGTTCGCGGTCGTCGGCGAGGGCGTCAACCTCAACCGCATGTACTCGGTCACCCGCAACCGCGAGACCCTGTACGGCAAGTACGTCTTCAAGTACCACCCCGACTACAAGGACGTCTCCCTGTACTTCCGCCGCGACTGCCAGTTCCACACCGAGGGCGGCGACGTGCTGAACATCAACGAGAAGACCCTCGCCGTCGGCATCTCCCAGCGCACCCAGGCCGCCGCCATCGACGTCATGGCCCAGAACATCTTCTGGAACTCCGACTCCAAGGTCGAGCGCATCCTGGCCTTCGACATCCCGGTCTCGCGCGCCTTCATGCACCTCGACACGGTCTTCACCCAGATCGACGTCGATAAGTTCACAATCCACCCCGCCATCATGGGCACCCTGCGCGTCTACGAGCTGACCGCCGGCAAGAACCCGGGCGACGTGAACATCCGCCTGATCGAGGACACCCTCGAGCACGTCCTGGAGGACGCCACCGGCGTCGACCAGGTCAAGCTGATCCCCTGCGGCGGCGGCGACCCGATCGCGGCCTCCCGCGAGCAGTGGAACGACGGCTCCAACACCCTGTGCGTCGAGCCCGGCAAGATCTGCGTCTACGCCCGCAACACCGTCACCAACGACGTGCTGTACAAGGAGGGCCTGGACCTTCTCGTCGTGCCCTCCGCCGAGCTCTCCCGCGGCCGCGGCGGCCCGCGCTGCATGAGCATGCCCTTCTGGCGCGAGGACCTCTAAGTCTTTAACGTTCCGGTGCGGTCCCCCTACAACCGCACCGGTTTCGCCCGTCTAACGGGCGCCACTACTATTTACGTAATTCATTCTTCGAAAGGAAACGAACCATGGGTGTTAACCTCTCCGGCCGTAGCTTCCTCAAGCTTCTCGACCTCACCACCGAGGAGATCGAGTACCTGCTCAAGCTCTCCAAGAACTTCAAGGATATGAAGCGCGCTGGCGTTCCGCACCGCTATCTCGAGGGCAAGAACATCGTTCTGCTCTTCCAGAAGACCTCCACTCGTACCCGTTGCGCCTTCGAGGTCGGCGGCATGGATCTGGGCATGGGCGTCACCTACCTCGATCCCGGTTCGTCCCAGATGGGCAAGAAGGAGTCCATCGAGGACACCGCCCGCGTTCTCGGCCGCATGTATGACGGCATCGAGTTCCGTGGCTTTGCCCAGGACGACGTCGAGGAGCTCGCCGCTAAGTCCGGCGTGCCCGTGTGGAACGGCCTGACCACCGAGTGGCATCCCACCCAGATGCTCGCCGACATCCTGACCGTCCAGGAGAACTTCAACTACGACATCAAGGGCAAGACCCTCGTCTTCATGGGCGACTGCAAGAACAACGTCGCTCGCTCCCTCATGGTTGTCTGCTCCAAGCTCGGCATGAACTTCGTGGCCTGCGGCCCCGAGGAGTGCATGCCCGCTGACGACGTCATCGAGGCCTGCAAGCCCATCGCCGAGGCCAACGGCTGCACCATCAAGCTGACCACCGACGTCAAGGACGGCGTCACCGGTGCCGACGTCATCTACACCGACGTGTGGGTCTCCATGGGCGAGCCCGACGAGGTCTGGGCCGAGCGCATCGCTCAGCTCACCCCGTATCGTGTCACCTCCGAGGTCATGGCTATGGCCAACCCGGGTGCCATCTTCCTGCACTGCCTGCCCAGCTTCCACGACACCAACACCACGATTGGCGCCGAGAAGTGCGAGCAGTTCGGCATCACCGAGCAGGAGGTCACCGACGAGGTCTTCGAGAGCCCCGCTTCCAAGGTCTTCGACGAGGCCGAGAACCGCATGCACACCATCAAGGCTGTCATGTACGCTACGCTCAAGTAAGAGCATCTAGCATCTCGCTCGGGGTGCATTGCTGCGCACCCCGAGCGCTTTTGTCTGGTAAAAATCTCGCACCGAGCGACATGCACGGCACGGAAGAGCCGCTTCGGGCGAGATCAGTAAATGATTTATGAAGGGGGGATGAGAACTATGACTGAGACCGCTAAGAAAAAGCGCGGTATGCCTTCATCGTTCACCATTCTTCTTGCTCTGCTGGCAATCGTCGCGGTTGTTACCGTTATCGTCTCCGGTACGTCCGGTGGCGCGGTTACCGCTGCCCGCCTGAGCGATTTCTGCACCGCCCCGGTCAAGGGCTTCGCTGATGCTCTGCCCGTCTGCCTCTTCGTTATGATCCTCGGCGGCTTCCTCGGCATGATGACCGAGACCGGCGCCCTGGACAACGGCATTGCCGTTCTGGTGCAGAAGCTTAAGGGCAATGAGATCATGCTCATTCCCGTGCTGATGCTCATCTTCTCCCTCGGTGTACCACCTATGTATGTGCGAGGAGACCGTTCCCTTCTACGCCCTGCTCGCCGCTACCATGATGGCTGCTGGCTTCGACCCCATGGTCGGCGCCGCTACCGTCCTGCTCGGCGCTGGCTGCGGCTGCCTCGGCTCCACGGTTAACCCGTTCGCCGTCGGCGCTGCCGTCGACGCTCTGACCGGCGTTGGCATTGAGGTCAACCAGTCCATCATCATCGGCCTCGGTGCCGTCCTGTGGATTGTTACCACTGCCATGTCCATCTTCTTCGTCATGAGCTATGCCAAGAAGGTCAAGGCTGATAAGGGTTCCACCATCCTTTCGATGCAGGAGCTCAAGGACGCCGAAGAGGCTCACGGCAAGGCTGCTTCCGAGGTTAACAAGGAGGTCAAGCTCACCGGTCGTCAGAAGGGTGTTCTGATCGCCTTTGCCTTCACCTTCGTCGTCATGATCGTCGGCTTCATCCCGCTGGCCGACCTCAACGAGGGCGTCGCCAACTTCTTTGACGCTGGCGCTGTCTACGACGCCGACGGTAACGCCGTCGTCCAGGGCTGGTCTGCCTGATCACCGGCCTGCCCATTGGCCAGTGGTACTTCGACGAGGCTTCCACTTGGTTCTTCCTCATGGCTATCCTGATCGGTATCATCGGTGGCCTGTCCGAGAAGCAGATCGTCAACACCTTCATCACCGGCGCTGCCGACATGATGTCCGTTGTCCTCGTCATCGCTCTCGCCCGTGGCATCTCCGTCCTCATGGCTAGCACCGGCCTCGACGTCTACGTCCTCGACGCTGCCGCCAATGCTCTGGCTGGCCTGTCCGGCGTGATCTTCGCTCCCATGAGCTTCCTGGTCTACTTCGGCCTGTCCTTCCTGATCCCCTCGACCTCCGGTATGGCCACCGTTTCCATGCCCATCATGGGACCGCTGGCTGTTAAGCTCGGCTTCTCGCCCGAGGTCATGGTCATGATCTTCTCCGCCGCCATCGGTGTCGTGAACCTGTTCACCCCGACCTCCGGCGCCATCATGGGCGGTCTTGCCCTGGCCAAGATCGAGTGGACGACCTGGCTCAAGTTTGCCCTTAAGCTCATCGTCGCGCTCTCCGTCGTCTGCGCCATCATCCTGACCGTCGCTTGCGTGATGCTCTAAGTACCCAACGGGTACCCCACGGAAACCTTGACGATCCTGTAGAGGATCATCTGGTCATCGTCTGTCCGGTGGGGTCAACCCACCGGTAGACTCCTACCTTTAGCCCCCTCCCGTTCCGTGCGCGGGAGGGGGCGCTCTTGTGTTCCGGCGTTTTACCAAACGCCGGAACCACTCGACGCTGCAAGCCCGCCAGAGCGGCAATCTGACGTTCAATCGTCGGGCATGGCCAAAAGGCCTATGCCCTCCTCTTTCACGTCACCTTGCTCGCTCTGGCGGGCTTTCGCTGACTTATGCTCCACCTGCGGCGTTTCCATTATTGATACAAAGGCCAGGTTTGTTTGAACCAAAAAGGGGAAGTTGCGGTGGAATAGTTCCTGTTTGGCCGTCTTGAGGGGTTAAACAGGAACTATTTCACCGCAACTTATCGAGCGCGTGTTTGGTTGGTGCCTGTTGATGGTCTGGTTATCGGGGAGGGCGGGCTCCGTTATAATCGCCTAGAACATAAATGGAAACGGGACGGGAGCCATATATGCGCCAGGGTTTCGACAACGCGAAGTATATCGAGCTGCAGGCTGCTCACATTAAGGAGCGCATCTCGCAGTTTGGCGGCAAGCTGTATTTGGAGTTTGGCGGCAAGCTGTTCGATGACTATCATGCCAGCCGCGTGCTACCGGGTTTTGAGCCGGACAGCAAGTTCCGCATGCTCAAAAGCATCGCCGACGATGTCGAGGTTATCATCGCGATCAACGCGAACCACATCGAGAAAAACAAGGCTCGTGGTGACCTTGGCATTACCTATGACGAGGATGTGCTGCGCCTGGTTGACCTGTTCCGCGGCAACGGCTTTGCTGTCGCGGCCGTGGTCATCACCCAGTACGCTGGACAGCCCGCTGCCGATGTGTTCCGCAACCGCCTGAACGCGCTCGGTATTCCCGCCAAGCTGCACTATCCCATCGAGGGGTATCCGCACGATGTCGATCTGATCGTGTCCGACGACGGCTATGGCAAGAACGAGTTTGTCGAGACCACCCGACCGCTCGTTGTCGTGACGGCGCCCGGCCCTGGCTCGGGCAAGCTCGCCACTTGCCTGTCTCAGCTCTATCACGAGCACAAGCATGGCACGGCCGCCGGCTATGCCAAATTCGAGACCTTCCCGGTTTGGAATCTGCCCCTTACGCATCCGGTCAATATTGCCTACGAGGCCGCCACGGCAGACCTCGATGACGCCAACATCATCGACTCCTTCCACCTGGAGGCCTACAACAAGACCACGGTCAACTACAACCGCGACGTCGAGGCCTTCCCGGTAGTCCGTGCCCTGATGGAAAAGATCCTGGGCAAGAGCCCCTACCAGAGCCCTACGGACATGGGCGTCAATATGGTCGGTTTTGCCATCACCGATGACGATGCCTGCCGCGACGCTTCCAAGATGGAGATCGTCCGCCGCTACTTTACCGCGGTCGAAAATGTGCGCCGTACCGGCGTGGGCGATGAGCAAGTCGACCGTCTCAAGATTATTATGAAGAAAGCCGGCATCGATAAGAACTACTCACCGGCGCGCTCGGCGGCCCTCACCAGGGAGCAGCTGACGGGTGGTCCCGTGGGTGCCATGGTCATGCCCGATGGCTCCGTGGTGACCGGTAAGACCTCCACGCGCCTGGGCGCCGCAAGTTCGCTCATTATGAACGCCCTCAAGCATGTCTCGGGCGTCGACCTTGAGCTCGAGGTCATTAGCGATGAGGCGATCGAGCCCATCAGCAAGCTCAAGACGCATTTCCTGGGCAGCAAAAACCCGCGCCTCCACACCGACGAGACGCTTATGGCGCTGTCGATCACCTCGGCCACGAGTGAGACGGCCGCTCGCGTCCTTTCGGGCCTGGAGCAGCTGCGCGGTTGCGATGCCTTCTTTAGCGTGATTATCTCGCCGACGGACGAGACGGTACTGCGCAAGTTGGGCATCAACGTGTGCTGCGAGCCCAAGTTTGAGCGCCGCGGTTTCTTCCATCGCTAAGTTTGAAGCACCGCGGTAATTGCATTGCATTTTGGCCGTATCGGGTTAGCGCCCGGTACGGCTTTTTGATCAATAAAGCGTCTATTTCGGCGAAAAATAGCTGTTTACCTGCCTAGAAACAATTTGAGCGGTATACAATAACCGTAACTGTTTCATCCTTAGCGGGATGCCGCATGATGGATATTACCTGCCATCGTGAGGTGTGTCGGTCGCGCACGGCGCGTTAGATGCTCGTGCTCGGTTTGAGGAGGCTGCTATGGCGGGCAAGGGTCGTGCGAGTGTCAACGATATGAAGCGTGTCGAGGTGCTGGTGTTGATGGAGATCGACCAGCAAACCGAAGACAATGGCGGGCCGTATGGTTTCTCGCGCAAAACGCTTGCCGAGCGCGTGGGGGTTTCGCCGTATCGTGCCCGCGCCGCAATCGATCGCTTGGATTCCGAAGGTATGATTGATGTCGTCTCGCGTTATAGCGACGACGGCGGTCAGCTTGCAAATGGCATTTGCCTCACCGAACGTGGTGAGTGGTATCTTGAGGGCGTCCGTACCGGCATGCTCGTTCAAGAAATGCTTGAGGACGAGGTTGCTGATCGATAGCAGCATGTAACCCTTGCCATAGTGACGCCGCCTGGGAAACCGGGCGGCGTTTTGTTTCAAGATTGAGAAATGCAATCGCACGCGAGAAAAATTGCGGACGGTCCGCGGCGCGAGTATTACAATGAAGACCCGTAAGATGTGGATAAACAACTTCTACGGGAAGCGCAGGTAACTCAATATGACCAAGCATGTGTTCGTAACCGGTGGCGTGGTTTCGTCCCTGGGCAAGGGTATCACCGCGGCCTCGCTGGGCCGTCTGCTCAAGTCGCGTGGCTACAAAGTAACGATGCAGAAGGCCGACCCGTATCTGAACGTCGACCCCGGTACCATGAGCCCGTTCCAGCATGGTGAGGTCTTTGTAACCGAGGATGGTTACGAGTCCGACCTGGACCTGGGTCATTACGAGCGCTTTATTGATGAGAACCTGACCCGCGATTCCAACTTTACGACCGGTGCCATCTACAAAAGCCTAATCGCCCGCGAGCGTCGCGGCGACTTTTTGGGCGGTACCGTGCAGGTGATTCCTCACGTCACCAATGCCATTAAGGACAAGTTTCGCCGCATCGAGGAGCAGACCGGCTCCGATGTAGTCATCACCGAGCTGGGCGGCACGATCGGCGACATCGAGTCCCAACCGTTTGTCGAGGCCATCCGTCAGTACCGCAAGGAGGCCGGCTCCGAGAACGTCTGCTACATCCACGTGTCGCTCGTTCCCTATATTGCCGCCGCCCACGAGGTCAAGACCAAGCCCACGCAGCATTCCGTCAAGGAGCTCCGCAGCTTTGGCATCCAGCCCGATATCATCGTGCTGCGCTCCGACCACCATATCGATGACGCTATCCGCGGAAAGATCGCAAGCTTCTGCGACGTCGACACCGATTGCGTCTTTACCAATGAGGACTGCGCGAGCATCTACGACGTGCCGCAGCTGCTTGCCGAGCAGGACTTTGACCTGCGTATTTGCGAGCGCCTGGGCCTGGACCCGCGTGAGCGCGACATGAGCGAGTGGAATGAGTTCCTGCGTAAGCAGAACCATGCCAACCATCACGCCGATAAGGTTAAGATTGCCGTCGTGGGTAAGTACACGCAGCTGCCCGATGCGTACCTGTCGGTTATCGAGGCCCTGCACCATGCGGGCGTCTTCTACGATCGCCATGTGGACGTCCAGCTGGTCGACGGCGAGAGCCTCGACGAGCAGAATGTCTCCGAGGTTCTGGGCGACGCCTCGGGCATCCTGGTCCCCGGCGGCTTTGGCAAGCGCGCCCTGGAGGGTAAGATCCTCGCGGCCGAGTTTGCCCGTGAGCACAAGATTCCGTATCTGGCATTTGCCTGGGTATGCAGGTCGCCGTGTGCGAGTTCGCCCGCAACGTCGTCGGCCTTGCCGGCGCCAGCTCCTCTGAGTTCGATCCGGACGGCCCGTTTAGCGTCATCGATCTGATGAGCTCGCAGGAGGACGTGACCGAGAAGGGCGGCACCATGCGCCTGGGCGCCTATCCGTGCAAGCTCGCCGCCGATACCCTTGCTCGCGAGGCATATGGCGAGGAACTCGTCTACGAGCGTCACCGTCACCGCTTTGAGTTCAACAACGCCTTCCGCGACCAGCTCGAGGATGCCGGCTTGGTTATCTCTGGCCTCTCGCCCGACGAGCGCCTGGTCGAGATGGTCGAGCTGCCGCGCGACGTGCATCCGTGGTATGTGGCAACCCAGGCTCACCCCGAGTTCAAGAGCCGTCCGACTAATCCGCAGCCGCTGTTCCGAGAGTTCGTGCGCGCTTCGATCGGCCAGCACGAGGGTGTCGACCGTCTGCAGGTGACGCCCATGAACCTCGCTACGGACTAAGGGTGCCGGCGAATAAGGAACATACCGAAGCTACTCCCTCGTCGCTCGCCGTGGCGGCGGGGGAGTATCTCGATTACCTCGCGGTCGAGCGGGGCTTGGCGCGCAACACGATTGTGGCCTATCGTCGTGACCTGACGACGTACTGCGCCTATCTGGAGCGGGCGGGTATTGTGTCTTTTGAAGAGGTGACCCGTCAGGTCGTGGAGGGCTTTGTCGCCGATCGCCGCGGCGGAGGCTATTCCGACGCCTCGGTGGAGCGCGCGCTTGCTGCCGTGAAGGGCCTGCATGCCTTTTTGGTGCGCGATGGGGCCGTGGCCCAAAACCCGACGGCGGCGTTGCGCCTGCCTAAAAAGGCTGAGCGTTTGCCGGAGTATCTATCGGTGGAGGATGTCTCGGCGCTGCTCGATCAAGACTTTCCCGAGGGCGAGATGGGACTGCGCGACCATGCCATCTTGGAAGTGCTCTACGGATGCGGTTTGCGTGTGAGTGAGCTGGTTGGGCTCGATGTGGGCGATATCCATATTGACGATGGCTTTGTACTCGTTCGCGGTAAGGGCTCAAAGGAACGCCTGTCCCCACTGGTGGGAAGCGCGGCGCGAGCTCTGACGCTCTATGTAACTGAGGGACGTTCTCGCTTGGCGGCCCATGCCCGCGGAACCGAGACCTCGGCGGTCTTTTTAAATAAGAACGGACGTCGCCTGTCGCGCCAGGCCGTGCATGCGATATGCGAGCGGTATGGGCGTCAGGTGGGGCTGGTGGGGCTCCATCCCCATACCTTGCGCCACTCCTTTGCCACCCACATGCTCGCGGGCGGTGCCGACCTGCGTGTGCTGCAGGAGATTTTGGGCCATGCCGATATTTCGACCACGCAGTCTACACGCATGTCGACCGAACGCAACTGACCGAGGTCTATCTGGCGGCGCATCCGCTAGCACATCGCTAGCACCTCGCTGACCTGCATATTTATAAATACTAAAGGGGACGGGCCCAGATTGCCGAGACGCACTTTTGCGCGCATGGGCAATCTGGGGCCCGTCCCATTTTTCGCTAGACACCGATGCGGCGGTGGGCCGTGTGTACCGTGGGTGGGGGAGTTTGGGGGCGATGTGAACGGCGTGTAAAGGGACGTAAAAATCGCCTCAAGGTCAACTTGAAGGTTGAGGTTCGCGGGTGTGGTTCTACAGGTGGCATCCCGCCTTTGCTGCAAACACAACATATTGTGTTTTCGAACATATGCTCGGGGGTGTTTTACAACATATTGGGGGTGGAATGGTGGGGAGGGGTGGGGGAAGGGGTGGGGAAAGGTGTTGGAAAAATGGGGCGGTTCCCCATATTATTGGATGACGTCGACAGGCGGGGTGGTTCCCCGCGTATTGGGGGTGGAATGGTGGGGAGGGGTGGGGGAAGGGGTGGGGAAAGGTGTTGGAAAAATGGGGCGGTTCCCCATATTATTGGATGACGTCGACAGGCGGGGTGGTTC
>JAQEDL010000056.1:0-11838 GCA_027669365.1 Coriobacteriaceae bacterium AM49-12 | reverse complement strand
GGCGCGGGCATCGCGACCTGGTCCGACGCAACCGGTGCAGCGGGAGCGGTTTGCGCCGTCGTTATTTCGTTTTCTTGCTGTTGATCAGACACAGTGTTTGCTCAACTTTCTTTTCAAGCCCTGTGATCACATGCTCCCTGCATATACCTTCAGGGCGGCTAAACAGTCTAGCTCCGTACAAAAACGACGGACATCATTGATCTGTATCGAGATGATTGCGTCATATACGCAGCGTTAGTGTAACACAACCGCAACCACCTGCAACTTAGTCATCGGACGTTCTTATGCAACTGATCAAAAGCTGATCAAAAGGGACACTCTTTACAAAGCCACGGGCGGCGATATCTGCCTCTCATAAGTTGCGGTGGAATAGTTCCTGAAAAACCCAGCAGCCGCACCAAACAGGAACTATTCCACCGCAACTTATATGGAGAGTCCAGCCGAGCCTCCAAAGATCGTGGTGACCACGAGGCACGAGAGCAGGATCGTCGGTCCCAGGATTGGCTCGCCACGAATCGCGCCTATCTACTACGTTTGCCCCCGGGTCCCTGACCATACCCTTGTTTTTTCGAAAGCAACGAGTCTATTACCTGCGGTTTTAATATCGTACTTTTCGGCATGGTTCGGGATATGCGTCCAAACGTAGGAGATGAGCCCAATTCGTGGCGGACGGTATCCCGCCACCCCTCCGCGAGACAAAAATGATCCATTTTCCTCCGTCCCCAAGGGACAATTTTCAAAACTACGCCGGATTACGGGGCCAGAATGCTGCAAGCCAACCATGCCCTGCATTTTCTAGAAACAATAAGCCATCTACCTGCTGGTTTAATTTTGCCATTGGCACCATGGTCGCCAGTTGGCGATTCAGCCCCGTAAACCGGTATAGTTGCGATTTGGTAGCATTTCCCAGCAAACCAAATAGTCTCACCAAACGCAAAAAGCCCGACCTCCATATGGGAGATCGGACTTTCAAGGCTCAGTTAAACCAAACCTGCGCGGTCAAATGACCCGTAGCTTACATCTGCTCGGGAGCGGAGACACCAACGAGGGTGAGCACCAGGGCGAGCGTCACACGGACGGCATCACAAGCGGCCAGACGGGCACGCGAAAGCTCGGGGTCGACGGGACGACCCTCGCTCGGCAGCACCTGGCAGGCAGCGTAAAAGCTGTGGAAGTCACCGGCGAGTTCCTCGGCAAAGTGGGTCAGACGGAACGGAGCGCGATCGCGAGCGCAGCTGGCGATCAGGTCGGTGAGCTCGTTGAGCTTGCGCGAAAGGGCGAGCTCGGTCGGGTCGGTCAGCAGCGAGTAATCGACGTTCTCACCGATGGCCTTGGCGGCAACGGCCTTCATGCCCATCTCGTCGGCCTGCTCGGGCGTAACGTCGGCGGCACGGCGCAGGATGGAGCATACGCGGGCGTGGGCATACTGCACGTAATAGACCGGGTTGGAGTTGTCGCGCTTCTTGACGGCCTCGATATCGAAGTCGACCATCTGGTTGGAGCTCTTGGAGATGAGCGTGTAGCGGGCGGCGTCAGAGCCGACCTCGTCGACGAGCTCCTGCAGGGTCACCATGGTGCCCTTGCGCTTGGACATACGGACGGGCTTACCGTTACGCAGCAGGTTGACGAGCTGGCCCAGCAGAACCTCAAACTTGCCGGGGTAACCCAGAGCGTCGCAGACGCAGCGAACGCGCTCGATGTAGCCGTGGTGGTCGGCACCCCAGATGTCGATGACGTGGTCGACGCGCTGGAACTTATCCCAGTGATAGGCGACGTCGGAGGCGAAGTAGGTGTACTCACCGTCGGACTTGATCAGGACGCGGTCCTTGTCATCGCCCAGGTCGGTGGAGCGGAACCACAGGGCGCCGTCCTTGGTGTAGAGGTAGCCCATCTTGTCGAGCTTCTCAAAAGCGCGGTCGACGGCAGAGGTACCGGCGGTCTCGCCCTCGGTGTCCTTCACGTACAGCGAGCGCTCGGAGTACCAACGATCGAAGTCGCAATTGACGGCGTGGCAGAGGTCGCGCATGTTGTCGACCATCTTCACATAGCCGCGCTCGCGGAAGCTCTCCATGCGCTCCTGCGGATCGGCATTGACCCACTTGTCGCCGTCAGTACGCCAGAACTCGGCAGCCTCGTCGATGATGTAGTCGCCGCCGTAGGAGTCCTTGCCCAGAGTCTCGGCAAAGTTGTCCTGATACGGATGGGTCTCGGGGTGCTCGTCGTTCTCGTCGGCAACAAAGGCGTCGCGGTCGGCGATCAGCAGCTTGTGAGCCTCGTCGATATCCACGCCCTGCTTGGCGATGATGTCGGCAAGCTGCATATAGCGCGTGCTGATGGAGTTGCCGAAGGTGTTCATCTGAGAGCCGTGGTCGTTGATGTAGAACTCACGCTGGATGTCGTAACCGGCGTGGTCCATAACACGGCAGAGCGAGTCGCCCAGCGCGGCCCAGCGGCCGTGGCCGATGTGCATGGGGCCGACGGGGTTAGCGGAAACGAACTCGACCTGGGTCTTCAGGCCACCACCGACGTTAGACTTAGCGAAGTCCATACCCTTCTCGCGAGCCTCGCCAAAGATGGCATTCTTGACGGCAACGGAGAGGTAGAAGTTGATGAAGCCGGGGCCTGCGATCTCGACCTTCTCGATCGCGGGGTCCTCGGGCATATGGGCAACGATGGCCTCGGCGATCTTGCGCGGGGCGCAGTGGGCCAGCTTGGCGGACTTCAGGGCCATGGTAGAGGTCCACTCGCCATGAGAAGTGTCAGCCGGTCGCTCGATGGCGCAATCGTCAAGTTCAAATGCGGAAAGGTCGCCGGCCTCCTGAGCCGCAGCAAGCGCAGCGCGTACCAGCTCTTCAATCTTCTCGGGCATAGATCCTCCTTGTGTTAAAGCCCCCGAGCTCTTGGTCACTCGTAGGGCAAAAGCCAGAGTTTGTAGCACTCTATCACAAGCGACGGGCACTGTCGCAGGGTAAAGCTAATAGATATCGCATATGCACAAAAATGACTACAGCTTGTATGGAGTCACTCAAAGATGCCAGTCTGCCTGCAGATTATGCAGGCGTTGAAAATGCATAAAGGTGTGAATGAGCTGCGTCTGTTATCGAATACTCTTACCTATCAGAGTTGTGTGCTTTTCCTGCATAAAGTGAGGATTTGCGCACGTCAGCGTGTTATTCTAGACATACGTAAATTCGTATAAGTTGGAGGTAGCATGTTCTCAATCGGTCAACACGTCATTCATCCGGGTCAGGGAGTCTGCACCGTCGTCGGTTTTAGGGACGACACACCGCAGCCCATGCTGTTGCTCGAGACCAAGCAGGGACATGCGCAGACGATCCTTATGTACCCCGTGGCGCAGGCCGACCGTTTGCACGCCGCCATCTCGCAGCAAGATGCCGAGCACCTGCTGAGCCACTATGACGAGCTGGAGTGCGACACCTTTACCGAGCGCAACAGCTCGCTTGAGGAGACGCACTTTAAGCAGCAGCTCAAGCTGGGCGCGCCCGAGACGGTCCGCGTGGCAAAGACCATGATGCACCGCATTCGCCAGGCCGAGGAAGCTGATAAAAAGCCCAGCTCCTACTACATGCGCGTACTCAAGGAGGCCAAGCGCCGCTCCATCGAGGAGTTCGCCGTGGCCTTGGGCGTCACCGAGGAGGACGCCGAAGCTCGCCTAGCCCAAGCCGCCCTCAACTAACCTGCCAAAAAGGGACAGGTTTATTTTGGCAGGTTTTATCTGGCCAAACGTCAACAAACAATCAGTAAATGGCCGGGTGCTCCGTTTTGTTTGTGAGCGCCCGGCCATTTTTCTATATCCGTAGAAATGTGTGAAGCCCATTTGCGATGACATCACGCGAGGGCCGTCCAGATCGACGCAACAAACGCCCGTATCCGCAACAAGCGCGCCCGTCTTGCTCAATTACCATTAAAAAGCATCAATTTGAAAACGCAATAACATTTCGGCAGGTAGCAGCTATAGTCGGTGAACTGAATCCCGGCAGCCGAAGCCTCCGAATGAGGTATCTTCAGCCCATCCAAGCTAAAGGAGGGGCCATGCCGAGAAAACCTCGTTCAAAGTCACCAACCGGTTATTTCCACGTCACGTTGCGTGGAAACGGAGGGCAATTGCTGTTTGACGATGCCGAGGACCGAATCGCCATGCTTCAGATCCTCGATGCGATCCTCCCCAAACACAATATCGAGCTTATCGCTTGGTGCCTTATGGGGAACCACATCCATCTACTCATCGACGATCCGGACGACCGTAAGAGCGACGCGATGCACGCGATAGCCGTATCGTATGCGGGCAGGTACAATGCGCGGACAGGGCATATCGGCCACGTGTTTCAGGAACGGTTTTGGGATTCGCCCATTAAGTCGGAAGTATATTTACTCGAAGCAATTCGATACATCCATCTGAATCCACAAAAAGCAGGACTGGCGGCATATGACGAATATCCCTGGAGCAGCCATCGCGAGTATCTAATGAGCGCCAGGTCACGCCCGCATGTCACCGGCAGCGTTGTCGGTGTTTTATTCCCAACACCTCGCTCATACCTTAAGCTCATGGAAAGTACGCCGTCGCTTCCCTATC
The DNA here is from genome assembly GCA_027669365.1 of Coriobacteriaceae bacterium AM49-12. GTDB lineage: Bacteria > Actinomycetota > Coriobacteriia > Coriobacteriales > Coriobacteriaceae > Collinsella. Next base: position 7,244 of record JAQEDL010000056.1, on the reverse strand, counting down.
GCCCCAGCGCAACAGCCAAGTTCGCGAGGAAGATCTATGCGAATTTGGCACGGCAATCGTGCAGAGTGTCGCAGGATGTGCTCCGACGGTACTTAAATCCGTCTCCAAGCCACTTCGCAATGAGGCGATTCTCGCGCTTCGAAAACAAGGGCTAACGGTTAAGCAGGTTCAGCTGCTGACCGGACTGGGAACATGGATTATCAAGAACGCGTCCTAACGTCGCGTTTACCGAGTTACGGATACGGCGAAGCGCAACTGCCTGCCGCGAGGCACCGCATTCGCCAGCGTCTCCATGTCAAACAGAAAACGCTTCCGCTGAATAACGTCCAACGGAAGCGTTTTCCCAGATAAAATCTACCAAAATAAACCTGTCCCAATTTGGCAGGTTAGGCCTGGAAGGTGTCGCGGTCGGGCGCGAAGGACTGCATGGCCGCGATGGTGCGGTCAAAGAGCTCGGGGAGCTCCCAGCCGAGCATCTCGGCGCCCTGCGAAATCACGTCGCGCGAGCAGCCGGCGGCAAAGCGCTTGTCCTTGAACTTCTTCTTGAGTGACTTGGTCGTAAAGTCCATGACGCTCTTGCTCGGGCGCATGATGACGGCGGCTCCGATCAGCCCGGTGAGCTCATCGCAGGCAAACAGGATCTTTTCCATCTGCAGCTCGGGTTTGGGCAGCGAGGTGTTGAAGTCCGACGTGTGCGTCTGGATGGCACGAATGAGCTCGGGAGACGCACCTTCGCCCTTAAGAATCTCGGCAGCGTAGATGGTGTGGTTCATGGGGTCGTCCTCATGCTCCTCCCAATCCAGGTCGTGGAGCAGACCGACGATGCCCCAGAACTCCTCGTTCTCGGGGTCGAACTCGCGCGCAAAGTAGCGCATGGTGCCCTCAACCGTCTCGCCATGGGTAATGTGAAACGGGTCCTTGTTGTGCTCGTTGAGCAGTTCGAATGCGCGGTCGCGGGTGATTCCGGCGGTGAGCGTCTGGGACATGGCAATACCTCCAGGTGAGTCGATGTTAGGACACGGTGTCACTATCGTATATCGCCGCGGCTCAAGCCGAAAGGCAAAAAAGTTATGCGGAGAAAAAAGCCGGGCGAACGTGTCGCCCGGCAAAACCGCAGATAAAACCTGCCAAAATAAACCTGTCCCTTTTTGGTAGGTTTAGGGGCGGACCTGGCCGGTGCCTCGGAGCTTGTATTTGTAGGTGGTGAGGGCCTCGGCGGCGAAGGGTCCGCGGGCGTGGAGCTTTTGGGTCGAGATGCCGATCTCGGCGCCCAGGCCAAACTCGCCGCCGTCGGTGAAGCGCGTGCTGGCGTTGGCGTACACGGCCGAGGCATCGACCGCATCCAGGAAGCGCTCGCAAGCATCCGTGTCCTCGGCAACGATGGCCTCGGAGTGCATCGTGCCGTAGCGATTGATGTGTGCGATGGCCTCGTCCTCGTTTGCCACGACCTTCACGCTCATCTCGAGCGCCAGGTACTCGCGGCCCCAGTCCTCCTCAGTCGCGGCGACGTAGTCACCGCCCTCCACAAAGCCGGCGTCGGCGCACGCGGCGCACGTGGCCTCATCGCCGTGAATGAGCACGCCATGGTCGTGCAGTACGGCCACGGCCGCGGGCAAAAACACGTCGGCCACAGCGCGGTCGACCAGCAGCGACTCAGCGGCATTGCACACGCCCACGCGCTGCGTCTTGGCATTGACGATAATGTTGAGCGCTTTATCAAAGTCGGCCGACTCATGCACATAGATGTGGCAGTTGCCCGTGCCCGTCTCGATCACCGGTACGAGCGACTCGCGCACACAACGCTGAATCAGGCCCGCACCGCCACGCGGAATGAGCACATCGACGATGCCGCGGAGCTTCATGAGCTCGCCGGTTGCCTCGCGGTCGGTAGACTCGATCATCGAGACGGCCTCGCGCTGGAAACCCTGGGCCTCAAGCGCATCGGCCAGCAGTTCGGCAATCATGGCGCACGAGTGTAGGCCAGCGAGCCGCCGCGCAGGATGCAGGCGTTGCCGGTGCGGATGCAGATGCCAGCGGCGTCGGCCGTCACGTTGGGACGTGCCTCGTAGACCATGGCAACCAGACCCAGCGGCACACTCACGCGCGTAAGGTCCACACCGCTTGCAAGCACGCGGTGATCGAGCACGCGGCCGACGGGATCGGGCAGCTCAGCGAGCTTCTCCAGGCCGGCGGCCATGCCCTCAACGCGCTCGGGCGTCAGCAGCAGGCGGTCGAGCAGTCCGGCCGAGGTGCCCGCATCGCGCGCGGCAGACATATCGAGCTCGTTGGCGGCAATGATGCAATCGACACCATCGCGCAGTGCCGCGGCCATGGCGCGCACGGCCTCCTGGCGCTGGGCATCGCTCGCCGTGGCAAGCGCGCCCGAAGCGGCCTTGGCCTCAACGGCAAGATCGTGAACGTACGTGGCTATATCGACCGACATGGACGGCCCTTTCTCCTAGAAGTTTGCAACCATGGTAGCCGATTTGCGCATGGCCTCGCCCGCGGCGGTAGAATTGGTCAACCCGAAACACCGCAACGAATGGAAGCATTACATGGCGCTCATCACTTCGTACCACGTCCCCGGCCTGTATGTCGAGGACCACAGCATCGATGTCCCTCTTGACTGGCGCGGCCTTGAGCCAATGCTTTTGGCCGTCGGCAGCACCATGCGCCGCGGCGCCATGCCGGCGCCCATCGCCGGCGCGCCCGAGAGCATCAAGCTTTTCTACCGCGTGGTTTGCGCACCCGATCGTATCAACGATGATTTACCGCTCCTCCTCTTTTTGCAGGGCGGCCCCGGCGGCGAAAGCCCGCGTCCGCTGTCGCCCACAAGCGATGGCTGGATCGAGGAGGCCGTCAAGCACTTCCGCGTCGTGCTGCCCGACCAGCGCGGTACCGGACGCAGTAGCTGCGTGGACGGACGCACGATCAAGGCACTGGGTGATCGCGCAACGGCCGCCGGCGCCGATACAGCACGCTCGCAGGCGGACTTCCTCAAGCGTCACCTCGCCAGCTCTATCGTGCGCGATTTTGAGTACCTGCGCCTGGTAGGCTTTGGCGGCAGGCCCTGGGTCACACTCGGGCAGAGCTACGGCGGCTTTTTGACGCTGAGCTATCTGTCGCTCTTCCCCGAGGGCGTAGCGGCAAGCTTTACCTGCGGCGGCATCCCCCACGTGCCGGCGAGCGCAAGCGAAGTCTACGCGCACACCTTCCCGCGCATGGTCGCCAAGACGCAGCAGTATTACGACCGCTACCCTGCCGACGTCGAGCGCGTGGCAGCCCTGGCCGATGCGCTCGAGGCTCAGAAGCCCGTGCTGCCCGACGGCTCGCCGATGACGGTCGAGCGCCTACAGCTCATGGGCAGCGACTTTGGCATGAAGCCGAGCTTTGAGCGCATGCATTGGATTATCGATCACGCTTTTGTTGACGGCGACGGCGCGCTGACCTGCGGCGCCTCGGTATCCGACAGCTTTTTGATGCGCGCCTTCGAGCGCACCAACACGCGCACGAATCCGCTGTACTGGACGCTGCAGGAGTTCATATACGCCGACGGTGACACCATGCCCATTGGCTGGGCCGCGGCTGAAGAGAAGGCACACCGCGCCGAGTTTGACACCCTCGCGCGCCCGCTCATGTTTACCGGCGAGGCCATGTTCCCGTGGATGTTCGAGCAGATGCCCGAGCTCAAGCCCTTCAAGCCCGCCATGGATCTGCTTATGGAAGACACAAGCTGGGACAAGATCTACGACCCGCAGCGCCTGGCGTGCAACGAGGTGCCCCTGCAGGCCGCGGTGTACTTCGATGACATGTACGTGGACTCGGGCATGCAGCTCGACACGCTCAGCCGCGTGGGCAACTCGCACGCCTGGGTGACCAACGAGTTCGAGCACGACGGCCTGCACGGCAGTGTGGTATTCAAGCACCTCTTCGACGAGGCCCTCAACCGCGGAGACCTGCGCCGAATCTTCTAGCAAAGGAGTGTCCCCACCTGCCGGCACAAAAAAGGAACGTCCCCAAGTGCCGGCAACGACAATGCCGCAGGAAGAGGACGGAAAGCGAAAACGCCCCTAAGCAAGCAAGGTGACGTGAAAGAGGAGGGCATTGACCTTTTGGTCATGCCCGACGATTGAACGTCAGATTGCCGCTTAGGGGCGTTTGCAGCGTCAATTGGTTAGGCAAAGACGATCAGATTATCTCGATGGATCGCCGGCTTCTCGGCTAGGTCTGCCAGTAGACGGTTGCTGGCGATCTGGTCCTGGCGGCGGCCGGCGGCAAGCTCCAGCACGTCCGAATCGGCCTCGGCGATACCGCGGGCGACGACCATACCGCTCGGGTCGCACACGTCGAGCACATCGCCCTCGGCAAACTGGCCATCGACCTCGCGAATACCCACCGCGAGCAGCGACGATCCGCGGCTGACCAGCGCCTTCGCGGCGCCGTCATCAACCGTCACCGAGCCGTGCGCCTTGTCGCCCAGTGCAATCCACAGCTTGCGGGGTGCAATGTCCAGGCGCTCCGCCGGCGGTTCGAACAGCGTGCCCACGCTCTCGCCGCGGGCCAAACGCACGAGCGCATCGGGCTCCTCGCCCGAGCAAATCACGCTCTGAATGCCGGCCGTCATGAGAATGCGGCTTGCACGGATCTTGGTGATCATGCCGCCCGTGCCCACCGATGTGGAAGAATCGCCCGCCGAGGCAATAATCTTGGCATCGATCTTATGCACGACAGGAACAAACTCGGCCGTGGGGTCTTCATGCGGATTGGCAGTATAGAGACCATCGATGTCCGAGAGCGTCACGCACAGATCGGCAGAAACCAGGCAGCTCACAAGCGCCGCCAGCGTGTCGTTGTCGCCAAACTTGATCTCATCGACGGTGACGGTATCGTTCTCGTTGACGACCGGCACCACACCCAGCTCCACAAGGCGAAGCAGGGCGTCGCGCGCGTGCAGATAGGACGTGCGGCGCGCCGTGTCGTGACGCGTGAGCAGCACGAGCGAGGTGAGCAGGTCGCGCGCATGGAACTCCTCGTCGTAGGCCGACGAGATGATGCACTGACCGGCCGAGGCGCAGGCCTGCAGGCTCGGCAGGTCACCGACCGGCTTGCGGTCGAAGCCCAACACGGGATAGCCACAGGCGATAGCGCCCGAGCTCACCACAACCAGGCGCCAGCCGAGCTTGCGCAGCGCTGCGGCCTGATCGGCAAGCCCGCCGATAAAGGCGCGGTTGACCTTGCCGTCGGCGCCCACCACCGTGGACGAACCGATCTTTACCACCATCGTTTTATAAGAAGTCGTCATACGTCAAACCAATCAACTGTTCAGCGAACGGCCGAGCCGGCGGCCAAGGGAGCGTGACTCGCCCCTACCGCCCAAGGAATTAGTGAGCCCAGGGGAAGGCCGAAGCCGCGGCCATGTTCTTGCGCACGAGCTCGTCGCGCACCTGAGCCAGGCCCTGTTCCATGCCCACCACATAGGTCTGCGGGTACAGGAAGCGCTTGAAAGCTGCGTCCAGATGATCGAGTGCCCAAGCACAGCGCTCGCGCGCGTCCTGGATGCTCTCACGCGGAGCCACCGCGCTGCCATCGCGCACGATCGGCACCAGCAGCTCGCGATACTCAAGTTCGGACACGTCGGTCACCAGGGCGGCATCATTCACGGCCACGAGGGTATTGCCGCGCGCGCGCCCTCCCCCGCCAGATGGTCCTCGTCGTAGATCATGTCGCAGACCGGGCCGCCAAAGCCGTCGTAATAACGGCGCACGCGTTGCACACCCGGATCGTGCGCTTGTATGGCTGCTCAGAGAGCTTGACCACCGGCGTCCATGGATCTGCCTCACTCGCACGGCGGGCGGAAAGCTTGTACACGCCGCCCAGCGCCGGCTGGTCATAGCAGGTCGCAAGCTTGGTACCCACGCCAAAGCTATCGATGGGCGCGCCCTGGTCGAGCAGCGACTGAATCGTGTACTCATCCAGATCGTTAGAAACCGAGATCCCCACATAGGGCAGGCCCTCGGCATCAAAACGGCCGCGCACATACTTGGAGAGCTTGGCGAGGTCGCCGGAGTCGATGCGAATAGCCGACAGACGCTCGCCCACCGCCTCCATCTCCTTGGCAACCGTAATGGCATGCTCGCAGCCCTCACGTACGTCGTAGGTGTCGATGAGCAGCGTGCAGTTCTTGGGACTCGACTTAGCAAAAGCCCGGAATGCCTCGAGCTCGGAATCGAAGCTCATCACCCAGCTGTGCGCATGAGTGCCAAAGACGGGAATACCGTAGCGGCGGCCGGCGAGCACATTGGATGTAGAGGAGCAGCCGGCAACGTAGCTCGCGCGCGCGACGGCCAGCCCGCCATCGGGACCCTGGGCGCGGCGCAGGCCAAACTCGGCAACGGGACGGCCGTCCGCCGCCAGCACCACGCGCGCCGTCTTGGTGGCGACAAGCGTCTGGAAGCCGACAATGTTGAGCAGCGCCGTCTCGAGCAGCTGGCATTCAAGCGCGGGGCCGGTGACGCGCACCATGGGTTCGCGCGGAAAGACGAGCTCGCCCTCGGGGACGGCGTCGATGTTTACATGCGCACGAAAATCGCGCAGGTAGTCGAGGAATGCAGCTTGAACATCGCGCCGCCGGCCGGGGCCTGGAGTGAGGCGAGGTAGTCGATATCCTCGGGCGTAAAGCGCAGGTTCTCGACAAGCTCGGGCAGCTCGGCGGTGCCGCACATGACGGCATAGGCGCTGCCAAAGGGATGGTCACGGTAAAACGCGGTAAAACAACCCTGCTCATTGGCCTTGCCGCTCTCCCACAGGCCCTGGGCCATAGTGAGCTCGTACAGATCGGTGAGCATTGCAATGTCGGTGGGATGCGAGATGTCGGTCAAAGCCATGGGGCGACCTTTCGGATGCGTTGTGCAGAGGTTGAGGGTTGGAAAAGGGCAGAGTGTTCGGGCATGGCACCCAGCGCGAATGGGCTAGAGCAGGCCCATGCTGGTCAGGATCGTGTAGCCCATAAAGATGACAAACGCGATGAGGGCAAGGACAATAATGATTTTTTGAGCCGGCGCCATGCCAGGAATCTCGTTCTCGCCCGTAGGCTCCTTGGAGGTAACCATGCGCTGGGCAAAGGTCATCTCGTCACGGCTCGGCTTGGGCTCGACGGACTTGGAACGAGCGACCTTTTTAGGCTGAGGTTTAGGTGCGGTGGGCGCGGGCTTCGCGGCGGCGGGCTTGGGCGCGGGGGGCGGGGG
>JAQEDL010000055.1:0-11945 GCA_027669365.1 Coriobacteriaceae bacterium AM49-12 | reverse complement strand
ACATGTCGAAGCTGGAGGAGATGGACGAGCTGAGCAAGAAGGCGGAGGGCTAGAGCAAGGCGGGGCCGAGGCCGCCTCGATCAATTTGCGAAAGAATCTTGACGGTACCTTGAGGAAGCATTTAAAAAGCTTGTGCTACTTGAAGAAGATGAGATCGATCTAAATAAGTTGCTTGAATATCTGAGGGCGCTCATCACGGACGATCGCAAGATAATCCACGGTAATAGCGAGCTGAAACGGCTTATTAGAATGTATGATTTCCTTAAGTACAAGAAGGCCTTCGACATATCGGCTACTAGTGAGTAATCCCACCTAGCGTCTATGAAGAAGGCCATCTTTGTAAACTATGGCATCTGAGCGTATAGTGCGAACACCACGTGCAAATGCATACTTAATATAACGCTTTCTGCTTGAAATCACAATGGTGTCTGTTTCGACCCGCCAATCAAGGGAAGATAGTGTAGAGTATCTTCCTGCAATACAAAAGCTCTTTGGGAGCTTTAAGGGTGACGCTTTCAAATTGAGAGTGTTGCCCTTTTTTCATGTATGCAATGTGTGACGTACTAGCCAAGCACCATCCCGGCAATGGAATGATCGAGCATGGGCGGCTTCTACTGGTTGACGTGATCGTGGTCAAACAAGTGATATCGATTAGAATTAAATCAATTGCGCTGGAAGCCTTCGGGCGACACCTGAAGAGGGTTGATGCGTCGGTCCTCTTTTTTTGTTTGGATGTAAGATTCGGCCAGGCAAAACAAGGATCTCATTTGGGGAGAACAAATATCCGGCGGTTTTCCGCTTCGGGACGCGCGGTTTAAGGGTGCTTTTCGGAAGTGCGGGGAAAAATCGGAAACCTCCGAGCATAAACCGAATTTCAGCAACAAAACCGCAGGTCGCGGAAGGCTAAAACAGGGGTCTGGTCTGTCGATCTCGGTTTTTCACCGCACTTCCGGAAACGCCCGACGGAAGCATGCGGCAAATTTTGGAACCCTCGAGCACATCGTCCTTTTCATGAAAAGAACCCGCAGGTAGAAGCGTTGCCACTATCCAGTGTGGTTGACGTGTCTAGAATATGCCGCACACTTCCGGATTTTGCATAAGCTCGACTGGTTTGTTTATCGATTGGGGCAGAGGAATCTTGTCTGGACCTCGTTATATGTATTTAAATGGATGAACTTAACCTATAAGTTAAGTTCATCTAGAAATGGGAGGTGCCCTTTGGCAGAAGGATATGATCTTGTCGAATATAGAGACCTCAAGGGTCGACCGTTTTGGGAATTGACGGCTTCTCCCGACAACTCTCAATTCCAGAAAATGTTGTCAGACCCTAAGCGGAAATTAACCGCTCGAACAATGATCGGCCAGAATAGCACGTCAACTTCTGGAATCTGAGCCTTGACTTTTATACTTGGCTTTCGAAACGGAGAACACAATGAATAAAGTAGATTTATCTGATTTTTACGCCGATACAGAAACCAGCGAAACACGCGCTTATGAACACGCGCTAGATATCGAGTTTATTGTTCATCGCGAGATGAAGCGTCTGGGTTTAAGCAAAAGCGATTTGGCAAAGCGTATGGGCGTGAGCCTTCAGTCGCTTTCGAAGCTGTTGAATTCTCAGCCCAATATGACGCTGAAGACGATCGCTAGGTTCGAGCTTGCTTTGGGTATCAATATCGTTCCTAAGGTTACCGTTAGCTATTCTAAAGAGCTACCGTTTCTTTCATCCAACAATTTCGTGCGAGAGCAATGGTCTTTTAGGAACGAGCGTCCGTCCTCGCATGTGAATCTCGAGATGATTTCCGGAGGTTTGGCAGCATGAGTGGGGATTTTATTGCTCCGATTCAAGTCGTTCATTTGTTCGTCGTTGACTCCGATTTCCATATCGAGGATTCGCCCTCGGATAACATGGAATTAAAAGTTGACGTTAGCTACCAAGATGTCCATCTTTCGAAAAAAGGTAATGATGCACGCGCAAGTCTAAAGATGTGCGTAATTGGCAGCCTCCTTGACAGAGACGAAGGTGCACAGGAGAAGATGCACGCTGGCGTTACAGTATCCATCTCGGTTTCAGCGCAAATGCCAATGAACTCTCCCGATGACGAGGCGCGTCACTACCTTCTTTCAAATGCTATTTCGATGGCATATGCCCATGCAAAGAGCTATTTGATGGTTGTTACTGGACTTTCACCCATGGGAGCGCTTACATTGCCTGCCATTCTCCCTGCAGAGCTGTCAGCAGATTGCGATGTGCCTTTTCAGAGCGAATAGCATTTCCTCGATGAATCTAGGTCGAATGAGTTGCCGCTCTCACATCCTCTAAAAAGTTCTTAAAACAGCCTTAAAGGCGCCTTGGCTCGCTTTTACAGCGTACAATACGCATGTTTGACTATGGCAAAAGTAGATTTTTGGGGAGGGGGAACGCCGTGGAAGTGCTGGTTGTTGGCAACACCGCATATGTTGACGATGACTTTTGCTCCAAGGCGTTCCCCGGCGACCATGTGTAGGTCGTAGCCGCGCAGGACGCGCGCCGCGATGAGTCGTCGCCCCATGCTTCGTGGAAAGAGCTCCTCCAGCACCTGGACCAGGCCTACGAGTTTGAGCGCGTGGTCTACCTTTCTACCCACCTCACCCCGCATACCGTGACTTTTGGCGACATTGGGCTGCTGCGCTCGGTGTTTCGTGCCTGTATGGGACGCAATGTGCAGCTGCTGTTTATTGCGGGCCCGCGGGTGCAGAGGGCACCACTGGCGGATGTGACGACGACGCCACGGCCGCCAGTGGGGCCCAGACGGGCAAGGGCATTATCGCCCGCGCTGCCAACGACCTGTGCCGTTACTATGCATCGCGCGACGGCATCCAAGCCAAAGTCCTGCGCGTGCCGTATCTGTATACCGCATCGCCGGCATTAACCGACCCATTTTTGATGCCGTTGTTCGAGGCATGCTCGGGCGGGTCGGTCGCGCTTCAGGGTGCGGCAGATGCGCCGTTTCCCCTGCTGTGTGCCGAGGAACTCGCGGTGTTGGTGCATCGTATCTTTGACAGCTGGGATGCCAACTTTGAGATGCTCGACGTTGCAGACGCTTTTGGCCACCCGAGGCCTATGGCGTGACCGTTGACGCTCCGGGTGCGAGCGTGACCTATCACACGCTCAGCATCTAGGCGTTTCGTCGCCTATCGGCGCTATACTGCAGCCGTTGCCCACGATGCGGGGAACACCCGCATCGTGGGTTTTTTGCTTATGAAGGGACGGTGCCGCGTGGACGTACAGCAGCTAGAAGAGGCCTGGGCTGCAAGGGCCGGCGCGCGTGAGGCGCGTCTTGCTGCAGCGCCGCATGTGCCGGCGGCGCTGTCTCTGTTGGGGATTGTACGTCCCGGCGATCGCCTGGTTGCGTTTGCCGATGACTTTGCCGATGCGTTTGCGCGCGGCTTTGAGTGCTGCGACGTGGCTATGGTGGAGGAGCCGTCGGTTGCGGCGTTTACTGCTGCGTCCGAGGGCTTTGATGCTTCGTTTGAGGTCGAGGGGCCGCACCTGTGGTGGTTCGTCAACTCTATTGGCGGGTTTGGATTGCGCGTGCCCGATCTGCGCGCGTTAGGACGTGCCGCGCGTGAGGCTCATGCGCTGCTCGTGGTGGATAACACCGTGGCTGGTGTCTTTGGGTGCGATCCGTTGCGCTTGGGTGCCGTGCTGTCGCTCGAGGCACTTGACCGCGTGTGCGCCGGTGAGGCTCCGCACAAGTTGGTTGCCATATCGGTCGCGCGCTCGCAGCTCAAGCGCCATCGTGTGGATGCTGCTGCCGAGTGCGCGCATGCTCTGCTTGAGGGCCGTGGCTTGGTCAAACTTGATTTGCCTGCTGATGAGGCCGGTGTGCTGGAGCGCGGGCTGGACTCGCTCGATGCCCGCATGCAGGCACATTTCGACCGCGCACGTGCGCTGGCCGAGTACTTGGCTGCCAATGAGATGGTGCACGCCGTGCGCTATCCTGGACTGAGCTCGCATCCCGACCATGCGGTTGCAACTGGAATCCTCGAGCACGGCTTTGGTCCGGCAGTTGAGTTTGACCTTATCGAGCGCAGTGCGGGCGATTTGTTCGATGCTTTGCCGGGGGAGTTTCGCACATCGCCCGCCGGCGGCGCAACGACGCGACTCTCTGCTCCGCGCGCAAGCAGGGGAGCACCATTCGCCTCTTCGCCGGTACCGACGACCCCCTGGTTGTAGCGTCCACCCTGGACAACGCGCTCCGAAAGTAACTAATCGGGGTGTGTGTCACGAAAACGGCCTATTTACTACGTTTAAGCCATAGGGGTCGACCATACCCGCCTATTTCGAAAATTGCCAAGCTGTCTACCAGCGGTTTTATTTTCATAATGTCCGGTATGGTCGAGGGTATTCAGCTAAACGTAGTAGATGGGCCCGTTTTGTGGCACGAGCCTCAATCCGAGGGCACGGTGGACAACAATTCAGTCCCAAAAGGACTACTCTGCATTGATGCTGGCGATGAGGTCGTTGGCTTTGGTGGCGATGACGTTGTTGATGTCGGCCTGCAGCTCCTCGTAGGCCGCTATGGCGCGCTCGCCGGCGGGGGTGAGCGATGATCCGCGGGCTCCGTCGCGCTCGATGAGCTTGCAGCCCAGCTGGCCTTCGGCCTCGTTTACGATGCGCCAGGCCTTGGAATACGCCATGCCCATGCTCTTGGCGGCACGGTTGAGCGAGTGTTCGTGGGCAATACCCTGCAGCAGCAAGACGCAGCCGTGGCCGAACACGCCCGGTAGGTCTTTGTCGCACGCTTGAATGACCAACTTTGCCGTCGTCTTGTACTTCATACGCTCCACGTCTCCCCGCTAAAGTGTTTGCTGGGCAAACGCAAAGCCTGCGTCAAACCCTCGTGTGCTCTTCTTAAATCATGCATTGTAGCAGTCAAAGTGCGTTAAGATACTTCCCCAGTATTGCGCCCAAGGTTGGGCTGGGTCCTACGAGGCCTGCAGCCGACCGGTCGCATGGAAAAAGGAGAAACATGGCTACGTTCTTTCCCGGTGAGTCCCACACGTTTTCGGAGTATCTGCTGGTCCCTGGTTACTCGTCCTCGCAGTGCATCCCCAACAACGTCTCTCTTAAGACGCCGCTGACCCGCTTTAAGCGCGGTGAGAAGCCGGCAATCACCCTGAATATCCCCATGGTTTCCGCCATCATGCAGTCAGTCTCGGGCGTCGATATGGGTGTCGCGCTCGCTACCGAGGGTGGCCTGTCCTTCATTTACGGTTCCCAGAGCGCCGAGTCCGAGGCTGCTATGGTCAAGGCCGTCAAGGATCACAAGGCTGGCTTCGTTCAGTCCGATTCCACGCTGACCCCCGATATGACCATGGAGCAGGTCATCGAGCTCAAGGATAAGACCGGTCACTCCACCATGCCGGTCACCGACGACGGCACTCCCAAGGGTAAGCTCCTGGGCATCGTCACCAGCCGTGACTATCGCCCCAGTCGCGATGACCACCAGAAGAAGGTCTCCGAGTTCATGACCCCGCGTGAGCAGCTCATCGTGGGCGACAAGAACATCAGCCTCAAGGTTGCCAACGACGTCATCTGGGATAACAAGCTCAACGCTCTGCCCATCGTCGACGACAACGATCACCTCATGGGCATCGTCTTCCGCAAGGACTACGACAGCCACAAGACCAACCCCAACGAGCTACTCGACGGCGATAAGCGCTACATGGTCGGCGCCGGCATCAACACCCGCGACTATGCCGAGCGCGTGCCGCTGCTCGTCGAGGCCGGTGCCGACGTCCTGTGCATCGACTCTTCCGAGGGCTTCAGCGAGTGGCAGAAGCGCACCATCGAGTGGATTCGCGCCAACTACGGCGAGGACGTCAAGGTCGGTGCCGGTAACGTCGTCGACGCCGAGGCTTCCGCTTTTTGGCTGACTGCGGTGCCGACTTCATCAAGGTCGGTATCGGCGGCGGCTCCATCTGCATTACCCGCGAGACCAAGGGTATCGGCCGTGGCCAGGCCACCGCGCTGATTGACGTCTGCCGCGCTCGCGACGAGTATTACGAGGAGACCGGCGTCTACGTGCCCGTTTGCTCCGATGGTGGCATCGTCTACGACTACCACATGACGCTCGCCCTGGCCATGGGTGCCGACTTTATGATGCTGGGCCGCTACTTCGCCCGCTTCGACGAGAGCCCGACCGAGCGCGTCAACGTCAACGGTCAGTATATGAAGGAGTACTGGGGCGAGGGTTCTGCACGTGCCCGCAACTGGCAGCGCTACGACCTAGGCGGTGCTGCGAAACTCAGCTTCGTCGAGGGCGTCGATTCCTACGTTCCCTACGCTGGCTCCCTCAAGGACGGCGTGGGCGGCACGCTCTACAAGGTCAAGTCCACGATGTGCAACTGCGGCGCCCTCTCGATCCCCGAGCTCCAGGAAAAGGCACGCCTGACCCTGGTGAGCTCGACCTCGATCGTCGAAGGCGGAGCCCACGACGTTGTAGTCAAAGATTCCCAGCAGTCTGTGACTTATCGATAGGATAAGAGCTGCACATAAAGGTTGAGTTTCAACCACGTTATTAAGATAAAGCGAGATGCCTGCAAGTCGCAGGCATCTCGCTTGTCGTATTTGCTATCATCAACCAAGTTAACCCTAGGGCCGGGCGGCTAGGCTTTGCTCGATACAAGTTCCGCACGCAAAGGACAGCACTTAATGTGCTGTCCGTCTTGCGCAGGACTGTCCGCAGTAGCGAGTAAAGCCTAGCCGCCCGGCCCCAACCGAGATAACAAAGGAGCTGATATGTGCGATTGCACAGATCATAAGGATGAGATCCCTGCCTACGACGCGCAGGTCATTGAGTCCAAGTGGATGAAGGCCTGGGAGGACTCCAACCTCTTTGCCGTCGACACTGACGACAGCAAGCCCAAGAAGTATGTGCTCGAGATGTTCCCGTATCCGTCGGGCGACCTGCACATGGGCCACGCGCGCAACTATACCATCGGCGATGCCATGGCCCGTCAGGCCCGCATGCGCGGCTATGACGTGCTGCACCCCATCGGCTTCGATGCCTTTGGCCTGCCTGCCGAGAACGCCGCCATCAAGCACAACACGCAGGCTGCCGCTTGGACGTACAAGAACATGGACCAGGCGCTCGCCACGATGAGGCGCATGGGCTTCTCCTACGACCTGGATCGCACCGTTAAGACCTGCAGCCCCGACTACTACCGCTGGGGTCAGTGGATCTTTGAGAAGATGTGGGAAAAGGGCCTGGTCTACCGCAAGAAGAATCCGGTCAACTGGTGCCCCACCTGCAAGACCGTTCTTGCTAACGAGCAGGTGACCGAGGGTAAATGCTGGCGCTGCGGCACCGAGCCCGAGAAGCGCGATCTTGAGCAGTGGTACTACAAGATTACCGAGTACTCCCAGGAGCTGCTCGACGATCTGGAGAAGCTCCCCGGCTGGCCCGAGCGCGTTAAGCAGATGCAGGCCAACTGGATCGGCCGCTCCGAGGGCGCCGAGGTCGACTTTACCCTGTGCGACAAGGATGGCGAGCCCATCGAGGGCGACGAGGGTAAGATCACCGTCTTCACCACGCGAGCCGACACGCTCTTCGGTGTCTCCTTCTTTGTCCTGGCTCCCGAGTACGCGCGCCTGCACGAGCTCGTCGAGGTACGGAGTACGAGGAGGCCGTGACTAAGATCGTCGAGGACTCCAAGCATATCTCTGCCGTCGAGCGTGCCCAGGCACCCTCGAGAAGCACGGTGCCTTTACCGGCCGCTACGTGGTGAACCCCGTCAACGGCGAGAAGGTCCCCGTGTGGGTTGCCGATTATGTCGTCGCCGACTACGGCACCGGCGCCGTCATGGCTGTTCCTTGCGGCGACCAGCGCGACTTTGAGTTCGCCCGCAAGTATGACCTGCCTATTGTGCCGATCATCCTGGACGATGACGACCGCGCTGCCGTCGAGGCCAGCGGCGAGACCATCGATACCTTCCATGCCGAGACCGTCGACTGGGATTGCGCCCACGCTGCCGAGGGCACGCTCGTCCAGTCCGGCAAGTACACCGGCATGCGCGGTGGCAAGCACTCCGAGGGCGAGGCTGCAATCGTGGCCGACCTCGAGGCCATGGGCTGCGGCCGCCGCAAGGTCGAGTTCCGTCTGCGCGACTGGCTCATCAGCCGCCAGCGTTATTGGGCAACCCCATCCCGGCCATCCACTGCGAGCACTGCGGCATCGTGCCCGTGCCCGAGGACCAGCTGCCGGTGACGCTGCCCGAGAACCTGGACCTGGGTGCCGGCGAGACCCTCGCCGAGTGCAAGGAGTTCTACGAGACCACCTGCCCGGTCTGCGGTCGCCCGGCCAAGCGCGAGACCGATACCATGGACACCTTCACCTGCTCCAGCTGGTACTACCTGCGCTATACCGATCCGCACAACACCGAGCTGCCCTTCTCCCGAGAGGCTGCCGATCGTTGGATGCCCGTCGATAACTACATCGGTGGCATCGAGCACGCCATTCTGCACCTGCTCTACAGCCGCTTCTTTACCAAGGCGCTGCGCGACCTGGGCCTGCTGACCGTTGACGAGCCCTTCACCAACCTGCTGTGTCAGGGCATGGTCAAGGACGAGAACGGCGACACCATGTCCAAGTCCAAGGGCAATGTTGTGCCCCCGAGCTCGGTTATTGAGCCCTACGGTGCCGACACCATGCGTCTGGCGATCCTGTTTATCGCCCCGCCAGAGAAGGACTTCGACTGGGATCCCAAGGCCGTCGAGGGCGCTAACCGCTTCATTAAGCGCGCCTGGCGTATCGTGTGGCAGCTCGTCCAGTCCGGCGACGCCAGCGTGGCCTTTGACAAGTCCGCGCTCGACGAGACAGCGATGAAGCTCTACCGCGAGCGCCATCGCACCATCGCCAAGTGCACCGAGGACTTTGACCGCGGCCAGTTCAACACCGCGATCTCGGCCGTCATGGAACTCGTCAATGCCGCGAGCGCCTACCTCAACGCTACTGAGGGCGCTTCCCGTGACAAGGCCCTGTGCTACGGCGTGGCGAAGGATATCGTGAGCGTCCTTGCCCCCATCTGCCCGTTCTGGGCCGATGAGCTGTGGCATGAGGCGCTCGGCTGTGAGGGCAACGCCTACACCGCCGCCTGGCCCGAGTTTGACCTGGCCGAGTCCATCGAGGACACGGTGCAGATTGTCGTACAGGTGCTTGGCAAGGTCCGTGGCCGCATCGACGTCGCCCGCGACGCCTCCAACGAGGAGATGCAGCTGCCGCCGAGGCCGCCGTTGCCAAGTGGCTTGAGGCAAGACGGTCGTCAAGGCCATCTGCGTGCCCGGCAAGCTGGTTAACCTGGTGGTCAAGTAAGCGCTGCGCGTATAGCTGACATCAAAAAGCGAGGGGCGATTCCGTAGGGAGTCGCCCCTCTTTTTGGTTAAGGACACTTGCGACAACACCCAATTATCCATTTCTTGTGGAGAACCTGTGCTCACGCTGACCTGCGGGTTTGTGTTGTGGTTGCACGTTTGTGCAGGTATTGGTATAGTTTGCTTGCAAATGAAGTTGTAATTGAAAGAAGTGGGGTTTCGGCCCCGCTTCTTTTTTGTATGGATGGAGGTGCCGCAATGGTCAAGACCAAGACCGAGCAGGCGATCATCGACGCGCTCGAGGCCGTTGCTCCCCAGCACGATGTCGACATTGTCGACGTTGAGCTCGTGGGTGCCACCAAGGCCCCCTGCGTGCGCGTGCGTATCGAGGGTGCCGAGGGCCAGAGCCTGTCGCTCAATGACGTCACGGCCAACACCAAATGGGTCGGCGATGTGATTGAGGAGCTCGACCCCATCTCTTCGAGCTATACGCTCGAGGTGTCGAGCCCGGGTATGGCGCGCCCGCTGCGCCGCCCGCGTGACTTTGCCCGCTTTGTGGGCGAGAACTGCGAGCTCACCTCCACCGCCACCGAGGGCCGTCGCAAGTACGCCGGCAAGATTGCCGCCGCCACCGAGACGAACGTGACCCTCGAGCTCGAGGACAGCGAGTCCGTCACCCTCGATTTCTCTGATGTTAAAAAGTGCAAGTTGAAGCCCACCTACGACTTCAAGCCCGCGAAGGAAGGAAAGTAAGATGGCAGCATCCGACATGATGACCGCCTGATGGAGCTTTGCCAGGAAAGGCACATCGACCAGCTCTACCTGATCGACCGCCTGGAGCAGTCGCTCGCCAAGAGCTATGCCGAGATCCTGCATCTTGAGTGGGGCGCCAAGGTGACCATCGACCGCACCACCGGCAAGATCTACGTCTACCGCCTGGAGCCGATCGACGATTCCATGGACGAGGAAGGCAACTTCACCGAGTTCGAGGAGATCGACGTCACCCCCAAGAACACGAGCCGCATCGCCGCCCAGCACGCCAAGGCCGAGATCAACGCCATCGTGCGCAACTCCGCCCGCGAGCAGATCTACGAGGAGTTCGCCGGCCGCATCGGTGACCTCATCAGCGGTACCGTGCTGCAGTCCACTCCCGACTTCACGATCGTCAAGATTCGCGAGGGCGTCGAGGCCGAGCTTCCGCACTTCGACCAGCGCCGTTACGAAAACGAGCGCAACGAGCGTCCGATGGGCGAGCGCTACCTGCACAATCAGCACATCAAGGCCGTGATCATCGACGTTCGCGACCCCAACTCCAACCTGCAGCCGGTTCGTGGCGAGCACAGCCGTCCGCCGATTGTCATCTCCCGTACCCACCCCGAGCTCATGCGTCGTCTGTTTGAGCAGGAGGTGCCCGAGATCTATGAGGCACCGTCCAGATCAAGTCGATCGCCCGCGAGCCCGGCCAGCGCTCCAAGGTCGCCGTCCACTCGCTCGACGATCGCCTGGATCCCGTTGGCGCCTGCGTCGGCCCCAAGGGCAGCCGTGTTCGCGCCGTCGTGGGCGAGCTCCGTGGCGAGCGCGTCGACGTCATCCTGTGGGATGCCGATCCGGCCGTCTATGTCGCCAACGCCCTGTCGCCTGCTAAGGTCACCCGCGTCCTTATCGACGAGGAGAAGGCCTACGCTGGCGTTATCGTGCCCGACGACCAGCTGTCCCTCGCCATCGGCAAGGAGGGCCAGAACGCCCGCCTCGCCGCGCGCCTGACCGGTTGGCATATCGACATCAAGTCCGAGACCCTTGCCGCCGACATCCTCAAGAACGTTCCCGTTCACGAGGAGCCCGCCGCCGACCTGATCGGTGACGAGGAGGACGAGGACGTCCGTCGCTGCGAGTTCGTGTCCGAGGACGGCATCCAGTGCCGCAACCAGGCCCGTCCCGGCTCCCGTTTCTGCGGTGTCCACGACACCGACGCCTTCGATGATGCGGAGGACCTGATCTAGCGCGCGGTCGCGCCGGGCAGGTCCCAGCGCATACCCCACGCTCGTTCAGTCTCTAGGCACCCAAGGTGCCAGAAGGTAGGTGAAGTCATATGGCAAAAGTCCGTGTGTCCACCCTGGCCAAAGAGTTCGGCATGACCTCTAAGGAACTGATGGGTCATCTCGCCGAAATGAAGATTCCCGCTAAGTCCGCTTCCTCCGCCCTGGAGGACGCTTACGTCGCCATGGTCCGCAAGCAGCTCGCCTCGGTGATCGAGGCCCGCGCCCAGGAAGTCGAGGCCGCCAAGCAGGCCGAGGAGCAGGCCGCTGCCGCCGAGGAGGCAGCACGCGCTGCCGAGGCCGAGCGCGAGCGCATCGCCGCCGAGAAGGCACGCGAGGAGGAGCGCCGTCAGTTCGCCGCCGCCAGGCTGCCGAGGAGGCCGCCCGTGCCGAGCCGAGGCCAAGAAGAAGGCCGAGCAGGAGCGTCTTGCTCGCGAGAAGGATCGCCGCCGAGAAGGCACGCGAGGAGGAGCGCCGTCAGTTCGCCGCCGCCAGGCTGCCGAGGAGGCCGCCCGTGCCGAGCCGAGGCCAAGAAGAAGGCCGAGCAGGAG
>JAQEDL010000054.1:0-12098 GCA_027669365.1 Coriobacteriaceae bacterium AM49-12 | reverse complement strand
CCGGATCGAAATCCTCGTGTCCAAACGCAATGGCAGGGTCAAGCGTGACGATACAGATCCCCGCTTCACTCACATTGCCATCTGCCTGAGCGTGGGGCATGGCGATGCCCTCTTCCAAGACCATATAGGGGCCGAATTTGTGAACCGATGAAATCATGGCGTCAACATAGCTCTGGTCGCATTTGCCAGCGTCTACGAGCAACTTACCGCATGCCTTGATCGCTTCCTCCCAGTCGGAGGCCTCGACGTGGCAGGCAACAAGCTCGGGCTTAAGAAGATCGGTCAGCATGCTCGTCCCCTACTCCTCGGGCAGGATATGAAAACCAAGCGCCTGAATGTCGCGGGCAAAGCCCTTGACCGTATCAAGCGAGTACTCAAGCAAATCTTTCCCGAAATTCTTGCGCTTGGCAAGAAGGGCATTGGGGACCGTAATGATCTGACAGCCAACGGACTCCGCCTGGAAGATATTGAGGACCTCGCGCGTAGACGCCCAGAGAACCTCGGCAGCAGGCTTAACGGCAGCCTTCTTTACGGACTCCGCCATGAGGGGCAGCGGATCGACGCCGGTATCGGCAATGCGGCCGGCAAAGATGGACAGAATAGAGGGGGTCTCAGCAGAGACGGCATCGACAAACTCGTCGACCTGCTCGGGCGTGAAGATAGTGGTGACATTCACCTTGATGCCGTCGGCAGAAAGGCGCTTGACCAGCGCGGCAGTGGACTCACCCTTGGTGTTGAGCGCCGGGATCTTAACGTAGACGTTGTCTGCCCAGGTTGCGATCTCGCGAGCCTCGGCTTCCATACCCGCCTCGTCGTCGGCGAATACCTCAAAAGAGACCGACACATCAGTAATGTGCTCAAGAACCGTCTTGGCAAAAGCGCGGTAGTCGGTCACGCCGCCGGCCTTCATAAGGGAAGGATTGGTCGTGAAGCCTGAACGTTGCCATTGTCATGCATGTCAAGCATGCCCTCGAGGTTAGCGCCGTCGGCAAACACCTTGATCGCCATGTTCGGTCCTTTCTCATCTAACACTATTGCTATCGAAAGCCTTCTTCTTTGTTTCAAAAGCTTTTCGGTTTTCTTTTATAAACTATTTCAAAAGCTATCGAAAGCTCAATTGTCAACTTTCCGTGAACGGTCGAATATCGGGCGTGAACGTACTTCTTTTGGGCGGCACCTTCAGAATGAGACTCTTTATAGCCCGTTTACGTGCGAACTATCTGCTACGCATGCATTTGTGACATGCCATTCCGTTCTTTTGATTCATTCGAATTTGCCTTGTTCTTTTCATATCGATACGTTATATTTCGATTACGAAAGGCGCATCTTTTACCTTTTGTTCAAAAGGAGCGGCATATGGCATCTACTTCCGACCTTTCACCGGCCGAGCGTCAGCGATTTATCATGAATTGGCTGGCCGAAAAGCCAAATATCTCGGTATCCGACATCGTTCGCCGTTTTTCGGTTTCGGAAGTCACCGCACGGCACGACCTCATCTCGCTGGAATCCGAAGGCAAGCTGCGTCGCGTACGCGGCGGAGCGGTATCGCTTTCTCGCTCCAACGCAATCTCGTATCCCGAGGAGCGCATCAATGTCCAAGTCGAGGCCAAGGAGGCCATCGCCGCAACCGCAGCAACTCTTGTTGATGATGGCGATGTTCTGGTAATTGATATCGGCACCACAGGCTTTTACTTCGCTAAGGCCCTCATGGACAAGCGTGAGATCACCATTATCACCGGCGATCTTGCAATCGCGAACTACGCCAGCTTCAATCTCCCCAATGCTTCGGTAGTGCTGCTGGGCGGCTCCGTGCGCAAGGGGCACCTCTATCTCGCGGGCGCACTGACGCTCGACTGCATGAGCAAACTACATGCCGACAAGGCGTTTGTCAGTGCCGACGGATTCCACCCCGACCACGGTTTTACCGTCGAGCACGACTTCTCGGCCATGATCAAGCATATGTACCTTACCAACTCAAACCAGGGCTACATGATGGTTGACCAGGGAAAGTTCAACAAAACCAGTTTTTATCAGTCCGCGCAGATCGATGACCTCGACGGCATCATCGTTGATGGAGACGACGAGGGCATCATGACGGCGGCGATCGAGAGCAGTCGCAGTCATCCCAAGCTCTATATTGCAAAATAGCTCAAATGGCCGGGTCGCCCCCACTGCGGGCGACCCGGCCATTTATTAAATCAACCCAAAATGCTGCATCGCTGTGACGGTGCCATCGTGTGCGACATCGTCGGTCACGTAGTCGGCGACTGCCTTGACCTCGGGCATGGCGTTGCCCATGGCCACGGCCGTCTCGACGGCGGCGAGCATACCCAGATCGTTGCCGGAATCGCCAAAGCCAAAGGTGCGCGCGTTGCCGGTGCGACCCAGGTATTCCAGCGCTCGCGCCACGCCCACGCCCTTGTCGATGCCCTTGGGGCTCAGCTCGCGATTCTGACCACCGGTGTTGCACAGCTCAAACTCGCGCTCGATAAAGCCGTCATCGTTGGCTACGCGAGCCAGGTCGCACGCGTTAATGCACACCTTGCCTACGCGCAGACGGCCGTCGACGCGCATCTGATCAACGTCATGCACCACGCCGGCGCCTAGCAGAAATGACTGTTCGACATCAACTGGCTCAAGTGAATAGGTGGCACCGTTCGTCTCGAACAACGCCTCGCCGCCCGCCACAGTAATGCGACGCGCGAGCTCCTCAACAATGTCTTCGTCAAAGCACTCCTCATGCACCACGCGGCCCTCGACCTCGAGCGTAGCGCCTGCCATGGCCACGACGCCCGCGGGGTCGAGCGCACGCAGGCTATCGGCGATAAGCCACAGGGGGCGACCCGTGCAGATAAATGCCTTGTGCCCACATCGCGCAGTGCACGGAACGCCTCAACCACCGTCTGCGAGGGACGAACCGCCGTAAAGTCCTTATCGGTCATATCGTCGGGATCGAACGACGTCAGTGTGCCGTCCACGTCAAAAAAGAGCACAGCGGATTCGGGGCACGCATCAATCATATGGGTTCCTTTCGAGGATAAGGGCAAACGAAGCATCCATCATATAATGGAGCGACGCAATCAGAGAGGTCACCCATGGAATTTTACGCAAGCTGCCCCGAGGGCTTTGAGTCCGCACTCGCCGATGAGCTTAAACACCTCGGGCTTTCGCATGTCCGCCGCCTGAAGGGCCGCGCTACGTTTGAGGGCGAGCTCGAAGAAGCTACCGCGCCTGTCTGTGGTCGCGCCTGGCCAGCCGCGTGTTTGTGGTGCTTGGGCGCTTTGAGGCGCAGGATGCCGACGAGCTGTACGACAGCGTTTACGACATCGCCTGGGAGACTATCATCCGCCCCGGCGCCACCATCGCCATCACCGCCCGCGGCGTGACCGAGCAGTTGCGCAACACGCGCTTCTCGGCTCTGCGCGCCAAGGACGCGTTGTGCGACCGTCTGGCCGAGACCACGGGCCGTCGCGCCGATGTCGACGCCGCCGACCCCGACGTTCACCTGCTGCTTTCGCTGCGTCAGCGCCGTGCGAGCATCAGCCTGGACCTTTCGGGCGACCCGCTGTTCAAACGCCTGCCGCCCGCTGCGACCCGTGCCGGCGAGGCGCGCACGTGTTGCGCCCCGACTACGCCGCCCTGGTGCTGGCGCAGGTCGGCTGGACCGCACTGTGCGAGCGCGAGTTGACGGCCGACGATTACGAGAATGAAGCCCTTCCTACGCTGATCGACGCCTCGTGCGCCGGCGGCGGCCTGTTGCTGGAAGCCGTGAACATTCTGACCGACCGCGCCCGGGCGCACACGCGAGCGCTGGGGCTTTGAGGGCTGGCAGCTGCACGATGCCGCCCTATGGGAGCAGCTGCTTGCCGAGGCACGCGAGCACGAGACGGCAGCGCGCGAGCGCCAGGTGCGCATCACGAGACGGCAGCGCGCGAGCGCCAGGTGCGCATCGTTGCCGTAGACATCGACCCCGCCGCCCGCAAAACCGCCGAGCGCATGGTCAAGTGTGCCGGCTACAAGCGTTTTGTCGACTTTTGCGCCGCCAAACCCGCCACCGTGCTGGACCACGCGGGCGCCGTCGCCGGCGCCGCCGTGGTCGCAGACACCACCGAGACCCCGCTTTCGCTCATGCACGACGCCATGACGCTGGTCGGCGAGCTGCGCCGCGCACCCGAGCTCGCTTCGGCACCGGTCGCCGCGCTCACCCGCGATGGCCTTATGGCCCGCGCGCTCCACGCCGAGCCCGCTCGCTCCATCGCCGTCATGCCCAACAACGAAGAAGCAACTATTGAGGTTTGGCCCTCGCTCGACCACGCCGCCGCGGCATTTGAAGCTGCGACCAGCGCGGATGCCGAGGAGCAGGCCTCGGATACCGAAGGCGAAGTCGCCAACACCCCCATGCCCGAGCCTGCCGCCATGCTCGACCTGGGCGACGGCAAGCCGCTGCCCGTGCTCATCCCCGAGTCCGAGCAGTTCGCCAACCGCCTGCGCAAGAATGCCCGTCTGCGCCGCAAGTGGGCCAGGCGCGAGGACGTGAGCTGCTACCGCGTCTACGATGCCGACCTGCCCGACTACTCCGCCGCTATCGACCTGTACGAGGGTTGCCCGCAGACGCCGGGCCGCTGGCTCGTCATCGCCGAATACGCCGCGCCCAAGACCATCGACCCCGCACTGGCCCAGGCCCGTATGCTCGACATTCTGGCCATCGCGCCGCGCATCCTAGATGTTCCCGCCGAGCATGTGCACGCCAAGGCCCGCATGCGTTCGCGCGGCGGCTCGCAGTACGGCAAGCAGGGCGCCGGCAAGGGCGGCTCGGGCGAGCGCGCCAATATCGCGCGTCGTCGCCTGCCGCTCATCGAAGAGGGCGGCCTCACCTTTGCCGTCAACTTTGACGACTACCTGGACGTCGGCATCTTCTTGGACCACCGCGTCACCCGCAACCTGGTGCGCGAGCACGCCAAGCAGGCGCGCCGCTTCCTCAATCTGTTTGCCTACACCGGCACTGCCACCTGCTACGCGGCCGATGGCGGCGTCGAGGAGACCGTGACGGTCGACCTCTCCAATACCTATCTGGACTGGGCCGAGCGCAACATGCGCCAGAACGGCTTTGTGGGGCCTCAGCATCATTTTGTGCGCGACGACGTGCTCGCCTGGATTCGCGACCAGCGCCAGACGCGCAACCGCTGGGACCTGATCTTTGTCGACCCGCCCACGTTCTCGAACTCGTCCAAGATGGGCCGCCGCACCTGGGATGTTCAGCGCGACCATGTTGAGCTTTTGGCTGGCGTATCGCGCCTGCTCGCGCAGGGCGGCCACGCCATCTTCAGCTGTAACCTGCGCGGCTTCCGCCCCGAGACGCGCAAGCTCGCGCGCGCGGGCGTCGTGCTGGAGGACATTACGGCACAGACCATCCCCGAGGACTTCGCGCGCAACCAGAAGGTGCACCATTGCTATATCGTGCGCCGCCTGTCCATCGAGGACGCCATGGCCGAAGTCGGCTTTAGCGCCGAGGAGATTGCCGAGCGAACCGAAGAGCTGCGCCGCCCCGACGCCCGCAAGCCTCGCGCAATAGCGCCCGCGCACGCGCAGGCCGGCGACCGAGGGCCGCGCGATGACGGCAAATCCGCCGCTGCAGTCAAGCCCAAAAAGAAAAAGTTCTACGCCAGCAAGCCCAAGAGCAAGTAACAAAAATGCGGTGGAATACGGACTGTTCTGCCTGGAATTAGGCAAATTTAGACCGTATTTCACCGCAACTCATATTGGGATGATGGTTGGCGATCTAGCCTTGGGTGACCAGGCGATAGCCAATACCCACGTGCGTTTGGATATAGCGCGGGTGCGCGGGATCGGACTCGATCTTCTTGCGCAGCGTGCCCATAAAGACACGCAGGCTCGCCAGGTCGCTCTTGGTCGCCGTACCCCAAATCTCATGCAGGATAAACTGGTGCGTCAGCACCTTGTCGGCATTGTGTGCCAGCAGGCACAGGAGCTTGTACTCGATCGGTGTCAGATGCAGTTCCTCGCCATCCATCGTGGCGATGCCGGCATCAAAATCGATATGCAGCTCGCCGGTATCGAACGAGCCCTCGGAGACAACACCGCCCGCCTGCGCATACGAAAGGCGCCTGAGCGTGGTGCGAATGCGCGCGAGCAGCTCCTCGACCGAAAACGGCTTAGTCAGGTAGTCATCGGCGCCGGCATCGAGCGCTCGGATCTTGTCCGCGTCCTCGCTGCGCGCCGAAACCACGATGATCGGCATGCCCGACCACGCGCGCACCGACTCCACCACCTTGACGCCGTCCATATCGGGCAGGCCCAAATCGAGCAGCACAATGCTCGGCGCCTGCGACGAGGCGGCAGCGATGGCAGCGTGGGCGGTCTCCACAGCCATATGGCGCAAACCGTGCGCCTCGAGCGCGGCGACGATAAGGTTGCGGACGGCAGGATCGTCCTCAACGACCAAGATGAGCGGTTTTACGGCAGAGTTCGGCACAGCGCTACTCCTTATCAAACGAAATATCGGCGGCGGGAAGCTCAATCGTAAAGACCGAACCGTGCGGGTCCGCCGCGGCAACCTCTATGCTACCGCCATGTGCCAACATAATGGAGCGGCAGAGCGAAAGACCCAAGCCCACACTGCGGCAGCTGTCGGCCAGGCCATGGTTGGCGGTGTAGAACGACTCAAAGATGCGCTCGCGGTCCTCAGGCGCAATACCCGGACCGTCATCGGCCACCGAGCATGCCACGCACCCATCATCGACGCCAATCGAGATTACGATATGCGAGCCCGCAGGCGTATAGGTGATGGCGTTGTTCACCAGATTGACCACCATCTGCACCATCAGACGCGCGTCGACATTGACGAGCGCCGGCTCATCGCACGCCACTACCTTAAGGTCGTGCTCGCGCACGGCCGGGTTTACATGGCGCAACGCCTCCTCGACGATATCGTCCATAAGCTCGAGCGTGGTCGACAGGCGCATACCGCCGCCCTCGAGCTTGGTGATGGCGAGCAGATTCTCGACGGTGGCGTTGAGCCATTGCGCGTCCGAGCGAATGGATAGGAGCATGCCGCGGCGTGTCTGGTCGTCGAGCACGGCCGTGCCGGTCGAGCCCTGGTCGAGCAGCACGTCGGCATTACCCGAAATACTGGTAAGCGGCGTGCGCAGGTCGTGCGAGATGGAGCGCAGCAAGTTGGCACGCAGCTGCTCGTTTTTAGCGAGCACCGCCGCCTCCTCGCGAGCCTCCATGGCGCGGGCGCGATCGAGCGCCAGCTCGCCTTCGCTCACAATGGCATCGGCAAGCGTCCGCTCCTCGGGCGTCAGCGCATCGGGCTCGGTGACAATGGCGAGCACCCCCACCACCGAGGCGGGATCGCCCGCGCGCACCATGGTGTCACCCGAGCGCACGGTCAGGTATATGCCGTAGAACGCCGAAGCGCCATAGGTGGCATCGAGTGGCGTTCCCACATAGGCGGATGCCGAGAGCCGCGGCGGCATCTGCTGCGCCAGCTGGTGCACCGGCGCGGCATCGCCCACGGCCGTGTACGTCGTGCGCGGCAGCAGGTCATCGTTATCGGCATCGGCGCTATACCACACGACCGGACAGTCCGAAAGACGCGCCAGCTGCGTTGCCATAGCGTGCACAATCTGTTGCTGATCGCCACACCGCTGCAGCATGCGGTTGGTCTCGAGCACCATCTGCGTGCGACGGTCGCTGGCGGCAGCTGCGCCAAGGCGCGGCGCAGGGCCAGTGCGATCGAGCTCGACACGAGCGAGACCGCAAACATAATGAAGAACATGCCGGGATAGACGCGGTCGATAAACGACAGCGAGCAGCGCGGGTCGACAAACAAGAAGTTGTAGAGCGCCACGGCGGCGGCAGAGGTCAGCAGGCAGTACAGGCGGCTCCAGGTAAAGAATGCGCACAGCTGCACGGCAAACACATAGACGATCATGATGCTCGGCGCGAGACCCGGATGGTCGAGCAGCACGCCCACAACCGTCGCCGCGACCAGCAGCCCCGCCGATACGCAGGCGTCATACAGAGGGCTGCGACGCGTCAGCGTTGTACGCCGCCACCAAAAGTTCTCGGCAATATCGCCGTCCGCACGGACGTCCATCAGCGCCCCGCCCCTCTCTCAAAAACAAAAACCACCACAAAGGGGACAGGCACCTTTGTGGTGGTTTTCCCTCGTGGTGGTTCTAAGTGTAAAGCCTTCTTCGACCGGCAGCCGCTAGACAAACAGCACGTGCGCGAGCAGCGCGCACACGCACGCCGCGACAAACACCGTCACCACGATCGAAATCACACGATCGGCCATGTCCATGTTGGCACGATTCGTAAAGAACCGATCTTCGGCGGCATCGACGCGCGCCTCACGCACCAGCTCGGCCGCAAGATCGCGACCGTCAAGCGCCTTTGCGTCCATGGTTTTCTCCCCAGACTCATTTCCCGTCATTGCAAACCTGCCCGTTCACAGTCAAATCTCGGGTGTCGACTACGGGCGCTCGTCGGGAGCCAGGCGCTGCATCTTGCTCACGGCCTTAAACTTGGTGAACAGCGGCACGTACTCAAAGCTCACGTTGGAGTTCTCCAGGCCGTACCAGCGCGCAGGCGTGCCGGCGGCGCGGCGGATGATGTACTTGAGCGTGATGGCCGTACGCTCGCTGGGCTCCACGTCGCTTTCGGGCGCCAGCAGCTTGCGGATCATGACGAACTTAAACGTACCGATGTTGCCCGGATCCTTGTAGACCGAGTAATCGTGCGTCTGCGCCGGCAGCTCGCCGCTGGCAGCCAGGTCCTGAACAACCTGGCGCAGATAGGCATTGACGCGCTGGTTGATCTTGTAGCCCAGATACAGATGCACGCGGAACACGTAGTCGGTGCCGAACGTCTCGACCGAGTAGGCAAAGGTATGCGGCTCCTCCATGGTCTCGACATTCACGAACCACCAGGCGCGAGCGCGCTTGGGGTGCTTATCCAAAATCGAGTAGACGATATCGCGGTCGATATAGTCGGTGTTGGTGTCCTTGGTCAGGTACACGATGTTGTCGCTCATGAGCTCGTAGCGGTCGTCGTCGCGCAGGCGTTTGAGCTGCGGCAGATAGCTGCGCAGCGGCAGCAGCGTAAACTGACGTTGCTCGACCGCCGTGCCGTTGTACCAGCACACCATAATGCCCATGATGAGTGCAGCCATGAGGATGGTGAAGTAGCCGCCGTGGAAGAACTTGGTGAGCGAGCTCACAAAGAAGAAGCCCTCGAGCATAAGGAAGAAGGCGGCAAAGATCCACGGCGCGACCTTGAGATTGCGCTCCACGTGCAGATAGAAGAAGAGCAGCATTGTCGTGCACATCATGGTCAGGGTAATGGCCAGGCCGTACGCGGCCTCCATGTGCGCCGAGTTCTGGAACAGCAGCACCACGACGACGCAGCCCACGAGCATGACGTTGTTGACCATGGGAATGTAGAGTTGGCCCTTGGTCTCGGCAGGATAGAAGACCTGCATATGCGGCATGAGGTCCAGGCGGCTGGCCTCGGACACCAGCGAGAATGCGCCGGTGATGAGCGCCTGCGAGGCAATGATGGCCGCGACGGTGGAAAGGCCGACGGCAAAGGGGCGCAGACCCGGGGC
The DNA here is from genome assembly GCA_027669365.1 of Coriobacteriaceae bacterium AM49-12. Lineage (GTDB taxonomy): Bacteria > Actinomycetota > Coriobacteriia > Coriobacteriales > Coriobacteriaceae > Collinsella. The sequence continues at coordinate 2,464 of JAQEDL010000054.1, read as the reverse complement.
GAGCATCTGGTAGAAGGGGTTGAGGTCGGCGATACCCATGAGCTCCGGGTTGCCGGCGTTGTTGATAAGCCACGCGCCCTGGCCCATGTAGGACAGCAGCAGGCAGAACTTAACGAACGGCCAGGTGGCATAGATGTTGCCGCGGCCCACATGGCCCATGTCGGAATAGAGCGCCTCGGCACCGGTGGTAGCGAGGAAGCAGCTGCCCAAAATCATGATGCCCGCATGGTTGTTGGGGCTCAGCAGAAAAGCGATGCCCCGCAACGGGTTGAGGCACAGCAGCACCGCGGGATACTGGCAGACAAAGAACAGGCCCGTGCCGCCCAGGAACAAAAACCACAGCGTCATGATGGGGCCGAAGGCGTGACCGATCTTGGCCGTGCCGATGCGCTGCACCAAGAAGAGCGCGATGATGATGGCAAGCGTGATGGCGACGACACGACCCTGGTCGTCACCGAGCACGGCATGGACCGCCGGGATGGTGCGCAGGCCCTCGATGGCCGTGGTGACGGTAACGGCAGGCGTCAGGATGCCGTCGGCGAGGAGCGCCGCGCCGCCCAGCATGGCGGGGATGATGAGCCACTTGCCGCAGCGCTTGACCAGGCTGTACAGGGCAAAGATGCCGCCCTCGCCGTGGTTGTCGGCGCGCAGCGAGATCAGCACGTACTTGACGGTCGTCAGCAGCGTGACCGTCCACACGACAAGGGAGAGCGCGCCGAGCACGAACTCCTGCGTGACGCTTCCGATGCCGCCGTTGCCGGCAACGAGCGCCTTGGTTACATACATGGGGCTGGTGCCGATATCGCCATACACCACGCCCAGCGTGACGAGCATCGCCGAGATGCTCACAGGAATCGCAGCGTGCGAGGCTACTTCCTTTGCCTTTTGTTCCATAAGCCGGTTTCCTCCCAATTTTAACGTTCGACGGGATTATATGTAATCAGCCCATATTTTAATGGCACCGTTTTCCCAGCTAGATAAACATTTATGCGGCCTTTAGGCCACCGCGGCGATATGGAATGTGACAAAGGGACGCCCCCTTTGTCACATTCGTCATTTTCCGAGCCAGTTTTTGAACCACCACTCCATAGAGCGGCTCATCTCGGCCATAAAGGGGCTCGTGTGCTTACGGGTGTAGATGTCGATGACGCGCTCGCCCACCTCGCGGGCGTGCGGGCGAAACATCGCATCCATCTCGGCCACCTGCGCATCCATGGTCGCGGCGTCGGCGCGACAATAACGCTCCTCGTGCACCAGGTTCACCACGGGATGCGCGATTGCCGGGCGCTCCTTACGGGGCGTGCCGATGATGAGCATCGACAGCGGCATGGTATAGGCAGGCAAGTCAAGCAGTGCGGCAACTTCCTCGGCGTTCTCGACGATATCGCCGATATAGCAGCTCCCCAGCCCCAGAGATTCGGCGGCGACCACGGCGTTTTGAGCGGCGATCACGGCATCCTGCGCCGCGATGGCAAAGTCGCCCAAACCCGGCGCGCGGCGGGGCGCCTTGCCCGTGCGCCCGACAAACTCGGGTTCAAAGCAGCCCACGTGCTCAAACAGATCGATCCACTTGGCATAATCGACCACAAATATAAGTGCCAGGGCGCTTGGCGATCATGGGTTGGTGATCGCACAGGTCGGCCAGACGGTCCAGCGTAGCCTGCTCGCGAATGCTCACGATGGAATACATCATCATGGCGCCCGCCGACGGCGCGCGACTCGCCGCATGCAAGATCGCCGCCCGCTGCTCGTCGGTCACCGCCACGGGACGGCCGTCGTCATCGCGCGCAAAAGCGCGCGTGGACGAGCGGTGCTCCAAAATGTCCAGTACCGCGTTGCCCGTAGTCTCGACCGGATAGCCGTACGTATCCACGCCCGCAGCTCCGTCGCCGCCCATGTCCGCCTCGCAAACCTGCTCGCTCATCGCCCTACCCTCGCCATTTCTTTAAGAAGCCTTTACGTTTCCGTGTAATTCCCGTCCATTATCGCGCAGGTCGCCACTACATTGCGCCACACCACCACACGCGCGCGTTAATATGGCTGGTTGTTGTGCGCAGCCACCAATTGCTGCGCATATCTTGGTAACAATCGGGTAAATCCCCGCTTTCGTAGGTTTTAGTTTGTGAGGAGTCTCAGCATGTTCGCTGCCGCCATCTCGCTCGTCGGTCTTGCGGCGACCGTCTACCTTGTCTTGCGCGAGGCCAAGGCCATTTGCGCAAAGTCGGGCACCGTTGCCAAAAGCGCTCTTGGGTGGAGCGTCGCCTTCGGCCTGTTCCAGCTCTTTTTGACCGTCTGGGGCGCCATTGGCCTCGTCGCTCAAAACGAGCCGCTCGCCTTTGTGATGCTCATCCTGACCAACGCCATCCTCACCGGCTGCGCTTGGGCCAGCATCGCCCGCGACCGCATCGCCCCGCGCGTCTTTGCGTTCGCCGAGCCCGACGCCCCCGCCCCCACCGGCAAGCTC
>JAQEDL010000053.1:0-12137 GCA_027669365.1 Coriobacteriaceae bacterium AM49-12 | reverse complement strand
CCGGTCCCGTTCCGAACCCGGAAGCTAAGCCCCATCGCGCCGAGAGTACTGCGGGGCCAGCCCGTGGGAGGCCAGGGCGCCGCTGACCGGTGGACGGCACCGAGCCGTCGGATGACTTGAAGAAGGGGGAGGCCTCGCGGCTCCCCCTTTTTTGTATCTCGGGCAATTTGTCTCACATAGTAGCTGTGTTTTATAACCCTCGTTTGTCGCATCTTCTGCGAACGGGCTACAATAACTTAGTCTGTGCGATATGGAGGTGAACATGGCTGAAGCTGGTATCGGCGTTGATATCGTCGAGATTTCCCGCATGAAATCAATTCTTGAAAAGACGCCGTCGTTTGCTCGGCGTGTGTTTACCGAAGAAGAGCGTGCGTATTGCGATGCATCATCGCGTCCCGCTGCTCACTATGCGAGCCGCTTTGCTTCGCGCGAGGCGGTGCTTAAAGCTCTCGGCACGGGTTTTAGTCAAGGTGTAGGTCGCAAGGATGTTTCGGTAACGCGTGATAAACTCGGCAAACCGAAGGCGCTGCTTTCGGGCCGTGCTCTCGAGATCGCTCAAGAACTGGGCGTTGTTGAGGTCGCTCTTTCCATTACGCTTACGGGAGACTTGGCCGTTGCGAATGCCATCGCGATTACCGAAGATGCTCGGCCTAAGCCAAAAGATGAAAAGGTGAGCACCAAGAAACGCGTTACGCAGACATTTAAAGAGGCTCGCTCTGTATTAGATGAGCTCGAGCAGCTGCAGAATTCAGCATTGACGGAGCACCTGGGCGATGCTTCGCAAGATACGCTAGGAGCATAGATGAAACCGGTTTTGAGTACCGAAGAAGTCGTTCGTCTCGAGGATATCATCGAACGCGAAGGGACTTCGAAGGCCGAGCTTATGGAGCTAGCGGGTGAGTTTGCCGCTAACGAGGTCTTGAAGCTCAATCCCGATCGGGTTCTCGTTTTGGTCGGTTTTGGTAATAATGGCGGCGACGGTTGGGTTGCCGCCGATATCCTGAGCCATAAGGGTGTGGACGTGGATATCGTTTCTCCGGTTGAACCGGATGAGATTCCTGCTGCTCTGGCACGTCATGTTGCTCGTCGTACTGCCGGCCGCGATGTGCACGTTTGCGTCGGCCCCTCGCGTGATGAACTCGAGGTTTTGATCGATAAGGCCGATGTTGTTGTCGATGCCATTTTTGGTACCGGTTTCCACGGGAATCTGCGTGTGCCGTTCTCCATTTGGATTCCTACGGTCAATGAATGCGCCGATTGTGTCGTATCCATTGATGTCCCCTCGGGCCTGAATGCAGAGACGGGCGTTGTTGATGACGGCTGCATTCGTGCCGAGCGCACGGTGACGATGATTGCGCCCAAGATTGGTCTGTATAGCGCTGATGGTCCTGAGTATGCTGGCGATTTGATCTGCGGCAATCTTTACGACCGTCTTGACGAGGTCATCGATGATGTCGACCACGCCGCCGAGATTGTCGAGCCCGGTGACTTAGTTGATTACTTTGCTCCGCTACCATCGAATATCGATAAGTATTCCCGTGGCTCCGTGCTTATTGTCGCCGGATCTGCGCAATATCCTGGTGCTGCCATTATGGCGGCCAAGTCTGCAGCTCGCGCGGGTGCTGGTTACGTGGCAGTCGCGGCTCCTGACGCCTGCGCCAATCTCATTCGCATGGCACTTCCTTCGATTCCGGTCTTTGCTATTCCGTCTGATTCCCGCGGCTCCTTTGGCGCCGCTGCGCGCATGACGGTGTGCGAGATCGCAAAGAAGTACAGCTGCGTGCTGTGCGGTCCCGGTATGACGACGTCTGCCGGCGCTATGCAGGTGGTTTCGGGCTTGCTCGAGCTTGATGTACCGCTAATTTTGGACGCCGATGCACTCAACTGCCTTGCTAAGATTGCCATTGACGGTATTGATAGTAACCCCGAGATGTATCGCCGCGAGCAGCCGTTGGTTATGACGCCGCACTATCGTGAGCTTTCGCGCCTGGTTGCCGGTGACGAGGTGAACGACCTTGGTACCGCGATTGCGGCCGCGCAGAAGGTTGTCTGGGCTGCAGGCTCCGACAATCTGGTGGTCATTGCCAAGGGGCCGACGACGGCTATCTGTGGCGTTGAGCGTGTGCTGCTGCCGCTCTCGGGTCCGGCTTCTCTGGCAACTGCCGGTTCGGGTGATGTTCTCGCGGGTATTTTGGCCGGCACGCTTGCCACCATGCGCGACGAGATGGATCGTTGGGAGTTGCTGTATTCGTACGCCGTCGCACTTCACAGCTACGCCGGTTTTGCGCGGCGACGGAGTATGGTGAGAAGAGCGTCATCGCGACCGATCTTATCGACTTGATCGGTCCTGCCATGGAGCTGGCGGCAAAGGATGCGCTCGAAGATCTGGGAATCATGGACGAAGGGTCGGATGACTAATCATGAATAAAGCCGATTTGACGCGCTGGTCCTGGGTCGAGATCGACCGCGGGGCGCTCCGTCGCAACACGAGGGCCTATAAGAACTTGTTGAATCCGCGTCAGCGCCTGTGCTGCGTGGTCAAGGCCGATGCTTATGGTCATGGAGCTGTTGAGTGTGCCAAGATCATGTATTCGGCCGGTGCCGACATGTTTGCCGTGGCGACGGTTAACGAGGGCGTTGGGCTCCGTCAGGGCGGGATTACTAAGCCCGTCCTGATTCTAAGTGAGCCGCCTATCGAGGCTATTCCTGCATTGCTCGAATTCGATATCATGCCCTCGGTCTATACGTCCGATTTTGCTCTTGCGTATGGCGAATGCGCCGTCGCGGCGGGCAAGGTGGGCAAGTACCATCTTGCCATCGAGACGGGCATGAATCGTATCGGTGTTCACTACACACAGGTGCTCGACTTTGTACGCGGCATCAGTTTCCATCGCGGCATCCAGTGCGACGGCGTATTTACGCACTTTGCCACGGCCGATGAACCTTCGGGTTGGGACTACAAGCTGCAGTGCCAGCGTTTTACCGAGGCCGTTCAGGCCATTAAGGACGCAGGTTTTGAATGCGGTATCGTGCATTGTGCCAATACGCCGTCCTCGATGCTCGATTCTTCAATGCACTTTGACATGATTCGTGCCGGCATCGGTTTGTATGGTCTGCAGCCATGTGAGCTGAGTGGTCGCGTGATGCAGCTTGATCCCGTCATGAGCGTCCACGCGCGTGTGACGCGCGTGGCGCATCCTGCGATGGGCGAGGGCGTGGGCTACGGCTTTACCTACCGCGTACCGCGCACGCGCGTTCAGATCTGCACCCTTCCGATCGGTTATGCCGATGGCCTTTCGCGTACGCTTTCCAATCGTATGGACGTGCTGTATCGCGGCGAGCGTGTGCGTCAGGTGGGCAATATCTGCATGGACCAGTTTATGGTCGCCATTCAGTCCAACCCGGCGCATGAGATTCCCGAGGCCGAGTATGGTGACGAGATGATCATTGTCGGCCGCGATGGAGATGCCGAGATTACCATGGACGAGATGGCGCGCCTACGCGGCACGATTAACTACGAGGTCGCTTGCGGCTTTGGTATGCGTCTCGACAAGGTCTACGTGTAGGAGTCGCTATGGGCGTCATGCACATCCCCGGCCATAGCCATCAGGCGCCGCGTGAGGTCGCACTCGAGGAGATCGAGGCCGTTCTGGGCGATTGTCACCTTTGCCAGCTTTACCAGTCGCGCCATAACATCGTGTTTGGCGTGGGAAACCCCCACGCTCGCGTGATGTTTATTGGCGAGGCGCCGGGCCGCAATGAGGATTTGCAGGGCGAGCCCTTTGTGGGGGCGGCAGGCGAGGACCTCAACGGCATTTTGTCGCTGGCGGGGCTCAAACGCGAAGACGTCTACATTGCCAACGTGCTTAAGTGCCGCCCGCCGGGAAACCGCAATCCGCGTCCCGAGGAAGTGCTGGCTTGCTCGCCATTTTTGCGTGAGCAGATTCGAAGCATCTGGCCCGATATTATTGTGACGCTCGGCAACCCCGCGACGCACTTTGTGCTAAAGACCGAGATTGGCATTACTAAGCTGCGCGGCAGGTTCCACCAGATGGGGCATTTTGTGGTAATGCCCACGTTCCATCCGGCAGCAGCGCTGCGCAATCCGGCTTGGCAGGAGCTGCTGGAGGAAGACTTTAAGATGCTGGGCGACTATCTGGAGCGACATCCCGCGCCAGAGGACGCCTCGGAATAATAAGGAGCATATATGTCCCTGGAGCGCCTGGGGGTAGGTACTTACAAAACGACTTGCGCTGCCGATACGGAGTACTTTGGCGAGCTAATTGCACCGTGCCTTGAGGACGGCGATGTGCTCATCCTGACCGGTGGCCTGGGAGTGGGCAAAACTCACTTTACCAAGGGCGTCTCGCGCGGGCTGGGCGATGGGCATATGGTTACGAGCCCTACGTTCGCCCTCATGGCCGTTCACGATCAAGGTCGTATTCCGCTGTTTCACTTTGATCTATACCGCCTGGAGCATGCCTACGAGCTCGAGGATACGGGCATTTTCGATGTGCTGGGCTATGAGGGTGCTTGCCTGCTGGAATGGGGCGAACAATTCCAGGACGAGCTGACGGATGAGTATCTTTCGGTGACGCTCAGGCGTGATGAGGGCGACAGCGACGTGCGAACGATAACGCTTGAGGCGCACGGTGACCGCGCAATGGAACTTTCCCATTTGATTGATAAGGCTGTACAAGATGAGCTTGCATAACGACAACGCGCTGGTGGTGGCGCTCGATACCTCGACTGACATGCTTGCCTGCGCGGCAAGCTGGATTGATGGGCAGACGGGTGAGACGAAGCTCGTGAGTGGCGACCACATGTGTCGCCGTCACGCCAACGTTGAGCTCGTGAATACCGTTGATGGCGTGCTGGCTCAAGCCGGTCTGGATCGCAGCGATGTTGGTTGCTATGTGGTCGGCCGCGGCCCGGGGTCCTTTACGGGTGTGCGCATCGGCATCTCCACTGCCAAGGGCCTCGCGCGTGGTGCCAATGTTCCGCTGCTGGGCGTGTCGACGCTCGACGCTTGCGCTTGGACGGCGTGGAAGGCTGGCGTGCGCGGCAAGCTTGGTATCTTGGCCGATGCTATGCGCGGTGAGGTATATCCGGCGCTGTATATGCTGGTCGATGAGGGTCCCGAGCGTCAATTTGAGCGCGAACACGTGGTCAAGGCCGCCGTGGCGCTCGATGAGTGGCGCCAAGCAGCGGACTGGGGCCAGGTTCAGCTGACCGGTGACGGTCTCGTGCGCTATGGCAAGCTGCTGGGTGAGGACGAGGCCGCCCGTTGCGTGGAGCGCGACCTGTGGTGGCCTTCGGGCGAGGGCTTGCTGCTCGCGCACGCTGCGGGTGACGGCGATCCGGCCCGCGTCCTGCCGATTTACACGCGCCTTTCGGATGCCGAGGAAAACGAGCGCAAGCGTCTTGGTCTTGCCGAGAGTGCGCAGAGCGAAATTACGGGTGTTGCCGATGAGCTCGCCGGTCGTCATCTGCAGTTCCGTCCCATGGGCGCGGCGGATGCCGAGGGCGCGAGCGCGCTGGAGGCTGCCTGCTTTGAAGGTGCCGGACACGAGGCATGGACGCCGGGCATGTTCCTGTCCGAACTGGGCGAGGACGTCGCTGCGCCGCGTAGTTGGTGGGTGGCACACGACGACGGCAAGCTGCTGGGCCTTGCCGGCGGTATGGTCGTGGACGGTGATGTGCAGATTCTGGATGTCGCCGTCGACCCGGCACATCGCCGTGAGGGCATTGCCCGCAAGCTGCTGTCGCACGTGAGCTATGATGCCAGATGCTCGGCTGCACTACGGCTTCGCTCGAGGTCGAGGACGGTAACGAGGGGGCGACCGCGCTTTATAACGCTCTGGGCTTTACCGAGGCTGGCCGTCGCCGCGGCTATTATGGTGCCGGCAAGGACGCCATCGTCATGACGGCTCCGCTGCCCTGGTGCTTCCGGTCGACAATGCTTCGCCCGAGCCGACGGCGGCAGAGCAGCGCGTATGGCCGCTGCCTGCGCCTGGGCGCTCCGAGGGGGAGCGTGCCGAAATTGAGCGCCGCCGCCTAGTGCTCGCTATCGAGAGCTCCTGCGACGAGACGGCCGTGGCGATTATCGATGCGGATGGCAATATGCTGGCCAACCAGGTGTCGACACAGATTGATTTTCACGCCCGCTTTGGCGGCGTGGTGCCCGAGATCGCCTCGCGCAAACACGTTGAGGTGATTGTGAGTGTCGTGGATGCGGCGCTCGAGGATGCCGCAGCATCGCTTGGTCTTGAGGGTGGAGCCATCGCGCCGAGCGAACTCGCCGCTGTTGGCGTGACGCAGGGTCCGGGCCTGGTGGGTGCTCTGGTAGTGGGCGTCGCCTTCGCCAAGGGCTTTGCCTATGCCGCCGGCAAGCCGCTCGTGTGCGTCAACCATCTGGAGGGCCATCTGTTCGCCAACCTGCTGGCGCAGCCCGATCTCAGGCCGCCGTTTATCTTCACGCTCGTCTCGGGCGGTCATACCATGCTCGTGCACGTGAAGGCATGGGGCGACTACGAGGTACTTGGTGAGACACTCGACGATGCTGTGGGCGAGGCCTCGACAAGGTAGCCAAGGCGTTGGGTCTGGGCTATCCCGGTGGCCCATCATCTCCAAGCTGGCCGAGACGGGCAACCCCCGCGCGATCGATTTTCCTCGCGCGCTTAACAGCAGGGGAGACTATCGTTTCTCGCTTTCGGGTCTTAAAACGGCCGTGACGCTCTACATCGAGCAGGAGACCAAGGCCGGGCGCACGATTCACCTGCCCGATCTGGCGGCTTCGTTTGAGGCAGCCGTCTTTGACGTTCAGTACAAGAAGGCCAAAAACGCCCTGCATGCCACCGGATGCAAGGAATACTGCATCGGCGGCGGCGTCTCGGCTAATCCGCATCTGCGCGAGATGATGATCAAGAAGCTTGGGCGTCAGGGGATCCGCGTAACGGTGCCACCGCTTTCGGCGTGCACCGACAACGCCGCCATGATCGCAGAGGTTGCCCGCCGTAAATTCGACCGAGGCGAAATCTCGCCGTTCGACGTCGATGCCGATCCGAACATGACGCTGTAGTCATACGGGTGCGGTCCCCGACCGGAGGGGCCGGATATAAGGTTTCCTGCTCTACAGTCCTGCGCAAGACGAAGGCCACATTAAGTGGCCTTCTTTGCGTGCGGAACTCGCGATAAACCTTATATCCGGCCCCTCCGGTCGGGGACCTTTCTGTATCGATATGGCTTCTGGGCTGGTTTGGCGTCGACAACGTCTGGCAAGGTTAGCCAGCTGCGTTGACTTTCCGGCGTGCTTTAGCTGAAAGAAAAAGATGGTGTGCGGAGCTTTGCTCCGCATTTGAGATGGGAGCTCCCGCGGCTCCCGAGGGGCATCTCTCATGCAAAAACTTTTGTCGGGTAAAGTCCGAGGTCAGTGGCGTTTTATACCGAGAAATTCAAAAAAGTTGAAAATCCATTACATATTTGCGTTGACTTTAGGTAACTAAAGTTTCATACTCCTTTTCAACCACTGGGGGATGTGAACACGCACGGATCGTTCGCATCATGATTGAAGAGGATTTCTTAGACATGTTCACGCATCAGCTAAACATTATCAGCGTAGTAATTATCTGATGCGGGTTAGCACATACAGCTAGCCCGTACGATAACGGGCGGCTGATGAAGATGAGGGCCGTCGAGCGCAACCGACGGCCCTCATTTTTTATGTCTAGGAAGTTCTTTTTAGAGGAGGAAATGTAATGAACGGAGTTTTGCTCATGGTTGTGGCCGCGGCGGTGCTCGCCTGCGGCTATCTGGGCTACGGCCGCTGGCTGGCCAACAAGTGGGGCGTTGACAAAGAGGCCCTCACGCCGGCCAAGCGCATGAAGGACGGCAAGAGCTTCTCGCCCGTCTCCGCCTTTACCGCGTTCTCGCACCAGTTCAGCTCGATCTGCGGTGCTGGCCCTGTCACGGGTACGATCGTCGCCATGGCCTTTGGCTGGCTGCCCGTCGTGCTCTGGGTCCTCGTCGGCGGCATCTTCTTTGGCGCCGTCCACGACTTTGGTGCTCTGTACGCTTCGATGAAGAACAACGGCAAGTCGCTCGCTCAGCTCATCGAGAAGTACATCGGCAAGACCGGCCGTCGCCTGTTCCTGCTGTTCTGCTGGCTGTTCTGCATCATCGTCATCGCCGCCTTCACCGACATGGTCTGCAAGACGTTCATGTTCACCCCGGCCGTTGACGCTTCTGGTGCTGCTACCGGTGCCATCGACTTCACCAAGTCCTATGCCGCCGGCTGCGCTGGTACCATCTCCATCCTGTTCACCTTCGTCGCTATCGCCTTTGGTTGGGCCCAGAAGAAGTTCAACCTCACCGGTGCTACCGAGTTCGTCACCGGCGTGGTCCTCATGGTTCTCATGTTTGCCGTCGGTATGCAGTTCCCGGTCTACCTGGACAAGTTCCAGTGGTTCGCCGTTGTCATGGTCTACCTGGTCTTTGCTGGCGCCATGCCCATCCAGATGCTCAAGACCCCTCGCGACTACCTCACTTCCATCATGATGATCGTCATGATCGCCTGCGCTGTCCTCGGTATCGTCGTCCTGGGTGTTAACGGCCAGGCCACCATCACCGCTCCGGCCTTTACCGGCTTCTCCAGCGCTTCTGGCATGATGTTCCCGGTCCTGTTTGTTTCCGTTGCCTGCGGTGCCCTCTCCGGCTTCCACAGCCTCGTTTCTTCTGGTACCTCCTCCAAGCAGGTCGAGAAGGAGCAGGACGCCGTCAAGGTCGGTTATGGCGCCATGATCGTCGAGTCCTTCGTCGGCATCCTTGCCATCATCGTCGCCGGCATCATGTTCTCCGACATGAACACCGCCGGTACCGCGCCCTCAACGCCGGCGTCGCTTCCACCCCGTTCCAGATCTTCGCCGCTGGCATCTCCCGCGGTATGCAGGCTTCGGTGTTGACGGCACGCTCGCTACCGTCTTCATGACCATGAACGTTTCCGCTCTGGCCCTGACCTCGCTCGATGCCGTCGCCCGCATCGCCCGCACCTCGTTCTCCGAGTTCTTTGCCCAGACCAACGACGCCCTGGCCATCGAGTCCAAGGCCGGCTACATGAAGGTTCTCGGCAACCCCTGGTTCGCCACGGTCGTCACCCTGCTTCCCGGTCTCGCCCTCGCCTTTGGCGGCTATGCCAACATCTGGCCGCTCTTTGGTGCTTCCAACCAGCTGCTCGGCGGCATGACCATGATCACCCTCGCCGTGTTCTGCAAGTGCACCGGCCGCAAGGGCTGGATGCTCTACGTGCCCGTCGCCTTCCTGCTCTGCTGCACCTTCACCTCGCTGGTCCAGAGCGCCATGGGCTGCATGACCGCTGTCCAGGCTTACGGCTTCTTCGGCACCATCCCGGCTACCGCCACCACGGCCGCCGTCTCCGTCGCCGCCACCAAGGGCTTGCAGCTCGTTTTCGCCGTCCTGCTGATGGTCCTGGGCCTCATCGTTGCCGTTAACTGCCTCAAGGAGTTCTTCGGCAAGGAGGCTGGCTCCATGCCCGACGAGGAGCCCGAGTGGTCCGAGATGGGCAAGGCCGAGTACGGTCGCGCCGCTGCCGCCGAGGCTCCCATCGACGCCGAGGCTGCCAAGGCCTAGTCAGCTTGATGAGCTAACCGTTCCATCCATATGACTCGGAAAGACCTGGTCCGCGACTGCGCGGGCCCGGTCTTTTTTCATGCAAAAGCGGGCGACGCCCGAGTGTTCTCGCAGATGTTTTGCGTGGATAAGGGCGTGCGTTGTACCATATAGACGTATATGTGTACATATGAAAGGGGCCCCGTGGCCAAGACGGTATATTCCGATAACCAAAACAATGTCGATGCCCTGGCTGAGCGTCTGAGCAGCCAGACGTCGCTTTCTGCCGAGCGCGCCAAGCTGGTTGCCTACGACCTGCTCTGCCGCAAGGCACTCAAGATCAAGTCGAGCGCGCTGGCTCAGATTTTCCGCTCCGTCGATAAGGAATGTGACACCAAGGCGATGCGCGATGAGCTCATCGCGGCAAAGATCGTTACCAAGATCGAGGGCAGCGGCATTAACGGGCGCCCGGCGTTCTATACCATTCATGCCGAGATTCGCGATGTCCAGGAGCAGCTTGCCGAGGCTGCCGAAGAGGCCGTCGAGGACGTTGTCGAGGCGCCCGCTTCGGTAGAAACAGCTTCGCGCGAGCATATCGATACCGATGAGCTGCTCGATGAGAACGTCGTTCGCGCCTTTACGGCCAAGGCCGGCCGCGGCGGTTTTGGCGGGGGCGGCAAGCGCGATGCGCAGCGCCGTGCCCAGCAGGAGCGCTTCCGTCGCTCCGTGGCTCAAAAGGATGAGCTCGATACCGAGGCTGTTGAGACCGAGGTTGCTGCTGAGTTGCAGAAGCCCGCGAAGGAGCAAAAGCCCGTGGAGGCCCAAGAGCCCAAGCGTCGCCGCGGTGCTCACTTTAAGGCTGCGCAGCAGGATGTCGCGCATGAGGTTGAAGAGCCTTCCGAGGTTGCAGACGATGTTGAGGAGTCTGCCAAAAGGGCTCCGGGTTCGTGCCGTCCCGGTCGCGGTTTTGCGGGACGCGCGTATCCCGTAAAGCGACAGGAGAAGGGCGAGCCGGCTTCGACCGCTCAGGCCGATAAGGCCGAACAAACCGAGAAAACCGTTGAGCCGGTGGCTCGCGAGCAGCAACCTTCCGAGTCGCAGTCTGCGGTTGACACCGAGGTCAAAGCTCAACAGTCCGCTGATAAGCAGGCGGGGGAGAGCGCTTCGAGCAAGCCCCGCCGTCGTCGTCACCGCGGCGGGCGTGGCTCAAATGCCGAGACTGTGGCCGAGAAGGCGACGACGCAAAACAAGGATGCGAAGGCAGAGGCCCCGGTGGGGCAGCCCAAGCGCCAGCCGGCGAAGGGGGACAAGCCCGAACGTTCGCAAAAGAGCTCGTCCGCGCCAAAGCAAGAGCGCAAAGCTCAGGCAGATTCCAAGCGCAAATCCCAGACGCAGCCCAAACCGACTGCAAACGATGCGGCCGCCCAGCAGCCTGAGCCGTCCGCTCATGGCGAGGTTTCGGCGTTTGCTCTGGCCCGTGTCCTGGGCAGACAGCTGCTCAAGGTCGTTCCTACGCCAATGGCGCTCTCCAAGATTAAGGAGCAGCAGACTCAAATTGTTAAGGTCGAGGGCAAGGACGGCAAAAAGGCTCCGCAGCGCACTCAGCACAACGAGATGTCCAACCGCAAGATTGCCGAGGAGATTGCGATCATCCAGGCTTGGATTGAGCAGAATCGCGGTGCCGACACGCCGGTCGCTTCGCGTCGCCAGCGCGCCTACCAGATTTTTAACGATGAGAAGGCCTTTGACGGCAAGCACGGCGAGCGCCTGATTCGGCGTATGACCGAAAAAGGCATCAGCATGCAGGCGATTAAGGTCGCCCCTAACCGCCCCGTGCACTTTACGGGTTTCTTTACGCTGGGCGCCGACAAGCCGTTCATTATGGTCGAGAACCTGGACACCTATGACGAGATCGTCAAGCTCCTGCGCGGCCGCAAGCACGCTAAGCTCTTTGGCACCAAGGTGGGTGGCGTGATCTTTGGCGGTGGCTGCAAGGCGAGCGTCTCGCATGCGTTGGATGATTATCTGGCCGAGATCGGCTATCGCTTTAATTATGTCTACTACGTGGGCGATATCGATCGAGAAGGTGCGCGCATTGTCGAGCAGACCCGTAACGCCAATGTGGTTGAGATTCGCCTGCATGCCGGCATGTATCGTGCCATGCTCGCCGAGCACAAGCGTCGCGTGAAGGCCGGCGGAGAGTGCGAGCCCGCGGCTGCCAACCAGGGTGTGCCGCAGAACCTGGCGGCGACGATCAAGGATCTGCCATGGTCACGCGCGTGCAGTTCCGCAATGTGCTACGCGAGGGCGGGCGCATTCCGCAGGAGATCCTGATGACCGCCGACTATCGGGATGGCGACTCGGGAAACTTCGACCGCATGCTGAACAATTAGTTCCGCCGGCCCCGGGAGAGCGGGGACACCGACTTAGGTTTCCTGCTCTACAGTCCTGCTCACGACGGAGGCCACATTAAGTGGCCTCCTGTTCGTGCGGAACTCGCGATAAACCTAAGC
>JAQEDL010000052.1:0-12866 GCA_027669365.1 Coriobacteriaceae bacterium AM49-12 | reverse complement strand
GGCCCAAGCGGCAGCGCACAAGCCGGGTCCGGCGCCGCCCATATGGAGTCCCCTACCAAAAAGCTGGAGGCCGCCGCCTCCGTCATGCGCACCCGCCTCATCGTCTCGATCGTCTTCCTCATCCCGTTGTTCTATATAGGCATGGGGCACATGCTCGGCTGGCCGCTGCCCAGCGTCTTCACCGACCACACCCACAGCATGACGCTCGCCCTCACCGAGCTCGTCCTGCTCATCCCTATCGTCTACGTCAACGACGCGTACTTTATCAACGGGTTTAAATCGCTCGCACACGGCGCGCCCACCATGGACGCCCTTATCGCCGTTGGCGCCACCGCATCCATCGCCTGGTCGCTCTACGCCATGTTTATCATGGCCGACCAACTAGCCGCAGGACAGGTCCGCGAGGCCATGATGACGGGCATGGACAACCTGTATTTTGAGAGTGCGGGCACGATCCTGTCGCTCGTCACCGTGGGCAAATACCTCGAGACACGCAGCAAATCCAAAACCGGCGGCGCCATCGAGGCGCTCATTGACCTGGCGCCCAAGACCGCGATCGTCGTGGCCGAGGACGGTACCGAAGCCACCGTCGACGTCGACAGCATCCTTCCCGGCCAGGTGCTGCGCGTGCGTCCCGGCGAGTCCATCCCCGTTGACGGCGTGGTGCTCGAGGGCAGCTCGTCCGTGGACGAGAGCGCGCTCACCGGCGAGTCCATCCCCGTGGAAAAGACCGCCGGCGACACCGTCAACGCCGCCACGGTCAACCGCACCGGCTCGTTTACGTTCCGCGCCACGCGTGTGGGCGCCGACACGTCGCTCGCCAAAATCATCAAGCTCGTCGAGGACGCCAATGCCACCAAGGCGCCCATCGCCCGCCTGGCCGACAAGGTCGCCGGCGTGTTCGTGCCCGCGGTGTTCGTAATCTCTGCCGTAACTTTTGTGGCGTGGATGGTGCTGACCGGAAGCGTCAACGAAGCGCTTACCTCCGCCGTCGCCGTGCTGGTGATCAGCTGTCCGTGCGCACTGGGCCTGGCCACGCCCGTCGCCATTATGGTGGGCACCGGCAAGGGCGCCGAGATGGGCATTCTGTTTAAGAGCGCCGAGGCGCTGGAGAACCTGCGCAGCGTGGGCACCGTGGTGCTCGATAAGACGGGCACGGTCACCCGCGGCAAGCCTGCCGTGACCGATATCGTGGTAACCACGCGCGCTGACGGCTCGCCCGCCATGAGCGAAAAGGCGCTGCTCAAGCTGGCCGCCGCGTTGGAGCGCTCGAGCGAGCACCCGCTGGCCGAGGCGATTATGGCCGAGTGCGAGGCGCGCGGAATCGTCGCGCGCATGGTCGAGGACTTTGCCGCCGCGCCCGGTCGTGGCGTTACGGCGCGCGAAGGGCAAAACGCCATTGCCGCCGGCAACGTGCGCCTGATGAACGAGTTGGGCGCGAAGGTGCCCGCCGGCCTTGCCGAACAGTTCGCCGCCGAAGGCAAAACACCGCTGTTCTTTGCCAAGAACGGCGAGCTTGCCGGCACCATTGCCGTGGCTGACGAGGTCAAGGAGACGAGCGCCGAGGCCATCGCCGCGCTCCGCAAGCTCGGCGTCGACGTGCGCATGCTCACCGGCGACAACCGCGTGACGGCCGAGGCCATCGCCCGCCGCGTGGGACTGAACAGCAAGCAGGTCATCGCCGACGTCCTCCCCGCCGACAAGGAACGCCACGTGCGCGAACTGCAGGATGCGGGCAGCAAGGTCGCCATGGTGGGCGACGGCATCAACGACTCCCCCGCCCTGGCGCGTGCCGATGTAGGCCTTGCCATCGGCACCGGTGCCGACATCGCCAAGGAAGGGGCAGATGTGGTACTCATGCGCAGCGACCTCATGGACGTCGCCCGCGCCATCGAGCTTTCGCGCGCCACGATCCGCAACATCAAGCAGGACCTGTTCTGGGCGCTGTTCTACAACGGCATCGGCATTCCGCTGGCGGCGGGCGTGTTCTTCCCGCTCACGGGATGGCAACTCTCGCCGATGTTTGGCGCCGCGGCCATGAGCCTGTCGAGCGTGTGTGTTGTTTCCAACGCTCTGCGCCTACGAGCCTTTAAGCCCAAGACGGCGCACTGATGCACCCGACCTTGCCCCTCAAACCGTCGCTCGCGTACCCAAGTACGCTTCGCTCCTCTTTCGGGGCAATCTCGGGCACCTCAGCGCACCTTTAAGATGACGCTGTTCACGACTAAACTGTCAGATAATCTCAATCGATAAGGAGTACACCTATGCGATACACAATCAAGACTTCCGGCCTCATGTGCGGCCACTGCGACGCCACCGTCGAGACGGCGTTGCTCAACGTGGCCGGCGTGACCGACGCCGACGCCGATCACGAGACCCAGACCGTCCAGGTGGAGTGCGCCGACACCGTGACCGCCGAGCAGCTCGCCGCCGCTGTCGAGGGTGCCGGCGAGAAGTTCCACGCCCTATCCGTGACCGCCGCGTAGCAGCTACCAGAAGCATTCGACCCCATCGACCAGAAACGAGGACCCGCCATGATGGCAGACCACAAATCGGTGACCCGGATGCTCAAGACGGCACGCGGCCAGATCGACGGCATCTTGCGGATGGTCGATGAGGACCGCTACTGCGTCGATATTTCCACGCAGCTCATGGCAACGCAGGCGCTCATTGCGCGCATCAACGCCGATGTGCTCAAGGCGCATATCGAGGGCTGCGTGACTTCGGCGATCGAATCGGGCGACGAAGACCTCAAGGCCGCCAAGCTCGCCGAGATCGAACGCGTCGTCGACAAGCTCTCCAAGTAATTGGGGCATTGGGGACGGACTGCTTTGCACCTTCTTGGTGCATCGGGGACAGGTATGTTTGCACCACCTTGGTGCAGATTGACCTGTCCCCCTTGCTCTAAATCGGGTATAAAGGCGTGCAGCATATCGAACGAAAGGCAATTTGCATGAATGACTTTATGAAGGGTCGCAATGGCGCCGATGAGCTCACCATCGTAATGGGTTTTGCCGGCATCATCATCGCGATGATCGGATCGATGGCACGCATCCAGTGGCTCAGCTGGATCGCCATCGCCGTCATCGTGCTCGGCGTGCTGCGCGGCCTGTCCAAAAACATCGACGCACGTCGCAAGGAGAACGACGCCTTTGTCGCCGCGACTGCCAATGTTCCCGGCTTGGGCAAGTTCGTCGCCAGCTTGGGCGGCGGCGCTGCAGCGGCCAGCACCTCACGCGCGGCCGGCACCAGCAAGGAAGACTTTGAGCGTGCCAAGCGCACGGCAAAGAAGATGTGGAAGGGCCGCAAGACCACGGCATACCTCAAGTGCCCCAACTGCGGCCAGATGCTCTCCGTCCCCAAGGGCAAAGGCAAGATCCGCGTCACCTGCCCCAAGTGCCATGCCAAGATGGAGACGCGCTCCTAGCCGCCATACCATGGGACAAATAAAAGCCGAGGTCTCGCACTGGGACCTCGGCTTTTTCTAATTATGACAAAAGGATTGCCCCCCTTGTCGCATCGCCATATCGCGCGCTTACGCCACACCGTCGCGGGCCAGCTCCTCGGCAAGCGCTTCTGCCGGCATGGCCATAATCGCGTCGAGCTCGGCATCCACCTCGGGAATACGCTTCACCTTGAGCTTGCGCACCAAATCGCCACGGCACATCACATGCATCGGCTCACGCAGGGCGCACAGGTCATCGAGCGGATTCTTGCGCGTCACCAGGATATCGGCGGCCTTGCCGCACTCGATCGTACCGGTCTCGCCGCCCAGCCCCAGCAGCTCGGCATTGACCTGCGTGGCCGTATGCAGCGCAAAGGCGTTACTCACACCCACGTACTTGGCAAAATAGGCTACCTCGCGCCACATGTCGTACTGTGTCACAAACGGGCAGCTCGAGTCTGTGCCCAGGCCCACCTTAACGCCAGCTTCCAGTGCAGCACGGGCGCTCTCGATGATGCCCGAACACACGATATCGCCGTTCTTCTTTTGTGTATCGGTCGAATGGGTCTTTTCCGGGTCGAGCAGCACAAACGGCAGCGCCGGGCTGATAGTGCAGGTAACGCTGGGTGCACGATCCTCAAGCTGAGTGCCCGCGGCGCGCGGTACAGTTCCAAGATCTCGGGCGTCATCGGGGCACCGTGCTCGATCGTATCGACGCCGGCCTGAAGCGCAGCCTTCACGCCCTCGGTGCTCTCGACATGAGCCATGACCGGCAGGCCCACCTCGTGCGCCGCTTTGCACGCCGCCGCGGCAACCTCGACCGGCATGCGCAGCACGCCCGGCTCGCCCACCTCGGTAGCGTCGAACACGCCGCCCGTCACGAACAGCTTGATGACATCGGCACCGCGCGCATACAGTCTCGCACCTGCTCGGCTGCCTCGACGGGGCTGTTGGCCACCTGGGCGAACAAGCCCGCGCCATGGCCGCCCGGCACCGTGACGCCCGTTCCCGGCGCTACCAGGCGCGGACCCTGATACTTGCCGGCGTCGATAGCGTCGCGCACGGCAATGTCAGCAAACAACGGGTCGCCCGCGCCGCGCACCGTGGTCACGCCGCTTGCCAGCTGCTGCTGGGCACTGCCCTTAAGAATGTGGCGCACGATGGCGCGCCCCACGGGATTATCGAGCTTCTTCATCAGCGCGCCCGCATCGCCGGCCGAGACAGGCTTGCCCGAGCCGCACAGGTGCACGTGCATATTGATGAGACCGGGCATGAGATACGCACCGCCCAGGTCGATAACCTCGGCACCCGCGGGCGCTGCGCCACAGCACTCGGCCCCACCCACGTGATGACACCGCGCTCAACGGCCACGGCCATATCGGGTTGCGGCTCCATATGCTCCGAGCCATCCAGGACGGTTGCATTGATAAACAACGTGGAACGATCGGCAGACGCCATATCGAGCTCCTCCCTCACGAGCAACTTGAACATTTGTCCATTATCACCCAGTGCGGCAGGGTTGCTGCGGGCATATCGGTTAACGGAGAAAGGATGAGACACGGAGAACGGAATGCATTGCAGTCCCATCCCAGCGACATCCGGGAAATGTCTAGATCTGTAACAGGTAGACCGGGTTTTAGCAGCCAGATGTTACAGATCGAGATCTTTCGGCACCGCGTCCAACCTTTGTCTCGATCTGTAACAGTTAGAGCGGTTTTTGGCCGTTAGATGTTACAGATTGAGATCTTTTAGCGGCAGCCAACCTTCTGTCTCGATCTGTAACAGCTACGAGGCCAAACGGCCCCTTGTTGTTACAGATCGAGACAAACTCGGCAGGAACAACCACATTCGCGTCAGTTGCACCCCTTAGCACCCATACCACTGACGCTTCCATCCCTCAGCCAAATGGGGCCCGCTGCGAAATACCCGCCAGCCTCATCTTTTCAGCCAGCTTCCCCGGGTCTTTGGGTTCGTTAAACGTAAACCGAAGCACCTTATGCCCGAGCATTGTCAGATGAGATTCCCGCTGACGTTCTGCCACGAATGGGTCGACCGACTCCCGACCCTCGCCGTTCTGCAAGGTGTACTTCCCCTTTCCGTCGAGCTCGCCGATGACACACGTCCCGTCCACGAGCCGCCAAAAATAATCAACCCGAAACACCTGGCTCGGATCGAGCGGGTCGCGAAACTCCACCTGCAGCTCCGGAACCGGAAAGCCGTACGCAATAAAGAACGCTCGGAACCGCGACTCGCCGCCGTTTTCGGATAGCCCATCCGCATACGACGCAATCACCTGTGCCCTGCGATACCCTCGCATGCCCTTGCAATCGGCGCGGAGGCGCTCGCACAAATCCCCACGTGATACACCTTTCGCCCGCAGTGTAGATCGGCAATCGCCAACCCGTAGGAGAACGGCGCACGCAGCAAGCAATCCTCCACCGTGCGCCAAAACGACGTCACCCGCACGCCATCAACACGCTCGAGCGCGCCCGCCATCTGCGGACGCAACAACCTGCAGCCGCTGCTCAACGTCACCGAGCAACCTGTCTTAACAAGAAAACGCGACCCAAGCAGATCATTCGGCACCTCCAGACCCCACAAAAGTGCCGCGTCATAACCCCAAAACGCCCAATCGGGATGAAACTCCGCAAGCCCTTTGATAGTCCTCAGCGCTCGCTCCGCCGGCGTCAATGCGTCCCAATCATGCTGAAAACAGAACAGGTACGGCTCGGGCTCCGCGATATCGTCGGTTCCCACATGACGCCGCAGCCACATGAGCTCGGCATTGTCATGCGTTGCGAGCAGTGCACCTTGCTCGGTCGCCTCCGTGAGCCGCGCGAGCATCCTATTCCGCGCCAACGTGTTGCGAGTCGTATGCTTGTGTTTGAAAACGGTATTAGACACTTTCATCACCACCACGTCAGACAAATGGACCATCGTCACCGTTGCCTCCGCCGACAAATGTCTTGATCTGTAACAGTAAACCGTTCTTCAGGCCCCTAAACGTTACAGATTTAGACAAACCAGCGGTGCCCAAGCGTTCGTCTCGATCTGTAACAGATAGGCTGGTTTTTTGTCCCCAAACGTTACAGATCGAGACAAAAAGGCAAAAGGCAAGGCAGGCGACAACCACCCATCCCCTACTCCCACTCCTGCTCGTAGATGTTGAGCGACTTTACGTACCGCCCCTGGACGCCCATGATGTCGCGGACCAGACGCAAGAAGAAGCTGATGCACGAGGTGTCAAAGCCGTCCTGCAGGTCCTCCGGATGCACCGCACCCGGCCCATCGACCGCCGTATCGCTCAGCCGCGCGATGTCATACAGGTAGAGCTGTCCCGCCGTAAGCCAGACATCATCGACGCAGGCGAGGCGCACCGCAATCGCGCCGTCACTCCAGTGCTCCTTCTGCACGATATGCGGATCGTAGACATCAAAGCGATGATCGGTGCGCGTGTCCTTCAGCACGACCATGCCGGACGCAGGATCCTTGTCCAAAATGCCAAAGCGCGAGAAATACTGCGTGTCGCGTACCTGCTCGAGCCGCTTGAGCGAGGCAGGCGAAAGCGATGCCGGCGGCTCGTCAACATATAGCTCGAGCAGCGTTTTGCCATGGCGATAGGGGCGCTCAAACAGCAGCCAATCGGTAAACGCCATGTTGTAGGCCATGATTTCGTTTTGCGAAGGCTCGGTGCAATAGCTGAGCCACGGGTCGACAATGATCTCGAACTGTTCGCGCGCCGGCTCCAGGAATTGAAACTTCCGCAGCATCCAAAAGTGAGCCATGTCGCAATATCGTTGCCGACGGCTTCAGCCAGCTCTGCTCGGTCAAAAGCGTGGTCAGTCATGGCATCCTCCTCAAACTGATGGACCTCAATTTGAGCTTACAAGGAGGGTGGGCAGCCACGACCAGCGCGGGCAAAATAGGCCTCCGGCTGCAAACCAGATGCTGACCAAACACTTGACGAAAAGCTTGACCGAAAATGCGCGCCGCAACAAAACCGCAGGTAAACATCGACGGCCAACCCGCCCTTTTGAGCCAGATGCCCGCAGCCACCACTTAAACAACAGGTGACCACAGCCCAAGAAGTCGACAAATGAACGCCCGTACGTCGACAAACGAGCAAACTGCTCGCAAATCCGCAAGGAGTGTCCCCGAATGCCGACAGAAAAGGAACGTCCCTAACTGCCGGCACTTAGGGACGTTCCTTTTGTGCCGGCAGTTGGGGACAGCCCTTGCCGATTCGATTGTTGAATATCTCCGTGACTACTTTACAGCTCCAGCGCATCGGCGACTTCAGCAGCGCAGGCCAGGGCGTCGGCCATAGCGTTCACCACGAGCGAGCTGCCGTTGCGGGCATCACCCGCCACATACACTGGCGCGGCATCCGCGGCGACGCCCTCCGTGCGAGCCGCGAGATGCGAGCCCTCGGCAGCCATCACCGGCAGCGGACGACCAGCGGTGGCAACAGGCACGCTCACTGCATTGAACACACCGTGCTCCGGGCCCGTAAAACCGCAGGCGATGAGCACCAGCTGCGCCGGCACCTCGTGCTCGGAGCCCGCGATGCGCTCGGGCTTTCCCGCCGACCAGTCCAGATCGACCACGCGCAGGCCCGCGGCCGCGCCCTTCTTGTCCAGCAGCACCTCGAGCGTATCCACGCCCCAGGCACGCATCTCGCCACCCATCGCAGCGATAGCCTCCTGCTGGCCGTAATCGGTCTTCTTAACGTTGGGCCACTGCGGCCAGGGGTTGCCTGCCGCGCGCTTATCGGGCGCAGCCGGCAAGAACTCAAACTGGCGCACGCTGCGCGCGCCCTGACGCACCGCGGTACCCACGCAGTCGTTGCCGGTATCGCCGCCGCCAATGACTACGACGTCCAGGCCGCGCGCGTCGATGGCGGGCTCACCGCCATCGAGCACCGAGACGGTCGAAGCCGTCAGGTAGTCCACAGCGTACACCACGCCGGGCGCATCCACATTCGTAGCCGAAAGACCGCGGGGCGCACGAGCACCGGCAGCCACCACAACGGCGTCAAAGTCATCGAGCTTGGCGGCAACCTTGGGATCGCTCACGTCGGCACTCAGCTCGAACACAATGCCCAGCTCGCGCATGAGCGCCACGCGACGCTCGACCACGGACTTCTCGAGCTTCATGTTGGGAATGCCGTACATGAGCAGGCCGCCCGGGCGGTCGTCGCGCTCAAACACCGTCACGCGGGCGCCGCGACGCGCAAGCTCCCATGCAGCCACCAGACCAGCCGGTCCAGAACCAACCACGGCAACCGTGGGTGCGCCCTCCCCCGCCGGCTCAAAGCGGCGCGGGCCACCGTTTGCCCATTCGTGGTCGCTGATCGCACGCTCGTTGTCATGGATCGTCGTGGGCTGGCCATCGACCGAACCCAGGTTGCACGCGGCCTCGCACAGCGCCGGGCACACACGGCTCGTAAACTCGGGCATGGGCGAGGTGAGCGACAGACGCTCGGCAGCCTCGTCCCAGCGGCCGCGGTACACCAGCTCATTCCACTCGGGAATCAGGTTGTGCAGCGGACAGCCGCTCGGGCGTGCCTTGCCAAAGCTCGCGCCCATCTGGCAAAACGCCACGCCGCACATCATGCAGCGGCTCGCCTGGGCGCGACGTGCGTCGTCATCGAGCTCCACATACAGGGGATCAAAATCATGACTGCGCTCCTCCACGGGGCGAAGCTCGTGGGTCACGCGATCGATATCAAGAAAAGCACCGGGCTTACCCATGGCACTTACGCCTCCTTCTTGGTCGAAGCAACAGAGCTGGCGGCGGCGGGCACAGCACCAGCGACACCACCCGCCACATCGAAGCGAGCGACATCCGCGGCACTCGCGCGACCGGTCACAATGTCAAACGCCAGCTCCTCGGCCTGCGCATGCGTCTTGCCGACGGCCTCGGCGGCGGCGACAATCGCCAGCACGCGCTCGTACTCGGTCGGAATGACCTTCACAAAGTGCTTGCTCATCGTCTCAAAGCTGTAGAGCAGCTTGATGCCGCGCGGGCTCTGCGTCGCGTCCACGTGCTCCTGGATGAGCTCGCGAATCTGCGCCAGCTCGCCGGCAGTCGGGGCCTTGAGCTCAACGCTCTCGTGGTTCACGCGGGCATCGAGCGTGCCGTACTGGTCAAAGACGTAGGCCACGCCACCCGTCATGCCGGCAGCGAAGTTCTGCCCGACCTCGCCCAGGATGAGCGCCAGGCCACCCGTCATGTACTCGCAACCGTGGTTGCCGCAACCCTCGACCACCACGGTGGCACCGGAGTTGCGTACGCCAAAGCGCTGGCCGGCCAGGCCGTTGATGAAGCCACGGCCGCTCGTGGCGCCAAAGAACGCAACGTTGCCCACGATGATGTTTTCGTCGAACTTATAGGTCGCATGCGGGTTGGGGCGCACCGACACCTCGCCGCCCGAAAGGCCCTTGCCAAAGTAGTCGTTGGCGTCGCCGCACACGTTGAGCGTAATGCCGCGTGGCAGGAACGCGCCAAAGCTCTGACCGGCCGAACCATCGCAATCGATGGTGATGGAGCCGGCGGGCAGGCCCTCGGGATGCGCCTTGGTCACCGCGTTGCCAGAATCGTGCCGACGCAACGGTTGACGTTGGCGATATCAGCGCGGAAGCGAATCGGACGCAAGTGGGCACGGGCATCGGCCGTATAGGGCACGAACAGCGTGGAGTCGAGCGTCTTGTCGAGCTCGCTGTCCGCAGCCATCTGGGGCAGGAAGTGACGGCCGTCGGCACCCGGGATGTGGGCACCGAACTCGCAGGTCGCGCTTGCCAGCACGGGCGACAGATCCAGCAGGTTAGCCTTGCGGTTGCCGGGACCTCGATCTGGCGCAAGCACTCGGGATGGCCGACCATCTCGTCGACGGTGCGGAAGCCCAGGCTCGCCATGACCTCGCGCAGCTGCTCGGCAACAAAGAGCATAAAGTGCTCAACGTGCTCGGGCTTGCCGCGGAAGCCGCGACGCAGGCGGCAGTTTTGCGTAGCGATGCCGGCCGGGCAGGTATCCTGCTGGCAGTCGCGCTGCATGAGGCAGCCCATCGAGATGAGCGGCATAGTCGCAAAGCCAAACTCCTCGGCGCCCAGCAGGCAGGCGACGGCAACATCGGTGCCGTCCATGAGCTTGCCGTCAGCCTCGAGCACCACGCGTGAGCGCAGGCCGTTTTGCAGCAGCGTCTGTTGAGCCTCGGCAAGACCGAGCTCCAGCGGCAGACCGGCGTGCCAGATAGAGTCGCGCGCAGCGGCACCCGAGCCGCCGTTGTGGCCGCTGATCAAGATCTTGTCGGCAGCACCCTTGGCCACACCGGTGGCGATGGTGCCGACGCCCGCCTCACTGACCAGCTTGACCGACACGCGCGCGCCGGGGTTGGCGTTCTTAAGGTCGAAGATGAGCTCGGCCAGGTCCTCGATAGAGTAGATGTCGTGGTGCGGCGGAGGCGAGATCAGGCCGATGCCGGGCGTGGACTGACGGACCTCGGCGATCCAGGGGTAGACCTTCTTGCCGGGTAGGTGGCCACCCTCGCCGGGCTTGGCGCCCTGGGCCATCTTGATCTGAATCTCGAAGGCGCTGCACAGGTAGCGGCTCGTCACGCCAAAGCGCGCGCTTGCTACCTGCTTGATGGCGGAGTTCTTTGAGTCACCGTTAGCCAGCGGGGTCTCGCGACGCGGGTCCTCGCCGCCCTCGCCCGAGTTGGAGCGTCCGTGCAGGCGATTCATGGCGATGGCCATGCACTCGTGCGCCTCTTTGCTGATGGAGCCGTACGACATGGCGCCGGTGTTAAAGCGACGGACGATGTTGAGCGCGGGCTCCACCTCGTCGAGCGAAACCGGCGTGCGTCCGCTGGCATTAAAGTCGAGCAGGTCGCGTAGGCGCACGGCACGGCCGGTGCGGTGCAGGCGGGCGCTGTAATCCTTAAAGGTGTCGTAGCTGTCCTCGCGGCAGGCGGTCTGCAGCAGGTAGACGGTCTGAGGGTCGATCAGGTGATCCTCGCCACCGAGCGGGCGCCACTTGGTCAGACCCAGCGTGGGCAGCTGATCGGGAGCCGGGCTCTTAAGGATGGCGAGCGCGGCGTCATAGCGCTCATTCTGCTCGCGCTCGACGTCCTCGACGCCCATACCGCCCACGCGGCTCACCGTGCCGGCAAAGTACGCGTTGACGAACTCCGGCGTAAAGCCACGGCCTCGAAGATCTGCGCCGAATGGTAGCTCTGCACCGTGGAGATGCCCATCTTGGACATGATGGAGACGATGCCGGCGGTCGCAGCCTTGTTATAGTTGGCGATGCCCTGCTCGGCAGAAACGTCCAGATCGCCGTGCGCCGCCAAGTCGCGAATGCACGCATGTGCGTTATACGGATAGATGCCGCTTGCGGAGTAGCCCACCAGCGCCGCAAAGTCGTGCGGAGACACGGCATCGCCGCACTCCACCACGATATCGGCAAAGGTGCGCACGCCGGCGCGGATCAGGTGGTTGTGCACGCAGCCCACGGCAAGCAGCGACGGCACAGGGACCTCGCCCGCTCCGGCGCGATCGCTCAGCACCACAATGTTCACGCCGTCGCGGACCGCAGCCTCAACGTCCTCGGCAAGCTGTTTGAGCGCAGCCTGCAGCGCGCCCTCGCCGGCATCGCGGCGGTAGACGGCACGGAAACGGCGGGTCTTAAAGCCAACACGGTCGATGGCACAGATATGTTCGAACTCTTCCTCGTTGAGCAACGGGCGCTCCAAGCGCACCAGCTGACAGGCCGTGCGGGAATCCTCGAGCAGGTTGCCGTGGTTGCCCAGGTAGAGCGTGGTCGAAGTGACCATATGCTCGCGCAGGGCATCGATCGGAGGATTCGTGACCTGAGCGAACAGCTGATAGAAGTAGTCAAAGAACGAACGCGTCTTCTTGGACAGGCAGGCCAGCGGCGCATCGATACCCATCGAGGCGAGCGGGGCCTTGCCCTGCTGGGCCATGGGACGCACGACCTCGTCGACGTCATCCCAGTGGTAGCCCAGCTTGGCCATACGCACGGCGCAGGTACCTCGGCGTCCTCGGCGGGCGTTGCCGCGGCAGGCCTATCGAGCGCGTCGACGGTCAGTGTCTCCTCGGCAATCCAATCACGGTAGGGCTTTTCCTTGGCGTAACGGGCGCGCAGCTCGTCATTGTAGATCACGCGCGCGGCGAAATCAACCTCGAGCATCTGACCCGGTCCCAGGCAACCGCTCGTCAGAATGTTCTCGGGCTCACCTCGATGGTGCCCACCTCGCTCGCCAGCATAAAGCGACCGTCGCGCGTCACATAATAGCGGGCGGGACGCAGGCCGTTACGGTCGAGGGCAGCGCCAGGGTACGCCCATCGGTAAAGGCGATGGCCGCCGGACCATCCCACGGCTCCATGAGCATGGCTGGTAG
>JAQEDL010000051.1:0-13201 GCA_027669365.1 Coriobacteriaceae bacterium AM49-12 | reverse complement strand
CCTGCAGTGCGGCCCGAACCCCGTGAGGGCCGGCGCCTTTAGACGCGTGCCGGAAATCCAAGGGTTATACCCTAAGAGCAAACCACCCTTTTAGGGGTGGTTTTGATTGGCATCGTCGATGCCGTAGAGCACGATGTAGTGGCCTACGTTGGTAAACGTACCGGGGCGCACTGCGGCGATGACGGGCGCACCCGAGCGAAGTGCTTGGGTAATCGATTCGCGATTGTTATAGAGCTGTGTTCCGTTGAGCCCCAGCTGCCACGCACCGCCTGTCATAAACGACCACTCGGTGGCACCAGTGGGGGCGTAGTTGCCGGCTTCGGCCAGTGCGCATATATCGACCGGCGTCTTATCGGTATGGCCGGTCTTAAAGATATAGACCATGGTGAGGCAAGTGGGACCGCAAGCGTTTTCGCGAATAGTGCCACCGGCATAGGGCAGCTCCGACCATGCGGGGTCAATTTGGTAGATGTGGGGCATGGTGCCGGCCTGCCACTGCGAGCGTGGGGTCGAGAACGCAAAGGAGTAACCGGGTGCGACGGGAGCTTTAAGCAGCTTGTCCTCGGCAGTGGGCTCGAGACCGGCTGATCCGTGAGAGATACAGGATCCCAAAAACACAAAGACGAGGCAGGCGGCGATGGAGCAAAACGCAAGGCGTAGGCGGCGGGCCGGAAGCGCGTGACTTGTGGTGTGCGACGCGGGGCGAGGGGCGGAATTGCCGCAATCGCGTTGAGGTCGCGAAAAGGAGCGCTTAACGTAGTAGTCGGTCTTACGGCGATCGTAGCGGCGTGGCTGCGATGTGTCGGTCTGGCGTTGGCGTGTGCTCGTACTCATTCGGTCTGACTGCTGCACGGTACGGCTTTGTTGCCGCGAAGAAGCCCCGAGCTGCTCTTGGGGGCGCTGCGGGTTGTCGTTGTCGGAGGTGCTTCTGGGCGTTGGCGTGGTGCGGCCGGCAAGGCGCACGCTTTGTGGCCGTTGGTCGCCGTCATTGTATCCATATGCCATTCGAATCACCTTGCCTCATGTGTAACTTGTCTATCCTACATAAAAAGATGCACGACACATGGGCATGTGCGCCAAAAGCCTGACAAATGGTATGAACGTTGCCGCGCCGCGCGCCAAGCGTCACGGCAACAGGTATTCAAAAGCAGCCAAGATGAAAGCGTCCAAGACGAATGACGTCTTCCTCCGTTCGTCCCAAAAACGGCGCCGCTCGTTTTGCAGTTCTGCCTTCGGTCGAGCCGCAAGCGGCGCTGCTGTGCCAAGGCCGTATCTTAAAGCCACGAAATAAAAGCGCGCGGCAAAACAGGCCACGCAAGGGGTGACGCCAAAGAGGCGTCAATAAGGAAAGGAGGGGAACAATGGCGGACAAGAACGCAGAAGTTGCAGTCGAAGGTAACGGTGGCATGAAGAAAACGCTTTCGCTCTGGAACTTCTTCACCATCGGTTTCGGTGCCATCATCGGAACTGGCTGGGTTCTGCAGGTCGGCGACTGGATGGTCGTGGGCGGCGGTCCCGTTCCCGCTATGATCGCATTCCTCTTGGGTGCAATCTTTCTCGTGCCCGTCGGAGCTGTTTTCGGTGAGCTCACGGCTGCTATCCCCATCTCGGGCGGCATTGTCGAGTATGTCGATCGTAGCTTTGGCCGTACGCTGAGCTATATCACCGGTTGGCTCCTGGCCCTGGGCAACGGCATCCTGTGCCCGTGGGAGGCAATCGCTATCTCGACCCTCGTGTCCGAGATGTTCGGCAGCCTGCCCGGTCTTGAGTGGCTGCGTGCCGTCAAGCTCTATACCATCCTGGGCGCCGACGTTTACCTGTTCCCGACGCTGATCGCGCTCGGCTTTGCAGTCTACGTCATCTTCCTCAACTTCCGCGGTGCCAGCTCAGCCGCCAAGCTGCAGGCCTTCCTGACCAAGGCCCTGCTCTGCGGCATGCTGCTCGCCATGGGCGTCTCGCTGTTCACCGGCTCGCCGGACAACGCCATGCCCGTGTTCTCCCAGGTCACCGGTGCTGGCGGCGGCAAGCCTGCTACCGAGGGCACCAGCCTGTTCGCAGGCATCGTTTCGGTCCTGGTTCTGACCCCGTTCTTCTATGCCGGCTTCGACACCATTCCTCAGCAGGCTGAGGAAGCAGCCGAGGGCCTCAACTGGAACAAGTTCGGCAAGATCATCTCCCTGGCCCTGCTGGCCGCAGGCGGCTTCTACATGGTCTGCATCTACTCGTTCGGCACCATCCTCGACTGGCATGAGTTCGTTAAGAGCCCGGTTCCCGCGCTTGCCTGCCTCAAGGGCATCAACATGCTCCTGTACCTGGCCATGCTCGTCATTGCCACGCTTGGACCCATGGGCCCGATGAACTCCTTCTACGGCGCCACGAGCCGCATCATGCTCGCCATGGGCCGCAAGGGCCAGCTGCCCGAGAAGTTCGCCGAGGTCGATCCCAAGTCCGGCGCTCCCAAGCTCGCCTGCGTCGTTCTGGGCGTCATCACCGTCGTCGGTCCGTTCCTGGGCAAGAACATGCTCATCCCTCTGACCAACGTGTCGGCTCTCGCTTCATCTTCTCCTGCGGCATGGTCGCTCTCGCTTGCCTGCGCATGCGCTTCACCGAGCCCGACCTGCCTCGTCCCTACGAGGTGCCCGGCGGCAAGTTTGGCATCAGCCTCGCTATCGTTGCCTGCGGCACCATCATTGGCCTGCTCGTGATCCCGTTCTCTCCCGCCTCCCTCAACATGGTGGAGTGGAGCATCGTGATCGGCTGGCTGGCTATTGGCCTGGCCTCATGGCCTTCACCAATTCCCGCAAAAAATAACGCCTAGCCGGGGCGGATCGGGTGCGCGGAACCCTCTCTTCCGCGCACCGAACCCGGCACCACTTGGGTAGTTTTGTGAGGCCTTAACCCAACGCGGCCTCGCCCACTATATGGATCCATAAGGAGGAACCATGTCCACTAAGTATGCAATCGTTGGCGGCAAGCTCATCGACGGTACCGGTGCCGAGCCGGTCGAGAACTCCCTCGTTCTCGTCGACGACAATGGCAAGATCGAGTATGCCGGTGTCATGCAGGACCTTCCCGAGGGCGTTGAGGTTATCGACGCGGCCGGCAAGACCGTCCTTCCCGGCCTGATCGACACCCACCTGCACTTCTCGGGCAACCTGACCGACGATGACACCGACTGGGTCATGCAGCCGCTCCTCGAGAAGCAGGCCGTCGCCGTCAAGCAGGCCTACGACTGCCTCACCCACGGTCTCACCACCGTCTGCGAGATCGGCCGCTTTGGTATCCAGATCCGCGACTGCATCGACAAGGGCGTCTTCAAGGGCCCGCGCGTTCTGGCCACCGGCCTCGGCTTCTGCCGCGTTGCCGGCCACGGCGACTCCCACCACTGCAGCCAGCAGCTCAACAAGGAATCGCACCCCTGGGGCGACCAGGTCGACGGTCCTTGGGATCTGCGCAAGGCCGTCCGTCGTCGCCTGCGCGAGAACCCCGATGCCATCAAGATCTGGCTACCGGTGGCGGCATCTGGCGCTGGGACTCCGGTCGCGACCAGCACTACTGCTCCGAGGAGATCCAGGCCGTGGTCGAAGAGGCAAAGATGGTCGGCATCCCCGTGTGGAGCCACTGCTACAACAACCACGCCGCTGCCTACGATTCCGTTCGCTTTGGCTGCGAGCAGCTGATTCACGGCTTCGATATCGATGAGCGCACCATGGACCTCATGGCCGAGCAGGGCACCTTCTTCACCCCGACGATCGCCTTCCTGCCCACCTGGTACGCCACCTATCCGCCCGTCTACGTCCCCGAGCTGCACGACAAGTACGAGGCACCCTGGTCGAGAAGGAGCTGCAGCGCAACTACGACTGCCTGCGCGAGGCCAAGAAGCGCGGCGTCGTCATGACGATCGGCTCCGACTCCTTCTCCTTCGTCACCCCGTACGCACCTGCTCCATCGAGGAGATGTACGAGTTTGTCGACAAGATCGGCTTCACCCCGGTCGAGACCATCACCTGTGCCACCCTCAACGGTGCCAAGATGTGCCACATCGAGGACGAGACCGGTTCCATCGAGGCCGGCAAGTGCGCCGACCTGCTGGTCGTCAACGGTGACGTCGCCGCCGACATCCACGTGCTCAACACCGACAACATGGACGTCATCATGAAGGACGGCTGGATCGTCGAGGCTGGCACCTTTGGCGAGGCCAACAAATACAGCGCCTAAGATACCGTTTGTCGATGGCTGGATGTAAAACACAGTTTTTGATTGCATAATGCAATGGAGAGGGTCGCTTGCGGCCCTCTTTATTGCTATGGGTGCGGTAGATAAAAGGGGATGACGGTGGATTTAAACAGGCTGATTCTGGGCAAGAGCTACAACTCTACCAAGGTCTTTCGTACGGCCCAGCATGTGGTCCAGGCCATCTTGCTCGGTATTGTCGTTCCGCTGCTTATCCTGCTGCTCATCTGGGATCTAACCGATAATCCCAATCCCGTTCCGGCCGTTGTCGTCATTGCCGGCTTGGTCATGCTATGCTTCTTCTTCTCGTACGTCTTTGTCGTTCCCGACGACCTCACGTCGAGCGCTACCGACCGCACGCTCGCCATCGCATCGAAAATATTCGCCTATACGTCGCGAGGCCTTACGCCCGAAGCGGCCCTGGGCGCTTCCAAAATCATCCTTTCCGAGACCATTGCCTCGGCCATCTGCTTTACCGACGGCAAGCAGGTGCTGGCGAGCTGGGGCGAGGACTCGGCAAAATGCCCTGCGGGCACTCCGGTTGTGCTGCGGACTACGCTCAACGTGATCAACAGCGGTGAACAAAGCGTGTTCTCGCGCGATGCCTCGACCGAGACGGGTGGCTACTTTCCGCGCCTGCGCGCCGGTATTGTCGCACCGCTTACCGTGCGCGGGCATTGCGTGGGCACGCTCGAGCTGTATTATCCCCGTCTGAGCAGCATCGATATGCGCCAGACGGCGCTTGCCTCGGGCTTTGCCGACCTCATTTCCACGCAGCTTGCAAGCTTTGAGCTCGAGCGCCAGGACGAGCTCACGGCCCGCGTGGAGCTTCGCGCCCTGCAGTCGCAGGTCGACCCGCATTTTCTATTCAATACCATCAGCACCATCGTGTCGCTCGTTCGAACCGAGCCCGACAAGGCACGATCGCTGCTGATCGACTTCTCCAACTACTATCGTCAGACGCTTTCTGACTCCGATACGCTCACCACGCTCGAGCACGAGGTGGAACAGGGCACTCGTTATATCAATCTTATGCAGGCCCGGTATGGCGACGGCCGTCTGCGCGTCTCGGTCGACATCGACTTTGAGGTGCGCGACAGCCTGGTACCGCCGTTTATCTTGCAGCCGCTGCTCGAAAACTGTATCAAGCACGCGCAGCGCGAGACCGAGCCGCTTTCTATTCGTGTTAGGGCTTTCGAGACCGATGACGGTTTGGAGATCATCGTCGAAGACGACGGCATCGGTATGAGCGAAGAAGTCTGCGCGCATCTGTTTGAGCAGCATCGCCGAGAGGAGCCCGAGAGCATTACCGCCGACGGCTCCGTCAAGCGAGGTTGCGGCCTGGCGCTCTTCAACGTGCTTCAGCGCATCCATTTCTTTTACGGAGAAGATTCCGGCATGCGCGTGAAGTCCCAGGAGGGCGTGGGAACGCAGGTCATCGTTGAGTTGAACGGCGAGCCGCATGAGCCGGCGCCGCTAACGGTGTAGCACGCGGTTGGATTGAGAGAAAAAGAGGGGAAGCGCATATGTCCGAAGGCTGGAACATCCTGGTGGTTGATGATGAGCCTCCAATTAGGCTGAGCTACGCTATCTGTTGGAAAAGGATATGCGTGTGGGCCAGATTGCCGAGGCGGGCAATGTTACCGAAGCCGTGGAGTCGATTCTGTCGAACAAGCCCGACGTGCTGTTTTTAGACATTACCATGCCCGGTCGCTCGGGAATTGAGCTTGCCGAGACGCTGCAGAACCTAAAGACGCCGCCGGTCGTGGTGTTTGTGACGGCATTTGCCGAGTACGCGGCCGATGCCTATAACCTCGATGCCGTCGATTACGTCGTCAAACCGGTCGAGGATGCCCGCCTGTCAAAGGCACTCGACAAGATCGAGACTGCTCTGGGTGCTCGCCGTGTCGTCCATGCTCCGCGCCAGCCTTTGCGCCTGACGGTGGATCGCGGGGGCAAAAGGGTGTTCATTCCCGTGGCGGATGTCTGCTACTTTGAGGCGCGCGCCGATTTTTGCAATGCGGTCTGTGCCGAGGGAACATACCTGATCAATGAGTCGATTTCCTCGCTCGAGCGGCGTCTGGCCTCCGAGGGTTTTATTCGTGTCCACCGCAGTTATCTGGTCAATTTGGAAGACGTGCATAATGTCGAGATCGGCTCCACGGGCCTGATGGAGCTCAGGCTCGACCGCGTGAGCTCGACGGTGCCCGTGTCCCGCCGTCGCGCTGCCGAGGTCAAGGCGCACTTGGGACTTGCGTAGGCGGTCTGCATGCCATCGTTTATCGCCGCAGGTTTGGCATGACCGCACGGTGGGCATAATGGGTGACATCGAATGAAATCGAAAGGATCATTATGCCTGCGCTCATTACGCATCATCTGTTTGGCGAGGAAAGCATCGACCGTCTTCCGCAGGGCGTTATCACGTCCGACGAGGAGCGTATTGCCTTTATCCTGGGCAACCAGGGCCCCGACCCGTTTTTCTTCCACATTCTGACACCGCGTGTTTCCGACTGTACGCTGCTGGCGCAGGTCATGCATCGCTCGCGCATGTCTCGCCAGTTCGCGTGCCTGCGCGACGGCGTGTCGCATCTGCTGCCGCGCGACGCCAGCTTGGGTCGCGCCTTTGCGCTGGGTCTGCTGTCTCATTACGTGCTCGACCGCAACGCCCACCCCTTTGTCTATGAGCAGCAGTTTGGCATCGTGGAGTCCGATTCAGAGCTTGAGGATTCGAGCAGTCAGGTCCATGCCGTGATCGAGAGCGACCTGGATGTACTGATGCTGCAGCTTAAGCGCGATGGCGCTACGGTCGACGATTACCCGCCGGCGGGCGAGATCGTCACCACCGATCGCATCAGTCGCGTGGCCGGCGTGCTGATGAGCTATGTTGCCGGACGCGTGTACGGCATTGACATTCCGGCGGGGGAGTACGGTGCTGCCGTTGCCAATATGCAGCGACTTTACCGTGCGATTGAGCCGGCCGACTCCGTAAAGACGCGCGCGATCTCGCTGGTTGAGGGGTTGGTGCACGACTACTCGCTGCTCGACGGCCTTGCCCATCGCGTGACGACGGAGCTGCCCGAGCGCACCGGTAACCTGGGCCATCTGACATGGAAGAATCCCTTTACCGATGAGGTCTCGAACGAGAGTTTCCCCGAGGTCTTTGATCGCGCGCTGGTCGATTACGAGTGCACGGTCGCGCGTTTTATCGAGACCGGTGACATGGAGGCCGTGACCGGTCACGTCAACTACAGCGGCCGCGTGCTCGGCACCGACGAGGAGTTCGACCGCGAGGAGTAGGGCCCGCTCCTGTCTCTTTGCCGAATCCTTACCGGCGCCTCCGTGCAATTGGGGTACGATGAACTAGCTGCATATCGGGCGAATACGAAGGGTCCCTGTCCATGAAATACACCAAGCTCGAGCGTAACTGGGTCATGTACGATGTGGGAAACTCGGCCCTCGTGCTGCTCAATACCTCGGTGGTGCCCATCTACTTTAACGCCATCAATACCGGCGCTTCCTCGGCAGACCTGGTGGTCGCTTGGGGCAACGCGCAGACGATTGCCTCGCTGGTCATTGCCATGCTCATGCCCATTCTGGGCGCGCTTGCCGATTACGCCGGCACAAGATCAAGTTCTTCTTGGGCTTCTTCCTCACGGGCCTGGTTCTTTGCCTGGCGCAGGCTATCCCAATGTCCGCCATGGCATTTTTGACTGTGTACGTGCTGTGCACCATCGGCCTCAACTCTTCTATGACGTTCTACGACGCCATGCTGCCCGACATTACCACCGACGAGCGCATGGACGTCGTGTCCAGCTCGGGCTATGCCTGGGGCTACATCGGTTCCACCGTGCCGTTCATCATCTGCCTGGCGCTTATCATGGGTGGTCCCGCTCTTGGTGTCCCCACCATGCTGGCAACGCGTCTGTCGTTTGTCATCACTGGTGCCTGGTGGCTCATCTTTACCCTGCCGCTCATTCGCACCTATAAGCAAAAGTACGGTCGCGAGCGTGGTCCCGAGGACACCATCGGCCACATCGTGGGCGGCGTGTTCTCCGAGGTCGGACACACCATGCGCGAGATTGCCCACAACAAGACCGTGCTGGTCTACA
This sequence comes from Coriobacteriaceae bacterium AM49-12, assembly GCA_027669365.1. GTDB lineage: Bacteria > Actinomycetota > Coriobacteriia > Coriobacteriales > Coriobacteriaceae > Collinsella. The sequence goes on along the minus strand of JAQEDL010000051.1, from coordinate 4,860 downwards.
TGATCGCGTTCTTCTTCTACATCGACGGTGTGCACACGGTCATTTCCATGGCAACCAGCTATGGATCGGCTTTGGGCATCGACTCGACCCAACTGGTGCTGGCTCTGCTCGTTACGCAGTTTGTGGCCTTTCCGTCCGCCATCATCTACGGCAAGCTTGCCGGTCGCGTGGGCACACTCAATATGATCTTGGTGGCCGTCGCCGCCTATATGGGCATCGTGCTCTTTGCCGCGTTCTTCCTCAAGACCGCCTTTGAATTCTGGGTGCTTGCCATTATGGTCGGCCTGTTCCAGGGCGGTGTGCAGGCGCTCAGCCGTAGCTACTTCGGCCGCATTATTCCCAAGGAAAAGTCCAACGAGTACTACGGCTTCTTTGATATCTTTGGCCGCTATGCAAGTGTCATGGGCACCTTCTTGGTGTCGGTCGTCACCTCGCTGACCGGCAACCCCTCGCTGGGCGTCCTGTCTATCGGCGTGCTGCTGGTGGTGGGCTTTGTGCTGCTGGTCCGTCTGTCCTGCATGTCTCAGACGGCAGAGCAGGCCGCATAGGAACTTGCCGGTAATTGCGTCCGCCGCGATACTCTTTTGGGGTTATCCGCAATAAACATTCTGACTTTCGAACAATGATTAGCCCAAGTGGGTATGATGGAGTCAGCTAGGTCGCGGGGCGTCGCCTGTGTTTGGCGGCGTCCCGTTTTTGTGTTGCAGGGAGGGTAAGGCATGAACGCCACGGTCGTGATTCCAACGTATTGGGCGGGCGATGACGCTCGCGCAAACGCCCCTGGCACCTATGACCATTCGACACGACTCAACGCCGACAATCCCGAACTCGACCGCTGCCTGGTCTCGCTTGAGCAGGTACGTGACATCCCGCGCATCATCCTTTTGGTGGTCTGTCCCGTTTCTGCCACAGCCGATGTGTCGCTGCGCGTGCACGAGATTGTCGACGCGCATCCCACGCTCAAGGTCACCGTTGTTACCAACACCCAGGCCTCGCGCATCGCAGACCGGGTTGCTCAGATCGCACCCAAGGGTTCGGGCGAGTGCGTGAGTCTGCGAGGCTACGGCGCCATCCGCAACATGGGGCTAGCCTGTGCCGCTGTGCTGGGGCATGACGCGGTTATCTTTTTGGATGACGATGAGACTGTCATCGACGCCGACTTTATGAAGCGCGCGACCTATGCGCTGGGCCAGCAGACGCGTCAGGGCCTGCCGATTTTGGTCAAGAGCGGTTACTTTTACGATCGCGACGGATCCCCGCTGGCGCCCACGGACAAGGTGGGCATCTGCCATCGTTGGTGGACCAAGCGCATCGAGTTCAACCGTTGGATGAAAAAGGCGCTCTCGGCACCCGCATCTCGCGCTCCAACTACGTGTGCGGCGGCCTGATGGCCCTGCACGCCCGCGCCTTTACGCGTGTGGCCTTTGATCCGTTTATCACCCGTGGCGAGGATCTGGATTACCTCTTTAACATGCGCATGTTTGGCTATGACGTGTGGTTTGACAACGAGTGGGCCGTTCGTCACCTGCCGCCCGAGTCCGAGAAGCGCTCACCGCGCTTTATGCAGGATGTATACCGTTGGTACTACGAACGGGCCAAGTTGACGTTCGCCGCGCATCAAAAGGAGCTCATCCCCGTTACGGCGGCATCGCTCATGCCCTACCCGGGCCCGTGGATTTCGCGCGAGCTCGACGACCGCGTGCGCAAGACCGCTATGGTCCGCAGCGTGTTTACCCGCGAGCATGAGGGCTACCTGCGCATCTGGCGCCATGGTATCGACGAGGCAAAGGCCTATGCGCGCCAAAACGCTGCAAGCTATCTGCGTTTCCAGAGCTTTTGGCCCAAGATCATGGACGGGCTTTGGCGTGACGCACAACTGATCAGTATCCTGGAGGGGGCCGAATGATCGACCGCCGCGCCCAGCGCGATAGTTCAATATCAATCTTTCGCATCATTGCCGTTGCCTGCGCCATTTGCGTGCTGGTGTACTTTATTTTTGCCTTGGTGACCGGTATCGAGCCGATCGCCACGGTGATTGCCTGCGCGCTGCTGTGCATCTTTCTGTGCATCTTTATCTTTTTGACGCTCAATCCCGATTCGGTGCGCTCCCAGTACACCGAGGAGACGCTCTCGGTGGCCTCGGCCATGCTCGAGGACATTAAGGGCGGTCTGACGCAGGAATCGGCGCGTTTGGTGTGCCGGCGCATTTTGCCCGAGACGCGCGCCATGACGGTGGCCATCACCGACGAGGACAACGTGCTTGCCTGCGCGGGCGAGTTTGAGGAAAAACTGCTGCCCGATACTCCCATCCACACGCTTGCCACGCGCTACGTTATCGAACATGGCATCGTGCAGTCGTTCAACCGTATGGTGGATGTCGTGGGTTCGGACGGCTCGCACAACCAAGTCCCCGCCGGCATTATCGCTCCCATCAAGGTGGGCGATCGTACCGTCGGCACGCTCAAGTTCTACTACAAGACCCCGCGCGCCGTCGACCGTACCCAGTACGCGCTTGCCTCGGGCTTTGCCGAGATCTTGTCCACGCAGCTCGCCATCCACGAGCTCGAGGTGCAAAAGGAACTCACGGCGCGCGCTGAGGTGCGTGCGCTGCAGGCGCAGATTAACCCGCACTTCCTGTTCAACACGCTGAACACCATTGCATCGTTTACGCGCACCGACCCGTTGCGGGCCCGCGAACTGCTTCGTGAGTTCTCATCGTTCTATCGTGCCACGCTCGACAACTCGGGATCGCTTATTCCGGTCTCGCGCGAGGTCGCACAGACCAAGCGCTACCTTACCTTTGAGAAGGCCCGCTTTGGCGAGGACCGCGTGCTTGCGACGTTCGATGTGTCCGAGGACGTGGAAGATACGCTGGTGCCGGCGTTCGTGATCCAGCCGATTGTCGAGAACGCCGTACGTCATGGTATGGGCGATGACGACGCCTGAGGATCGACGTGACCGTTCACCAAGACGGCGAGGATGCAATCTTGATTGCCGTGGCCGATAATGGCGTGGGCATGGATGAGGGTACCGCCGCCAGACTGTTTGACGAGCGCTCTGCCCGTCCCGACGCCAGCTCTCCCCAGGGTGGCGGCGCCGGTGTGGCCATGCACAATATTTCGGAGCGCATCCATCGCTTTTATGGGCCGCACTCCTATACGCGTGTCGAATCGGCGCCGGGCAAGGGCACCAAAGTGCTCCTTCATCTTGATTTGTCAGAGAGCATCTTTGACATTCAAGAGTAAAATAAAAGGCTACGGGCTCAACGTCATGCGACGGATGCCCGGCGTAGTTAGTTGACGAAAGGTTTTATCCCTATGCTGCGTGCGATGATTGTGGATGATGAGGCGCCGGCTCGCTCGGAGCTTCGCTTCCTGCTCGAGCAAACGGGCAAGATCGGCACGATCACGGAGGCGTCGAGCGTCCGCTCCGCCATCGAGATGCTTATGGAAAGTCGCGTGGATGTCGTGTTTCTCGATATCTCGATGCCCGGTGCCTCGGGCCTGCAACTTGCCGAGGCGCTGCATAAGCTCAAAAATCCGCCGGCGATCGTGTTTGTGACTGCGTATAGCGACCATGCGGTCGAGGCATTCGACGTCGATGCCGTCGATTATCTGATGAAGCCTGTCGAGGAAGCTCGCTTGGATCGCGCGATCGAGAAGGTCATGCAACGCGCCAAGCCGGTTACGGACAGCAAAGTGACCATCGAGCGTATCCCGGTGGAAAAGGGCGGCCGCAAGGTGCTCATTCCCGTGGATGACATCCGCTTTATCATGGCAAAGGACGATTACTCCTGCATCTATACCGTCGATGATCGCTTTTTGTCGACGACCTCGCTGGCGCAGTTTGAGGCCAAGCTCTGCGACTTTGGCTTCTTCCGTGTTCACCGCCGCTATATCGTCAACCTAGCGTGCGTCACGGACGTCGAGACGGTGCCCTCGGGCGCCATCCAGCTGGGCATTACGGGCGTCGACGAACGCGTGCCGGTTTCTCGCCGCCGCGTCGTGCCGCTCAAGAAGGCCCTGAGTCTCTAGCACGCTGGCCCCGCAGCCCTGTAGACCCATCGTCTGCGGAGCCGTGGGGCCTTTTTTGTATGTATCTGCCGAATCGTTTTTTGCGGAAGGGATCCCATGAACAGTGCAAGCGCCAAGCGTATCGACATCATCTCGGACACCCACGGCTATTTATCGCCTGCGCTCTTGGATGAGCTTGAGGGCGCAGACCTGATCATCCACGCCGGCGACCTCACGTCAGAGATGGACTACGAGCACCTATGCACCATCGCCCCCGTGCGGGCCGTCTTGGGCAACAACGATTACTACCGCGACTACGGCCCCGATGTAGACCGTCTTGCACTCTTTACCTACGAGGCCTCAAATTCGCCGTAGCCCACTACCGCGAAGACCTTCCGGTGGGATCCGTAGACGTAGCCATCAACGGTCACACCCACGTAACCAAAGAAGCCCAAGTGGGCCGCTGCTTAGTCCTCAACCCGGGCAGCGCCAGCTACCCAAGGGGCAGCCGAGGCCCCACCATGGCCAGAATGCTAGTAAAAGACGGCAAGATCATAAGCACCAAGTTTATTGACCTAGACTAACCGCAACAAAAACGGGGGATGCACAATGCATCCCCCGTTTTCTTTGAGCCAAAGGTCAAAGTTCAACAAAATCCATCAGACCAATCCCGCCGAGGAGCACGCGGCTAGCCGCGCAGCGGCGCACGCCCGCAAAACTGGTTGAATAATGTTACGGCAGGGAGGGTCTCCGGGGCCGAGGGCGGGGGTTAAGTTTGTCGCGAGTTCCGCACGCAAAGGAAAGCACTTAATGTGCTCCGTCTTGCGCAGGACTGTAGAGCAGCAAA
>JAQEDL010000050.1:0-14349 GCA_027669365.1 Coriobacteriaceae bacterium AM49-12 | reverse complement strand
GCCAGGAGTTCCATCGCGCGCCGGCGCAGGGGCATAAGACCTTTGAGGTGTGCTATGCGTCGCAAAACGAGGCAATTTTTTGCTCAACGTCGAGCGCGGGCAGGCGCTGATCCTGATCACCGACTACGTCTACGACACCGACGGCCGTCCGCTCCATGTCTCCAAGCGCATCCAACGCACCGACGCGCCAAATACACCGAGCCCATCGGCTAACCACCACAAAGGGACAGGCACCTCGTGGTGGTTTTAGGCGGGAAGGTCGGGGAACCAGGTTGGTTTGGGCTGGTTGGGGGTGCGCTCGGCCAGGACCAGCTCCATCCAGCACATGTCGTACCAGCGGCCGAACTTTTGGGCACAGCGGTCGAAAGCACCCACCAAGCGATATCCCATATGGGCATGGAAGTCCTGGCTGTTGTGCGTTAGATACTCGTCGTCCTTGTCGTGCGGCACGGCGATGAGCGCGCACATGTTGGTGATGCCCATCGCGATCAGGCACTGCTTGAGCGCATCGTGCAGCTTGCGGCCCAGCCCGCCGTGGCGCACGTCGCGTGCCAGGTAAATCGACGTCTCGACCGACCAGTCGTATGCCTCGCGGCTGTTGAGCGGACTCGCATAGGCATAGCCTACCGGACGCCCGTCCAGCTCCATCACCAGATACGGATAGCGTTTGAGCGTACGCTCGATGCGCCCGGCGAACTCCTCAACGCTCGGCACCTCGTATTCGCAGGTAATCGCCGTCTGACGCACATACGGCTCATAGATGGCAAGCAACGCCGGCGCGTCTTCGGGCGTCGCCAGGCGAATCGTCGGCTCGGACATCTCGGTCATACAACCCTTCTCTCTCAATAACAAAGGCCGCCTTGCGCCAAACCCAGCGCAAGGCGGCCCCTCGTCATTACATCAGGCTACAGGACAGCCGCCAGCGCGTCGATGTCCTCCTGCGTCGTGGCCCAGCTGGTGCAAAAGCGCACCACCGTGTGGATATCGTCGTACTTTTCCCAGTACTCGATCGCCGCATGCTCGCGAATGCGGGCCATGTCCTCGTTGGGCAGAATCACGAACTGCTGGTTTGTGGGCGTCTCCAAGAAGAACCGGTAGCCGTGCTCGTGCAGCACGCGACGAAGCGCCTGCGCGGTTTCGATCGCCTGACGGCCAATCTCAAAATACAGGCCATCGGTAAAGAGCGCCTCAAACTGCACGCCCGTCAGGCGGCCCTTGGCCAACAGCGCGCCGTGCTGCTTAATACGCGGAATGGGATGCGCCGGAGCGTGCATGCCGCAGAACACCACAGCCTCGCCGCAAAGCGCGCCGCACTTGGTGCCGCCGATGTAGAACACGTCGCACAGCTGCGCCAGCTCGGGCAGGGTAATGTCGCACTCATCGGCCGCCAGTGCATAGGCCAGACGAGCACCGTCCACAAACAGCGGAATCTCGCGCTTCTGGCACACCGCGTGAATCGCCGCGAGCTCGGCCTTGGAGTACAGCGTGCCGTACTCGGTCGATAGACTCACGTACACGGCGCCCGGGAACACCGTGTGCTCGTAGCTCTCGTTTTCGTAGAACACCTGGATATAGTTCTCGAGATCCTCGGCGTGCATCTTGCCCTCGTAGCCGGGGATGGTGAGCACCTTGTGGCCGCCAAACTCGATGGCTCCTGCCTCGTGGCAGGCGACGTGGCCAGTCTCGGCGGCAACCACGCCCTCGTACGGCGCGAGCAGCATGTCGATCACCGTCGCGTTGGCTTGCGTGCCGCCCACCAGAAAAAACACGTCGACATCGGGGGCCTGGCAGGCCTCGCGAATAAGCTGCTTGGCACGCTCGGTGTGCGCATCGGTGCCGTAGCCAGGCTGCGGCTCCATGTTGGTGTCGACGAGCGCCTGCAGCACCGCCGGATGTGCGCCGTGGGAATAGTCGTTGTTAAACGCGAGCATGACAATCCTCTCTTACCAGGTATCGTCCAGATGATTCAGGTGGGGCTATTGTACGCCGTTGGGATAGGCAATGCGCGCGGCGAGGCATTCAAGCGCCAACACCAGGCAAAGCCGCAGCTCACGTCAGTCAAAAAGTGTGCACCGATCACGATACGGCCAAAGGCGACGAGCGCCGCGACCACGGCCGCGACCCAAAAGACCACGCGGCGTCGCGACGGCTTTTCCTTAAAGGACGCCGCAGGAAGCCCGGCGAGCATAAGGCCGATCGCCGCGTGCGCCGTGTGTCCGCTCGCAAACGACTTGAAGCCGTCCTTGATCACGCCGGCGGCGATATATGACCACTTATCGGGGTTACCGATCACCCACCACGGCTGAAAATTGAGTCCCTGCGTCACCTCGATCACGCGCATGCGCGGACGCGACCACAGCGGCTTGACGATCACGTTGAGGATAATGGCCTGAGCGACCCACACGGCAAGCACCATCAATGCCCAGCGTGTGAGCTCTTTGGGCTCGGTGTCGCGCGTGAGGCGATAGACAATGAGGTTGGCGGCGATGACCAGCACAAACGTCAGCACCAACTGGACAGCGATGAGTTTGCCGCCAACCTTCAGGGACGAGACGATCTCGTAGCCGGCCAGGCCAACGTTGACGAGGATGCCGAGCACGGCAAGCCATTTGCTCCCCCTGGAGTCGGGACGCACCGCGCGCACGAGCATAACGCCCGCGACGCTCGCCGTCAGCTCAAACGGCAGCTCGCCGGCGGCCTCGATAAAGCGACCGTACATACTGCCGATGTTGAACAGCGCGCTCGAGATCTGATAATCGAAGAAACTGCCCACGCCCAGACAAAGGCACAGGACAACCGCGATAATGGCGACATCTTTCTTATAGATATATCCGAACATGCTTTCCTTTCGATGGAACCAGAGTGCCCAAATGGGGCGTTTGCAGCGTCGACCCGTTAGTCGTCGTCGCTCGCACCCAACTGCTGCAACAGCATGAGTGCCGCGGCCACGGGGCCGGTACCGTCGTTGGCGTCGAGGCCGCGACCCAGGCCGCTGCCCGCGCCGGCGCCCGCCTTGTAGGGCACCGACAGCTTGCGGCTCTTGGGGAAGTTCACCGCGCCATAGCGGGTCTTAAGTTCAAAGGCCACTTTCTTGGGCACGTCGACGCCCAAAAACGTGATGCGTCCGCCGCTGAGCGTGACGCTCTCGAGCCCCAGGCGCTCGCCGCGAATGCGAATTCGTGCGCGGTTGAACAGATTGAGTCCCGCCAACGGCAGCTCGCCATGCGCGGCCTCGGTCTCTTTCTGCACCTCGTCGATGCTCTCCAGGTCCTCGGCCGCCGCGAGCTTGCGGTACACGAGCACGCGCTGGTCCACCGCCGGCAGGTACTCCTCGGACAAGAAGTAATCGGCCGGCAGGTTAATGCCCACGCTCGCCGCCTCCACGCCGGCGTCGTCATCGCCGCGCGCCTCGGCCACGGCCTGGCCCAACATCTGCGTAAACAGGTCAAAGCCCACGCTCGACAGGTTGCCGTGCTGCTCAGCGCCCATCAGCGAACCGGCGCCGCGAATCTCCAGATCGCGCATGGCGATACGCATGCCGCTGCCCAGGTCCTGGAACTCGGAAAGTGCAGTCAGGCGCGCCGTGGCCTCCTCGGTGAGCGGCAGCTCGCCCGGGAACATAAAGTACGCGTAGGCCTGCGTGGCCGAGCGACCCACACGGCCCTTGAGCTGGTAGAGCTGTGCCAGACCCAGGCGCTGCGAGTCCTCGATGATGAGCGTGTTGGCGCACGCGTTGTCGATGCCGCTCTCCACGATAGTCGTGGCGATGAGCACATCGATCTTTTTGGTCGCGAACTCGATCATCACGTCCTCGACCTCGCGCGGGCTCATCTTGCCGTGCGCCACGCCCACGCGCGCCTCGGGCGCGGCCTCGTGCACGCGCGCCACAGCGTCATCGATGGTCTTGACGCGGTTGGACACGTAGTACACCTGTCCGCCGCGACCCACCTCCAGGCGAATCGCCGCGCTCACCACATCGGGGTCGTACTCCCCCACGTGCACGATCACGGGACGACGCCCAGTCGGCGGCGTGGTGATCAGGCTCATGTCGCGCACGCCGCTCGTGGCCATCTGCATGGTTCGCGGAATAGGCGTTGCCGAAAGCGTAAGCACGTCAATCTGCTCACGCAGGTTCTTGAGCTGCTCCTTGTGCTGCACGCCAAAGCGCTGCTCCTCGTCGATGATTACCAGGCCTAGGTTCTTGGGGTTCACATCGGCCGAAAGCAGACGATGCGTGCCGATGAGCACATCGATCGTGCCCTCGGCAAATGCCTTGAGCGCGCGCTTTTGCTGCGCCGGCGTGCGAAAGCGGCTGAGTACCTCGACTTCAAGGCCAAACGGGGCAAAACGCTCAAAGAACGTCTCGTAGTGCTGCTGGGCCAGAATGGTCGTGGGGCAGAGCACCATGACCTGGCGACCGGAGTCCACGCACTTAAACGCCGCGCGCAGGGCGACCTCGGTCTTGCCAAAGCCCACGTCTCCGCACAGCAGGCGGTCCATGGGCTTGGGCGCCTCCATATCGGCCTTAATGTCAGCGATGGCCTCCAGCTGATCGCGCGTCTCGTCGTAGGGGAAGCTCTGCTCCATCTCGATCTGCTCGGGCGTGTCGGGCGGGCAAGCGATACCGGTAATCGAAGAGCGGCGCGTATACAGATCGACCAGGTCAAACGCCAGCTTTTTGGCGTTCTTGCGCGCCTTGTTGGTGGCGCGCGTCCAGTCGGCGGTGTTGAGCCTGGTCAGGCGCGGCTTGTCGCCGTCGGGGCCAACATAGCGTGTGATGCGGTCAACCTGCTCGAGCGGCACGTAGAGCTTGTCGCCGTCGGCATATTCCAGCAAAAAGTAGTCGCGCTCCTTGCCGCCCACTTCCTGGCGCGCGATCTCGCTAAAGAGCGCGATGCCGTGAGTGGCGTGCACCACGTAGTCGCCCGGCTTAAACGGAAACGTGATCTGCGTAATGTCCACCTTGCGGCGGCTGCGCGCGCGGTTGGCGTCCATGCGGGCGTTGAGGTCGGCGATCGAGAACACGGCCAGGTTGGCATCGGGCACCACCACGCCCTGCGGCAAGGCGGCATCGACAAAGGTCACGCGTCCGCGCGAGATGGTGGGCACGGTGGCGCCGGCGGCAGCCTGGGCGGCACCTGCCTCGAGCGAGCGGGCGTTGAGCGCGTCGGCCTTGCGTTCGCGAATTGCAGCATGAGCATCCTGGCGGACAGCACGATCGGCAGAATCCGCCGCTGCCACGCGCACACGGTCGCCAATAGCGCCCGCGTTTTCGGGCGCGGCCGTCAGCGACTCCTCAAAAGTAATACCCTCATCGCCAAAGGTGAGCTCCATCGACTCGCGCGCACCGCGGTCGGGGATGGCAAATACGCAGGCATAGCGCTTGCCCACGACCTCCTGGATGCGCGTCATAAAGCGATTGTCCGAGCCCGCGATGGCCGGCTGCTCAATCTTGAGCTCTGCCGTCACCGCACCGCCGGCACGAATCAAGCTCACGTAGTTAAGGCGCTGCTGGGCACCAAAGTCGAGTTGCTGGGCACGCACGTACAGGCCGTCCAGACGGTCGACCCCCGCCTCGCCGGCACGTGCCTCGATATCCTCGTAGGCACGCAGGCAATCGTCGAACAGCGAGCGCGGCTCGGACAGCACCACGAGCGCCTTGCCGCTCACGTGCGCCAGCGGGCTCACGGTCTGGCCGTACATCACCGGCAAAAAGCGATCGAGCTCGGGCGTGACGATGCGCGCATCCACCATCTCGAGCAGCGCCGCCAGTTTGCTGTCGTCCTGGCTGGCACGATAGAGCGCCACATGCATGTTGTGGACGGCGTCGTCGGTGAGTGCGAGCTCGCGACAGGGGAAAATCTCGATGCTGTCCTCGTTGCCGATGGTCTGGCCCGTGGAACCCACCATGCGGCGGATGCGGTCGATCTCGTCGCCGAAAAATTCAATGCGCACGGGCGCCTTTTCCTGCGCGGGAAACACCTCGACGGTGTCGCCGTGCACACGGAACAGGCCGGGCGCGTCGGCGGCGCCGGCATTGGTGTAGCCCATGCCCACCAGACACTGCGGCACCTCGTCAAAGGGAATCTCCTCGCCCACCGCAAAAGTAGTGGACTCCCAGTAGCGACTCTCGACCGGCGGCACGCAGCGCAGCAGTGCGCGGGCCGAGGCGACCATAATGCAGTTGTCGCCGCGCACGATGCGCCCGAGCGCCTCGCAGCGCTGCGCCACCACGACGTCGTCGGGCGCCTGCTCGCGCCACGGATAGTCCTTGCGCTCGGGGAAGCGGCACACGTGCGCCAGCCCCACATAGGCGGCAAGGCTGCGGGCGGCACGATCGGCCGCGTCCTCGCCGCTCACGATATAGACCGTGGGGCGCGGACGACGCGCAAACTGGGCGGCCGCCATGAGCGTACGGCCCGACTGCGACACGGCCAGCGTCACGTCCTCGCCGGCATCGAGTCCGGCCTCGACGGTCTGCAAGGCCTCGGCAGTGTAGAGCTGCGCGGCTATACGGTGAATGAGCATGCTGTTCCTCCGGCATCGCAACGCCAAAAGCCCGCCGGGGCAAGCTCGGCGGGTCGTACGTCAAATACATTGTCTGTCATGGTAGCGCATGGAGAGGACTCCAGCTCAAGCGTACGCCCAGCCCCGCAACAAAAACGCCAGACGGAGATGCGTTCCGCCCTACCCCGCTACGCGCACGCTGGGGCACAAATCTGCCAGCGGACACTCGTCACACTTGGGTTTGCGGGCGTCGCAGATCTCGCGGCCAAAGGTGATCCACTGATGGTTGACCGACTCCCAATACTCGTGCGGCAAAATCTTGAGCAGATCCTGCTCGGTCTTGAGCGGTTCCTTGGCATGCGTCTTGGGACTCAGCATCAGGCGGTGCGCAATGCGGTTGACGTGCGTGTCCACCGCAATGCCCTCTACGATGCCATACCCCACGTTGAGCACGATGTTCGCCGTCTTGCGTCCCACGCCCGGCAGCTTCACGAGTTCCTTCATGTCGGCCGGCACCTCGCCGCCATAGTCGGCGACGATCATCTGCGCGGCCTCGACGGCATGCTTGGCTTTGCTCTTGTAGAAGCCGAGTGACCTGATGGTGTCCGCCACGTCAGCTACGCTCGCCCCGGCCATGGCCTCGGGCGTGGGCCACTGGGCAAACAGCCGCGGCGTCACCTTGTTGACCTGCGCATCGGTCGTTTGTGCCGAGAGCAGCACCGCGATCAGCAGGCGGAAGGGATTCTCGTGGTCCAAAAAGCACTCGACCGGGCCATAGCGACGGTTGAGGCGCTCACACACCTCGATGGCGCGCTCGCGCTTGGCGGCATTGGTCTCGCGTGGCATAACGACTCCTCGGCTCAACGGCACAATAAACTTATGGGCACAATTGTCCCACGTCCGAGACGCTTACGCCTCCAAGAATGCGCCGGTCTGGCGGCCCCACAGGCTCGCGTACTCGCCACCCGCCTCGACAAGCTGCGCATGCGTGCCGTCCTCGACAATCTCGCCATCGGCCAGCACCACAATGCGGTCGAGCGCCGCCACGGTGGACAGGCGGTGCGCCACCACAATGGAGGTACGTCCACGCATCAGGTTTTCGAGCGCCTCCTGCACCAGCGCCTCGGACTCGCTGTCGAGGGCAGAGGTCGCCTCGTCGAGCACCAGAATCGGCGCGTCGGTTAGGATGGCGCGGGCGATAGCCACGCGCTGACGCTGGCCGCCCGAGAGCTTAACGCCGCGCTCGCCCACCATGGTGTCAAAGCCACGGGGCAAGCGGTCGATAAACTCCAGGGCATTGGCCAGGCGCGCGGCCTCGCGAATCTGCTCGTCGGTGGTGTTGGGACGACCGTAGGCAATGTTTTCGCGAATGGAGCGGTGAAACAGCAGCGCCTCCTGCGGCACGTAGGCAACCTGGCGGCGCAGGCTCTGCTGCGTGCAGCGCGAGACGTTCTGGCCGTCCACGAGCACGCGGCCGCCCTGCACATCGTCCAAGCGCAACAGCAGCTTGGTGAGCGTCGACTTGCCCGAGCCCGATTTACCCACCAGGCCCACGCGCTGGCCCGCCGCCACGTGAAGCGTCAGGTCGTCGAACACGTTCTCGCCCGCCGCGGCGTCACGATATGCAAAGCTCAGGTGCTCAAAATCAATCGCACCTCGGTCACTTTAAGCTCGGGAGCGTTCTCGTCGTCTGCCACCAGACGCGGCTCGTCCAGCACGCGCGTCATCTCGGCCGCATCACCGAGCGCGCGGTTGATGCGCTGCATCATGGAGCTTACGTAGTTCAGACGCATGGTGAGGTTATAGGTGTAGGTAAAGATCATGACGAGCGAGCCGGCCGAGATGCCAAACCACGCGTTGCCGCCCGCCACGAACACACTCACCACGGCCATGGTGATGACGATAAGGCCCGAGGTCGTAAAGTTGCGCTGCATCATGGCGTGCATCGAGACCGTCTCGGCGTCGCGCGCGGCACGATCGGCGGCGTCGAACAGATCGCGTTCAAAGTCCTCGCGCCCGCAGGTCTTGACGGCCAAGATGTTCGTGACCGCGTCGGAGAGCACGCCCGAGAGCTTGTTCTGGGCGGCGGACGTCGCGGCCGAAAGCGGCATGATGCGCTTGTACATAAGCCAGACAAACGCGATGTAGACGACCATGATGCACACCAGGATCACGGTAAACGTCGGCACCACCGGGGCGAGTGCGGCCACGGTGCAGATGACCGAGGCGATGGTGGGGATGAGCGAATACACCGTCACGTCGACCAGACCGGTGTAGCCGCTCATAAAACGGCTTGTCTGGCTCACAAGCGATCCGCCAAAGCGGCTGGTATGGAATGTCATGGATTGGTTGGAGAGTGTGTCAAAGCACAGGCGCGCCAGGTGATAGTTGCCCGCGATCTCGAGCTTGTAGACGGTGTAGTCCTGCAGCTTGGAGAGGATCTGGCCCACCAGGTTGACGAGCACGAGCGCCAGAATGTAGGGACCGAAGACCTCAAACACCTGGTCACCCGCCACGGGACCGGCTTGAACGCGGTCGACAATGAGGGCCATCACATAGGTATTGGCAAACGTCAGCAAAAAGATGTAGCCCGCCGACGAGAACACCGAGAGAAAGACAATCAGCGGCTGCGTGCGCGTGACATCCCAAAAACGCTGTAGCGTGCGGCGCACGGTGGAGCGTTTGAGCGGGCTGGTGCTTCTCTGAGACATGGGCTTCCTTTCGCGTCTGATAGGGCGAAACGCCATTGTTGCACATTGAAGCGCACTTCAGGCAAGCACGATGCGAAAAGCAGCGGGGCATCCGCGTTTGCGCCGGCGCCCCGCCGTCTTGTTGCAATTAGTCCTCGTCTTCTTGGTCTGTGGGAAAGCCCGCGGGCGTGAGCCCCAAGATCTCATCGGCTTGGTCGGCGTCTTCCAGCGCGTCGATGTCCTTGAGCTTGCGCTCCATGACGTTGGTGCGCGTGGTAATGATGCCCTCGACCGTTTTGCCCGCGGTCTCGATCTGCTGCTGGACGCGGCGCAGCGCCTTTTGATAGCGCGGCAGCTCGGCCTTGACAGCGGAGAGCACGCGCAGTACATCGTCGGTGCGTTTTTGCAGCTTAAACGTTTGGTAACTCATCTGCAGGCTGTTGAGAATGGCCGCCATGGTGCTAGGGCCGGCAACGTTGACATGATAGTCGCGGCCCAGGGTCTCGATAAGCCCGGGGCGGCTGACGACCTCAGCGTACAGCCCCTCAAACGGAACGAACATGATGCCAAAGTTGGTGGTCACGGGCACGCTCAGATACTTTTCGCAGATGTCCTTTGCCTCACGCTTGACCATAGCGTCAAGCGTCTTGCGCGCGGCGGCGACGGCATCCGCGTCGCCCGACTCCTGGGCATCGAGCAGATGCTCGTACGCGTCGCCCGGGAATTTGGAGTCAATCGGCAGCAGTACGGGGTCGCCCTCGTCTACCGGCAGCTTGACGGCAAACTCAACACGCTCCGAGGCGCCGGGCTTGGTGGCAACGTTTTCCAGATACTGATCGGGTGTGAGGATATCCGCCAGGATCGCGCCCAGCTGCACCTCGCCCAAAATGCCGCGCGCCTTGACGTTACCCAGCACGCGCTTAAGGTCGCCCACGCCAGTGGCGATAGATTGCATGTCGCCCAGGCCCTTGTACACGGCCTCGAGCTGGTCGCTCACCTGCTTAAACGATGCAGACAGACGGTCGTTGAGCGTGCGAGAGAGCTTCTCGTCCACCGTCGCACGCATCTGATCGAGCTGCACGTTGTTGTCTTTGCGGATGGCGCCCAGCTGAGCATCGACCGTCTCGCGCACCTTGTCCAGGCGATGCTCGATGCCCTCGCGATTGGCGCCGAGCTGTTGGGCCGTCTCACGGCGCAGGTCATCCATCCGGTCACCAGCTTGCGAGAACTCGCGTGCGATGGCCAGGTAACGTTGCTGCTCCACGGCCGCATCGGTCGTCTGCTGCTGCGCGATGGCATTGGCCGTGCGGCGTGTTTCGGCCAGCGCGACGTTCAGGGCATCGAGCGCGTTGTTGGCCTGCTCGAGTGCTGCCAGCGTTTCCGCGCTACTGTCGCCACGCTCCCGCAACTCGGCACGAAGGCCCTTGAGCTGCAGGGCACAGGCCGCAGCGACCCCCACCGCCACCAAAGCAATCACAATAAGTGCAATATCAATTGCAGACATAAACTCCGCCCAACAAACCCAATCGATCATCAATCAAAACCGCGATCAATCTTACCCCGCCACACACACGGATCACTCACTGCCTTGCAGACAAATTTCTCTTAGAGCCGCGGACGCTAAAACGCTAACTCTCCCAGCCGGCGCGGATGGTTGTTATGACGTCATCTAGGCGCTGGCCCAGGGCCGCTAGATGTTGGAGCACCTCGTTGGGCGATGCACCGTTGAGGATGCACGTGAGGGCATACGACGCCAGAAAGATGGCCGCAAGCCCCAACGGGATGAGCACGATCATCGCCAACGTACGCAGGCGCTGGGCCCAGCGACGGCGACGCGCACGATGCTTGTCGAACGCGAGCTCCTGCGCATATGAATCTTGCTGTACGGAATAGGCCTCTGGCGCCGATTCACACCCGGGCACAGCTGCAGGTACAGCAGCGGGCACGACGTTTTGCACGGGCGCCTGGTTGGCAACCCCTTGCATTTGCATCTCCATGAGTCGTTGCTGCTGACGCAGCATGCGCTCAGCTTGTTGCTGCGGAGTCTCAAGAAACAGATCCATGCTGGCCTCCAAAATCGGAGCATTCGACGCTTACGACCAGCATCCCGCACCGCCATGACCGCGACAACGCAATCGCCGGCAATAGCCACAAAGTTTCTTTTGCTCAAAAGCTGTCGAAAAGCTCAACAACTCCCCTACCAGCACTTTCTCTGAGCTTTTTTCGCCAACAATCTTTTGGCCTTCCACCCTTACGCCAACTGACCAAAATCTAACCAAAAGCTTGACGAAAATTGTGGGGACAGGGACCCCACACAAAAACGTGCCGCCCCAAAAGGGGCGGCACACAAACTTCTAATCAGCTTTTCAGTAACGAGCACGCGACGACCCGAAGCCGGAGCGCAGGGCGGGAGGCCGGATCGCCTTCCCTCAACGCGACCCTGCGGAGCCGTGAGCGGGGAGGGAAGGCGATCCGGCCTCCCGCCCTGCGCTCCGCAGCAGCCAGCGCCAAGCGCTAGTAGTTCACCACCTGCTCCTCAAAGTACGCCTTGGGGTGGTTGCACACCGGGCACACCTCAGGCGCCTCGGCACCCACATGCAGGTGCCCGCAGTTCAGGCACTTCCACACCTTTACGCCCTCGCGCTCAAACACCTCGCCCGACTCAATGCGCTCGACGAGCTTGTTGTAGCGCTCCTCGTGGGCCTTCTCGACGGCGGCGACGCCACGGAACTTCTCGGCGATCTCGGCAAAACCCTCCTCCTCGGCGGTCTTGGCAAACTCGTCATACATCGTGGTCCACTCGTAGTTCTCGCCCGCGGCGGCGTCGCGCAGGTTGTCCAGAGTGCCCGGAACGGCGCCGTCGTGCAGATATTTAAACCACAGTTTGGCGTGCTCGGACTCGTTGCCAGCCGTCTCGGCAAAGATATTCGAGATCTGAACGTAGCCATCCTTCTTGGCCTTAGAGGCATAGTAGCGATACTTGGTGTGTGCCTGGGACTCACCGGCAAAAGCGGTCTCGAGGTTATTCTTGGTTTGGGAGTTCTCAAAATCCATAGGTGTACTTCCCTTCAACGCATGCCGCCCGTAGGCTCCGAGCGGCCTCGTCTTTAGGATGCCCCTCAAGCCGAGAATTTAAACCTTACAATCCCGTTCTTCAGATTTGAGCGGGCTACACACTCAACCAACGATCGTCCTCGGCTCGGCAAAAGCCTCGCGCTCCAGGTCAGCTAGAATGCCCGCGATCAAGTCGCACTCGACCGGCCCGCGACCGGCTGCCGCTTCCATCTCGTTAACGCCCACCACGGCATCAGCAAGCGTAATCCCCGCCGGCTGCCCATCGCGCGCTGCCAGCAACATACGCACGATATGCGCGCGCTTTTGGCGACGCGAGCCCTCAAACTTGGACTGACGGCTATAGCCCGCCGATCGCCTGGACGGATTGGGCAGCGTCTTTTTAAGATACGCGCCGTAATCCAGCAACGCGTAATACCACGCGCGCGGCGTGTCGGCATCGTCTTGAGGCGCGGCAAAGGGCGCAATCTCATCCGCCGCCGCACCAGGGGCCGCCGGACAGGCGGCTTGGATCAGCGGCACCAGCTCGCGATCGGGAACGGCCGGTACATCGGGAAAGAAATGATGCAGAAAGACCGTGCGCACATTGGTCTCCAGATACACGCCTGGAAGATCAAACGCAAACGAACGGATGCCCTGCGCCGTTGCCGGGCCAATGCCGGGCAGCGCGACCAGATTGTGCGTCTCGCGCGGAAACTCCCCGCCCCAATCCTCTACGACCCGTTGAGCGGCCCCATGAAGCGCCAGAGCGCGTCGGTTGTAGCCCATGCCCTGCCAAGCGTCCAAAACATCGGAAGGCGCGGCCTGGGCAAGCGCCTGCACAGTCGGAAAACGATCGAGCCACACCGGCATGCGCGCCTCCACACGCGGCACCTGCGTTTGCTGCAGCATGACCTCAGAAAGCCAAATGATGTACGGATCGCGTGTGCGGCGCCACGGAAGGTCGCGATAACGCAGGACCCCTTCCGAACGAATCATCGAACGAAAGGGGTCCTGAATCATGGCTATACTCCTTATGCGGCGCTATTCCTCCCGGTAAGCGCACGCGCAGGTGGCGTACTCGGGAAACGCTTCGCGGTCGGCGAACTTGGGATCGACGGCCGGGAACTGGCGGTGAGCGACGATGTCGCCGAGCGAAACGGAATCGAGGTAGTCGCGCATCAACGCCTGAGCTCCGGCCCACAGGGATGATAGCAGCACGCGCCCATGCGCGCACAGTCACCATCGGGCGCGGTGCAATCGTTCATAACCATAGGACCTGAACGGCCTCGACGACCTGGCGGATAGTGACGTCGTCCGGACTGACCTTGAGACGCATGCCACCGTGGACGCCACGCAGGCTCTCCACAATACCGGCCTGGACCAAACCGTGCTGAATCGAGCGGGCAAACGAATACGGGACATTGACCTCTTCGGCAGCGGTGCGAACAGAAAGCAAACACTCCGGATCCTCGGCAAGCATCGCCAGCATACGAAGGGCGTAATCAGTCTTCCTCGATATGTCCATTTTTCCCCTTTCAAGGAATACGAACAGCTCGAACGAGCTCCGGGGCCGAGCTTGTGTCGAGACGCTAAATGACCGCCAGGACATCCAAATGGTAAATCGGATATCCACTGAGTGCCGCGCTTGGAGCGAAATGCATCAGATGCGGCGCACAGTGGAATTTAGTATAACCTAACCCCCTGTCTCGTTGAACAGGTGTTGCGCAACAAAGCTGTTGTTTAGACAGATATGCTTATTAGATTTTACTTGCGTCCCCGAAGGCGCGGGGATTCTGGGCGAAGATGCACCAGGGCGATCGTTCTATCGAAACAAAGTGCATCAAACGCAAAAAGCCACGTCCGAAGACGTGGCTTTAATTGCGTTGGCGGGAAGTACGGGGCTCGAACCCGCGACCTCCGACGTGACAGGCCGGCGCTCTAACCAAACTGAGCTAACTCCCCAGGCAGACGTTCGCGTTTGTTTCTGCTCGCGTGCGCTGCGGGGATTAGTATACACAGAAGTCTGTCCGGCGCGCAACAACTTTTTTGAAAAAATTTTTTCGGTCCCTCCCTGCCGTAACATTATTCAACCAGTTTT
>JAQEDL010000005.1:0-66961 GCA_027669365.1 Coriobacteriaceae bacterium AM49-12 | reverse complement strand
TTAGTATAGGAAAAGGAATTTCTCGGGGCCGCCTCTCGGCGGCCTTGCGAAAAACAAATCCAAGTTAGACCATTTCAAATGGTTCGATGTCTGCCCGGATGCGACACTGGAGTCAGTGTCCATCCTCGCAGTATCCGGTTCTCAAGGTGCACGCCCCGCGGCTCATCCGGTCCGACCGGGCCGCGCGGCAAGGAGATATATTGCCAGACCGCGAAGCCCTGTGGGACGTCAATTCCACTCTTCACAAGTCCTACACAACATATTGCTTTCTATAGGTAATAGAAAGACTGATGCGGATCTTCCGCACGTATCAGATGATGACCCTTTGGTTCAGGAATATATCGAGATCGGTCACCTGTATGTGTTTATTTACCCGCGCTTTTAGCAATGTAAACCGCGCTTCAGATAAAAAGAGGGAGCGCCGCGCACAACGCGACACTCCCCTAGCGATTCAAGAGAATCTATTAGGCCTCGAGAGCCTTCTTGGCGATGGTAGCCAGCTCGTTGAAGGACTCGATGTCCTCGTAAGCCATCTGAGCCAGGACCTTGCGGTCGAGCTCGATGCCGGCAACCTTCAGGCCGTGCATGAACTGAGAGTAAGAGATGTCGTTCAGGCGAGCAGCAGCGTTGATACGAGTGATCCAGAGAGAACGGATCTCGCGCTTCTTGTTGCGGCGATCACGATACTGATACTGCAGGGAGTGCTGGACCTGCTCTTTAGCATGCTTGTAAGTACGCGAAGCGGCACCGTAGTAACCCTTCGCACGGTGCATAACGGTACGGCGCTTCTTCTTGGCGGCAACAGCGCGCTTAATACGTGCCATGTTCTATCAACTCCTAGACGGTAAAACGAAAAACGGGAAAGCGAACTTAGGCGAGACGCGACTTGATGACCTTGCGGTCGGCAGCGGCGATCTCGGTCTCCTGACGGAAGCCACGCTTACGCTTGGTGGACTTCTTGCTCAGGATGTGGCTCTTGAAAGCCTTGGCGCGCATAAGCTTGCCGGTACCAGTCTTGCGGAAACGCTTCTTGGTGCCGCTGTGGGACTTCATCTTAGGCATGAAATACTCCTTAATCGGTTACAGAACACTAGTTACTTGGTATCGCTTGCCGCTTTATCCTCATCGAGGCGCCCTTAATCGGGGCGAGCAGCATAAGCATGTTACGGCCTTCCATCTTAGGCTTGGACTCGACCGTAGCGTAAGGCTTGAGATCCTCGGCGAGGCGCTCGAGAACGTTAAGGCCCTGCTCCGGGTGAGCCATCTCACGGCCGCGGAACATGATGGTGATCTTAACGCGTGCGCCCTTCTTGAGGAAACGCAGAACGTGGCCCTTCTTGGTCTCGTAGTCGCCAACGTCGATCTTGGGTCGGAACTTCATTTCCTTGACCTCGACCTTGGACTGGTTCTTACGAGCAGCCTTGGCCTTCATGGCCTGCTGGTACTTGAACTTACCGTAGTCCATGACCTTGCAGACCGGCGGCTCCGCGTTGGGAGCGATCTCGACCAGGTCGAGACCCTGATCGTCGGCGACGCGCTGGGCATCGCGGATGGCGAACAGGCCGAGCTGAGAGCCATCGACGCCAATCAAACGGCACGAAGATGCAGTGATCTCGTCGTTGATGCGGGTGTCATCAGACTTAGCTATTTTCCCTACCTCCATTCATAAAAAAATAACCCGGCGCTTCTTTGCAGCCAGGTCGTACACATAGACATCCTCGGTATGAGGAAGGGAATCTAAGTTGTATGACCAGTCAGCTGCTCATTGGCGCCAAAGGTGGGAACCCTCGGGTTCCTCTTTAGGGCATTGCGGGAACAACGCCTTGGGCATAATAACACGTACAGCGCGCTATCACATTACGTACACGAAAAAGGGGGCCTTGACCCCCTTGAAGCGCAGGTGCATGTATGGTGCCCGAGGCGAGACTCGAAGGGCCTTCGCTTCGCGAAGCCCCGGGCTTCGGGCGCACGGCGCCCTCGCCACGCTCCGCTACAAACAGGCCACAGGCCTGTTTGCTTAACGCTTCGCGCGCTCACGCGAGTTCGGCACGAAAAAGGGGGCCGTAACCCCCTTGAACGCTCACTTGCATGTATGGTGCCCGAGGCGAGACTCGAACTCGCACGTTGTTGCCAACGGTGGATTTTGAGTCCACTGCGTCTGCCAATTCCGCCACTCGGGCACGTAATGCGTGAGTTAGTTTATCACAGCTTTCTACCGATTAGTCCGAAAATGGAACTTCGAGCATTTCGATGAGTTCGACCGTGCGGAGCATCTCGCGCTGACGGCATCCGCGACCGTCGACCGAAGCCTCACCCATCTGGTTATCGTAAGGGTCCTCGCGCATGCCGTCGAAAGAGGGCTCAAACTCTGCCTGGAATCGATTGTTGGCCACCATACGCCACGGGTCGAGATTGCCAAAGTAGTGACGGCGGCGCCACTCCTCCCCCATCCTGCGAGCAGAAGATCCAAATGACACGTCGGCGTTGAGCCAACCGGTCTGCGGCGTATAGAACTCTGCCCAGTCGTGCGACCCCACCGAATCGGGCGCAACGTACAGGCCGCTCTGCCAACGGGCAGGCACGCCCGCGATACGGCACATGGTGATAAACGTGAGCGCCATAACGCCGCAATCGCCGCGGAGCGAATGCGCGCAGTCATCGGCAATAGATCCCAAAAGCAAGTACGGCGGCTGATAGCGATAGTCGATATGCTGCGTCAGGTAATCATAGATAGCACGGGCGCGATCGAGCGGATCCTCGAGTCCGTCAACAACACCGGCCGTCAGCTGCAGCAGATACGGCGTGAATGCAATGTGCGGACGGTCCTCGGAAATATCCTCGGGCAGAGGCGCGTCCATACGCGGATGAACCGGAAGTGTGCCACCGTAGACGTCACAATAAGCAGCATCGATGTGATAGCGATAGGTCACCGAGAATGAGCGCTCACTCGAAGAAGACCACGAGACGGTACGCGCCGAAGCGTTCGCGGGAGCAACAGCACCCTCCGGCGTCATGTCGAGAATCTCGACCCGAGACTGCTGGCGGCAGGTGGCGGCAACGGGAAGCCAAGCGCGAACGGTCTCCCCCTCTAGAGCGCCGGGGACAGACACAGATGCCTTAAGCGTGATGACGCGAGTCAACCCGTTTTGCGACTCCATCTCCCTGAGCATCTCGTTGCGCAGTGCAATTCCGTCCGTAGAATCGGGCCGCATGCCGGGGACCTCTTTGGGATATACGCGAAGCGAATCGAGGAAGTTGTTGAGAACGAACAGTTCGCCATCGATAAAGCGCCAGTCAATACGCTTACGATTAATCAGGTCATCAAA
The DNA here is from genome assembly GCA_027669365.1 of Coriobacteriaceae bacterium AM49-12. GTDB lineage: Bacteria > Actinomycetota > Coriobacteriia > Coriobacteriales > Coriobacteriaceae > Collinsella. The sequence goes on along the minus strand of JAQEDL010000005.1, from coordinate 63,635 downwards.
CTGCTCTTCGGTAAACTCTGGCCACTCCTCGCGAATCATCGCAATAGCTCGATCGCGCGACACCGAAAAATGAAGCGGCGTCTCGAGCATGCGATACCGCTCGGCACGAACACAAGCAGCCAGCGAAGGCTCGGGGTTCTGCTCCAAAAGGCGATCGCAGGCAGCAACAGCCTGCGTCAAATACCCGGCATCCTTAAGACGAAGAATCTCGGGCGGCAGTCCAACATCGAGATGACGAAAGTCATCACAGCAAACATCAACAGAGCAACCAACTGGACCCTCGTCAATAACCTTCCCATCCGAGGCAGTACGTTAATAACAGCCATACCAAACTCCAAGTCATTAGAACTCTCGAAGCCCATTGTAGCGAGATAAAAAAAGAAAGCCCCAATAGAGGAGCCCTCAACACCGATAAACGGTACCTATAAAAATGAATTCAACCCAGTAACCCTGCGGCGGTAAACGAAGGAAGCCCCGTCCCCCGGAACTGTTTCCTTGGCGCGACTTCTGGCAAAGCCAGTAGCATCTTAATTCAGCCAGTAACCCTGTAGCGAGTTAACGAAGGAGGCCCCGTTTCCCCGGAGCTGATTCCGTCGCGCGACTTCTGGCGAAGCCAGGTGAGCGCGAGGGAAACAGCGTAGGGGAAACGGGGCCTCCGGCGGGAAGTTAAACCGCTACTTACGCCTTGTTGACGGAGCCAAACTCCTCCATGAGCTCCTTGGTGCGGGCAACGATGTTGTCGCGACCAGGCTTGAGGAGCTTGCGGGGGTCAAAGCCCTTGCCCTGCTGATCCTTGCCAGCCTCGATGTACTCGCGGACGCCCTTGGCGAAGACGAGCTGCAGGTCGGTGTTGACGTTGATCTTGGAGATGCCCAGGGAAATGGCCTTCTTGATCTGATCCTCGGGGATACCGGTGCCACCGTGCAGGACGAGGGGCAGGTCGCCGGTCTGGGCCTTAATCTCGCCCAGACGCTCGAAGGAAAGGCCAGCCCAGTCGGCAGGGTACACACCGTGGATGTTGCCGATGCCGCAGGCGAGGAAGTCGACGCCCAGGTCAGCAATCTGCTTGCACTCAGCAGGATCAGCGAGCTCGCCGCTGGAGGTCACGCCGTCCTCGGTGCCGCCGATGCCGCCGACCTCGGCCTCGATGGACATGCCCTTGGAGTGGGCAAGCTCAACGAGCTCCTTGGTGCGGTCGAGGTTAAGCTGGAAGGTCTCCTCGTGAGAGCCGTCATACATGATGGACGTGAAGCCGGCCTCGATGCACTTGAAGCAGTCCTCGTAAGAACCGTGATCGAGGTGAAGGGCGACGGGAACGGTAACGCCCGTGGCCTCGACGGCAGCCTTGACCATGTCGGCGCAGACCTTGAAACCGCCCATCCACTTAGCGGCACCAGCGGTGCACTGAAGGATCAGCGGAGACTTGGCCTCCTCGGCGGCTGGAGAATAGCCAGGGTCCACTCAAGGTTGTTGGTGTTGAAGGCACCGAGACCGTACTTGCCGGCCTCGGCCTTCTTGAGCATGTCTGCTGCGTTGACGAGCATAAAAGAAACCTCCTGTAAGGTTGCTCCGATAACGCCTGAGATTTTACCACGGCGCACCCGAGCATAAACGTTCGTTTGTTCACGAATATCGTCCAAACAGACTTTTTTTGACCGTTTGCCCTACTGAATCGACCCGTTGGGGAAAAATAGCTTGACGTTTGGACGCTTCTCGTGCTTCAAAGCCGACCATTAAGCTACATCTGCATGAAAGGGTTCTGCATGAGCTCGCGTGCCATGGTGGTCGAATCGCCATGGCCGGTTAGGCAAACGGTATCGGGCGGAAGAAGCCGGGCGAGCTTGGAGAGCGAGCGCAGAATCGCCGCCTCGTCGCCACCGGCAAGATCGGTGCGGCCGTGGCTGCCCGGGAATAGCGTGTCGCCCACAAAGGCAATGTTTCCCTGCTCGGTGGCAGCAAACAAGACGATCCCGCCCGGCGTATGCCTGGCGTCTCGATCACCTGCAGGCAGATATCGCCCACCTCGATAGCATCGCCCTCGGCGAGCAGGCGCGTCGGCTCCCCAGGGTCAGGCGTTTCAATGCCCCACATAGCTCGCTGTTCCTCGATGTTCGCATGCGGCACCGCCACATCCTTAGCACACAGCTCATACTGGCAGTACTCGCCAACGGCGGTTCGCACGCCGGCAACACCACCAACATGATCGGCATGGCCATGAGTGCATGCGGCGCCAAGCACGCGTACGCCGGGATGCTCGGCCCGAACATGCTCCACCAAGCGCTCGCCTTCCCATGCGGGATCGATAATCACGCACTCATTGTCCGAAATAACAGCATAGCTATTGGTCTGAATGGGACCGTTTACGAGCGTCTCGATCTCGACCGATCCCTTGGGAGTTAAATCCAAGGACACAGCACTCATGTCCCTCTCCTCTCTATAGAACTCGAGGCATCAAACGATGCTCGAGTGCAGCGAATATCGATAATGTGGCACGTTCGTCGCGACTAAACGCGGCGCTTGAGCTGAGCTCCGCCTTCGCCGGGCATAAGACGGCGAGCGTCGTAGACCGAATCGACACTGCTGATAGAGGCCAGCAGCGGATCCAAGCCACTCGCGTCCGAGATCTCGACCATAAAGCGCAGGGTTGCAATACCCTCGCGGTTGGTCGACGTGGCGGCAGAAAGGATATTACCGCCCGCATCGCCAATGGCAATGGTGACATCCTTGAGCAGGCCCATGCGGTCCAGGCACTCGACCACGATCTCGACCTGGAAGAGGGTGTCGGCAGCGCCGTCCCACTCCACATCGATCATGCGCTCGGGATGTTCCATAAGACCCTTGACGTTAGGGCAGTTGGCGCGATGCACCGAAACGCCGCGACCGCGCGTGATGAAGCCGACGATGTCGTCGCCCGTCACGGGGTTGCAGCAATGAGCCAGACGGACCAGCAGGCCGCTGTTGCTCTCGCCCTTGACGATAATGCCGTTACTGGCGCTCTTGCCGCGCTTTTGCGGCTTGCGGTTGGAGCCGCGAGCGGGCTGCTTCACGACCTCGGCGATAGCCTCGGCCTTGGTGAGCTGTTCCTCGGGCTTGGGGTCCAAGATTTGCTCGACCTTATTGCCCACAGCGCGCGGTGCAACCTTGCCGGCGCCGACGGCGGCAAACAGGTCCTCGAGCTGCTTGTAGTTAAACTGCTCCGCCACGGCGTTGAGTGCACGCGTCGAACGCGGCGTAGAGATGCCGTACCCGCGCTTACGCAGGTCCTTAGCCAGTATATCGCGGCCGGCCGCAGCGTCATCGTCTTTGGTCGCGGCGGCGAAGTAACGGCGAATCTTTGACTTGGCCGAAGGTGTCTTGACGATCTTGAGCCAATCGCGCGACGGCTTAGAGCTCTTGTTGGTCAGAATCTCGACACGGTCACCCGTCTTGATTTCGTGCGTGAGTGGCGCCACCGCACCGTTAATCTTGGCGCCGACGCAGTGGTTACCGACCTCGGTATGAACGGCGTAGGCAAAGTCGAGCGGTGTAGAGCCGGCACGAAGCGCCATGACCTCGCCCTTGGGCGTAAAGACAAAAATTTCCTGGTCGAACAAGTCGACCTCAGTGAGTGCAAGTATTCCTTGGCATCAGTGATCTCGTCAGACGCCGCCCAGTCGAGTGAGTGCTTGAGCCAGTTGATCTGGTCGTCCAGACGCTGCGCATCGTTGGTCTTAGAGGCAGACGATCCGCCCGACTTCTTGTACAGCCAGTGGGCGGCGATGCCGTACTCGGCCTGCTCGTGCATCTCATAGGTTCGAATCTGAATCTCGAGCGGGCGGGCCGTGGGGCCGATAACCGTCGTATGGAGTGACTGGTAGTTATTGACCTTGGGCATGGCGATATAGTCTTTAAAGCGACCGGGCATGGGATGCCACAAGGTATGCACGGCACCAAGCGTGGAATAGCAATCACGCACCGAATGAGTGATGACGCGCAACGCCACCAGGTCGTAAATCTCGGAGAACTCCTTGCCCTTGCGCTTCATCTTTTGATAGATGGACCAATAGTGCTTGGAACGACCGTTGATCTGAAAGCCCACAAGACCAATGCGATTGAGCTCATCGGTGAGCGTCTTGATGGTCTCGGCAAGATAGCGCTCGCGAACCTCGCGCGATTCGGCTACCATGCGCGCGATGCGCTGGTAGGCATCGGGCTCCAAGTAGAAGAAGGACAGGTCCTCGAGCTCCCACTTGATTGAGCTCATGCCCAGGCGGTCGGCCAGAGGCGCGTATACGTCCATGGTCTCGCGCGCCTTAAACAGACGGCGGTCCTCGCGCAGGGCGGCAAGCGTGCGCATGTTATGCAGGCGGTCGGCGAGTTTGACGATGATGACGCGGATGTCCTTGGACATGGCGAGGAACATCTTACGCAGCGTGAGGGCCTGCTTCTCGTCCATGCTGTCGACTTCGATGTTGGTGAGCTTGGTCACGCCATCGACGAGCTCGGCCACCGTATCACCAAACAGGCCGGAAACATCGGTAAGCGAGGTCTCGGTATCCTCGACGGTATCGTGCAACAGTGCGGCGCACACCACATCGCAGTCCATCTTAAGATCGGCCAAAATGATGGCAACCTCGACGGGATGGTTAATGTACATCTCGCCCGAGCGCCGCTTTTGGTTGCAGTGCTTCTCGGCAGCAAAGCAGTAGGCCTGCTCCACCTTGGAGAAGTCATCCTCATTCATATATTTGAGGCACAGGCGCTCCAGCTTGTCGTAGCTGTCCGCCATAATCTCGGGCGGCAGCTCATCGGCATGCTTATAGTGCTCCATCTCCGAAAACGGCTGGAGGGTAGAATCATGGGCGGTACGGGCTGCGGCATCCATCGAGGTCCCCTTCCCCTAGGCCCGCGGTACGATCGGGCGGTTAACTTTGGCTAGCATATCAGAAGCGCACGAATCGAGCGCCCAACTCCGGAAAGCCGAGAACTCCATGCGCGAGCGCAAGCCCTCCAAATAGCGAATTGACCTGCTTAATTGCACGCGGCCGGGGTTTTCGGCCATCGCGATGCGACGGGTGTCGTCAAACCCCGAAACTCGACAGAAACCAAGCTCTTCGAAGATTCCCAGGCCGCTTTCCACCGAGCGCTCGTCAACCGGCGTGCGAGCATCGATGGCAAGGCACATCTGCGCGATGTCGATATCGCTCGCGCTAAAGGAATCGTCCCCGGTTTTGCCGCGGTTGGAGCGCCACATGGTCTGCAACGCGCGATAGAGCGTGACGAGTTCGTCGCGCTCGGGCGCATAGCAGTCGAGTAGGCGCTCGTTAATGCGGGCGTCGCGCGACGAATAGAGCAGATGGATCACGGCGGGCTGGCCATCGCGACCGGCGCGGCCGCTCATCTGGTTAAACTCAATGCCGCCAAACGGCATGTGGTAGAGCACGACATGGCGGATATCGGGCAGGTTCACGCCCTCACCAAAGGCAGATGTCGAAACGATGCAACTGAGGCTTCCGTCACGAAACGCTTCCTCGACACGGCGACGATCGGAGCGCGCAAGCCCCGCGTTATAGAACGCGATGCGGGTCGCGCAATCGGGTACCCGCTTGCGCAGCGTCTTAGCAAGCGCCACGGACTGATCACGCGAATTGACGTAGATGACGGTCTTCTCCCCCGTCGCGACGATGGACACCAGGCGGTTTTCGCGGCTCGCAAGATCGCGGTCGTCCTCGAGCTGCAAGTTCTCGCGCACGGTCTCGTCGACCACCGTACGGGTAATCGGCAACACGCGGGCAAGCTCCGCCACGACCGGAGCCGTCGCGGTGGCCGTCGCCGCCATAACGACCGGATCGCCCAGGGCCTTGAGGATATCGGGCATGTCGAGGTATGCGCTACGGTCGCCGCCCTTGGCAAGACCGGCATGATGCGCCTCGTCGATAACGACAAACCCGATACGACCCGAGCGAGCAAAGCGGTCGCGGTGAATAGACAGGAACTCAGGCGTCGTGAGCACGATGCCGGTGCGGCCCGAAGCCAAGCCGGCAAACACGTCATCGCGCGCCGCCTCCACGGTCTCGCCGGTCAGCACGCCTACGCCAATGCCGAGCGCAGCCATCGTCGACGAGAGGTGATAGGCCTGGTCGGCAACGAGCGCACGCAGCGGATAGACAAAGATACTCGCACGCCCGCGAAGGACCGCCTCGCGCGCGGCGTGCACATGGAAGATAAGAGACTTTCCGCGCCCCGTTCCCATAACGGCCAGAACACTTTGGTGATCGGCCAGGGCATCGAGCGCTTCGACCTGCGCGCGGTGCGGCTGGTTCGAGCCGATAAAGCTATGGATAAGCGAGCGCGTGAGCTCGGTATAAGAAAGTTGGGCGAGCGTTTGGCGCTTTCGGGACTCCAGGCGCAGGCCGGAATCCGCCGGCTGCACGCCACGACGAAGCTCGCATGCCGGATCGTCGACGCTGGGCAGCGTGGTATCGCGGACCAGAACATCCTTGATCATGAGCTTGGGCTTTACGCGACCTTGCCAATGCTCGGCCACGGCCTCGAACACCAAGTCGACGGCGCTATCACAATTGATGAGCTTATCGATCTGCGGCACGCGGAACATAATGGCCGGCACACTCGCGGCGCCATCGGTCGCCACGAAGCGCATGTGCTCGCCGGTTTTGCCCACCACGGCGCGATCGCACATTGTCACGCCCTCGGCCGCCAACAGCGGCACCTTGTTGCCCTGGCCAAACGGCTCAAGACGGGAGATCTGCTCGATGGTCTCAATATTCAGCTCGGAAAGGTCGACGGTGGCGGCGACCTCGTCGGTGTCTTCAAAGTCCTCGGCGGGAAGCTCCGATAGCACGGCGGAAAGGCGGCGGCGGAACTCATCGAGCTTGGATGCCTCGATGGTCACACCCACCGCACCGGCATGTCCGCCGCGACGAATCAGCAGGTCGGAACAGCGCTCGACGGCGTCAAACAGGTTAACTTTGCCCACCGAGCGGCCCGATCCGCGTGCAACGCCGTCCTCGATCGAGAAGAGCAGCGCCGGCACGTGATAGCGATTGGTCAGGCGGCTCGCCACGATGCCCTTGACGCCCTCGTGCCAGCCCTCGCCACCCACGACGATTGCGCGTCCGCCGTCATAGGTCTTCTCGACCTTTGCCATGGCATCGCGCGTGAGCTCCGCCTCGATCTCACGGCGCTGGCGGTTGATTTCCTCGAGCTCAGCCGCCAGTGCGCTTGCTTCGATGGGATCGCGGGCAAGCAGCAGGTCGAGCGCCAGCTTGGGATCAGCCATGCGGCCGGCAGCATTCAGACGAGGGATGAGCGAAAACGACAGGCCGTCGGCCGTAATGGTAGAAAGGTCCGTCTTGGCGAGCGCAGCAAGCGCGATATAGCCGGGACGAGCGGTTACGCGCATCTGCTGGATGCCCTCGGCAACCAGCGCGCGGTTCTCGGGCGTGAGCGGCATCATGTCGGACACGGTGCCCAGCGCCGCGACCTCGATTAGCGAACGCCAATACGACGGCTTGCCCAGGCGCTCACCCAGGACTTGCACCAGCTTGAGCGCCACACCAGCACCGGCAAGTTCACGCGAGGGACCCTCGTCCTCGAGCTTGGGGTCGGTCAGGGGCACGCCCTGCGGCACCTGGTCGGAGGGCTCGTGATGGTCCGTGACCACCAAATCGATCCCCAGGCTCTCCAGATAGGAAACCTCTCCCTTGGCGGCAATGCCGTTATCGACGGTCACGATCAGGTTGGGTTGGGCGAGCTCGTTGACGCGGTCGAGCGCCGCACGCGACAGGCCGTAGCCCTCGTCAAAGCGATGCGGAATAAACGGCGTGACGTTGGCGCCAAACGAACGTAGCGCCTCGGTCAACAGACAAGTCGACGTAATGCCGTCGACGTCAAAATCGCCAAAGACCGCGATGTGCTCGTGGTTGCGAATAGCGCGCTCGACGCGGTCGGCAACGACCGCCATGCCCGGAATAATGAGTGGGTCGGCCCAGTCGCGATCGAGCGAAGGCGTCAAAAACAGCTGGCCTTCCTCGATGGATGTTATGCCGTGCGCAACCATAATGCGCGCCACCAGCCCGGGTATGCCCAGGCCAGCCGAAAGCTCCTTTTCGAGCTCGGGGTTTTGCCGAGCGACTGCCCAGCGATGCGTCGTCTTAAGCGATGACATAGGCGCCCACCCCCGATAGGGGCAGGTCGCCGCGATACCTCTCACGGTTCATAGCGATGAGTCCTCTGTGTATACCCGCTTCGGCAGGCAGATCTGTTGAACGGATTTATTATACCGTGCAGCGCGGACGCACAACGTCCAGCACGCCGCGGTTTCGATAAACGAGGGTGGTAATACCCTCGAAATAATCGAGCGTTTCTGACGCACGGACGCATGCGAGCGTCTAGCATATCCATTCAAAACGGATTCACGAGCAAAGGGAGTCACAAGAGCATATGAAGCAATGGGTTGGACTGGGCAAGTTTCTTGCGGGGCACATGCAGGTCATCGTTCCGATTTGCGTGACGCTCGGCGTGCTCTTTCCCCGGCAGATCGGCGTGCTCAAGCCCATCGTTCCCGCCCTGTTTGCCTTTATGACGTTCCAAGGTGCGCTCAGCAACACCTTTCACCAGGTGGCCGAGGTGTTCCGCCGTCCCCTACATTTGATTTTGGCGTTATTTGTCTCGGCCGTGCTCATCCCCATCGCGGCGTATGCCATGAGCTCACTGTTCTTTGGTTCCAACCCAACCTTGTCTGCGGCATCGTGCTCGAGTACAGCGTACCCGTGGCAGTCACCGCCTTTATGTGGATTAGCATGTTCGGCGGCAACGGCCCGCTCGCGCTCACCATCATCCTGACGTCCTCGGTCATCTCACCTGTGACGATTCCGCTCACGCTCAAGCTCCTGCTGGGTGCCACCGTCGCAATCGATGTGTCGAGCATGATGCAGAACATGGCCTTTATGATTGCCATCCCTGCCATCCTCGGCATCGTGATCAACGAACTCACGCGCGGATGGGGACACGAGAAACTCTCCCCCGCGCTCTCGCCCGCCTGCAAGTTCATGATGATGAGCGTTATCGCGTCCAACTCCACCGCCATGAGCGAGTACGTGCTGCACATGAACGCGGTGCGCCTGGAAGTCGCCCTCTTTATTTTGACCTTCGCCATCAGCGGCTTTGTCGTCGGCATTCTGGTCGCCCGCGCGTTGCACCTGCCGTATAGCGAGACGACCACCATGTGCTTTACCTGCGGCATGCGCAATATCTCTTCGGGCGCCGTCATCGCCACGCAGTATTTTCCCGGCGAGGTCGTGTTTCCCGTCATGTGCGGAACGCTGTTTCAGCAGGTGCTCGCCTCGGTTATCGGACATCTCTTTGAGCGACTGACCGGCGAGGAGCGCGCCGCCCAGCGCAAGCGCGTCGAGGCCGGCCGCGACGCCATGGGACGCTAGACTGTCCGCATTACGCGGGTGATAGTCTTGCTATACGAGCGTTTCCAGATGCGCACGCAGGCGCTCTGCATCGATATCGAGCGTGGTCTCGGCATTGACCTGGGCCAAACGATAACCGACAAAGTAGGGCGAAACCACCCAACGCGGCAACACCTTGGCAATGGTCCGGCCGTCCATGTGGTAGAAGAACAAGTTGTACGACTCCGCGCGGCCGCCGTGGTGCTCGTGCAGGATATAGTGCAGGGCCACCTGAATCGCATCGGCAAACAGGTCCGCTTCGGCTTGGTCGCGGGCGTCGTCGCTGGCGGCGATTCCCTGTGGAGCCGAGACGTTAACCTCAAAGAATCCCATAATCGGTTCGGTTGAGATGTTGACCGAGATTCTCCCCTGTTGCCAAACATTGATGCCTTCGAAATTGGCGGAAGCCAGCGAAGCATAGCCGTCTTCCTGCTCCAAGCCCACAATCTGCATGTGTGGATGGACGAGGCTGCCGCCCGAAAGCGGGCCTTTGTTCTTGTACAGGAGCACACTGCGGTACTGTTGGGAATCGAGCATCTGCTGCCAACAGCCCAGGCAAACCGCATCACATGATGCAGCTCATCCGGTTCATAGGTCGCCAGGTCGGCGTCGTGATTGGCAGACTCGATCAATACGGTCTGACGGGCGGCCCGCAAGGTCTTGAACTTATTCTCGAGCCAGATGCAGTCACCATCGCGCTGGATGACGCTGGCGAGCCCCTCCGTATCACAAAAGGGGCACGCGGTGCCAGGGCGACGATTATCGTCGGGCTTACCGCTCGCCTGCTGAACGTCAAATACCAGTGCCACAGGTTACACCTCCAGCGGCACGATCTTGGTGCCATGCAGCTCGGAGACGCCAAGTGCTGCCGCCACGGCATCGCGGTTGGCCGTGGTAATGCCGCCGCCAGGAAGGATGGTCAGGCGGTCGCCCGCGTACTCGATCAAGCGGACCAGGTTTTCGAAGTTGCCCTCGATCGACGTACCGGCAGCGCCGCCATGCGTGAGGATGCGCGTAACGCCGCAGTCGGCAAGTGTATCAATCGCATCGAGCTGAGCCTCGGGCGAGAGCTGGTCAAACGCCATGTGGAAGGTGATGTCAAGGGACTCGCGCTTGCACTCCTCGGCCGCACACCCCGCAGCCATCACCAAGGCACCGAGCGTGAGTTCGTCGAGCGCCCATCCGCCAGCACAAGGCTTGCAACAGCCAAAGACCAGACCATCGACGCCGGCGCTTACGGCAAGGCCCAGATCCATCTCCATCATGCGCAGCTCGTCCTGGTTGTAATGAAAGTCCCCGCCGCGCGGACGAATCATGCACATCACGCGCGCATCGTGCTCGTGAGCGTAGCTGACCGTAGCGCTGATAACGCCGGCGGAAGGTGTGGTGCCGCCAACGGCAAGGTTGTCGCACAGCTCAATACGACTCGCACCGGCCTTAATGGCCGCCGGCACCCGCTCAAAGTTCTCGGCACAAAACTCGTACAGCATAGATAGACCCCCGAAGACAGCAGATGTTTTCCGACGGGCATTGTCACACACCCCCATGAAGTTGCGGTGGAATAAGGACTCTTTTGGCCTCTGAGGCTCCCATTTAGTCCCTATTCCACCGCAACTTAAAGGGGTAGTCGTTGGCATCTGCCACAACGTCGATGTTTTGACAACGACAGCGAAAACCCGCCAGAGCGAGCAAGGTGCCTTGAAACGAGGCGGCATTGACCTTCTGGTCATGCCGCCGAAGTTGAAAGGCAGATTGCCGCTCTGGCGGGCTTGCAGCGTCGAGCCGTTACGCGGTTTGGTAAAACCGCGTAACTAGTTAACCGCCCAGGTAGGCTTTACGCACGTTATCGTCGTGCAGGAGCTCTTGGCCGGTGCCGGTCATGGTGATCTTGCCGGTCTCGAGCACGTAGCCGCGCGTGGCGATCGAAAGCGCCATCTGGGCGTTCTGCTCGACCAGAAGCACCGTGGTGCCGGCTTTGTGCAGGTCCTCGACAATCTGGAAGATCTGCTCGATCAGAATCGGTGCCAGACCCATGGAAGGTTCGTCGAGCATAAGCAGTTTGGGGTTACTCATAAGGGCGCGCCCCATAACGAGCATCTGCTGCTCGCCGCCCGAAAGGGTGCCGGCGACCTGGCGACGGCGCTCCTTCAGGCGCGGGAACTGCTCGTAGACGCGCTCAAGGCCCGGAGCAACCGTGGACTTGGGCTGCGTGTAGGCGCCCATCTCCAGGTTCTCCTCGACCGTCATCTGCAAAAAGGCGCGACGGCCCTCGGGGACCTGAGCCAGGCCCTTACCAACCAGCTTATCGGCGGGCGTATGAGTAATGTCCTCACCCATAAACTTGATGGAGCCGGTCTTGGAGCGCAGCAGGCCCGAGACCGTCTTGAGCGTTGTGGACTTGCCGGCACCGTTCGCACCGATCAGGGCCACGATCTCGCCCTCGTTAACGTTAAAGGAGATGTCCTTGATGGCGTGGATGGCGCCGTACCAGACGTTGATGTTGTAGACGGAAAGCATCGGCTCTGCCATTTAGTTCTCCCCCTTATCCTGCTTGCCCAGATATGCCTCGATAACGGCGTCGTTGTTCTGAATTTCCTCGGCCGTGCCCTTGGCGATGACCTTGCCAAAATTAAGCACGCAAATGCCCTCGCAAATATTCATGACGAGCGACATGTCGTGCTCGATAAGCATGATGCGATGCCAAAGGTGTCGCGGATCTTGACGATGTTCTCCATGAGCTCCGCGGTCTCGGACGGGTTCATGCCGGCAGCAGGCTCGTCGAGCAGCAGCAGCTTGGGGTTGGTGGCAAGCGCGCGGACGATCTCCAGACGACGCTGGGCGCCGTAAGGCAGCGAGCCGGCCTGCTCGTTTGCCAGGTGCTCCATATCAAAGATGGACAGCAGCTCCATGGCGCGCTCGTGGGCGGCCTTCTCGTGCTTCCAGTACGTCGGCAGACGCAGCACGCCCTCAAAACCAGAGTAGCGCTCCTGGTTGTGCAGGCCGACCTTAACGTTGTCCTCCACCGTCATGGTGTTGAACAGGCGAATGTTCTGGAACGTACGGGCGATACCCATACGGTTGACCTGGTAGACGGACTTGCCCGAGGTGTCCTCGCCGTCGAGCAGGATAGTACCGTGCGTGGGCTGGTACACCTTGGTGAGCAGGTTGAAGACCGTGGTCTTACCGGCACCGTTGGGACCGATCAGACCGGCGATCTCGGTCTTACCGATGGTCAGGCTAAAGTCGTCGACTGCCTTAAGGCCGCCAAATTCAATGCCCAAGTGGATGCACTCGAGCGCCGGCGCTGGCCCAGGTCGCGGTCGGGAACGATGGCGCCAGAAGGATACGGGACCATCTTGCCCTTGTTGAGCTCAAACTTACTGGGCATCGGCTGCTACCTCCTTCTTGGAAGCAAAGCGGTCCTTAATGCGTGCGAAGAACGCCTTGAGCTGCGGGTTGTTGGTAAAGATCATGACCAGGATCAGCACGATGGCGTAGATGAGCATGCGGTAGTCCGAGAACTGACGGAGCAGCTCGGGAAGCACCGTGAGCAACGCCGCCGCGATGACGGAGCCGCGCATATTGCCCAGACCGCCCAGGACCACGAATACCAGGATGAGGATGGACGTGTTGAAGTCGAACTTGGTGGCGGAAAGCTGCGAGAAGTTACCGCCGAAGAGGGCTCCGGCAGCGCCGGCGAGAGCGGCGGAAACCACGAAGGCGATCATGCGGTACTCGGTGACGGAGATGCCCACGGACTCGGCAGCGATCTTGTTGTCGCGCACGGCCATAATGGCACGGCCGGTACGGCTGCGAACCAGGTTGAGCACGATCACAAGTGCGACCATGACCAGGATGGCACCGGCGAGGAAGGTCGAGTACGTCGACACGCCCGATGCGCCCTGGGCGCCCTTGATGATGGCGGTGCCGTCCTCGAGCAGGTGCAGGTCGTCGATCGTGGAGTTACCTGTAATGTTAAAGATCACATGCAGGCCGCGGGAGTCGACGCCCACGATAAGGCAGGTGACGATCTCTTTGATAATCTCGCCAAAGGCCAGCGTCACGATAGCCAGGTAATCGCCGCTCAGGCGAAGGACCGGGATGCCGATCAAGAAGCCCAGGATGGCGGCAGCGATGGCGCGACCACGATGCTGATGACAAGACGTATCGGATCGGAGGGAACGGCGCTCTCGAGGGCGACCGCGGTAACGATGCCTGTATAGGCGCCGACGCTCATAAAGCCCGCGTGGCCCAGCGACAAGTCGCCCGCGATGCCGACGACGAGGTTAAGGGAGATAGCCATGACGATATAGGCCGTGATGGGAACCAGCTGACCGGCGATCATGCGCGGAATCATGTGGTTAGACTGCATAAAGAACACGATGGCGAACGCCACAAGGCACATGGCGTACGTAACAAAGTCGTGACGCGTCTGCTTGTCTTTAAGAAACTTCATAACGCTCACCTACACCTTCTCGGGGACGTACTTGCCAAGAGGCCGGCAGGCTTGACGAGCAGGACGATGATCAAAACACCAAAGACGATGGAGTTGGCAAGGCTCGTGGAAATATAAGCCTGTGCCATCGCCTCGATGATACCGATGAGAATGCCACCGACAAAGGCACCGGGGATGGAGCCGATGCCACCGAAGACAGCGGCATCGAAGGCCTTGATGCCAGGCATGGCACCCGTCGTGGGCTGCAGCACCGGCGAGTAGGAGCACAGCAGCACGCCGGCGATGGCGGCAAGGGCGGAGCCGATGGCGAACGTCATCGAGATGGTGCGGTTGACGTTGATGCCCATGAGCTGAGCGGCGGCCTTGTCCTCGGACACGGCGCGCATGGCTTTGCCCATCTTGGTCTTGCCTGTAAAGAACATCAGGCCGGCATGATAACCAGGCAGGCGACGATGGTGACGAGCGAGACGGCGCTTACGTTGAACTTGGCCAAGAACTCCGGCACCTGGAAGGTGACGAGCGAAGTGAAGTTCTTGGGCGTGGCGCCCCACAGAAGCTGCGCGGCGTTCTGCAGGAAGTAAGACACGCCGATGGCCGTGATCAGAACGGCCAGAGGGCCTGCTTGGCGCAGCGGCTTGTATGCCAGACCCTCGATGAGAACACCGAGAACCGTGCAGACCACACAAGAGAGAATTACAGATGCCCAGCCCGGGAGGCCGAGATACGACGTGGCGCAGAACGAGACATAGGCACCGACCATGATGACGTCGCCGTGAGCGAAGTTGAGCATCTTGGCGATACCGTAGACCATGGTGTAGCCCAACGCGATGATGGCGTAGACGCTGCCCATGGACAGGCCGTTGACCAAGTATTGGATAAAGACCGTCATGTTCCACATCCCCCTTTCGAATAGGTTTCCAGTTGATGTATGAAACAGGGACGTTACATCGTCCCTAGATACCAAGCAAGCAGGGAAGGCCAAAACCTCCCCTGCTTGGGATCAAAACCGCTCTATATAAGGCGGCCTATTAGGCCTGTACGTACTTGCCGTCGGTAATGACGTACGCCGTCGGGTCCTTCTGGACCTGACCCTTGTCGTTCCAGGAGAGCTTGCCAGTCAGACCGTCAACGGTAATCTTGAGCATAGCCTCGGGAAGCTTCTCGGCAACCTCGGTGGGGTCGGCGTCGACGCCCAGGCCGGCCTCCTTGAGAGCCTCGACCACAGCATGCACGCCGTCGTAGGCGTCGGCGGCAAACTGGTCGGGGGTATCGCCGTACTTATCCTTGTAAGCGTTGACGAAGTCGGCGTTCTTCTCGTCGTCGGCGGAGAACGGGGTCATGAGCAGCAGACCCTCGGCAAGAGAGGTGTCGAAGCCTCAACGCCCAGGATGCCGTCCATGCCGTCGCAGCCCATCATCTTGACGTCGTAGCCCATGTCCTTGGCGTTCTTGAGCAGGACGGACGCCGGCGTGTAGTAGATCGGCGCAAAGATCATGGTGGCGCCTGCCTGCTTGGCCTTGGTCAGCTGGTTGGTAAAGCTCGTGGCGGAGTCGTCCTTAAAGGTCTCCTCGTCGACAATCTCAAGCTTAGACTTAGCGGCCTGGGCCTTAAAGGAATCTGCGATGCCCGAAGAATAGGCGTCGCCGGAGTTATAGAACAGCACGAACTTCTCGTTCGCATACTTCTCTGCCAGGAACTTGGCAGCGTTGACACCTTGGTTGGGGTCGGTAAAGCAAACCTGGAAGACGCAATCCTTGCCCTTGGTAACGTCCTCGGAGGACGCAGACGGGGTGATCATGAACGTCTCGGGGTCGTTGCCGCACTCGGCGGCAACGGCGACCGACGCACCCGTGGTGGTCGGACCGACGAGGGCCTGCATGCCCCAGTCGAGCAGGGTGTTGAAGGCGTTGACGGCCTTCTCGCCATCGGCCTGGTCATCCTCGGCCTTGCTGGCAAGCGGCAGCTCCTTGGTGGAGAAGTCCTTGCAGCCAAGCTCGACGCCCTGGGTAACAGACTTGCCGTAGGACGCGTTGGCGCCGGTCAGCGGGCCGATGGTGCCGATCTTAAACGAAGCGTCGCCCGACGCGGAACCGCTGTCGCCGCCGTTGGAGGAGCAGCCAGCTAGAATGGACATCGCCCCCAGACCTGCTGCGCTCGCGATAACGCTCCTGCGATTCATAACAGGGTTCAATGACTTACCGGTGAGGCTCGACATGCGGCTCTCCTCTCAAATCTCGTCGGGTTTCGGTTACCCGACAGGCCATCCTTCGCCGTGTTCGGCGTTCGCAAAATAGTAGACGCTTTAGTTAGGAAAAGTGGCGAATATTTCAACTTTTCTTTGGATTTGTTCATTTATCTATATTTTTGCGTATTTCTATTTTTTTATGCAGTAATGCCACTTTATTGTGTAAAAGTAATGTTTCCATTCTGTTACAAGCGTTCCCGCTCTTAATAAACATGGTGTCCCCCTTTTCGCTAGCCGCGATGCGGCCGTCTTGCGGTACAGGGCAAACCTTATGGTGCAAACGTTGACAGTTTGTTACGGAGTTCCGTTTGTAGCGAGCATGTTTCCAATGTTTCCGCAGCGTTTCGGGGGTGCCGTTTTGTGCGACTCCTGTTGCCTGGCGAGCACGCGCCCTCTGTTCACGCTAGAATGCACTCAACCTTTAAGCGGTTAATCCATCCATGAGATGCACGAAGGAGCTATCTATGAGCGAACCCCTGCGCACCGTGAACGTCGGTCTGATCGGCCTGGGAACCGTCGGCGGCGGCGTGGCCCGTCTGATCAAGAGCCACCACGATGAGTACCTGGCAGCCTACGGCATCGACCTTAAGCTGACCCGCGCCTGCGCGCTTGCCTGGGAGCAGGCCGAGGCGGCAGGCATTGAGCGCGAGGCCTTCACGAGTGACTGGCACGACGTCGTCACCGACCCCGCCGTCGACATCGTCGTCGAGCTGATCGGCGGCGAGCATCCCGCAACCGAGATCTTCACCACCGCCTTCGAGAACGGCAAGCACGTCGTCTCTGCCAACAAGGCCCTGCTGGGCCGTCACGTCGAGACGCTCGCCGAAAAGGCGCGCGCGTGCGGCGTGCAGATTAAGTGCGAGGCCAGCTGCGGCGGTGGCATCCCCATTGTCAGCACGCTCGAGCACGACCTAGTGGGCAACAAGATCCTGACCATCGCCGGCATTCTCAACGGTACCACCAACTATATCCTGTCGCGCATGGACGCCGAGGGCGCCGATTACGCCGACGTGCTTGCCGACGCGCAGGCCAAGGGCTATGCCGAGGCCGACCCGTCCGCAGACGTCGACGGCTTCGACGCCGCCAGCAAGACGGCCATCCTTGCCTCCATCGGCTTTGGCACCCGCGTGACCACCGACGATGTGTACCAGCAGGGTATCCGCACCATCGGCGCCGAGGACATCACTCAGGCCCGCGAGCTCGGCTACACCATTAAGCTGCTGGGCATCGCCCGCAACACCGACGCCGGCGTCGACGTCCGCGTGCATCCCACGCTGATCCCCGCCGACCACATGCTTGCCAAGGTCAACGGCGCCATGAACGCTGTCTACGTGGTAGGCGACGCCGTGGGCGAGACCATGTTCTACGGTGCCGGCGCAGGCTCCTTCCCCACCGCGAGCGCCGTCGTGGGCGATATCCTGTCGCTCTCCGAGCAGATCAGCCGCGGCGTGGCTCCGCTGCCCGAGATTGAGCCCTATGGCCACAACCTCGCCTTTAAGCCCATGGACGAGCTCCAGACCAAGTACTATGTGCGCCTGAGGTCGCCGACCGCGTGGGCGCCCTGTCCGAGACGGTCGACATCTTTGCCAAGCACAACATCTCGATCTCGCTCATCAACCAGGTCGAGGACGGCAAGTCGGGCGTCAGCGATGCCTGCTCGGTCATCTTCCTGACGCACCGCGCGCTCGAGAAGGACGTCCAGGCTGCCGCCGCCGAGCTTGCCAGCGTCGACTGCGTGGCCGAGGTCGCCAACGTCCTGCGTATCGAGGACGTCGAGGCTGGACCGAAGGCGTTATGGCCAACTAGTCCAACACCCGCTTAACAATACGCGCCTCGGGGGGCTCCCGTCCTATGTGGGACGGGAGCCCTTTTCTATCCGGCTTCTAAGCACAGCGGCAAAGCGGCATTTGCACGAGCCGTTCATCGGTAACGCGGGCTACCGTTCACCGATATGCAAACGCGGCCGATTCCGGCTACCGCTACGCTGTGCTGCGAATGTCCGCCCGCGATGAGAGGAAGCACTATGTTGCTCGAGGGCAAGAAAGCAATCATCACCGGAGGCACGCGCGGTATCGGCTATGCCATCGCCTGCCGTTTTATCGAGGAGGGCGCCGCCGTCACCGTCTTTGGCTCGCGCCAGGAAACTGCCGACGCAGCCGTTGAGAAGCTGGCGGCCGCCTATCCCGAGGCCAAGGTCTGGGGCCGCTCCTGCGACCTCACCTCGCTCGAGGCCGTAACCGAGGCCTTTACCCAAGCTGCCACCGATATGGGCGGCCTGGACACGGTCGTCAACAATGCCGGCATCTCCCAGCGCTCGCCCCTTTTGGACTACACGGCCGAGGAGTTTGCAAAGGTCATGGACCTCAACGTCGTCGCCGTCTTTAATGGCCACCAGGCTGCCGCCAAGATCATGACCGAGGCCGGCCACGGCGGCACCATCACCACCACGAGCTCGATGGTCGCCAAGTACGGTCAGCCCTCCGGCGTCGGCTATCCCACGTCCAAGTTCGCCGTCAACGGCATGGTCCAGTCGCTCTCGCGCGAGCTCGCCCCCATGGCATTCGCGTCAACGCCGTCGCACCTGGCGTAACCAAGACCGATATGGTCGCCAACCTGCCCGAAGAGGTCATCAAGCCCATCATCGCCACCATTCCGCTGGGTCGCATGGGCGAGCCCGAGGATGTCGCCAACGCCTTTGTTTTCTTGGCGAGCGACATGTCCTCCTATGTTACGGGTGCCGTGCTCCCCGTCGACGGAGCCGCCCGCTCCTAAGAGGCCACAAGCTTTGGCCCCTGGCCCCAACATAGCTCAACCAAAAAAGGCGCGCTGCCCGCATCAACTGCGGGCAGCGCGTCTTCTTCTGTTTGAAGGGAAACTGCGTCCCGTTTCGCGTCCGTCCTCAAACGGGAATGTCACCTCCGCACCAGCGTCGGCTATTTGCCGTCGTCCTCGTCGGCTTCTTCATGCGCATAAAGCTCCAGCATGCGACGGCGATACTCATGCACGGCGAGCTTGGCGCGCTCCAGGCGGCGACGCTCGCGCGGAGTCAGCTCGGACGGGTCAACCTCATCACCATAGGTCTTATCGGCAAGAAGATGCGCCGCGTCCACGATGCGGGCATCGATGTGGCCGCTCGCTGCCTCGGCGGAAAGACGCTCGGCAATCGTATCGAGCGTAGGCAGGCCCTCGAATACGCGACCATGGCCATGCGAGGTCAGCAGCTCGTGCTCGCGTGCGAGCAGGCTCGCTAGGTCGTGGTGGGCGCGCAGGATGTCGAGCGCATCGGATGGATGCTCGGCAACCTCTGCCACGGCGGCAACCGGCGCGGCATCGACCACGCGGTAGAAGAGCTGCGCGAGCAGTGGCATCAGGAACACCGTGATGGCGCCGGCCGCCACCATAACCGAAGCGACGCCCTGTGATAATGCGCCGGCGTTGACAGCGACGCTCGTCACGGCGACGATAATCGGCAGCGCCGTGGTGCAGTACAGGGCCACGGTAATGCGGCCATACGCCGACACATCGCGCGTCGCAGGACAAATGCTCATGGAAATAAGAATGGGCACGGCGCGGATAACCAGCAACGCCACGATAAAGCCCACGAGCAAGCCGGGGCGCGATGCTACAGCAGTCAGGTCGATCTTGGCACCCGACACGGTAAAGAACACCGGGATCAAAAAGCCATAGGCAAGGCCATCGAGTTTAAGCTCGAGCGTATGGTTGCCTCGGGGATGATATAGCGCAGGACAAAGCCCGCGGCAAAAGCGCCCAACACGATATCGAGGCTAAAAATGGCGGAAAACGCCACGAGCGTGACCAGGATGAGCACTGTGAGGCGCACGAACGTCTGAGAAGTCGTATCGGCGCGCTCCTGAATAAAGGCAAAGAAGCGGCTGCCAATACGCTTGGAGCGACTGGGGACCACGGCAAGCAGCACGCACACCACGGCGAACAGCCCCAAGATCAACAGCGTCTCGACACCCGTACGGGCAGACAGCAGCACCGACATGGCGAGCACGGGCCCGAGCTCGCCCCACGTACCATAGGCAAGAATCGAATCGCCGACGCGCGTCCCGGCAAGCGACCGCTCGCGCAAGATGGGCATGAGCGCCCCAAGCGCCGTCGAGGTCAACGCCAGCGTCACGGCGATGCCATCAAAATGACTGACCGAAAACCACGGGGTAAAGCGCACGGCAAGCCAGGCGATGCCAAACGTAACGACCCACGTCGCCATGCCGTAACGCCCCTCGATGCCCGTGATGTTCTTGGGATCGATCTCAAAGCCGGCAAGCAGGAACAAAAAGGCCAGGCCGAGCTCGGACACGAGCGAGACCTCGGCATCCACATGGATAATGCCGAGCATATGAGGTCCCAGCACCGCACCGAACACGAGCAAAAAGACCGTCTCGGGAACGGGTTTTCCGGGAATCGCCGAGGCGATGAAGGGGCTTGCAAAGGCCACGAGTGCGATGATGGCGAGCGAAACAAATGCCATGTGATGCCTTTCTCTTGTTTGCGCTCCACTGTAGCACCCTCGCCGTCCTCAACGCGCCACGAGCTGTCGTATCATAGTGAGGTTTAAAAGTATGTGGCTCAAGGCGACCGCGAGGCTTGCCCCGCAAACCGACCGCTGCCGCATACCGCACCGTACGCCCAACCGATCAGGAAGGCAGGAACCAATGGTCTCTCGTATCTACGTGGAGAAGAAACCCGGGTTCGACGTCGAGGCTCAGCAGCTCAAGGGCGAGCTGACCGAGATTCTCGGCATCAAGGGCATCGAGGCCCTGAGGATCATCAACCGCTACGACGTCGAGGGCATCGATGAGGAGCTGTTCCGCTCCTGCGTGCCGACCGTCTTTAGCGAGCCCCAGGTCGATGTGACCTACGACGAGCTCCCCGCAAGCGATGGCGTCGTCTTTGCCGTCGAATTCCTGCCTGGCCAGTTTGACCAGCGCGCCGACTCCGCCAGCGAGTGCGTGCAGCTCATCAGCCAGGGCGAGCGCCCCGCCGTGCGCTCCGCCAAGGTCTATATGATCTCGGGCGCCCTGGACGAGGCCGCCATCGATGCCATCAAGCACTACGTGGTGAACCCCGTCGAGGCGCGCATCGCCTCGCTCGACCTACCCGAGACGCTGCACATGGAGACCCCAGAGCCTGCGCCTGTCGAGGTGCTTGACGGCTTCCGCGAGCTCGACGAGGCCGGCCTTGCCGCCTTTATCTCCGAGCGCGGTCTTGCCATGGACGAGGCGGACATCGCCTTCTGCCAGCAGTACTTCCGCGATGAAGATCGCGACCCCACCATCACCGAGATCCGCGTAATCGACACCTATTGGTCCGACCACTGCCGCCACACCACCTTCGGCACCGTCCTGGATGATGTGACGATCGATGACGCCGTGGTGCAGCAGGCCTTCGACCG
The DNA here is from genome assembly GCA_027669365.1 of Coriobacteriaceae bacterium AM49-12. Taxonomy (GTDB): domain Bacteria; phylum Actinomycetota; class Coriobacteriia; order Coriobacteriales; family Coriobacteriaceae; genus Collinsella. Next base: position 42,057 of record JAQEDL010000005.1, on the reverse strand, counting down.
CTACATGGAGATGCGCCACGAACTCGGTCGCGACGCCAAGCCCGTCTGCCTCATGGACATGGGCACCATCGGCGCCAAGTACCTTAAGAAGACCGGCGTCATGACCGATGTCGATGAGTCCGAGGAGATCAACGCCTGTACCGTCAAGGTGAAGGTCGATGTCGATGGCGAGGACCAGGACTGGCTGTTCCTCTTTAAGAACGAGACCCACAACCACCCGACCGAGATCGAGCCTTCGGCGGTGCCGCCACCTGCGTGGGCGGCGCTATCCGCGACCCGCTCTCGGGCCGCAGCTATGTGTATCAGGCCATGCGCGTCACCGGTGCCGGCGACCCCACCGTCCCCGTGTCCGAGACGCTCGAGGGCAAGCTGCCGCAGCGCAAGCTCGTGACCACCGCCGCTGCCGGCTACTCCAGCTACGGCAACCAGATCGGCCTTGCCACCGGTCAAGTCAACGAGCTCTATCACCCCGGTTACGTGCCAAGCGCATGGAGGTTGGCGCGGTCGTGGGCGCTACCCCGGCAAACCACGTGCGCCGCGAGTGCCCGCCCCCACCGACAAGATCATTCTGCTGGGCGGCCGCACCGGCCGTGACGGCATCGGCGGCGCCACCGGCTCCTCCAAGACCCAGAACACCGAGTCCATCGAGACCTCGGGCGCCGAGGTCCAGAAGGGCAATGCCCCGGTCGAGCGCAAGCTGCAGCGCCTCTTCCGCCGCGGCGACGCCTGCCGCCTGATCAAGCGCTGCAATGACTTTGGCGCCGGCGGCGTCTCGGTCGCCGTGGGCGAGCTTGCCGACGGCCTGTACGTGGACCTGGACACCGTGACCAAGAAGTACGACGGCCTAGACGGCACCGAGCTCGCCATCTCCGAGTCCCAGGAGCGTATGGCCTGCGCCGTCGCCGACGGTGACGTCGAGGAGTTCATGGGCTACGCCGCCGAGGAGAACCTGGAGGCGACCGTAATCGCCGAGGTTACCGCCGAGCCGCGCATGCGCATGGCCTGGAATGGTGTGGCCATCGTCGACCTGTCCCGCGAGTTCCTCAACTCCAACGGCGCGCCCAAGCACCAGGTCGCCCACGTCTGCGCCCGCAGCGTGTGGCAGCCCAGCTGGCCGGCACCACGCTTGCCGAGCGCATGACCTCGCTCGTCACCGATCTTAACGTCGCCTCCAACAAGGGCCTTTCCGAGCGCTTCGACTCCACCATCGGCGCCGCCACCGTGCTCATGCCCTTTGGCGGCAAGGCGCAGCTCACCCCGAGCTCTGCCATGGTCGCCAAGTTCCCCGTGGACGGCGAGACCACCACGGCGAGCGCCATGCATGGGGCTTCAACCCCTACCTGATGGAGGCAGACCAGTTTGCGGGCGCCTACCTGTCCGTAGTCGAGTCCATCGCCAAGCTCGTCGCCGCCGGCTTTGAACACAAGCGCGCCTACCTCTCCTTCCAGGAGTACTTCGAGCGCCTGCGTACCGAGGCCGAGCGTTGGGGCAAGCCCATGGCAGCCGTTCTGGGTGCCCTTATGGCCCAGGTCGACCTGCGCCGGCGCCATCGGCGGCAAGGACTCCATGAGCGGCTCGTTTGAGGACGAGGCCGGAGAGCTCAACGTTCCGCCGACCCTCATCAGCTTCGCCGTGGCCGTAGGCGCGCAGCCCGTGCCACCTCGCCCGAGTTCAAGGGCCTGACGCACCGCGTCGTCCGCATCGCCCCCGCCACCTATGGCGAGGACTACCGCCCCGATGCCCAGCAGCTGCTCGCCGCGTTTGACGCCGTCGAGGCGCTCACCGCTACCGGCGATGCCCTGGCCGTCTCCACGCCCGGCTACGGCTGCGGCGCCGAGAGCCTTTTTAAGATGTGCGTCGGCAACCAGATCGGCATCGAGCTTGCCGAGGATGTGGATGTGGAGAGCCTCTTCACCCCGCTCTACGGCAGCTTTATCGTCGAGCTCGCCGAGGATGCCGAGCTGCCCGAGGTCGCCGACGGCGTTGTCGTCGAGCCCTTGGGCACCACCGTCGAGGGCTATGTCATCGACACCGGCTCCAAGGTCATCGATCTCTCCGAGCTCCAGGAAGCCTGGGAGAGCGGCATCGAGGGCGTCTTTGCCTACCGCAGCACCGGCGAGCAACCCGAGGTCGAGACCATCGACTTCCGCGCCAAGGATATCCACGTGTACGGCGGCGCCAAGATCGCCCGCCCGCGCGTGATTATCCCGGTGTTCCCCGGCAACAACTGCGAGTACGACAGCGCCCGCGCCTTCCGCGCCGCCGGTGCCGAGGCCGACACCTTCGTGATCAACAACCTCACGCCCGAGGCCGTCGCCGAGAGCACCCACGAGCTTGCCCGTCGCATCCGCCAAAGCCAGATCGTCATGATCCCCGGCGGCTTCTCGGGCGGTGACGAGCCCGACGGCTCCGCCAAGTTCATCACGGCGTTCTTCCGCGCTCCCGAGGTCACCGAGGCAGTTCGCGACCTGCTCAAGGCCCGCGACGGCCTGATGCTGGGCATCTGCAACGGCTTCCAGGCCCTGATCAAGCTCGGCCTGGTACCCTACGGCGACATCGTCGACGCCACGCCCGATGCGCCCACGCTGACGTTCAACACCATCGGTCGCCATCAGAGCCGCCTGGTGCGCACCCGCATCTCGTCCAACCTGTCCCCGTGGCTGTCGCAGTGCAGCCTCGACGACCCCTACACCGTCGCCATCAGCCACGGCGAGGGCCGCTTTGTCGCCAACGACGAGGTGCTCGCCCAGCTGATCGCCAACGGCCAGGTCGTCACGCAGTACGTGGGCGAGGACGGCAAGCCCAGCATGGACCTTTCCGTCAACCCCAACGGCTCCGCACTCGCCATCGAGGGCATCACGAGCCCCGACGGCCGCGTCCTGGGCAAGATGGGCCATGCCGAGCGTCGCGGCGACAACCTGTACCGCAACGTGCCCGAGCATGTCCCCGGCGACAAGTTCATGCCGATCTTTGAGAGCGGCGTAGCCTACTTCGCCTAAGCCTTTCCCATCGGGTACAATCCCTCGGGTAACAACACCCGCCACCGACACATCCGGTGGCGGGTTCTTTTTTGCTTCGCGCATGTAGGAAGGACATCATGGAAAGCCGCAAGCCGTATCTCGCCACCCTGCCCGGACTCATCCTGGGCTGTCTTGTTTGCTGTGCACTCTGGGGATCGGCCTTTCCCTGCATCAAGATCGGCTACGCACTCTTTGGGATCCCGGCGCACGATAGCGCCTCGCAGCTACTCTTTGCAGGTTTGCGCTTCACGCTTGCCGGCATCCTGGTTATCGTCGGTATGAGCACAGCTCAGCGCCGCCCGCTCGTCCCACAGGTACGCGATATCAAGCCCATCTGCATCCTGTCACTCTTCCAGACTATCGGGCAGTACTTCTTTTTCTACCTGGGACTCTCGCGCGCCAGTGCCATGTCGAGCTCCATCATCGAGGCCAGCGCCAACTTCCTCGCAATCCTCTTTGCCGCCCTGGCGTTTCGCACCGAAAAGCTCGATGCGGCCAAGGTGCTCGGCTGTGTACTGGCTTTGCCGGCGTCGCGCTCGTCAACCTTTCGGGCGCGGACGGCACCTTTGGCTTTACGCTCGACGGCGAGGGCTTTATCCTGGCCTCCACCGTCGCGGGTGCCCTGTCGACCTGTCTGATCGGCATCTTCTCGCGCGAGCACGACGGTGTCTTGCTTGCCGGGTGGCAGTTCTTGGTCGGCGGCCTGGTCCTCACCGCCATCGGGTTTTTGATGGGCGGCGCGCTCTCCCCCACCGCGATCATCCCCGCCATCGCGCTCATTATCTATATGGCACTCATCTCCGCCATCGCGTACTCGCTATGGTCGCGCCTGCTTGCCGTCAACCCCGTCAGCCGCGTCTCGGTCTTTGGGTTTATGAACCCCGTCTTTGGTGTGCTGTTGAGTGCGCTGCTGCTCGGCGAGGGCGCCGGCACGAGCCCCGTTACCGTTATAGTTGCCCTGCTGTTGGTCTGCGGCGGCATCATCATCGTCAACAGGCCTAAAAAGGCCTAGCGAACTGCCCTTATTTAGCAGAGGGGATTCACATACTTTAGTTTAATGGAATACATCGGAGAGCCGAGGGCCACCATGCACGCAAGCGTGCGCCCCTATTTCTAGCGTATCTGGACGCCGGCTTTCTTCTTCTCGTACTTTACGCGGTAGAGCTCCGCGTCGGCGGCGCGAAGCAAATCTTGCCAGGTATCGACACCATCACCGACCCGTGCATAGCCGATGGACATCCGCAACAGATACGGCACCTCGGCGCGTGCGAGTTCATCGTTGATTGCCGCGCACAGACGCATGATGTCCTGTTCCGCCGCTGCCTTTTGGAGCACCACGAACTCATCACCACCATAACGTGCGATAAAGCCACCAGCCGGCGAACAGACATCCTTGAGCGCCGTCGCAACAACCTGAAGAGCATGGTCGCCCTCCACATGTCCATAGCGATCGTTAATCTGCTTAAAGCCATCAGCGTCCATCATAAGCAGATATACATCTTCGGCCTGATCCACATTTGAGAAGAGCGACAGCATATAGGTCTCAAAACGGTTGCGATTGTTAAGTCCAGTCAACGGGTCGGTCGAGATGAGCTGCTCCTGGTAGATGATGTAGAGCAGCAACATGCTAATCATTATGCCGACACAAAGGCCGGGCACCGAGTATACGACCTGAAAGGTACCGCCCACCAGGGCCGGAATGGCGAAAAATGCCAAGGTTCGATAGATGGCCTTCGTCTGCAGGCTCTCGACCCTGCGAGATTGCACAAACGCATGTAGGGACGTATGTATAACGTAACAGTAGCTGACGATGGGCTGGATCATATAGGCAAAGCCGCGACGATACACGCCCTGCGAATCGATATAGAACAGGGCGTGCGTCCAGTAACTGGTAAACGCCAGCACGACCACCAGAGCCGTAGGCAACGCTACAAGCACCACCCTATAGCGCGAGGTCAAAAGGCGAGAACCCTGCACCGTCTCGGAATAGATAAACCAAATGAGACACGCGATAGCAAAGAGCGAAAACGAAACCGCGTTGGAAATCCAGTTGGCAGCAATGCCCAACGTGCCGTCCACACCGTCCGAAAGCGTCCAGATCATATCGAATAATATGTACGCGGCAGAGGTGTAGCCAAGCATGCTAAACAATAGCTGCTGGGTGCTCGAGAACAAGGAGCGACGACTTCGCACGGCAAGCCCGATAAGAACAATCATGCATAGCACGAATATCTCAATCTTGAGTGCCTTAACCACTAGCGCCATCCCTTCAATACCCAAGTGGTCAGAATCGCCCAATTCGAATCAGGGCAATAAACACCCCTTTACTCCGCAGGGGTAAAGGGGATAATAGCAGAGCGCCCGAACATCACTGCAAAACAGTTTCTGTTCGGCGCCCATGCGGCGCGAATTGCACACGCCGGCATCATTGATGGGTATCGATTGCTACTCGCCATCGATGTCAGTCGCGACGGCCTCCCCGATGGCCTCGACACCGACAGACGACAGATCCTCCTTGCCTTGGCAGAACTTCTTGTCGACCCAGCCAGTCAGAATCGGAGCCATGATCGCCGTGATGATAACGGCGGTGGCGATCTGAGCGTACGCGGTGGGCGCAAGCTCGGCGTAGCGCGGTGCGACCTCGGCGAGGGCAACCGGTGTGGTCATAGCCGTGCCGGCAATGGTGGAGCAAGCCACAGCGGCCTTGCCATTGCCGCCGCACAGACGCTCGAACGCAAAGGTGATGGGACCGACGACAAACAGCGTGACAAGGCCCAGCAAGATGCCGGAAATACCGCCGGTGATAAAGCTCGACAGGCTCATGGACGCACCGAGCTGAAATCCGATGACGGCAATCGCGGGATTGGCACCGGGGACCAGCAGGTTCTTGATAAACGGGGACAGGTTGCCCAGAACCATGCCAATAACGAGTGGCAAGATGGAGCCGACAATGGTGCCAATGGGAATGTTGGCGAGGCCGGAAACACCGAGGATGATCATCGTGACGGCGGGGCCGGCCGTAAAGAACAGGATACCGACGGCGCCCTGCTCGGACTCATCGCCGAACTCGCCCATGATGCCCGTATAGAGCGCCATGTTGCAAAACGTGATGCCGCCGATGATAGACACGGAGCTCAGACCCAGGAAGTTGTCGTTAAAGAAATATGCCACGCCCAGGCCGAGAGCCGCTGCGACGACCAGCTTGGGGATCAGCACGACGATACCGGTCTTGATGGCACCCGGCGTGGACTTAAAGCTGATGCCGGCGCCCACAAACAGCAGGATCGCGGCGACGATGGTATTGGAGCCACCGCGGCAGGCAGCCGTAAAGAAGCCGCCGATCTCAAAAACCTGCGGGCAGAAGGTGTTGAGCAAAAGACCGACGATCATCGGATAGATCATGATGTCGCCCGGGATGCGCGGGACCTTGAATTTCTTTTGCTCGTTGGCGGTCGCTTCCTGTGCCATGAAACCCCCATTTCCGCTGACGGGGTACAAAAGCCCACGTCACGCTTTGCTACAGTAAAGTTTGACCATGGTACCAGAAGAAATAGACCAGCTCGGTGAAAAATTGGATTCGTTGGCCGGGATGCTAAACGTGCCCCGCTCTTATACGAGGCTCAAAACGATATAGAGCACGATGCCCGAAACACAGCACCACAACATCGACTTTGTCTTGATTGCCACCACCACGACGCCGGCGGCCGCAATCCAGGGAACCAAGGCAGGCCAGAGCCCCGCGTCGAACGCGCCGGGACTCACCAAGTCGTTGGCGACCAGCGCGGCAAAGGCGGCGGGCGGGATATAGCCCAGGGCCTCGGTAATGCGGGGCGACAGGGTCCGCCCGCGCAAGGCGAACGCCGGCGCGATGCGAAAGAACGCGATAGCAGCCCACGACGACAGCCACAGAACCAAGAACTCGTTAACGGGCATCGCGGGCACCTCTTCCGTCAAATACAGCATCGCACGCCAGCGCAATGGTAATGCCGACCACGACGCTTGCCGGCACGGCAATATTCACGAGGCCCAAGAACTTGCATACGGCGACGGACACCGCGCCCGAAACCGCCGCGACAACGTTGCCGCGCGACAGCCGCTGCGAAAAGAGCAGGCAGATAAAGAGCGAGGTGCAGACGAAACTCGCAATAGCGGTGGGGACATCGGCAACGGCACCGGCGATGGCACCCATCGTGCACGAAGCGCCCCATGTCGCGATGAGGATCACGTTGAGCACGAAGGATTCGCGCGGGCCCCAATCCTCCCCCTCAACCAGCTTGGCAAGCAAGATGCCGTATGCCTCCTCGGTGAGCGTCGCGGCAACAGCCAGCGTCTGACGCTTCGAGGCGCCCGCCAGATGGGGTGCGATCGATGCCGAATAAAGTGCAAAGCGCGATGAGATGGCGGCGACGCTCGCGATAATCGAAGGTGCCGGTACGCCCGCCAGCCAAAGATTGCAGATCATAAACTGGCCGCTGCCCGTCACAAACGTGCTGCTCAGAGCAAAGACCATCCAGGGCTCCATTCCCGTCTGCCCCATGATCATTCCGCACGGCGCGCCTATCGCAACATAGGTAAGCATCACCGGCCAGACGGTTCTAACGATTTTGAGCACCATACGCTTCTCATCCTGACAAGGTCTCCGAGCCGCATGTAGCGACACGGCAGAATCATCATCCGACAGCAACCGAGTTCACCTACAATTGCCACCGGATCGAAAGACACAACTTTTTAGGAAGTCATTATGACAGCTATCGATCGAGACCGGGCGCGCGCGGCCTTCAAAAGCTACACCGATGCCTACGACGCCACCAATCCACGCATCGCGCTCAAAATCGAGCATACGTACCACGTGGCCGAGGCATGCGATGCCGTAGCGCGCGAGCAGGGCTGGTCGTCAGAAGATATTGACCTGGCATGGCTTTGCGGCCTGCTACACGATATGGGCCGCTTTGAGCAGCTGCGGCGCTGGGACACCTTTAAGGACGCCGAGAGCATGAGCCATGCGGCGCTGGGCATCGAGGTCCTCTTTGGCGAGAATCCCGCCGATGCACCCGCCGTAACGAGCATCCGCGACTTTATCGATGACCCGGCAGAAGATGAGCTCATCCGAGCGAGCATTGCCTATCACAGCGATTTCCGTCTACCCTCGCAGCTCGACGAGCGCACGCGGAGCTTCTGCGATATCGTGCGCGATGGTGACAAGATCGACATTATGCGCACCATCGCCGACAGCACCGTCGACACCATCCTCAAGGTGGATGAGGACACGTTTCTCGCCAGCCACTTCTCGACACCGGCGCTTACCGCCTTTGACGAGCATCGCTGCGTCGCGCGTGACGAGCGCAACGAGCCGGCGGACTACCTGGTGGGGCTCATCTGCTTTATGTTTGAGCTCGTCCATCCGGCAAGCCGTGCACTGGCGCGCGAGCAAGGCGATATCTATCGCCTGCTCGACGCGCCCTTTGGCATTACGCGACCCTTTACCGACCCCGCCGCGCAGGCAACCTGGAGCCGCCTTAAGGACGAGCTGCGCCGCTGGCTGGCAAGCGCTTAGCACTCGAGCTGAGCCAGCAGTTCCTCAACGATCTCAACGGCATCGCCGACGACCTTGTACTGGGCGGCACCGAAGATGGGGGCATCCGGGTCCTCATTGATGGCGACAATGCACTCCGCCCCACCGATGCCGGCGAGATGCTGGATAGCGCCCGAGACACCGATGCTCACGAGGAGCTTGGGCGAGACCGATACACCCGTCTGGCCAATTTGGTGGCGATACTCCAGCCAGCCGGCCTCCACCACGGGGCGCGTGCAGCCAAGCTCGGCACCCAGAGCCTCGGCAAGCTTTCGCATCAGCGGTAGGTTTTTCTTGGAGCCGATGCCGCGGCCCACCACGACTAGACGCTCGGCATCGGCAATTGAGGCCTGCTGTCCCCACTCCTCGGCGGGAATCGAGATCTCGACACGGGCCTTAACGTCATCCGCTAGCACTACCTGGCAATCGTGCCGGAGCGGCTATAGTCAAACTCGGGCGCCTTAATGATGCCGGGGCGCACCGTTGCCATCTGAGGACGGTGGTTGGGGCAGATAATGGTGGCCATCAGGTTGCCGCCAAACGCCGGGCGCGTCTGCTGCAGCAGACCCGTCTCCGTATCCATCGAAAGCACCGTGCAATCGGCCGTAAGGCCCGTCTGCAAGCGCACGGCCACACCGGGCGCCAGCTCGCGACCAAAGGCGGTCGCGCCGTACAGAATGGCCTCGGGCTTGCGCTCGGCTACCAAATCGCAGATCAAGCGGGCGTAGACCTCCGCGTCGTTCTGACGCAGGCGCTCGTCACGACAGACCAGAACTTCGTCCGCACCGGCGCAAATCAGATGCTCCAGGTCCCCGAGTGAGCCCTCGGGGCTCATGCCGACCAGTGCCACCAGACGGCAGCCGCGGGCATCGGCAAGCTCGCGCCCCTTGCCCATGAGCTCGAAGGCCACGGATGCAACGGCATCGTGCTCGTCAGTCTGCACGAAGATCCAGATGTCTCGATATGCGTCAAGGTCTGCCGCGCCGGCGGCCTCGTCGCGCTCAATCGAGATGGCGTTGACGGGGCAGGCGTCGACGCACCCACCGCACAGGATACAGCCGTCGGTTACGCGGGCACAGCGATTGGGGCGCTCACCCTCCACCACAATGCCGCCCGAGGCGCAGGCGCGAACGCAGCGACCGCAGCCGATACAGGCTTCGCCATCGATAATCAGCCCGCTCATCTATGCCATCCCCTCGATAATCTTGGCAAGTTTTACCGCCTGCTCGGACGCCGTTCCCTCAACGGCTCGCACGTTTGGTCACGGTCGGCACAAACGAGCGCACGACCTGCGTCGGTGATCCGGCAAGGCCGCAACGCGAGGGATCGCGTTTACGTCGGCAGCGCTGGCCACACGCACGTCTGCATCCTCGGCCGCGCGAATACCGGCAATACTCGGCATGCGCAGCTGGCCAATCTCCTTGGCGGTCGTCATCGCACACGGCATCTCCAGGTGCACCGTCTCCTCGCCGGCATCGCAGCCGTGGACGAGCGCCAGCGAGCCACACGTCGTAAATCCCGCGCTCTGCACACAGCTCACGTCGGTCACGCAGGGGACCCCAAAGGCGCCGGCCAGCTCGGGGCCGATCTGGGCCGTATCGCCGTCCACTGCCATCTTGCCGCAGATGAGCAGGTCAAAGTCCTCATCGAGTGCCTCGATGCCGCATTTGAGGGCATAGGTGGTGGCTAGGGTATCGGCGCCCGCAAAGGCTCGGTCGGTCAGCAGCAGCGCGTCGTCGGCACCGCGGGCGATGCAGTCGCGCAGCAGCGATTCGGTCGCGGGAATGCCCATCGACACCACCGTCACACGCACGTCCATGCCAAAGCCGATAAAGTCGTCCTTCAGCGCTAGCGCACATTCGAGAGCACTTGCATCGAAGGGATTAATGACCGCCTGCTTGCCATCACGCACGATAGTATTGGTCTTGGGGTCCATCTTGACCTCGGTGCTTCCGGGCACCGCCTTGACGCACACCACCATATGGAAATCACTCATCTTCACGCGCCCCCTTTCTGGACGAGTTCATCCAAGAGCTTCTCCGTAAACAGGTTGCCGCGACCCAGCTGGCCGGCAGGATCGAGCTGGAGTTTGAGGCGCGCCGACTCGACCATAGCCTCGTGGCCGTACATCGTCTCCAAGAAGCCCGCCTTGATCTTGCCGACGCCGTGTTCGGCAGAAACGGCACCGCCCATGGCCGTGACCTCGGAAGCCCACTGGGCAAAGAGCTCTCCACCACGACGGTAGTCTTGCGCATCGCGCGGCAGGATGTTCACATGCAGATGGTTGTTCCCGATGTGTCCCCAGGCAGCAGACTCAAGCCCGCTTTCGGCCAGCGTGCGGCGATAGAGGGCCACGACATCGGCAAGGCGTGCATTGGGCACCGACATATCCGATCCCAGCTTGGTAATGGTGGGGTCGGTGCGGCGACGCTCGTCGATGAGCATGTTGACGCTCTCGGGCACCGCGTGGCGGAAGAACCGCTGGCACTCGCGATCGACTTCGGTGCGGGCGACCCATGTCGCATCGTCGCGGCCGCCCGCAAGCTCCAGCACCCATCCCAAGTGGTACAGCTCCTCGGTCGCCTGCGCCTCGTCATCGCAATCGAGCTCCACGTAGACACATACCTTGGCCTCTTTGTCGAGCGCCGGCAGCGAGGCAAACGCCGTCGACTGCTCGCGCTGGCGACGTAGAATATCCAGGGCGCTAGCATCGAAGTACTCGATGGCAGCCGCATGGGACAGGACAGGGCGCACGGAATCGGTAAAGGACACCGCCTTGTCCTCGCTATCGAAAAAGCAACTCACACCCCAAACGACCGCAGGCGCCACCTGCAGGGCAATCTCGAGCTCGGTGATAACGCCGAGCGTGCCGCACGCGCCGATAAAGAGGTCGATGGCGTCCATATCGTCCGCAACGAAATAGCCTGAGGCATTTTTTGTCTCGGGCATGGTATAGCCGGGAAGATCGAGCTCGAGCGTACGGCCCTCTGCCGTCACGAGCGACAGGTGGCGGCCCTGGGCAAAAGCCTCGCCGCGCTGAAGCTCAAGCAAATCGCCATCAGCCAGCGCGACGTGGAGTCCCGTGATATGCGGGCGCATGGAGCCGTAAGCGTAGCTGCGGGCGCGGAGGCGTTGCATGCCGCCATGCCACCCAGACAGGCAGATGCCTCGGTGGGATCGGTGGGAAAGAACTGCTCGGGGGACTCTTGGAACTCCTCGTAGGCCTCAAGCGATGCCTGGTCCCAACCAGCGGTCGGCAGTACCTTCTTGCTCAGCTGCTTACGCAGCTCCGAGAGCACAACGCCCGGCTCCACGCGCAGCAGAAATTGGCCTTGTTCATCGCGGCGAAGGCCCAAGTAGCGATTCATACGGGAAGTATTGAGGATATGCCCACCGTGGGGCACGGCACCGGCGGCAAGGCCGGTTCGGGCGCCTGAACCGTTACCGGGACACGCTCGGCATGAAGCGTTTCCAAAATGGCACGGACCTCGTCTTCCGTTGTCGGAAACGAGATGCTCGATGCTTCGCCCGATGCACGAGATTCATCGCGGCCATACTCTTCGAACTCATCGGTGAAGGGTTTAATGGTTGCAGACACGCGAACTCCCCCTTTAGCTAACTACAGTGTTTGCAGGGAGATGTTACCGCATCGTTTCGTCGACGTGTTCGAGACCGTCTCCATAATTGGCGATTTTTACGTTTGTGCAATTCGGCGAACGGCAAGGCTTCCTCGGCAGACGATGCTTTTGACACATATCGCCCCGCCGTCGCCGACCGCTCGATTGTCGCTCGAAAAAAGTTGAAGTAATTTTTTCCACCTTTTACCTGCGGAGATGTCAATCCGTCAAGCATTTGGTCAGAAATTGGTCAAGTAGCGGCTGATACGGTCGGCGTCGACAGCCAAAACCGATAGAAGTTTTGGCCCCAGAAGCAGGGAGGTTCCCATGGCATATTACTGGCCCCAGTACGGCGTCGCCATCGAGGTCGACGACGATCCCTATCTCCTGCCTTTCGACGAAGAGGCGTTCCCCGATACGGCGGTCTACCACGTCACCACCGATGTTATCTGCGACCCCGAGTCGTTCTCGCGCTCGCCCACCACATCGCGCGTATCCACGACATCGAGCTCCCTCACGACTTTGACGAGCTCATCTACTCGCGCCGCCTGATGCTTCACATGCTCTTTGGAGCGGACCCGTCCACGTTCGCACGTGTCTACACCACCAAGGACGCCGCATGAGTGCAAAGAAGCCGCCCCGCCTCGCAGGACTGGGGCATCGCAAGAAACTCGTCGTTGTCTGTCTGGCTATCGTCTGCGCCCTCATCGCCGTAGGGCTATACGCCTGGCAGTCGCAGCCCGTGCCCGAAGCGGGCGCCTCAGTCACGACGGCAGAGGGTAAATCGCGACAAGAAATCCAAGATGAGCTCGATGCCATCGTCCGCGACAACATGATGACGATTTCGGTCGCGCCGGTCGCTCAGCTACAGGAGGACGGCAAGCTGCGCGTCAACGTGCAAAACGTCCAAGACAATAAATTTCCCCAGCGATTCCGCGTCATCCAAAACGACGAGACCATGTACGAATCCGGTGTGGTCGAGACCGGCAAGACAATCGAGACGTGCCCCGCCGGCGACATCAAAGAAGGCGAGGCATACATCGAGATCCAGGCACTCGATGCCAAGACCCTCGACAGCCACGGCAATCCGACACGTGTCAAGGTACGGGTTGAGCAAGCCGAGAACTAGCTTTTTCGGCCGACGCGGCACCGCACGCAATTCACCAGCATTCGTCCAATCATCGCGGGGACGGCCCGCGGCGAATAGAAAGGAACGACCATGGACATCACCAGGAACATGAACGGAGCCAGAGCGCTCGTCGTGGGCGCAGGGCTCGCGCTCGCGCTCGCAATGGGCGCCGCCCCGACGCCAGCTCTGGCAGCCGGGCGCGTTGGAACCACGAAAGTAATGGTCAGGACCGAGATCGACAACGTAGAGTTCAAAGTTCCGACGGTTATTCCCTTCGTCGCCAAGGCCGACGGCACGCTTCAGGGCCCCTCAGAAGACGCGACCACCATCGACAATCATTCGGCCTACGGCATCCATGTCACCAACATGAAGATCGACGCCATGAACACCTGGACCATTGCCGCCGACGCCAAGGCCGGAACCGCGCAGAATTCCATCGACTTTAAGGTCGGCCCGACGGCGCACTCCAGAACGCCAGCGCCGCAATGCAGGAGACGGGCCTCGATCTTTCCAAGAATGCAGCCTTCGACATGGGCTACCAGGCATTGCCGGCGGCACGGACAAAATTAAGCTCAAGACAAGCGGAAACGTCGCCCGCGTCACGCGCGACATCTTCCGCGTAACCGGCGAAGGCGATCAGGTTGCAACGATCACCTGGACGGTCGAGCCCGGTGCGCACACGGCATAAGGCCGTCGCCCTGGCCGCCGCCGTCAGTATCCTAGCGTTTGGGCCAGCCATGGCCTTTGCCCAGCAAGAACAGGCGCAGGCCGCCACGCAAGTGACGGTCGACCTCTCGGAGCTCGACCGCGGCAACTGCAAGGAACCGTTGGCACAGACAGACGACAGACGATGGCTCTTGGCAGCAGGCGCCACGGCAGCAGGTGCGGGAACCGCCGGCCTCGGTCTGCACATCAAACGCAGCCAGAAACGAAACACGGACAGGCCGCACTAAATTAGCTAAGGAGACCCCATGGCATCGAAGAACCTTTTGCCCGTCGTCGCACTCTGCGGCGCGCTCGCAACCGGAACGCCTGTCGCCGCTTGGGCGACTCCCGTCATGGCGGACTCCTTACCAGCAGCCCTAAGCTCTGCACCAAATCCGTCGAGCGCCATTGCGTGCAAGCGTTTTTCGATCGCACAGGCCGCAATCTCAACCTCGGGATGCCTTCGTCGTAATACGGACGGCTCGATAGTCGTGGATATCAATCGTTCGAACAAGGCAAACGGCTCCCAGGCGGGGTGCGCCGTCTGCACATGGCGCTCGGTTGTGCTCGATGCAGATGGCGATCCATGCAATTTAGAGCTGCGCATCGACATCGCTTCGGTCGATGACTCGGCGAACGGAGCGAAGGTCGCCTTCGACGGTGCGTTTTTCGAGAAAGGAGGCGGTATATGTCTGGGCTGCGCCGCCACGAATGCAGACGATGTGCAGCCCACCCTCTCATTCACAGCATCGTTGCGGCTGACCAAAGCCGACACCGATGCCATCGCGGCGGGAGAAGCATCCCTGCTGTTCTACGCCGTCAGCACCAAAGACACAGACGCTCATTTCGAGAAGTCAGCCGGATCACTCAGCCTTACACGAGGGACAGAGGCAGGCCCTATTGAAATCGATGCCCACGCGCAAAGCAGGCAACGCATTCTTGCCGACCCGGCGCTTCTCGAAATGGAGTGGAACGGATCCGGAGCCATCAGAATTCTCCCCTCCGCGCTTGACGCCAAGACGCTCCCCTCAAACGACGAACCCATCAACGCAACCATACAAGAAGAGAGCACGGACAAAGAAGCAGGTGCGGGCGACACGCTGTCGCCGACAAACAGCGTCCCAGCTTCTTTCGAAGCACCGAATGAGCCCGCTACCGGTCCAAACGATCCCGAGCTCGCGGACAGTCTGGGGCTTGCTGATCCTCAGGAGATCGATGAAGGTAACTGCTGCGTGCTTGCCGCCCTCGACCACACAGAGGTCATCGATGCTGCAAACATCGAAGTTGCCGCCGCCAATCAGCCCGTCCGCAAGTCGGCCATCATCGCATTTCCCGAATCCATCGAAGTCGTCTTTTTGCCATCAGGCGAGGTCGTGGCCCCAACACTGCTCACCTTGTTGGGCGCCAAGAATACTCGAAACGAAATTAAAAAGGTCACGGTTGTCGACCCTGCAACCACCGCTAAACTGCGTCTATACGCCGTTGCCCCAGACGGAGGCAAGACCTTGGAATTCGATGGCGACACACTTCTAGCCTGGCGACGTCTGGACATTATGCAAGACGTCTCGTATCAGATCGAACTCGAAGGGTTTGATCGTGCCCGCGATGCCAATATCATCGCCGCGGCTATTGAATCCCCACAGCGCTTATGACACTGCGCTTTGACTACTATCCCTATGTCCCGACAACCACCTGAGGCTTAAATGCTGCGCATCATTCCTAATACCACTTATATAACGTATTAGATGAGTCGCGATGTGCCTCGCATTTCGTTCTGCTACGATTGCCACGTTGGCATCAATACAGGAGGCTCATGCCGGGCTTGGGAACAATCATCAACGTTGCGCTTTTAGTTGCGGGCGGTCTTTTGGGATTAGCGGGCGGCCGCTTCATTACACCGCGCATCCAAGACACGCTCATGAAAGCATCGGGGCTGTGCGTCCTGTTTATCGGCCTGGGCGGCACCATGCAAAAGATGCTCATCATCGATGGAAAGGCGCTAGCGACCACCGGTACCACCATGCTCATCGTCTCATTTGCGCTCGGTTCGCTCATCGGCGAGGCCATCAACTTGGAGGCCGCCATCGAGAACCTTGGCGAATGGCTCAAGCGCAAGACTGGCAGTGAGGGCGATAACGAGTTCACCAACGCTTTTGTCTCGACTTCACTCACCGTGTGCATCGGCGCCATGGCCATTGTGGGATCGATCCAGGACGGCCTGCTCGGCGACTGGTCAACGCTTGCCCTCAAGGGCGCACTGGACTGCATCATCGTCTGCACCATGACGGCCTCGCTTGGCCGCGGCTGCATCTTCTCCGCCCTGCCCGTCGCCGTGTTCCAGGGGACGATCACGCTGTTTGCCGGCGCACTCTCCCCCATCATGACCACGGCAGCCCTCGACAGCCTTTCGCTCGTAGGCTCCATGCTCATCTTCTGCGTCGGCGTCAACCTCATCCGTCCTCAGACCTTCCGCACGGCCAATATGCTCCCCTCCGTCGTCATCGCCGTCATCTACGCCCTCCTGTTCTAAATCTATCTACGCAGCAGCATCTCGAACACCTGTTTGATGCTGTGCTATGATATGAGGTCACCGAAGCTGCGTTAGGAGAGGAGAAGCGGTGGCCGACCAGGACATCAAGATGCTCATCGAGCGCATTATGGCCGAGGCCCGGACCCATCAGTCCGCCCGCTTCTCAAACGAAATCTACGCAGACGAGCCGATTCTCAAAACCGGCCGACAGATGCAGAATTTCCTCCCCGACCAGTACCGCAAAATGCGCGAGATATCGCGCTGGCAGGATGACCCCAAGGGCGGCGCGGGTCGTTGGCTTTCGGAAGCCGAGCTTTTCTACCGCCAAGGCCTGCTGATGGCCGACTTTGAGGACGACTGCCCCTACAACGGCACCTTTAAGTCGTACTTTCCCACCTACAATGCCATGAGCGATCGACAGTTGCGCGGCTACTTTACCTGGCGTGCCCAAGTGCGCCGCGGAACCGTCGAGGAAACGTCTACGTCCTTTGCCTTTCTGTATCTCTATGAGCTGATTTGCGGCATTGGCGTAGATAATCCGCTCGATGGTTTTAACAAGATCAAGGCCTTTTGGGATGTCTATCGCGCCTTCGAGCCCGGCATCGACCGGTTTGCGCGCGTGTGGCTGCAGGATTACGCCGTGTTCCACGGGCTCGACCCCAAGCTGCTTCGCGACTCTAAAACCGTCATGTTCGATAACGCCCTTGTCGAGCTGCGGCGCGCGGCACGAGACCTTGTACCAGCACCGGCACCGTCCGGCCAGACCCCTAAGCGTCGCAAAATCTCCGAGCCCACGCTCCCCCTTCCGCCCGATGAGGTGCGCGAGGAACGACTCATGGCCGCCATCAACGCCCTCTCCACGTACAACCTAAGTAACTCGCGGCTCGACCGCAGCCACCACTGCGATCTGCGCCACGTGGCATGCGCCGTGTATGTCCGTATGGCGCGCTACTATGACACGCACCGAAAGACCGGCATCGTGGCGAGCTTATTTGGGGAGGAGACGGCCATGCCCTACACCATGTTTGCCTCGGCCGTATTCTTTGCGCCCGAGCGCCACGAGGACTGCGAATACCGCCTGAATCCTATCCATATCTACCGTTGCCAAAACGGCTTTTGGGAATGCATGCGTATCCACGGCAGCAGGCAAAAGAGCAGCAAGCTCGGTGAAATGATGCGCGCCTGCGACCAACGCCTACGCCTGGCGCTGGACCCCGCCCATCCCCTTAAGGAAGAAAAGGTCCCCAAATATCTGGCCAAGATTATCGATGACGAGATTGTGGCATGGCTTTCGTGGGACGCCGCACACCAGCCCGTCAAGATCGATATCGATCTGAGTCAGCTGGGACACATTCGGAGCGCCGCCGCGCAAACGCGCGAAGCGCTTTTGATCGACGAGGAACGCGAGGATGGCGCGTCCGCAGAAGCCGAGGCAGCGGACTCAGGCAACCGGAAGCCGAGCCCGTAACCGACGCGACGGTCGAGGCGGTCGTGGCACCCATTCGGCAGAACGAGGCCGACGAGCCGACCATATCCACCGAACAGTTTGGTGTCGTGGCACCGCTTCTCGCGCCGACGCCCGCGTTCGCAGCTGCTGCGCCCGCTGACGCCACAAACGAACTCGCGCCCGCCGCAGACGCCTATCTCCGCGCGCTGCTCGAGCACAACGCAGTACAGGCGGAATCGGCGGTAGTGCAATCGGGGCAGAGTGAGGACATGCTTGTCGATACCATCAACGAGGCGCTCTTTGACCTGGTGGGAGACACCGTTATCGAATTCGGCGCGACAGGGCCGCAGATTATCGAGGACTACGAAGCAGACGTGAGAGGATACCTAGACCATGAGTGATACCGCATCCGCAGCACCCCGCGTGCCCAAGCGCGTCGCTGCCGTCATTCTCAACTCGCTCAAGGGCGGCGTGGTCCCGCGCATCGGCCTTCCTTACATCACCGTAGGGCGCGAGGTCGAGATCCGCGCCCTGCTCACCGATCTGAGTCTCATCGCCGACGGTGGCGCGAGCTTCCGCTTTCTGGTCGGTCGTTACGGCGCCGGCAAGAGCTTTTTGCTCCAGACCATCCGCACGCACGCCATGGGCGAGGGATTCGTCGTCGCTGATGCCGACCTGTCGCCCGAGCGCCGCCTGCAGGGCGGTCAGGGACAGGGCCTTGCCACCTACCGCGAGCTCATCCGCAATATATCGACCAAGACGCGCCCCGAGGGCGGTGCGCTCAACCTTATCCTGGATCGCTGGGTCGCCTCGTGTGTCGATGCCGACGAGCCTGCCGTCAATGCCCAACTGGCGCCGCTCGAGGAAATGGTCCACGGCTTTGACTTCACCCGCATGCTCCGCCGCTACCGCGCGGCCGTATCCGAGGGCGACGAAGAAGCTATGAGCCGCGTGACCAAATGGATCCGCGGCGAATACCGCACCAAGAGCGAGGCTCGCGCCGAGCTGGGGTCCTCAACCATCATCAGCGACGATGACTGGTACGACTACGTCAAACTCATTGCGCGCTTTTTGGTCTGCAGCGGCTACAAGGGCATGCTGGTGCTCATCGACGAGCTCGTGAATCTGTATAAGATTCCCAACGCCATCACACGCCAATACAACTACGAGAAGATCCTGACCATGTACAACGACACGCTCCAGGGCAAGGCGCAGTACTTGGGCATGATCATGGGCGGCACGCCAACCTCCATCGAAGACCGCCGCCGTGGCGTGTTCTCCTACGAGGCCCTGCGCAGCCGACTCGCTCAAGGCCGCTTTGCACGCGAGGATCTTAAGGACATGCTCGCGCCCATCATCCGCCTGCAGCCACTCACCTACGAGGAGTTGCTGGTGCTGATCGAAAAACTCATGCAGATCCATGCTGGCTACTTTGGCTGGACGCCCACGCTTACCGAGAACGACTTGGTAGACTTCCTCAAGATCGAGTTCGGTCGTGTGGGAGCAGACACGCATCTGACGCCGCGTGAGGTCATCCGTGACTTTATCGAGCTGCTCGATATCCTGTGCCAGAATCCCGATGCAAACGTGCTGAGTTGCTGCAAAGCGTCGGCGGCGTCACGCTGGCGCCGCCAGCTGCAACAGGCGACACCGGCACCGCAGACGGCAACCGCAGCTTCGCCGAATTCACCATCTAACCTGCCAAAAAGGGACAGGTTTATTTTGGTAGGTTTTATCTGGGCAAACGCCGATGTTGCAAGATATCGAGCCGTTGCCCGTTGCGTTGATCAGCCCGTTGTTGAGAGGAGGCCCCGTGAACGCCTTTGACCGATATGCCCCGTTTATCCAAGACTTCATCTACTCCCACGATTGGGAGAGCTTGCGCTCTATCCAGGTTGCGGCGGCAGACGCCATCTTTAACACGCAAGACAATGTGCTCCTGACGGCATCCACGGCTTCCGGCAAAACAGAGGCGGCCTTCTTTCCCATCCTGACCGAGTTTTGGGAGAACCCGCCCGCAAGCGTGGGCGCCTCTACATTGGCCCCCTCAAGGCACTCATCAATGATCAGTTCGTCCGCCTCAACGACCTGTGCGAAGAGGCAGATATCCCCGTCTGGCACTGGCATGGCGACGTCTCGCAGTCGCACAAGGCAAAGCTCATTAAAAAGCCGAGCGGCATCTTGCAGATTACGCCCGAATCGCTCGAAGCGCTCTTAATCCATAAGCACATGGCGATCCCGCGCATGTTTTGCGACCTGCGCTACGTGGTCATCGATGAGGTCCACTCGCTCATGCGCGGCGACCGTGGCGGGCAGACGCTCTGCCTTATCGAGCGGCTCTCGCGCATGGCTGGCGTGCAGCCTCGACGCATCGGCCTTTCTGCCACCATCGGCGACCCCGAGCGCACGGGCGCTTTTCTCTCACAGGAAACGGGGCGCGACTGCGTTATTCCCCGCTTTGAAGAACCGCGCCGCGTGTGGCGTATCTCCATGGAGCACTTCTACAACTCGGGTCCCCAGGCGCAGCAGCGGGGATTCGAGAGCATGGGTCCTCAAGAGGCCGAAGTGCTCGCATGCGAGCGCATTGAGGCGGCACCACCCGCGGCACTGCCCGTCAGCACCCAAGACATGCGCCATGGCGGGCAACTCACACAGGAGGAACGGCGCCAACGTCGCAAGCAGGCACGGGGCAAGGCTGCCCACAAGGACCGTCGCACTTCCTCGGCCCCCGAGGGCGAAGTCGACATCCCGCAGGCGACCGAACAGGCGCTGCTCAACCCCACCGACACCGCACCCGACAACGCCGACCCCGGCATGGGCTACATCTTTGAACATACCCGCGGCCGCAAGTGCCTGGTCTTTGCCAACTCGCGCGAGGAGGCAGAGGCCGTGTGCTCCATGTTGCGCAGCTACTGTGAAAACCGGCACGAGCCAGACCGCTTCCTCATCCATCATGGCAACCTCTCGGCATCGCTACGCGAGACCGCCGAGGAGCTCATGCGCGACGAAGAACAGGCACAGACAACCGTCACCACCTCCACGCTGGAACTCGGCATTGATATCGGTCGCCTGGAGCGCGCGTTCCAGATCGATGCGCCGTTTACCGTCAGCTCCTTTTTGCAGCGCATGGGGCGCACAGGCCGCCGCGATCTTCCACCCGAGATGTGGTTTGTCATGCGCGAGGAGGAGCCCGAGCCGCGCACGATGATGCCCGAAACGATACCCTGGAAGCTCCTGCAGGGCATCGCACTCGTACAACTCTATCGCGAGGAAAAGTGGGTCGAGCCACCCGAGCTCGATCGACTCCCCTACAGTTTGCTCTATCACCAGACCATGTCGACGCTCGCCAGCACCGGCGAGCTCACACCGGCCGAGCTTGCCCAGCGCGTGCTCACGCTCAGCTATTTCCACCGCGTCTCGGCCGATGACTATCGCGTACTGCTGCGCCACCTTATCAAGATCGACCACATCCAGGTCACCGAGGGCGGTGGGCTCATCGTGGGTCTCGCGGGCGAGCGCATCATCAACAACTTTAAGTTCTACGCCGTGTTCCAGGAAAACGAGGAGTTCACCGTTCGCAGCGAGTCGGCCGAGCTAGGCACGATCGTCAATCCGCCACCGCCTGGTGAGCGCATCGCCATCGCCGGACACTGCTGGATTGTCGAGGAAGTGGACTGGAAGCGCCATACCGTCTTTGCCACGCAGGTCAAGGGACGTGTGCCGGCCTACTTTGGCGACTGCCCCGGCGATATCAATACACACGTACTCGAGCGCATGCGCAAAGCGCTCAACGAGCATGCGGCATATCCGTACCTCATGGGCAACGCGCGGGCACGCCTTGCACAGGCTCGTCATACCGCCGAGATTTCGGGCGCGGGAACCAAGCCGCTCATTAACCTGGGCGGCGACACCTGGGTGCTCTTCCCCTGGCTGGGTAGCTACGCCTTTTTGGCACTCGAGCGCATGCTCAAGATCAAGTGTGCCGCGGAACTGGGCCTTCGCGGACTCGATCCGTCGCGTCCATACTTTATGCAGTTTAAGATGAGGCCGATGAGGAGACGTTCTTTGAGGTGCTCGCCGCCGAGGCTGAGAAGGACTTCGACCCCATCGAGCTCGTCTATCCCGGCGAGGTGCCTTATTTTGATCGCTACGACGAGTACGTTCCCGAGGAGCTTGTGCGCAAAGGCTTCGCCGAAGGCGTGCTCGACATCGAGGGTATGAAGCAGCGCGTCCTCAGCTGGCGCCTGACCAAGAAGTAGCTAAAAGAGCCCCATTCCAAACAGACTGGTCGCGGGGAGACGCGCTAGTCGTGGAGAGCGGTGCCAAGGAAGTCGGCGTCAAAAGGCACGGCTTCGGCAAAGGCGTAGTCCCCGTCGCTGGCGATGAGCAGGTAGTTTTCCTCGCCGCCAAACTCTGCATCGCCGCAAGGCACCACCCAAGCGTGATTGAACACCTCAAGCGCCGTGGCAACACAATCGCGCAGAAACGTCACGTCGCTCCCCTCGTTCTCGCTCACAACATTGGCAGCATAGATCCCCCCGGGGTTCAGGCTGCCCCGCACCAGACGCAGCGCCTCAACGGTCGCCAGCTCGCGTACGGGCTCGGCACCGCCAAAGCAATCGCTCACGATCACGTCGTAGCGACGATGGCCCACGCTCGTCACGCCCAGATACGAACGCGCCTCAGCGGTAATCACCCGCAGGCGATCGCCCACCGTGCGCTCCAGCTCGTCAAGGTAGAACCAGCGACGTGCCAGACGCGTAATCTCTGCGTCATACTCGATGACGTCCATGCGCAAGCCCTCGTGCGACAACAGTGCAAACTTGGGATAGGCAAACCCGCCGCCGCCCAGCATGAGCAAACGGTCGATACCGTGACCATAGGCGTCATGCATTGCGCGCTCGGCCTCAAACACGTCGTCAAACGCACGATAGTACGCAAAGACGGGCTCTGCCCAACGCTCGCCAACGTAGCTTGCGCTTTGGTAGACTCCGCCTTGCACCAACACGCGAATCTCATCGCCGCCCTCATCGTGCACGCGTTTCACACGCGCCAACCCATTGCGGGTTCGCGCAACCTGCAGACAGGCAGCACGAACAGCGACAGCGGCCGCACCAAGCGCCGCGGCTCCCAGAGCAACGCCGGCAACGACGCTGGCAGAAACACTCGGCTTGTTCATCTAGAGCTCCTTTTGCAGATAGAGGCCATGGTCGCAAAAACCAGGTGACGATAGTACTCGCGCGTACCGATCGCGCTGATCACGTTGATGTGCGTATACCCCGCATCCCGAGCAATCTGGCACGCACGCTCCACGAGCAGACGCCCCAGACCGTGATGCTGAGCCGCCTGGCCCTGATCGCCCACACGTGCCGCCATACCATAAACGTGCACCTCGCGAATCATCGCCTCCTCCGGCCCCGTCGGCAGCTCGTCCGCGTGCGCGGCAACAAACGAACGGTCGGGCAGCGACAGGCGCAAAAAGCCGGCGATCTTGCCTTCGGGCGTCACCCACTGCAAAAAGCGTTCACGCGTCACCGGCGTCTCGTACGTCACTTCTTCGTCAAGGGTCAACTCGCCCAGGTCGGCGCCCGCCGTGCTGATCTCGCGATAGCGAATCTCACGCACCGTCGCACCCTCGCCGCGCGCCGCCAAGCGGTTTTCGACAAGCTGACGCAGATTGGGCTTCTTGTTACCCACCATAATGTCGTCGGAACTAAAGTCGCGAATCATACGGCTAATGCGGCAGAACGCCGGCGTCACCACGATGTCGTCGGCCAACACATCGAGCAGCTCTTCCTCGGTATAAGGGCGCCATTCGCCACGCTCATAGCAGCCCACCAGACGCGAGCCCTCGATGAGCGCACACGGGTAGACCTTGACCTCGTCGGGCATAAAGGCGCCCTCGGTCATAAAGCGCTCGTAGTCGTGCTTGTCCCCCTCGGGCGTGGCGCCCAGCAAGTTGAGCATAAAATGCGCATGGATCTTAAAGCCAAACAGGCGCGCGAGCGAAAACGCCCGCTCGATCTGCGCCACCGAAATGCGGCGCTCGTTGATATCGAGCAGATGCTGGTCGAGGCTCTGGATACCCATCTGAATCTTGGTGCAGCCGAGGCGGCGGATAAGCGTAAGCGCCTGCGGCGTTACGGCATCGGGGCGCGTCTCGATAACGAGCCCCACCACGCGATGCTTCGCTGTCTCGTTGATGCGCTGCTGCCGCTCAAGCTCTTCCATCGTCGCCGTCTGCCACTCGGCGACCTCGCCCCACGGCGTGCCGGGGCCGTACAGACAACGCACTGCGCGGTTATAGCCGCCCACGGCAGCATCCACACGCCCCTGCTCGTCGGCAACGCCGGCAGCAAGCTCGACCTCGTCGGTCGTAATGCCCGCTGCCCGATAGCGCTCGCGACGCTCCGCCACCACCGCCGGCAGGGCATCGGCAGGAGCGTCATCGAGCAGGCGTCCCGCCTCGGCACGGCTGATGCCCGGACGCGCCAGCATGGGGTTGGCCGCCACGCCGGCCACGGCATCGTCATTGAGCGCACGGAAAAGCTCCGACATAAACCATGCCTGATACCCTTGCGGATAGTCGCTCCAGGTGCCGCCGAGCACGATGAGCTCAATCTTGTCGGTCGCATGACCCATCTGCGAAAGCGCCGTCAGACGAGCGCTCACCTGCAGATACGGATCGAAGCAGTTTTGCTCCGCACGGGCGCACGCCGGTTCAGCGTGCAGATAGCTCTTGGGCATGCGCAGGTCGTTGGGGCAAAACAGGCAATCGCCCGAGCACGGCCAGGGCTTGGTGATGACGGCAATGGTCGCCACGCCCGAAGCCGTGCGGCGCGGCTTCATGCGCAGCACCTGCAGCAGTTGACGCTCCAACTCGGCATCGACATTCCACGCAGCCCACCGAGCCGGCTCCTCACGTTTAACCCGCTGGTAGAACGGCAGCAGACGGCGCTTAGCCAGGTCGCGTTTGTCGGCGCCCTCGCGGCGCGCCTCGGCATGTATCAGTTTGACGAGCGCCTTGTCGTCCACGGTCTCGCCGCGGCGCAGAGCCTCGAGTATGTTCAAGATAATCTGTTCCATGCCCCCATTGTAAAGGCAAAGGCGCCGGAGTCCGTCACGGCTCCGGCACCTCCATCAAACAGCGCGTCTACGTTTGCGGGTCTCCTAAAACCACCCGTCACTCCGAATCAAACGACATGTCGCCCGAACCAATCTCAAATCGATACGTAGCAGACTTGTCACCGTTATCGAATTCAAGATTCAAAATAGTCTCCCCATCGTAGCCAAGCGGAAGGAAATCGCTCTCGAAGTCGCCACTGCCCAAGGTGAGGCTCGCCTTAAAGCCCGTAGAGTTCGGAACCGTCATCTCCACGTCGCCCGAGCCCACGCTCACGTCCATCGACTTCGCGGGCGCCTGGTAGAGCTCGAACGTCATGTCGCCCGAACCGACCTTGGCATTCAGGGTGTCGGTCACGGTGCCCGTAAACTCAACGTCTCCCGAATTCAACGTTATATCCAGATCATGGCACACAATGTCCGCGACCGCCAGGTCGCCCGACCCTACATTCGCCGTAATGCCCACCAGGCTATCCGCAACATCTCGCGGCAGCTCAATGGTAATTGTGCGGTCAATCGCGCGCTTATCATCGTAGTCGAACTGACCGATCTTGAGCGTAGAGCCCTTGACCTCAGCAAGGTTCCGGGTAGCCGCATCAGAAGCAGACGTTCCCTTCGCAACGCGGCCGCTTTCGATAACACGCACCGGGCCACCGGAGACGTGTTTGACCTCGACCGTGCCCGACGTCACGTCCAAGTCAAGCGATGTGAACGCGTCGGCATCAAACGTTTCGCTCGAAAGTTGTTGAGGCCGAGCGGAATAGTTACCGCTATCCAAGAGATCATCGTCGTCAAACATATCGTCAAAATCAGACAAATTGCCAGATAGAATACCGGTCGTACGCACAGTATCGGAATGAGCCAATAGCCGCGAAGTGCCAAAGACAAGTCCGATGATGAGCACAAACGCTCCGATACCAACACCCAGGCGCACCTTCGATTCATGCGAGAGCTCATCATTCATCACCTTCTTTGGCACTCGGCTCAGCGGCGGTCGTAGCGGCCGCATCAGTATCAGCCGCAGCGGAAGCATCCTGAGCCCTGGCTGCCACCGGCGCCGACCAACCTGAATATCCCCGCGCGCCCAATCACCATCGAGTGCACGCGCCACCCAGTGATAGATGGGAATCGTAAAGAAGATCAGCGCGGCAAAGGGGCCGGCACCAAACGGGAACATCAGCAAAAAGAACAGCAGCCAACACACAGCCCAATACGGGAACGACTGGAACGGGCCCTTCACCGGAGTCGAGCCAACCGCACCGCCACTCGTCGCCTGCGCCGTAGCGGCATTGGCGGCCTGTGCACTCCAGCTTGCCGCTTGCGCCGCCTTGGCCGCAGCATCACTCGCCTGCGTTGCCGCCTCGGTAGCGCGTGCCGCCGCCTCGTGGGTACGGGCACGCTCCGCCGCCTCGGCCTCGCGCTGACGGGCGCGGTCCTCGTTCTCAAACTCGATATCGTCCTCGATCTCATCGCTCGGATTGAGCAGCTCATCCAGACTCACACCATAGAGCTTGGCGAGCGAAATCAGGTTCTCGGTATCGGGCGAGCTCTCCGCGCGCTCCCATTTACTGACCGCTTGGCGTGACAGTCCCAGCTTTCGCGCCAATCCTTCTTGGCTAAAGCCCTTGCTGCGGCGAAGGTCGGCGAGCCGCTGAGCAGTTTCTACATTCATGGTTCCTCCTATGCGATGCCAGCCGTGCCGCCGGACCGTTTTTGTTCTTAAGGCGCCTTGCACAGTTAAAAATCTATCCGCCACCGCCAAAATCATGCCACCTATTCTAGTGAGATTTTTGACAACCGGAGGTTGCGGGCGCATATGAGCTGCGGAAATGTGTCCAAACAAAGCAATGACCCGCAGCTCGGTTGTCCCCGTTGCGGCGTTAACGGTAGTATGGTCGTACTGTTTATTCCGCACCGCCATCGGAGGGAGTTCCGCGCCGTGAACCGCGATTTCGCATCATCGCTCATCCAGCTCAACAATACGTTCTATCGCGAGCACTCCGCTTCCTTTTCCGATACGCGCCAAGCCCCGTGGCCCGGCTGGGTGCGCACCATGGACATCGCGCTTGAGCAGCTCGATGTGGCCACGATCGAGCATCCCGTCCGCGTCTTCGACCTTGCCTGCGGCAATATGCGATTCGAGAACTTTGCCGCCGGCGGGGCACTTGCCGCCAAGGGCGTCGACGGCGCAAACCCCTCGGCAGATGCCAGCTGCCCGTTTGAGTTCTATGGTGTCGACTCGTGCCAAGATCTGGCAATAGACGCCCACGGCCACGCCCTGCGCATTCCCAACCTGCACTTCCAGGAACTCGATGCGCTCGACGCCCTCATGAAGCTCAACCCCGCCGAGACGCCCGATGTGCTTTTCGATGCCCCGCTCGCCGATATCTCGGTCTGCTTTGGCTTTATGCACCACGTGCCGTCATGCGAGTACCGCGTGCGCGTGCTCGACGCCTGGTGCGCCAGACGCACCCG
The DNA here is from genome assembly GCA_027669365.1 of Coriobacteriaceae bacterium AM49-12. GTDB lineage: Bacteria > Actinomycetota > Coriobacteriia > Coriobacteriales > Coriobacteriaceae > Collinsella. The sequence goes on along the minus strand of JAQEDL010000005.1, from coordinate 14,440 downwards.
GGCGGCATCATCGCCATCAGCTTTTGGGAGTTTATGAATGACGAGCGCATGGCGCGCAAGGCCGTTCGAGCCGAAGCCCGCGCCGAGCTCACCCCGCCGTTTGAGGGTTACGATTCCGCGCAGTTTGAAGCCGGCGACCACCTCATTGGCTGGCAAAACGACCGCCACGCCTACCGCTATTGCCATCACTTTGACGATCAGCAGATCACCGACTTGGTGCGCGGCGTCCGTACGTTCTACAAGAGCGGCGAGGTTCCCGTACGCGAGCTCGAGCGTTTCCACGCCGACGGTCGCAGCGGCGAGCTCAACCGCTATGTGATCCTCAAGCGTCTGTAGGCACCGACGACTCGCCGCCGAGCCGCACCGCAGCGTTCGGGCAAATCGCCCCCTTCTAACCCATCGCCGGAACGCGCAGCCATGCGTTCCATACTTATGACCAAGGAGCCTCATGGGAGCCGTCCACGCTCGCACCCCTAAGAACTTTGTGCTCGAGGAGCGCTTGGAGCGCTATGCCGATGCGATTGAGACGAACCCCGAGGCCTATGCCGGAGATTGGCGCAAGGCCTGTGCGCCCGCAGGCAGCAAGCCTTTCGAACACCTTCACCTGGACCTTGGCTGTGGCAAGGGAACGTACCTTGTAGAGCGCGCGGCCCACGAGCCCGACACGCTCTTTATCGGTATGGACCAGGAGCCCATCTGCATCGCCTATGCCGCACAGAAAATCTGCGAGCAGGGGCTGTCCAACGCACTCGTCCTGCCCCGAGGTGCCGCATCGCTGTCGCAGCTATTTGCCGCAGGCGAGCTCGATGCCATCACCATCAACTTTCCCACGCCGCAGCCCAAGGCCAAGTACGCCAAAAAGCGACTCGTCCATGTCGACCACCTAATGCTGTACCGTCCGCTCTTTTCAGCCGGTGCCACCGTCACACTGCGAACCGACAGTAAGCCATTGCGCGACTACGCCTTGGGGCAGTTTGCTGCGGCAGGCTACGACACGCTTTGGGTAAGCGACGACGTCCGCCGCGACCATCCCGAGCACCCCGAGACCGAATACGAGCGCCGCACGCGCGAGATGGGTGCCGTCGTCTATGGCATTTGCGCCACACCCGGCGCACATCCCAGTGACGATGTGCTCACGGCGGGTCACATGCAGGAGCAAAGTCTTGCCTGCTACCTGCCCGATAACCTCGATGAGCTCACCTATGTGCCTCTGGGCATGGAAGAAGCCGTCGAGAACTTTAGAAACCGCGCCCGCAAGGGCAAGAAGCGCTTACCGCAGGAGTCCTAGGGGCTTCTGATGGTCGCGGCATCGGCAAACAAGCGCAAATAAGCGCCAGCGAACGGTCCTCAAACCTAAGTGAGTAGACTATTTAGCAATAGCCAAGCACAACCCGCATAGCGAAAACTAAAACCGCAGGTAGAGCCCTTGCGCAAAAGCCATGTGCTCGCGATATCGCAAAAAGTCTACTCACTTAGCTGGCTACTGCACCAAACGGCTGGGCAGAACGCCCATTTCCTGCATTTTCTCGCGCGCTGGCACCCCGCGCCGCCGCTACGCCATAATAGTTGGCGGACAATCGCGAGAGAAAGCAACCACACATGGCACAGACCACGACAGATACCGCCGCCAGCACCGTCTCGGGCGCCGGCGCCGCCAGCTCATTCTCGGGCGGCACGGGAACCGAGGCCGAGTTCGGCTCGCTCGGCGCGCTCTCCCCCACCTGGTGGGAGCCCGAAGACGGCAGTGAGCCCGAACCGTGGCTCACGGCCGATCAGGCCTTCGAACGCTTCTTTGAATGGACGAGCGACCGCGGCATCGAGCTGTGGGATCACCAAGAAGAGGCCCTCATGGACCTGGCTGCCGGCGATCACGTCATTTTGGGCACACCGACCGGATCGGGCAAATCGCTCGTCGCGCTGGGCATGCTCTTTATGGGCATGGCGCAGGGCAAGCGCTGCTATTACACGGCCCCCATCAAAGCCTTGGTCAGCGAAAAGTTCTTCGACCTGGTACAGGTGCTCGGCCGCGATAACGTCGGTATGATCACCGGCGACACGCATATCAATACTAAAGCGCCCGTCATCTGCTGCACGGCAGAGATCCTTGCTAACGACGCACTGCGCGAGGGCGAAGATGCCGATGTGGGCTGCGTCGCCATGGACGAGTTCCACTACTTTGCCGACCCCGATCGCGGTTGGGCCTGGCAGGTACCGCTGCTCACCCTGCCTCACACACAATTCATGCTCATGAGCGCCACGCTCGGCGATGTCACCGCGATCGCCGCCTCACTCGAGGAGCACACCGGCGCCGCGTGCGATCTGGTCGTCGATGCCCCACGCCCCGTGCCGCTGAGCTACGACTACGTGACGACCTCCCTCGAGGGCACGGTCGAGCTCGCAATGCGCCGCGGCGAGGCCCCGCTCTACATCGTGCACTTTAGCCAGGACGCCGCACTTGCGACGGCGCAATCCCTCGCCAACTTTGGTATTGCCAGCAAGGAGCAGCGTGGGGCCATCAAGGAGGCGGCCAAGGGCACGAGCTTCTCGACGGCCTTTGGCAAGATTCTTAAGCGCTTGCTCGGATGCGGCGTCGGCGTGCACCATGCTGGCATGTTGCCGCGCTATCGTCTGCTGGTCGAGCGCTTGGCACAACAGGGCCTGTTGCCCGTCATCTGCGGCACCGATACGCTCGGCGTCGGTATCAACGTGCCCATCCATACCGTGGTGCTCACCGCGCTCACCAAGTTCGACGGCTACAAGATGCGTCGTCTGCGCGCCCGCGAGTTTCATCAGATTGCCGGTCGCGCCGGCCGCTCGGGCTTCGATACCGAGGGCATGGTGATTGCCGAGGCACCCGAGCACGAGATCGAGAACGCCAAGCTCATGGCCAAGGCGGGCGACGACCCCAAGAGCTCCGCAAGATTAAAAAGAAGAAGGCCCCCGAGGGCTTTGTCACCTGGAACAAGCAGACCTTTGAGCGCCTGATCGAGACGCAGCCCGAAACGCTCAAGCCGCGCCTTCGCATCACACACTCCATGGTGATTAGCGTGGTCGAGCAGGGCGGCGACGCCCGCGCCCGCGTACACGACCTCATCGAGACGAGCCTGCAGACTCCCGAAGAAAAGGCTAAGCTCGAGGTTCGCGCCGACGAAATCTTCGCCACGCTCATCGACTCCGGCGTCGTCGTGCGCACCGAGGTACCGCCCGCACCCGACGCTCCGGCTGATGCCGCGCCGGACATCGACTACGCGCTGACGGTCGACCTGCCCGAGGACTTTGCGCTCGACCAGCCGCTCTCACCGTTTTTGCTTGCCGCGCTGGAGCTGCTCGATCCCGAGAGCGAGACCTATACCATGGATCTGATCTCGATGGTCGAGGCCACGCTCGAGACCCCAAACAGGTGCTGCGCGCACAGGAGCGTGCCGCGCGCGATCGCGCTATGGCCGAGATGAAGGCCGACGGCATCGAGTATGAGGAGCGCCTGGAGCGTATTCAGGACGTCACGTACGAAAAGCCGCTTGAGGACCTGCTCGACGCCGCCTTTGACAAGTACTGCCAGGAAGTACCCTGGGCAAACGACTACCAACTCTCTCCCAAGAGCGTTCTGCGCGATATGCTGGAGAGCGCGAGCGATTTTAAGGGCTACATTCAAAAGCTCGGCATCGCCCGCTCCGAGGGCATTTTGCTGCGCTACCTGGCAGAGGCTTACCGTTCGCTCGACCGCACCGTACCCATCGAGAAGCGCGACGAGCGCCTGCGCGACATTATCTCGTGGCTGGGCTTTGTGGTGCGCTCGGTCGACTCGAGCTTGGTAGACGAGTGGGAGAACGCTGGCAACCCGGCAGCCCTCGACGCCACGCCGCCGCAGGGCATCGACGAGGTCGTGGCGGACCGTCGCGGCTGCACGCTGTTGGTGCGCAACGCGCTCTTCCGCCGCGTGACTCTTGCCGCCCGCGAGCATGTGCGCGACCTGGGCGAACTCGACGACGACTGGGGCATGAGCGAGATCCGCTGGCAAAAAGCACTCGACGCTTACCACGAGCAGCACGAGGAGATTCTCACCGACGGCGACGCGCGCTCCTCTGCTATGTTCTCGATCGACGAGTCCGACGAGAAGGCGCTCCACGTGTGGCACGTGCACCAGATTTTTGCCGACGAGGACGGCGACCACGACTTTGGCATCATGGGCGATGTCGATCTGGACGCCACGCAAGACGGTGGCGAGGTCATCTTCAAGAACTACCGCGTCGGTTTTATCGAGGATTTGCTCGAGGATTAGCCAAGCATATTGGGACGAAACGAAGCGGGGCTGTTGGCAACATCGCCAGCAGCCCCGCTTTTTCACTATCCGCTATGCCTTACTCGGCATCCTCGACCTCATACGAATCCGCCTCGGCTGGCTCCTCGTTTGTCTCTGGCGCAGCCTCGCGCGCCTCGTCAAACGCTGCTTCATGGTCTTGTTGCCCCATGTGAGCTTGCGAATGGTAAGCTCATCGGCCTTGTTGTGGGCCAAGCGTAGGTTCTCGGTGCTGCGGCGCAAGTCGTCCTTGGTCTTCTCGAGCTGCTTAATGGCGGCATCGATCTCCTTGATTGCCGACTCGAATTGCTTGCTCGCCAGGTTGTAGTTGCGCGAGAAGCCATCCTTGAACTTCTCCATCTTGGCTTCGAAGTTCGTGACATCGATATTCTGCTGTTTGTACTCCGCCAGTTCCTGCTTATAGCGAAGCGAACCCATAGCGGCGTTGCGAAGGAGCGTAATCATGGGGATGAAGAACTGCGGGCGGATCACGTACATCTTCTCATAGCGGTAACTCACGTCGACGATACCCGCGTTATAGAGGTCACTCTCGGGCTCCAGCAGGGTGCAGAGCACCGCATACTCGCAGCCTTTCTGGCGGCGATCGTGATCGAGTTTCTTAAAGAAATCCTCGTTCTTGTGTTTGGTCGCGGTCTCGTCGTTCTCGTTTTTCATCTCGAACATGATCGAAATGATCTCGTTGCCGCTCGCGTCGCACTCGCGGAAGATAAAGTCGCCCTTGGTGCCCTCGGACGCATCGTTATCTTTCTCGAAGTACGCGTTGGGAAACGCCGTCATGCGCAGACGATTAAACTCGGTCTCGCAGTGCTGCTCGAGCGACTCGCCCACCATCTTGGTGGACAGGCGGACCTTCATGTCCTTAAGGCGCTCAATCTCTTCATCCTTGTAGCGAATCAGTTCCTCGTTCGCGCGCTTGGTCTGCGCAAGTTCGAGCTCGTGTGCCGCCTTGGCCTGCTCCTCGCGTGAATCGCGCACCGCCAGCTCACTCGTGAGCTTGGCGCGGGCCTCGTCACGCTCACGCTCCGCCGCGGCGACCGCCTCCGATAGGTTCATCTTGGCCGTCAGTTCCTGTTCGCGCAGCTGAGCACGCAGACCCTCGGCCTCCTGCTCGGACTGAGCCTTTGCGACGGAAAACTTCTCCTGAACCTTCGCGCGATAGTCAGCAAGCGTACGTTCGGCCTCGCTGCGAGCGGCCTCGAGCTCACGCTGCGATTCGGCCGCAGCAGCAGCAAGCGCCATCTCCTGGGCCTTGTCCGCCGCGGCGAGCCTGGCTTGCAGCTCGGCAATCTGGGCATCACGTGCGGACAGGTCGTTTTGAGCAGCATTGCGTGCCGCTGCCTCGGCAAGCTTGGCTTCATCATCTTTGCGCCCCAACTGCGCACGCAGGTTGTCGATCTCGCGCTGCAGTTCGGCATTCTCCTTTTGAGCATCGGCGCGGGCCTCAACCGCCGCGCGCTGACTTGCACTCTCGCGCTCTGCGGCAGCGCCTTCGAGCTTGGCGCGCAGCTCGGCAAGCTCAGCGTCGCGCTTGGCAACCTCTTGCGCCAGCTGCTGAGCTGCAGCATTCTTCTGCTCGACAAGCTGAGCGTCGCGCTGAGACTCTGCCTTTTGCAAAGCAGCCGTCGAGCGCGAGCGCTCAAGCTCCAGTGCCTGCTCGCCCTCGCGCTGGACCGCCTTCACGCGCTCATCCAGGTCGCGCGAGAACTCGGCATCGCGCACCTGCTTGACGATATCCGCATAACCGGACGCATCGACCTTAAAAACTTCGCCGCAATGCGGGCACTTGATCTCGTTCATGGCAGCTCCTCGATGGACGCAAATTTCAACCGCCTACACTCTACCGCGCCGCACGGACAAAAAAAGACGCCGCCGCCATAATGGCAACGGCGCCAGAACCACCACAAAGGCGACTGTCCCCTTTGTGGTGGTTTGTGTGGTGGTTCGAGAATTACAGCCCAAAGAAGTCAAGGATTTGATCACGGCTTACGGGCTTGTAATCGTTGGCATCGAGACCGACATCATAGCGAAAGATAGGGCGCTCGCGATCGCGGTTGCGCGCGTTGGTGCGGTCTCCCCTGCTGTGGATATGCCCGTGCAGCATGATGGCGCCGCGCGCCTTGCCATTCCAGCTGAGCATGGGTAATGGCTCATAACTAGACGATGGCCCTTGGCATAGCCGGGAGCAATCTCCAGGTAATCGCGTACCTCATCCCAAATCTGCGGTACGTCGGGATCTTCCCAATCACCGTCATGGTTGCCACGGATGAGCGTTATGTTCTGGCATTCGATTCGTTTACGCAGGCGCACCGCTTCCGCCATGGGCAATCGATACGTAAAGTCCCCCAGGATATAGAGGAGGTCGTTCGCAGCCACGCACTCGTTGATGACATCGATGACCTTGCGGTTCATCTCCTCGACCGAATCAAACGGCCGATCCATATCGTGCAAGATATTCGTATCGCCCAGGTGCAGGTCGGCGGTAAACCACATCATCGTCCATGTCCTCATTTCGCAACGCGTCAAACTCGTGCTAAGTATACAGACACAGCGATGCGGCGGTTAGCCAAAGAGCCCGCCGAACAGTCCTCGGCGGCGCTTGTCTTGCTTTTTCGAAGCGTCACCCTGACCTTTCCCGTCTTGCCGCTTTTTACGGTCCTGCCCCAGCTCATCATCGTCGAGCAGCAGATCCCACTCAAACGGATCATCTACCAAATCGAATAGGTCATCGTCATCAAACACGACCGCCTCCATTGCCGACTAGCGAGCATCCACCACATAGAGGCCAACGCGCACCTGATGCCACGGGCTGCGCTCGGGAGCAACCTGTTGCACACGAGCCTCAAATACGTCCTCGTGGCCGTAATACATCATCAAGGACAGCGGGCCGACCTCGTTTCCCGGAACATACCCAAGCTTGGTGTTGCCGCAGTAGATCGCAACCGCCTCGGGATCATGGGGATTATCGCGCTCGGCACACAGCGTCAGCTTATCGCCAACCTTAAGATCGCCTAGGACCAAAGCGCCGTCGGCATATTGAAACCCTGCAATATGAAACGACAAAAGAACACGTGAAGGCTCATACATGGCAGCTCCCCTAACGGCCGAATAAACCGGCGTTTAACCTTACAGAGAAGTCTACGAACTCGCGCGGACACAAATTCGCCCCACCCGTGCCTTTTCGACCGTTTGTCGCTACACCATCTGATTCTAATGCACAAACATGCGCACGAACTTGTGCTTCCAGCTTGCGTAAGGAGCGTAGCGGAATGGCACGTCCAGCCACGTTGCCTTGTTCACGATGCTCTTCTTGTGGCTAAACGTATCGAAGCTCTCGCGGCCATGGTACTGCCCCATACCGCTCGCGCCCATGCCGCCAAAGCCCATATGGCTCGTAGCCAGATGCATGATCGTGTCGTTGACGCAGCCGCCGCCAAAGGGCACGTAACGCACAAAGCGTTGCTGAGCCGCATGGTCCTGGCTAAAGATATACAGAGCTAGCGGCGTCGGACGATCCGCAATAAACGTCTCTGCCTCGTCTAGGCTCTCAAACGTCAGCACCGGCAAGATGGGGCCGAAAATCTCCTCCTGCATTACGGCGTCATCGGGGGTCACGCCGTCTAGAATCGTCGGCTCAATCTTGAGCGACGACTCGCGCGCGGTACCTCCAAGCACAACCTTATAGGGATCGATCAGCCCGCGCACGCGCGCAAAATGCTTGGCGTTGACGATATGACCGTAATCCTCGTTGTCGAGCGGATGCTCGCCAAACATGCGACGGGTCTCCTCCCTGATGAGGCCCAACAGCTCATCGTGTACGCGCGTATCGACCAGCAGGTAGTCGGGCGCCACGCAGGTCTGCCCCACGTTGAGCCATTTACCAAAGGCGATGCGCCGTGCCGCGACTTTTAAGTTTGCCGTGGCATCCACAATGCAGGGGCTCTTTCCGCCCAGCTCAAGCGTCACGGGCGTCAGGTTTTTACTTGCGCGCTCCATGACGAGCTTGCCGACCGGAACGCTACCGGTAAAGAAAATCTTGTCCCAGCACTCATCGAGCAGTGCTTCGTTCTCGGCACGGCCGCCTTCTACAACCGTCACCAGGCGCGGATCAAATGCCTCTTCGCAGATTTGCTTGAGCACCGCGCTCGATGCCGGGGCATAGGCGCTCGGCTTGATGACCACGGTATTGCCCGCGGCAAGGGCTCCAGCGAGCGGCTCGAGCGTCAACAAAAACGGATAGTTCCATGGAGCCATGATGAGCGTGACGCCATAGGGCACGGCCTGCGTCTTACACACGCTCACGGCGTTGGCGAGGTCGCACGGGCGCAGGCGCGGGCGGCTCCATCGAGCAACATGCGCAATCTGATGACGAATCTCGGAAAGCGAGGTGCCGATCTCACACATATAGGCCTCGTCATGCGACTTTCCCAAATCGGTCTTGAGCGCATGGGCAATATCGGTCTCGTGTGCCCGCACCGCCTCGCGCAGGCGCACGAGGGCGCGACGTCGAGCATCGACATCAAACGTGGCGCGCGTCTTAAAGTAGGCGCGCTGTTCGCCGACAATGCGCGCGATTTCCTCGGTGTTCATGGGCCCTCCTAGTTCTCATCCTCAAACATACCACCCGCGACGACCTCGTACATACGCTCGAGCTCCAAACGGTCCATCAAAAGTGGAACGGGGTATAGCGGATTGGCCTCGGCATCGGCATGGGCCGCCATTTGCGGAATATCGGAGCGGCGAATGCCCGTCACATATTTGGGAATGCCCAAGGCGGCATTCATGCGGTCGACCCAATCGATAAAGGCCTCGGCCGCAAGACTGTCCTGCGCGTTAGCCGGCGCGATACCGGCCATGCGAGCAAGATCGGCAAGCTTGGGGGCGGCGGCGTCACCATAAGCGCGAAGCATGTGCGGCAGGATGATCGCGTTGGCCAAACCGTGCGGAATTCCGTATCGGCCGCCCAGACTGTGCGCGATGGCATGCACGTATCCGACATAGGAGCGGGTAAATGCAACACCCGCTTTATACGCCGCCGAAAGCATATTGCGACGAGCGCGCATGTCGTCGCCATGCTCATAAGCCTCGGGCAAATTGTCGTGGATGAGCTGGACCGCCTGACGCGCCATCTTGCGCGTGTAGGGCGTGGTGCTACGGCCGATAAAGGCCTCGACGGCATGCGTCAGGGCATCCATGCCCGTCTGCCCCGTAATGGAGGCGGGCAGGCCGCGTGTAAACTCGGGGTCGTGCACCGCAAAGCGCGGGATAAGCACAAAGTCGTTAATGGGGTACTTGTAGTGCGTCTCGTCATCGGTAATTACCGCCGCGAGTGTGACTTCGCTTCCCGTACCGGCGGTAGTGGGAACCGCAATAAGCAGCGGCAGGAGACGGTGGACGCGCAACAGGCCACGCATCTTGTTGATGGGCTTATTTGGCTGTGCGATGCGTGCGCCCACACCCTTGGCGCAGTCCATGGCCGAACCGCCACCAAAGCCGATAATGGCCTGGCAGGCGCTCTCGCGATACAGGGACGCCGCTTCCTCCACGTTTGAGACCGTGGGATTCGCACGCGTTTCGGCATAGACCGTAACGCCAATCCCCTGAGCCGTAAGCGCACGCTCGAGTGATGCCGTGAGTCCCAAACGAGCAATACCAGGGTCTATCACGATAAGGACCTTCTGGATCGAGCGCTTTTGAAGCACTGCGGGCACATCCTCGGCATGCTCCAAAATGCGCGGCTCGGTATAGGGCAGGATCGGCAATGCGATGCGAAAAACCGTCTGATATGTTCGGCACCAGGCGCGGCGGGCTAGATGCATAAAGGAAACTCCTTCATTTGTTGATAGGTCAACATTTGTTCGACCGATTGTACTCATCGGCGTCCGCATATGGCTTGCAAATCGTTAATCAATCAACATCTTCACATGCCGAAAATTGTTTTATTAAAAATCATTCCTAATAGGCTTCACATTCGGTCGCATTTATGGATAATAGAACTCGTCAAGACGCACGTCCGGAGAGGGCCCTTACGGGACCGGACGAGCGCACCATCGCCATCGATCGAAAGGATCGAATCATGAAGTTTGTTTGCCCCGTTTGCGGTTATGTGGAAGAGTTCGACGGCGACCAGCTGCCCGAGGATTTCAAGTGCCCCCAGTGCGGCGTTCCCGGCTCTCGCTTCCTGAAGCAGGAGGAGGGTCAGCTCGAGTGGCTGCCGAGCACGTCGTGGGCGTCGCCAAGATGGAGGCGTCTCCGAGGACATCGTTGCTGACCTGCGCGCCAACTTTGAGGGCGAGTGCTCCGAGGTCGGTATGTACCTGGCCATGGCTCGCGTCGCCCATCGCGAGGGTTATCCCGAGATCGGCCTGTACTGGGAGAAGGCTGCCCACGAGGAGGCCGAGCACGCCGCCAAGTTCGCCGAGCTCCTGGGCGAGGTTGTGACCGACTCCACCAAGAAGAACCTCGAGATGCGCGTTGAGGCCGAGAATGGCGCCACCGCCGGCAAGACCGATCTCGCTAAGCGCGCCAAGGCCGCTGGCCTCGATGCCATCCACGACACCGTGCACGAGATGGCTCGCGACGAGGCTCGCCACGGCAAGGCTTTCGCCGGCCTGCTCAAGCGTTACTTTGGCTAAGCCAGCAGCCTGAGAGATAATCTCTAGCTCGAAGAAGGCCCGGACCGTATTGGTTCGGGCCTTTTCGTTGGCTTATTGCAGTTGCTCCTGAAGAACACTGAGCGACTGAGAGCTCAGGTCGTCGTATTGTATGAGGACGCGAGATGGAGCGTTCTTAGTCGATGCCCGATCACCCGTCCACAGGCAATCGGCGATGTTGACATAGGAAATACGAGCGTCAGCGAGAGCTTCGCGAAACTCTCCCCTGCCTTGTCCTCGGCCAGGGCAACAGTGCAGTAAAGGCCCGCGTCTGCATGATCGATCGAAACCTCCCCTGCCGGAAACGTTTTCCGTACAAGCGCCGTCAGGCCATCACGCGCCTCGCGAGCTCGAACGCGCACGCGGTTCACATGTCGCTCGTAATCACCCGATTCCAGCAAGCGAGCCAAAGCGACCTGGTCAACAGAACTCACCGACGAGGCGTAAAAACCAAGGTTGCGCCTAAACCGTTCCATCAGCTCATCAGGCAGGACCATATACGCCAAACGCAGGGCCGACGACAGACTTTTTGAAAAGGTGTTGGTGTAGATGACCGATTGGGCGACATCGATCGACGCGAGCGCGGGAATCGGCTTGCCGGCAAGGCGAAACTCACAATCAAAGTCATCTTCGATGAGATACCGGTCCGGCTGCTCGGCGGCCCAGCTCAGCAGGGCATAGCGACGCGCAATGCTCGTCACAAGGCCGGTCGGATATTGGTGAGACGGCATCAGGTGAAGGACATCCGCCCCGGTTTTCTGCAGAGCACTCAAGTCCACGCCTTCACCGTCCAACGGGATATGACGCACTTCGCAACCCATAGCCTGATAGATGCGCGTCAGGCGCAGATAGCCCGGATCCTCAACGGCATACACCTTGTCGGCTCCAAGCAACTGAACCAGCATGGTATCGAGCAGCTGGGCGCCCGCACCGATAACAATGTTGTTGGGGTCGACATTCATACCCCTCGTCCCGCGTAGATGGTGCGCAATCGCACGTCGCAGCCGAGCAGTGCCCTGCGCCGGTGCGGGCGAAAAGATTTCGCGCTCGTCCTCGGATGCCAGCGTCGCCCGTAACGCGCTTTGCCAAAGCCGCGCCGCCTCCAAAGCAGAAGGAGAAAGCGCATCGAATCGCTCGACCTGTCCGTTGACATCATGCACGCTGGGGCCCACAGAGACGGCATCTCGGTCGATGCCCTCCGCAGCCGAAGCCAAAACCGGTGCATCCGGAAGCTCGCAAGCGTAGTAGCACGACGTGGCATTGAGCAAATATAGCCCTCAGCGAGTAACTGGCTATATGCATTCTCGATGGTAATAACACTGATTCCCAGATGACTGGCAAAGGCGCGCTTGGACGGCAGATGCTCCCCCGCCGTAATGCGTCCAGCTACGATATCATCTCGGATTTGCTGGTAAACATACTCATAGAGCGATGCTTCGCCGCGTTTTTCCAAATTGTAGTCAAGCATGAGTATATCACCTGACCTTATCGAGCTGTTCAATCTGGTATTAAGCTGACCTTATTATTATCTCGAAAACTGAGTATTTTGCCATGCCCAGCTCCCCGATAGGATTTTCCGTCAAGCAATGCACATGCCAACCAAGGGAGCAACCATGGCAGAACAGACCAGCAAGGCAGATCGCGTCAAACTCAATCGCGAGCTCGCGCAGATGCTCAAGGGCGGCGTCATCATGGACGTCACCACGCCCGAGCAGGCACGTATCGCCGAGGAGGCAGGCGCCTGCGCCGTCATGGCTCTCGAGCGCATCCCGGCCGACATCCGCGCCGCCGGCGGCGTGTCGCGCATGAGTGACCCCAAGATGATCAAGGGCATTCAAGAGGCCGTCTCCATCCCCGTCATGGCCAAGTGCCGCATCGGTCACATCGTCGAGGCGCAGGTCCTTCAGGCCATCGAGATCGACTACATCGATGAGTCCGAGGTTCTCTCCCCCGCCGACGATGTCTACCACATCGATAAGACCCAGTTTGACGTCCCGTTTGTCTGCGGTGCCCGCGATCTGGGCGAAGCGTTGCGCCGTGTTGCCGAGGGCGCCACAATGATTCGCACCAAGGGCGAGCCGGGCACGGGCGACGTCGTCCAAGCCGTGCGCCACATGCGCAAGATTCAAAAGCAAATCCGCGACGTTGCTGCTCTGCGCGATGACGAGCTCTTTGAGGCAGCTAAGCAACTGCAAGTTCCAGTCGAGCTTGTGCGCGAGGTCCATGCCACGGGCAAGCTTCCCGTGGTGAACTTTGCCGCCGGCGGTGTAGCAACCCCCGCGGACGCCGCGCTGATGATGCAGCTGGGTGCCGAGGGCGTCTTTGTCGGCTCGGGCATCTTTAAGAGCGGCGACCACGCCAAACGCGCCGCCGCCATCGTTAAGGCTGTGGCAAACTTCACCGACGCCAAGCTCATTGCCGAGCTTTCGGAGGACCTGGCGAGGCCATGGTGGGCATCAACGCCGACGAGATCGAGATCATCATGGAGGAGCGCGGACGCTAGTCCGGCAGAAAGGATCGCACATGAGTGATTACGCAGACCAGACGGTCGCCGTGCTGGCGATCCAAGGTGCTTTTGCCGAGCACGAAGCGAGGCTGTCCGAGCTCGGCGCACGTTGTGTTGAGCTGAGGCAGGCGGCCGATTTACAACAGAACTTTGACCGCCTGGTTCTCCCCGGCGGCGAGTCCACCGTTCAGGGCAAGCTGCTTGCCGAGCTTGGCATGCTCGACGGGCTTCGCGCCCGCATTGTTGAAGGCATGCCCGTCCTGGGCACCTGCGCCGGCTTGATTCTATTGGCGCGCGATCTTGCCGCCCACGACGATAAGGGGACGCCGCGTTTGGCAACCATGGATGTACTTGTCGAGCGCAATGCCTACGGCAGGCAGCTCGGCAGCTTTCGAACCAAAGGGCAAGTAGCCGGCATCGACGGTGAAGCGCCGCTGACGTTTATCCGCGCACCCCGCATCGTCGAGGTCCACGGCGACGCCAAGGCCCTGGCCGAAGTCGATGGCTGCATCGTCGCTGCCCGCCAGGGCAACCAGCTCGGCGTAACCTTCCACCCCGAACTCGATGAAGACACCCGCCTCCACGAACTGTTCCTACAAATGTAGACAGAGTAGAAACGAGCGTGGATTTTCGGACACATAACAAATGAGAGTGGATAATCTCCCACTTTGAGCTTGAATGCAGGCTCAAACCGGGAGATTATCCACTCTCATGCTATGTAGTCGTTTAAGAACGTCCCCAATGACTACCTTGGATCATGGCAACGCCGATGTTTTGGCAACGCCAGCGAGCGCCGCCAGGGCGAACAAGTTGGCATGAAAAAGGCAAGGCATAGACCTTCTGGTCATGCCTTGCCTTTTGAATGACAATTTGTCGCCCTGGGTGGCGCGCAGCGTCAACTAGTTACGCGGTTCGTAGAACCGCGTAACCCCTAAAAGCGGTTGCCGCGGAAGCCGCCACCGTTGC